>CAIVGN010000076.1 GCA_903905455.1 uncultured Archangium sp.
CCACGCACGGGGCTGGCTCACGAAGCCCAAAGACACCGAGCGGAGCGCCGGCGCGCCCTCGAGCGCCGCGAGCCGGGTGAGCACGTCGGCGGCGAGCGCGTCGGGGTCCTCCCCGGCCTCGGCGCGACCCGGCGCGGGGCCGGCGAAGAGCGCCACCGAGAGCCGCGGCAAGAGGCGGGCGACGCGCAGCTTCGCGAGCTGGTCCACGTGCCACGCGAGGCCCGGGGCGCCGGTGACGGCCTGGCGCGTGAGGGTGACGCTCGAGAGCAGGCCGCGGGGGCTCCACGTCACCTGCGCGAGGCCGAGCCGTGCAGCTCATGGCCGGACAGCGAGGCGCGCAGCGTGGGGAGCAGCGCGCGCACGAAGGGCACGCCGCCCTCAGAGCCGAGCAGGAGATCGCCCATGCCCGTGGGGCCCAGGCGCAGCCGCGCCTTTCAAACAGCCCTGTTCTTCAACGCCGCGCTCCTCTCACAGGGCCCGCGGAAGGCTCTCTCATTTTCCAGTCTTCGGAGTTCCCCATGACTCGCATCACTTCCCGACGCTTGTTCGGTGTGCTCGCGCACGTCGACGCAGGCAAGACCACCGTCAGCGAACGGCTGCTCTTCGCGAGCGGTCGCATTCATCGCACGGGCGAGGTGCACCACGGCACCACCACGCTCGACCACACCGCCGAAGAGAAGAAGCACCGCATCACCATCACGGCAGCGGCCACCACCACCACCACGTGGCAAGGCCATGCGTTGTCGCTCATCGACACGCCCGGGCACATCGGACAATTGCGAGACGTCGCGTTCCACGAGGTCGTGCGCGCAGGATTCAAAGAACTTGCCGCGTCGCGCCTCATCTCGGCGCGTAGCCTCAGTCTTGTCGTGCCCCGTTCACCAGCACGACCCGGGTATCGCGGAGCCCAGCGATCACGGCCTTCTCGGCATGGCGGAGAAGCCTGGTCACGCCCAGAGCCTCCCCGAGTGCCGGATTTGCCACCACGTCGGTGCCGGCTTTGCCAGTCGCGCGCAACGCTGCGTCGTCGCATCCAGCCCAGTTCTTTCACCGCCAGAAGACCGATGCGATCTCAAGAAGTCAGGGACCTCCCAACGAAGCCCTGTTACGAGCCGCTCTGTGTCCAGCGGTTCTGCCTCTACGGCCAGCTTCGAAAAGACCTGGGAACGCGTCGGCGATTCGAAGACGCAAATCGTCCCTCAGCTGGTGCTGGTCTGGAGCATGGACGAACCGACTCGCCTCGGTGAGTCGCTCAGCCTCAACGGGCCGTGCTTCATCGGCCGCGGCCTCGAGCTCCACGACGATCCCGCCCCGCGCGCTTTTCCTGAGCGGGTGCGGCCGGGCTCGCGGCTTCACACCGGCCCCATCGCCAACGCGCGCATCTCGCGGCAACACATCCTGCTGACGCCGCTCTCGAACGAACGGATCGAGGTCAAGAACGTCGGTAAGGCGCCGATGTCGATCAACGGGGTCATCACCGTCGAAGGCGTGCTGGTCGAGGGCGACGTGCTCGAGGTGCAGAACGCGGCCCTCTGGCTGGTGCGTTTCGTCGAGCGTGAGTGGAGCACCAGCAGCTACCCCTCGGACTTCGGTTTCGCTCAACACGACGCGTTCGAGCTCGTCGGAGAGAGCCCTGCCGCATGGGCCCTGCGGGGCGCGCTCGCTTTCGCCGCGAGCACCGAGCGTCACGTGCTGCTGCTCGGCGAGAGCGGCACCGGCAAGGAACTCGCCACGCGCGCGCTGCACGGTCTTTCAGCACGGCGGTCGCGGCCCCTGGTGTCCCGCAACGCGGCCACGCTGCCCGAGGGGCTCATCGACGCGGAGCTCTTCGGCAACGTGAAGAACTACCCCAACCCCGGCATGGCCGATCGCCCCGGCCTCATCGGAGAAGCAGACGGTTCGACCCTCTTCCTCGACGAGGTGGGTGAGCTCCCCGAGAAGAGCCAGGTGCACCTGCTGCGCGTGCTCGATCGTGACGGCGAGTATCAGCGGCTGGGCGAGACCCGGGTGCGCCACAGTCAGTTCCGCCTGGTGGCGGCCACGAATCGGCCCGTCACGGCGCTCAAGCACGATTTTCTCGCGCGCTTCACGCACCGCATCGAGGTGCCTTCCTTTGACGAGCGTCGCGAAGACGTGCCCTTGATTCTCGAGGCGATGCTGCGCTCAGTCGCGGCGAAGTCGCCTGACCTGGCAAGCCGGTTCTTCGCGGTTCGCCACGGGGTGCGCGCCGAGCCGCGCGTCTCGCCGGCGTTGATCGCCCGCTTGATGCGCCACCGCTTTCATCACCATGGCCGCGAGCTCGACCGGTTGATGTGGCTGGCCGTGCAGACCGCGACCGCCGACTTCCTCGGGCTGACCCCAGCGCTGGAAGCGGAGCTCGGAGCTCCGATTCCTCCGCCCGTCTCGGTGGACATTTCCAGGCTCGACGCGGCGAGCCTGACCCGCGCGATGGAAGCCGCGGGGCAAAGTCCCACCGAGGCCGCGCGGCAACTGGGGCTCAAGAATCGTTACGTGCTCCTGCGCCTGCTGAAGAAGCACGGCATCTCGAGTGGCACCGAAGGAACCTCATGACGACCCGCCCGCCGCTGCGCGAACTGTTGGAAGATGTGCTGGCGACGAGCCCGCAGTTTCCCGCCCGGTTCTATGAACGGCTCTTTCTCTCGCACCCTGAGCTGCGGCCGATGTTTCATCGTTCGTCTCCTGACGCACAGCAGAAGATGTTCGCGCAGAAGCTGATGATGGTGGTCGACGCGATCGAGAACCCCGCGCTGCTGCGCCAGGAATTGGGCTCGGTAGCCACCTCGCATCGGGACTACGGCATCACCCACGAAATGTACGAATGGGTCGGCACCGCCTTGCACGACACGGTCGCCGAGACCCTCGGCGACCGCGCCACGCAGGCTCAGCTCACCGGCCTCGTCGAGGCGTGGAAGACGCTGACGCGCACGGTCTTCGAGCTGAGCTGATTCACACCGTGGTTTGTGGTGCCGCGGCGCTGACCCCGGCGTGAACACCGGTGCCATTGATCATCGTAGTCGCCACGAACGTGAGCGCGCCGTGCCACGCGCGCTCGAGTCCGGGATTCCACGAGGGGCCGCTGACGCTGGCGAGCGTGCTCAGCAGCGCTGCCGCGACCAAGCCGTACATCTCGTCGGTGACGCCGTAGGTGCGGTGCTTGTCGCCCAGGGGCGCGAGCGTGGTCGCGAGCCACACCGGGTCCTCCAGGTGATCGATCACCGCGATGAGCGCGCCCGCCAGCATCTCGGCTTGCGCCTTCTCGGAGCGGCGGCCGAACAAGGCGCGCAGGTGCGGGGAACGCTCGAAGAGCAGGGCGTAGAAACGCTCGGTGAGATCAGGGGCGGTTTGGATGACGAACTGGAAGTTGCTGCGAATCAAAGGGGCGGTCATGGGCTCTTGGGGTTGGGGTGAAGGTGAAGTTCACAGACAGGTGACGAGCAGCCGTCTGAGCTGCTTGCGCGCACGCAGCAGCCGGGTGCCCACCGTTGCTCGGGGAATCTGGAGCGCGGCGGAGATCTCTTCGTAGGACTCGCCTGCGGCGTGGCGCTGGTACGGCTCGCGGAAGAGCGGTTCGAGGCGGTCGATGGCGCGGCCGATCTCGGTAGAGCAGAGGCGGGCCCAGGGCGCTTCAGGGTCCCGCGGGGCCTCAGGGAGCCCGTCTTCCTCGAGCTCCACGCGCGTGCCCTGACGGGCCAGGCGCCGGTAGCGGTCGACGAAGAGGTTGTTGAGGATCGACATCAGCCAGGCGCGCTCGTTGGCGCCGCCCTGAAAGGTGTGAATCGCGCCGAGCGCGCGCTCCAGGGTGTCCTGCAGGAGATCGTCGGCCTCAGCCGGGTTCTTCGACAACCGCAGGGCCGTGGCTCGCAGCGCAGCCAGGTGCGAGGGCAGATTCGAGACAGCGTCTTCGGTGAATGCGGTCTGCATACCAGCCCCCATGAGCAGCGTCCGTGCCGCCTCCCCGGCCTCGTAATGATGCGAATCGATTGGGGGCGGGCGCCCCGCGCAGCGTGCGCGCACGCTTGACCGCACGCTCCCGGGCGGGCGCACCGGGGCGCCGGGAAGATGAATTGAAGCGCGCGTCTGGGAGGGACACCCGCAGTCGGCAATCGCCCAAGGAAACCGTGAACTCCCCGAATCGTCGCCCCTCTTCAAGAGGTCTTCCCCAGTTGCTGCTCTCGTTGCTCGTGAGCTCTGTTTCGTGGGCGGCCACGCCTGTGTACACCCCGCTTCCCACCGTTCCCATCTGTCCCGGGCCCTCGGGTGTGACCTGCAATGACGTCTCGTGGGTCGCCAACTGCGGCCCGCAGTTCGGTTCGATTTCGCAGACCGACACCGTCAACAACCCCTGCCTGGTGGTGCGCGTGCGTGGCGGCTTGAGCCTCGCAGACCAGGGGCGCGCCGATTGGTCAGCCGTCAATCAGATCGGCCTGATGACCGACAAGGTCTTCAACCGTTCGACTGACTTCTTCGTTGCGTCGATGCCCGCGGCGTCCACGCCCCCGCTCAACCTGACGACGGGTGCCACCACCTGGGCCGACCAGGAACTCGCCGCCGCCGCCGACGCCTGGAAGACCGTGATCAACCCGCTCTATTACTTGCGCCCGGTCGCCACCAAGACCGGCCCCATCGACAACTGCGAGAGCTACGTCTACCGCTCGTTCTACGACGTGGAGCGCTGGGTCGACAGCGTCAACGCCTGCAAGGACGACAGCCGTTGCAAGGTGAACGTCTCGCTCAATGCCATGACGGCCAGCGGGTCAACCGAACCCGGCATCGCGCGTCGCACCTTCGAGAACTCAGAAGACGTGGCGATCGCAAGCGGGCCGGGCAATCGCCTCGACCTGCTCAGGTCGCGGGGTCAGATTCGCGACTTCGAAGCACAACCCTTCTCAGACGCGTACAAGCTCTTCAGCCTCCCGAAGAACAGCTTCTATGTGGGCACGGAGCAGATCTTCACGCCTGCGCTGATCAACGCCTTCTCGAACGTGAGCGTGCTCAAGGGGCAGCAGGTCTCTGATCTCCTCGACGAGGTCAGCCGGGCCGGCTCGTTCTACACGATGGGCACCAACGCGAAGACCAACGGCGCGTGGTACCAGGACAGCGACGGCATTCACCAGGGTTTCAGTGATGAGTGGGAATTTCATCAGGTGATGAACCAGCGCAACGGCGCGCTGACCCGTGGCGAGGCGCGCGAATACCGCAAGCGCAACGCCGCCGTCATCGAAGCCTTCGCGAACGGCACCGATGCCATGAAGTGTCTCTTCGCAAACGCCATGTACGTCGGTGGTTGCAACCCCAAGACGATCAACGCAGTGGGCAAGGCGAACCCCGGCGATTTCAAGCTGTGGGAGAGCGACCCGTTCGAGAGCCGCGTGATGTACGCCGAGATCTCGCCCTACGCGTTCACCACGCCCCCTTCGCTGTTGACGCAGGTCGGGCTGAGCGCAGATCAGTTGCAGCAGAGCCAGGTGACGCTGTCGCTGGCGAACAACCCGCTCCAACTGCCCGGCCTGCACACGCTGTACGCTCAACTCCCTGCTCCGTCGGGCTCAGACCCCGTGCTCGTGCAGGTTCCTGGAATGTGGAGCGAGTACGTGCCTCACGTCGACGCCGCCGCCGACATCTACAAAGGCAACCTGAAGTGGATGATCGAGCGCACCTGGACCATCAACCCCCCGCGCGTCGATACCTCGTCGGCCAACCTGCGCCTCGATTGCCGACTTCCTTCCCGCTTGCCCTCGCGCTTCCTTCAGCCCGCGCCGTTGACCCCCGACGCGCAGTTCCACACTGACACCGTCTGGTTTGGCGTTTGCGAAATGACGAACGTGCTGCTCAACGAGTGGAACCGCAAGCTGCAGGGCAAGCCCAGCTGCCTCGATCGCCACTCGACGATGTGTGACTGGAGCCCGGATGATTTCGTCGACCGCTTCGTGACCCGCAACCTCGCTTACGGCGCCGCCTCGAAAGAGGTCGAGTACCAGTATTGCAAGCGTTGGACCGGTGGCGGCAAGGTCAAGGACACCGTCGTGGTGAACAACCAGTTGCTCTACGGTCTGACGACGAATCAGCGCACCCTGCTCACCAGCTTCCGCTCGGTGCTCGACGCGCGTGAGACGGCGTTCAAGGCGCTCCTCGCCAGCGTGCCGCTCAAGGGCACTGACGACTTCGGCTCGACCAAGTCGGACTCCAGCAAGATTGGCGGCTCGGTCTTCGGCGGCGGCTATTCGTATGAGCTGGGGTGGCATGCGCAGGTGAAGAAGCGTGACGCGAACCAGCAGATCTGCCGCATGGGTGGTTCGGCCATCGCGCGCTTCGACGCGCAGGCCACGCTCTTCACCGCGGATTTCAAGATCGTCGACGCGCTGGCCACCGTGAGCTCGAACGAAGCTGACGATGCCAAGGCGCTCGCGCAGGCGCACCTGTTCGTGGTCGGAGTCGAGTTCTTCGACACGGGAGATGCGCCGCTCGACATCAGCGGCAACATCACGCCCAGCTCGCTGGCCTCGGCGGGGGACACCTCTGGCGGCGAAAAGATCCGGTTGATCACGTTGCCGTTCCAGGCGGGCCCCGTGACCATCACCGTTACCGCGGGCATCTCGTACAGCTACTCGTCGATGCTGAGCCTCGTGTCCAAGGTGCCTCCGCTGGGCTCCTGTGTGGTGGGCAACCCCATCTACGAGGTGACCGCGCGCTTCACGCCGGCGGCTGATCTCGGAGCGTGGGCCGACGCCGAGGCCAGCCTCGCGGGCATCGTCGGCGTGGGGCTCGAAGTCGAGCTGACGTTGGTTGGTCTCTCGTTGCCGCTCGTCGCCGAGGTTCACATCGGCGAAGACGTCAACAAGAACAACCTGTTGTCGATCATCTTCAACGCGCAGCTCGACCTGGTGCTGACCACCATGAAGGGCCAAATCAACCTCTACATCGAGGCGCTGTTCATGAAGGTGGCCTCGTTCAAGCTGGTCTCGTGGCCTGGGTACGTCGCTCGTTTCCCCGTGTTTCGCACGCCGACGGTGGCGCTGGAGCTCTCCAAGATGCCGCCCAGCATCAAGGCTCCGAACTGAAGAGCTGAATCACCCGGTCGTCCCAGCGGCGCGCAGGCCTGTTTTGGGGGCCTGCGCGCCGTCCTTTATTGTCTTCACCGCAGGGGAAGATTCGGCCTCGCGGGCGTCTCAATGGCATGTCACTTCGTTCCTATTTCGTCGTCGGTGGTGTCTGCGCTTCGCTGCTTGGAGCGGCGCTCCTGTTCTCCTCGAACTCGCTCTTCGCGCAGTCGCCTGTCGCGCCCCGGCTCCGCTTCGAAGCGGGCCAGCGCTGGGCGTACGAGCTCGACTGGTCGGCCCAGACCAGCGGTCAAATGCCGAGCGGCGCTGACCAGGGTGCGATGGGCCTCAAGACGCACCTGCAGGGCATCGTCTGGCTCGAAGTGCTCGCCCCCCACGCGGACGGCGCGCAGCTCGCCGTTTCACTGGCGCAGATCGAACGGTTCGACTTCGAGCTGCAGGGCCAGGCTGCGAACCCCGATCTCGCCGCCACTCGCGCCGTGCTCGAAGGTCAGCGCGCCATCGTCGAGCTCGACGAGCGCGGCCGGGTGCAGGCGCTGTCTTTTGCGCAGGACGCCTCGCCTACCGTGCGCGCCACCCTTCGTTCGCTGGTGTTGCAGCTGGGCTTCGTCATTCCAGAGAAGCTCGACACCCCCTCGGTGAACGACGAGCCCTCGACGCTCGGCACCGTGACCGCCTATTCCGTCGCCAGCGCCACGCAGATCGTTCGCACGCCCCAACAGTACACCGCGCTCGATGCCGCGCCCGGGCCGATCACCGGAATGCAGACGCTGTCGGGTCGCGCGACGATCTTGCTCGATGCGCAGGGCGGCCTGCTCGCGGTCGATGACGTGCAGCACCTGGTCTACGTCAGGGCGGGGCAAACCGAGCCTGCGCTCGACGCCAGCTGGACCTTCATGCTCCACCGCACGCACGCGATCACCGGGACACCGAAGCCGGTGCCCGCGCAGCTCACCGGGCAGAAGCTGAACGGTCTCATCGGGGACGAAGGTCTCGAGGCCCGTCGCGACAGCCGCATGTCCGCCGAGATGAGCATGGAGCTGCTCTCGGAAACGCTCGAGCGCTTCGAGCGCGGCACGCCGCCGGGCCATGAGTTCCTGGTGCGCGCCGGTGCGTTCTTGCGAATTCACCCTGAAGCGTTGGCAGAGCTGGTCGCCCAGTTCGCCTCGCCCACCCTGAGCGGGAAGGGCCGCGGACTTCTGCTCGACGTGATGGTGGAGGCAGGCGACGCGCCGGCGCAGGCGGCGATGCGCGCGGTGTTGGGCTCGGCTCCAGCTCACGAGAGCAGCCAGATCGCGTCGCGGCTCATGCAGCGCTTCTCATTCCTTCGCCAGCCGAACGCCGAGTCGATCGACTTTCTCGCGGCCGAAGCGCAGCGCGCCCGGCAGTCGGGTGACCTGGCAGCTGCGCAGGGTGCGGTGGTGGCGCTCGGGTCGTGCGTTCGCAGCCTTGAGCAGCGTGGCGAGCTCGGGTTGGCAGAGCAGACCAACGCGCGGCTCCGTGCCGAAGTTCGGGAAGCGCGCAATGGCACCTCGCTGCAGAAGCGGGGGGCGCTGGCTGCCCTGGGCAACGCGGCGCGCGCCGAGAACCTCGAGACCATCGTCGATCTCGCTCATGACGAAGACCCGCTGGTGCGAGACCAGGTGGCGGCGGCGCTGCGGTCCGTCGATTCTCCCCGCGCGCGGTCGACGCTGCTCGAGCTCGCCTCGGAAGGTTCGACCGCCATCACCCTCAGCGCGCTCAGTTCGCTGAACAGCCAGACCCTGGCGCCTACCGATTGGCAGCAGCTCGCTGAGCTCGTCTCGGCGGGAAAGATGCCGGCTTCGGCTGATGGCGCCTTGCTGCGCCTCGTGCTCGACAAGCGAGCCGAGGCGGGCAGCAGCGGTCGGCAGATTCTGCTCATGATCGTCAGTCGCGGCGGTGGCGCGGAGAACGATCTGATTCAGCGCGCGGAGCAGGCCCTGGCTGAGGGCTGAGCTCCAATCAGCTGAGCGCGGCGCCACGCAGCCGACTACCATCACCGCCGTGCCGAAGTCCGCTGCTGGTGCCGCCGGTCAGGCCCTGACCGGCAATCTCCAAAACGAACATCGTGAAGCCCTGCGCCGGGCGGCCTGGCTGGGGACACTGATTCTGCCCTTCTTCCTCGGGCTCGATCTCTTGATGGTGTTTTCGCTCTACCCGCAGACTCCGGTGCTGTGGGTGGTGTTGTTGCGAATCGCCGCGACGGGCTCGGCCCTGCAGGCGTTCCTCATCGCCCGAAATCGCCGCCTCAGCTACCGCGCAGCGCTCATCGCCCACGTGTGCTGCATCGCGGCGCTGTCGCTGGCCGTTGCGCTGTATTCCGCTTGGTTTGGTGGCCCGGCGAGCAACTACATCCAGGGCCTGACGATCGTGGTGCTCGTGCGCTCGACGGTGGTGCCCGAACGCTTCAGCCTCGCCATTCGCTACGTCGCGTTGATGATGCTCACCTACCCGCTGGTGATGCTGATCGCGGCGGCGCTCTCTCCTCACCCCGAATGGTTCACCTCGCGCGAGCTGGCGATGTTCGTGACGAACTACGTCCTCGTGGGCGCGTCGATGCTCGGGGGGGCGGGCGCTTCGCACCTGGTGTGGGTCGCGCGGCAGCAGGTCTTCGAAGCGCGGCGGCTCGGTCGGTATCGGCTCGAGGCACCCATCGGTCGCGGAGGTCAGAACGAAGTGTGGCTCGCGTGGGACACCACGGGAGAACGTCAGGTCGCGCTCAAGGTGCTCCGCTCTGACGCCACGGCCGAGGCCCTCGCGCTCTTTCGACGCGAGGCGAACATCGCTCGTTCGCTGGAAGACCCCCACGCGGTGCGCATCTTCGACTTCGGCGCCAGTGAGGACGGCATTCACTACCTGGCGATGGAGTTCCTCGACGGCGCCGACCTGTCCTTGCTGCTTCGATCGCACGGGCCGCTCGCAGCCGCGCGCGTGGTGCACTTCGCGCTGCAGGCCTGCGCACCGCTACAAGAGGCCCACGACAAGGGCCTCGTGCACCGCGACGTGAAGCCCGCGAACCTGATGGCGCTTCGCACCGAGGGCGCACAAGACACGCTCAAGCTGCTCGACTTCGGCATCGCGCGCGCGCTCGAGTCGGGCGCGCTGGAGACGCGGGCCGGCGTGATTCGCGGCACGCCTGCGTACCTCGCTCCGGAAGTCTGCCGGGGGCAGAGCGCGACCGCCGCGGCCGACATCTACGGCCTCGGCGCGACGCTGTACCACCTGCTCGCGGGTGTCCCACCCTTCGAGGGAAGCGACGTCGCGGTGCTCGCGCAGAAGCTGACCGGCGCACCCAAGCCGCTGCGCGAGTGGAACGCCTCGATTCCAGAAGATCTCGCGGCGGCGACCATGCGCTGCCTCGACGCCGAGCCTGCCAATCGGTTCGTTTCGATGTCGGCGCTCCGGGACGCTCTGCTGGCCTGTGATTGCGCGACGCGTTGGAGCTCGCATGACGCCGAGTTCGCCTGGAACCAACACCTGCAGGTACGGGGCGTGACCGCTGCGGAGACGGTCGTCTGAGGGTGTCGGTAGGAATATGAACCCCATCAGCAGGCCCGCGTTCCACAAAAGTGCTGGTGGCCTTCAGTTGCAAGGGACGCGGGCGTGGTGCGGGAATTGGAGCGCCAGGGCATCGCCGTGCCCTGCGCGACGCTTCACCGCTTCGCAGTGAAGGAGCTCGACTTCGGGGACAAGGCACCAACCATCCCGGTGGATGACTGCGCCCCGGCGGCCGAGCTGCAGCTCGACACGGG
>CAIVGN010000077.1 GCA_903905455.1 uncultured Archangium sp.
AGGCTTCGCCGACCAGGAGGAAGTGAAGGCCGGCGCGGGGCCGCGGGTGTGGCGGACTGTCATCGAGCGCCGGGCGCGCCTCTCGAAGACCACTCGGGTTGTTCTACGAACGCTGGAGAGTTCGAAATCCAACCCAGGTGCGCGCGGTCCGCGCGTCGGCGACGTCGCCCGCTTCCGACTCCCTCGTCGCGTTTCTTGGCCCCGACCTTCGAGGTGCCCGGCACCCATCATGACGCGCCTCGTGGTTCGCTGAAGTGCCGCTGCCTGGAGGGAGGTGGGCGTGCAGGGGGTCCTTGCAGTGCCTCGCCCGGACGTGCCCCGCGAACTCCGTCAACGTGTGCCACGGAGAGCTCCCGAACCTCGCGGTCACCACGCCTCCTGTCCCGAAGCCCGGTCACTGAGTCACCAGGACGGCGGGCCGAGGGGCTGCCCGCGACGAGCACCGGCGCGCGAGCACCTGTCGACACCATGCTCCATCAAGGCCGTTGCCGCTGACGGCCATGCACCCGCGAAAGCGACCAGCGCTTGGCCCGCTCGCCGGAAGGCCACTCCTGCATCAGAAGGTCGGCCGTGTGGTGGCGCGGGATTTGCTCCTGCGAAGCGGCCTCGAGGTCGTTCGCCCGACCCGACCCGAACTGAAGAGGACCGCGCGCGGGTGTTGCGCGCCACTGACGAGGACGAGTCGCTGTGTGACGCGCTGTCGTTCTCAGTCCTCGTCACCCGCGAGGTGCTGGGGGCGTTCTCCTTCGACCACCACTTCCGCCAGGCCGGGCACTTTCGCGTGTGGGGGCTGGACTGAGGCCGCGCAGCGCATGAACGCGGCCGCCGCCCCGACGCTCAGTCCACGTAGACGTCGTCAATCAGCAACACCTCGCCGGTCTTCGCGGTGCCTCCGCTCACGTCGTTGCCGACGGTGAACGGCGAGCGCATGCGGCCCAGGTCGAGGCCGCGGAAGTCGGCGAGGGGAATCGAGAGGCTGTGCCACTGGCCGTCGTTCACCCAGCCGTAGTCGTTGGCCTTCACCTGCAGCGTCACCTCGGCGTTGCCCGGCGCGGGGCCGAAGTACAGCGTGCGCACCGCGATGACCGCGAGGCCAGGGTCCGAGGACCACAGGCTCACGTGCAGCGTCGACCAGCCGGTGAGGTTGGTCGGCGCGTCCCAGAACAGCCCACCACCCCAGAAGCCCGTGCCCTTGAAGTCGAGTTCGTCGGACTGGAGTCCTTCGACCCGCTCGTCCGAGGGCTGCGTCGCGTAGCTGTTGCTGAAGATGTAGTAGTGGTCGAGCGGTAGCCGGTCGGACGCGGCGCCTTCGTAGAAGGCGCCGAACGCGAGACGCCGCGAGCCGGTCATGTAGGGGAAGGGCCCGGGCTTCAGCTCCGGGGCGCCACCGTCACCGAACAACCCCGTGAGGCCCGAGTAGTCGGGCACGCCCGGGTCGGGGCGGCAGGCGCCGAGCGACGTCACCAGCATCAGCAGGGCAAGTGCGCGCATGTCAGCGACCTCCATCGGGCGAGGTGTACTGCGTGGTGCGCACCACCGAGGGCTGCCCGCCGTCGGTGCTCTCGACGAGCGCGAAGCCGCGCATCGGCGCGCCGAGGCCGACGGCGCCGCGGTAGGCGAGCACGTCGAGGGCGAAGAAGGTCTTGCCGTCGCCCAGGTAGCTCACCGCGTTGGGGAAGTAGTCCAGCGTCGCCTGGTAGCCGGCGATGGCCATGTTCCGCACCTGCAGCTCGGTGACCTGGTCGTCGAAGGCCCCGGTCTGGGCGATCTCGCCCAGCATCTGCGCGGTGTAGTACTGGTTCTCGCCGGTGGGCTCCTGCGAGAGCGCGGTGGCGAAGGCGTAGAACGCCGGCACCCCGCCCACGCTGCCCAGCAACTGCCACTTGGTGCCCACGCCGCCGTCGGGCTGGCTCTTGAGGTTCGCCCCCACGAAGCGGAAGGGGTTGTTCGGGTCGCGCGTCACCGAGGTGCTGGGGAACACGCCCTCCACCGAGTCGATGGGCTTGAAGCGCAGCCCGCTGACGTTGGTGCCGAAGCGGTACTCCGCCGGGGGCCCGCACGAGGCGAGCGCCAGGCCGGCGAGGACGACGAGACGTTCAGAGGCTGAAGCGGACATAGGTCTTCACCTCCCATTCATTGCCGACGATGGCCTGAGTGAGATCGTAGCGGGGGGAGTTCACGTCGAGGACGCGGTACTTGCCGGCGATGCCGAACTTGGTCTGCAGGGGCACGAACCAGCGCGGCGCCGTCGCCGTCCACGCGATGTCGAGCATGCTCTGCACGCGGAAGGTGAGGTTGAAGTCGCGGTGGTAGTCGTAGGGGCCGTAGTCGTTGAGCTTGAAGCTGCCGGTGACCACCAGCCGCGAGTAGTCGAGCCGTGCCTCGACGCCGCCGCGCGTGACCAACCGGGTCGAGTTGCCGTTGGCCTGCGCGGTGCCGCCCCACACCGAGCCGGTGAGGTGCACCCCGCCGCCGTTGGCCACGAAGCGCGCCCACACCTCGAAGAGATCGTTGGCCGGCACCGAGTTGGGGAAGGCGAAGACCTGGCCCGAGCCCAGCACGCCGATGGCCGCGTCCTGGACGGTGGGCAGGTGCTTGTAGATGACGTCCAGGCTGGCGGCGAAGGGGGCGTTCTCCTTCTGCGCGTTGTCCCAGGCGAAGAACCAGCTCGCGGGCGTGGGGTCGAAGACCAGCAGCAGCTCGGCGGCGAGCATCTCGCGGTTGCTGCGCACCCAGAACGGGTCGGTGAGCTGGTTCCGCGCGACGGTGCCCGCGTAGGAGGTGCCGGTCTTCGGGTCGTAGACGTCGCCGAGGCCGGGCAGGGGGCCCACCAGCGGCTTCTGGTACAGCACGTTGGGCGCGACCTGGAAGCTGGGCGCCACCTGGAACACCGCGCCCGCGATGCCGTGCGCGTGGTTGCCCTGGCCGCTCTCCTTGAGACGGAAGCCGGCGAGGGTGATGGTCTGGTCGGTCTGGCTGTCGGCGACCAGGCCCCGGTACCCACCCTGGGCGTAGAAGTTCGCGACCCCGCCGCTGTAGGTCAGCTTGGCCTTGGCGCCGAGCGTGTCGTACCAGCGCACCGTGTCGTCGAGGATCCAGTACCCCGAGTTCAAGTACGAGGGCTGGTCCGTCGGCGCGCGCACCGCGTTGGTGTACGAGCGGCCGATGCGGTCGTAGCCCGCGGCGATGCCGCCGGCCTCGAGCTTCCAGCCGCCCGACTTCCAGCCCGCGTACAGGGTGGTCTTCGCCGTCTGCGGCACGGGCAGCGCCGAGCTGGCTGCCACCGAGCTGCGCTGCGCGATGTCCTGCTGGTGCATCAGCGCGACCTCGATGGGCCCGAAGGTGCGGTCGTACTTGCCGATCACCGAGGGGTTGGCGCCCCAGTAGAGCTGCTCGCCGAAGGCGATCTTCAGGCCCTCGAGCGCCTTGTGGCCCGCGAAGACCACGCCGTTGGGCGCGTCGGCGTTGTACTGGTCGACCGACGGTTGGTAGTTGGCCTCGGGGTAGAGCGCGAAGAAGTCGCCCTCGTAGCCCCAGTGGTAGTGGCCCTTGCGGAAGAAGCCGGTCAGGTCGAACCACGCCTCGTTCCACTCGAGCTCCGCCTGGTAGATCTTGAACGTCAGCGGCCCGCGCTTCTCGAAGAAGATCTCGTCGATGGGGTTGGTGGCGACGTTCCCCAGGAAGTTCATGATCACCTTCCCGCGGATGGACGCCGTGGGCTGGATCTCCGCGCCCAGGAACACCGACTCCATGTGATCGAAGCGCGTGGTGGCGCGCGCCGGGTCGGCGAGGCGCACCCCGCCGGTGGTGAAGGTCGAAACCTCGATGGCCGTGTCCGTGAGGTGCACCATCTTCTGCAGGGTCTGCAGCGCGCTCGAGACGCCGATGTTGCGGTCGGCGGCGGCCTCCCGCGCGGCGGCCCGCAGCTCGATGGCGTCCCAGTGCTGCTGCACGCGCGTCGCGGTGGCGCCTTCCTGGTAGGGGTCGAGCGCGAAGCCCTTCTGCAGCACGAAGTAGGCGGCGCGCGGGTGGAGCGGGATGACCTCCCCCGGCTCGGAGGGATCCTTGGCCATGATCCCCCACCACTCCTCGTTCATGTTGTTCTCGCCCTCGACGAAGTCTTCCTTGTACCCGCCGTTGGCCCACGCCGCGGTGGTGTCGTGCACGTCGAGCCGCGCGTCCTGGAGGTACTTCCACCAGCCGTCGGCCCACTGGAAGGTGAAGCCACCGATGGCGTTGCCCGCCAGCCCCTTGCCCGAGGTCTGGAGATCGATCTCCCTCCACTGGTCGCGCAGCACGCTGGCCTGGGTCAGCTCGTCTTCGCGCTGGTCCTTGGCGTCCCAGGCGTCGACGCCGAACTCGGTGAACACGAAGGGAATGCCCAGCTTCTGCCGCACCTCCTGGAAGAGCAGGCCCGCCGAGCGGCCTCGGTAGACGTTGGCCCCCATCACGTCGAGGCCCTTGCAGTACTGGGCGATGAGGTCGATGAACTGCAGGTCGCCGTTGGCCATGGCCACCGGGTGCGCCGGGTCCTTCTGCTTGATGTCGGCGATCACTTCACCGAACAGGCTGTAGAGCGCCACGGCCCGCGCGTCCTGCTTCTGGGCCTTGGGGAGGTTGGCGATGGCCGCGTTCTCCCACTCGAGGCCGTAGTTGTTCTCGTTGCCCAGCAGCCACATCAACAGGCCGGGCGTGTCCCGCGTGCTCTCGACCAGTGCACCGATCTCCTGGCGCAGCACCTCGCGGGTGTGGCGGTCGGAGTAGTCGAGGATGGGGTGCCACACGTTGTCGATGGTCATGCCGTAGCGGCCGACCGTGTGGTTGAGCACCGTGTAGATGCCGTGCTTCTCGTAGACATACCGGATCCACCGCGCGGGCATGCCGGCGTACACGCGGATGACGTTGACGTGCATCGCCTTGAGCAGGCCCATCTCGCTGTCGAGCGCGCGGACGATCTCCGACTCCGGCCGCTCCCACAGCGAGTAGGTGTAGTTGGTGCCGACGGGGAAGTAGTCCCAGTTCATGCCGCGCAACATCAGCGGCTTCCCGTCGACCTCGAGGCGCGAGCCATTCTCGTCGTTGACGACGTGAATGCCCTTCGTCTCGTCGGCCAGGGCCAGCGCGCCGGTCAGCAGCGCGAGCAGCAGCGGTGCCCTCATCACGTCCCCCTCCGAAGCCAGTTGGTTTTCAGCACCTGGGAAAGCCAGCGGGCGCTGTCCTTCACCGTGCGTTTCAGCGTGGCGAAGTCGACGTGTACCAGCCCGAAGCGCATGCGGTAGCCGTACGCCCACTCGAAGTTGTCGAGCAGCGACCACGCGAAGTAGCCCTTGAGCGGCACCCCCGCGTCGATCGCGTCGAGGCAGGCGCCCAGGTGGCCTTCGAGGTACGCGCGCCGCGGCTCGTCGTGCACGCGCCCGTCGGGTCCGGGCTCCATGCCGTAGGCGGCGCCGTTCTCGGTGACGTAGATCTCCCTGGGTCCGTACTCGCGGTGCACGCGCAGCAGCGAGGCGGTCAGCCCCTCGGGGTACACCTCCCAGCCCATGTCGGTGCGGCGCTCGGGCGGCGGCTCGGGGAGGGTGCGGGGCTCGTTGTCTGCTTCCGCGACCGCGCTGCTGCGCACGATGGTGCGCGAGTAGTAGTTCATGCCCAGGAAGTCGGTCGGCGTGGCGATGTCCTCGAGGTCGCCGGGCAAGACGAACTCGAAGTCCTGCGCGTGCCCCGCGGCCGTGTACTCGGCCTTCTTGTCGGCCGGGTAACCGCGGCCGTAGAGCGGGTCGAGGTACCAGCGGTTGAACTCGCCATCGAAGCTCTGCGTCGCGGCCCGGTCGGCGGCGCTGCCCGACGCGGCGACGGGCGGGCTGATGATCAGCACGATGCCCGCCTTCCCCCCCGGCGAGTTGCGGCGGATCACCGGCACGCTGCGCCCGTGGGCGAGGAGCACGTGGTGGGCCGCGCGCAGGCCGAGCTTCCAGTCCTGGAGGCCGGGGGCCTGGGAGCCATGCACGTGGCCGAGCACCGCGACGCACCACGGCTCGTTGATGGTCACCCAGTCCCTCACGCGATCGCCCAACCGCCGGCTGACGACGTCGGCGTATTCCTCGAAGGCGCCCACGGTATCTCGTGACACCCAGCCGCCTGCGTCCTGCAGCGCCTGCGGCAGGTCCCAATGGTACAGGGTGAGCATCGGGCGCAGGCCCCGGGCCAGCGCGCCGTCGACGAGGCGCTCGTAGAAGTCGAGGCCCTCCTGGTTCACCGCCCCGCGGCCCTGGGGGATCACCCGCGGCCACGCGACGGAGAAGCGGTAGGCGTTGAGCCCCAGCTCCTGCATCAGCGCCAGGTCCTCGGGCCAGCGATGGTAGTGGTCGCAGGCCACCGCGCCGTCGGTGCCGTCGGCGATCGCGCCCGGCTTCCGGCACAGGCGATCCCAGATCGACTCGCCGCGGCCGTCTTCCCGGGTCGCGCCCTCGATCTGAAAGGAAGACGTCGCCGCCCCCCAGAGGAACCCCGCGGGCAGGCGGCGCCCCTGGCTCGAGTCAGACATTCGTGGTCTCCCGGTTGAAGCAGCGTACGCGCCGGTCCTCGGCGAAGGTCGTCAGGGCGGGCACGGCGTCCTTGCACTGGCCGGTGGCTTCCGGGCAGCGCGAGCGAAAGGGGCACCCGCCCCCGCCCGCCGCGCTGGGCAGTCGGGGGTGGCCTTCCGTCACCTGGCGGGGCACGCCGCGGGGCAGGGCCGCGAGCAGCGCCTGGGTGTACGGGTGCGAGGGCGATTGCAGGAGCACCTCGGCCGGCCCGTCTTCCACGATGCGGCCGGCGAAGAGCACCACCACCCGGTCGCACAGCAGCCGCGCGGTCGCCAGGTCGTGGGTGATGAGCAGCAAGGCGATCTGCTTGTCCTTGACCAACCCCTGCAGCACCCCGAGCACACCCATGCGCACCGAGGCGTCGAGCATCGACGTGGGCTCGTCGGCCATCAGCACCCGGGGCTCGACCGCCAACGCCCGCGCGATGGCCACCCGCTGGCGCTGACCGCCCGACAGCTCCGTGGGGTACGCGTCGAGGAAGTCGGCCGCCGGCTGCAACCCCACCAGGGTGAGCAACTCCAGCGCCCGGGCCTCGACCTGGGCCTTCGGCACCCGGGCGTGGCGCAGCAGCGGCCGCGCCAGGTGGTGGCGCACCGGGTGAATGGGGTTCAACGAGGCGAAGGGGTCCTGGAAGATCATCTGCAGTTGCGCGCGGTACGACAGCGACGGCCCGCGTGGCTCCCGCTCGAGCATGTTCACCCCGTCGAGGCTGATTTCCCCGGCGTCGGGCTCCACCAGCCGAGAGAGCAGCTTGGCGATGGTGCTCTTGCCGCTCCCGCTCTCGCCCACCAGGGCCACGGCCTGCCCGGCGGCCACGTCGAGCGACACGTCGTCGACCACCCGACGGCCTCCGTAGTCCTTCCTCAGTCCTCGTACCTGGAGCAGCGCTGGCGTCGGGTCGGGCATCGCTTCCTGAAAACTTTGTGCACCGCGCGAACAAAGTCAAACGCCCGTTTCGGGGCCCGTTCATGACGCGGCGCATTGTCTGTGGGACACGTACGCTGCGGGTTTCAGGGGCATGGCATGCTGCTGTGCGTCACGCGTGGGACGTTGACGTCGCCGCTGGGTCGTGAATAGTTTGTTGTGCCGCATAACAAAGTCCCGCGGGGTCCTCGCCTGCAGAGAACGCCGCACCTCACCGTGCCCTCGCAGTTCACCAGTTGAGAAATGGAGCCCGCGTCATGACGCCTCGCCTTGCATCCTCTCGAAGCCTGCCTCGTTCGACCCTCGCCCTCGTGGCGCTCATCGCTGGAGCCATGGCCTTCTCGGGCTGTGACCCGAGCAGCGGCACGGACGCCGGCACGGGTGGTGGCACCGGTGGTGGCACGACGGGTGGTGGCGGCGGGACGACCGGCGGTGGCGGCGGGACGACGGGCGGCGGTGGAGGCACGACGGGCGGTGGCGGCGGCGGCGGCACGACGGGTGGTGGCGGTGGCGGCGTGGTCGATGCCGGGACCCCGGCCTGTGACCACACGGTGCCCGCGAGCATCGGTGGCTTCGGCACGCTCACCTTCGACATGGCCGGCACGACGCTGACCGGCTTCGGCGGCGCGGAAGACTCGCAGATCGTCGGCGACCCCGAGTGCGGCGCGGCGTCGGCGAACAAGGTGATGCTGGTCGGCCGCTCCTCCGCCGCGCTCACCTACGCCGGCACCACCGTCTCGACGCTCGCCGGCAGCAAGGTCCCGACCATCCCCTTCACCGCGGGCAACACCCTGATGTCGATGCGGTCGCGCTCCGCGGCCGTGGGCATCAAGGTGCGCCTGAAGGTCGAAGACGCAGCCGACCCGACGCACTCGGTGGAGACCGAGGCCACCACCACCGTGGCCGACGCCTGGGAGACGCTCACCTTCGACTTCGCGCGCCAGGCCTCGGGCACGGCGGCCATCAACTACGGCTACACCTTCAACAAGCTGACCGTGTTCTTCGACTTCGGCACCGCCGGTTCGACGGCGAACGCGCGCGCCTACTACGCGGATGACCTCGCCTACATCGGTGGGGGCACGGCGGCCGACGCCGGCACCACCACCGACGCCGGCACCACCACCGACGCGGGCACCACGACCGACGCCGGCACGACGACCGACGCCGGCACGACCACCGATGCGGGCTCCGTCGCTCCGTTCCCCGTCTTCGTTGGCGCGTACAACACCACCGTCAACGCGGCCTTCGGCGACTTCGGTGGCTCGACCAACGTCGTGACCGTGGACGCCACCACCACCAACAACGGCCACGCGTCGTTGAAGGCGATCAACCCCGCGAGCGGGTACACCGGCGGCGCCATCGTGGCTGCGACCGGGTCTGACCTGCGCGCGTACAACGTGTTGAGCTTCTGGGCGAAGGCGAGCACGGCGACGACCATCAACAACATGGGCTTCGGCGACACGAACGACGCCAGCAGCGGCCCGCAGATCGCCGAGTTCCACGGCACGGCCATCGGCACCGCCTGGGAGAAGCACTCCTTCCCCATCCCCAATCCGGCAGCGCTCGCCAGCGGCAAGGGCCTGTTCTTCTTCGCCGGTGTCAACGGGGCCGCGGGCCTGCAGGTGTGGTTCAACGACGTGCAGTTCGAGAAGCTCGACACGGCCACCTACAACTCGCTCATCGGCGCGGTGACCAACGTCTCCGTCGCCTGGCCTGCGCCCACCGTCGCCGTCGGCGCCACCACCGCCCTCAACTTCGCGCCCAACACCGTCTTCTACACGACGCCCACCGCGTACCGCGTGGGGTGGAACTACTTCTCCCTGAAGACGAGCAACGCCGCCGTGGCCACCGTCAGCGCGGACGGCATCATCACCGGCGTCGCCGCGGGCACCGCCAACATCAGCGCTGATCCCTTCGGTGGTTTCAACGTCCCCGGGAGCTCGCTGGTCACGGTGACGGCCCCCATCGCGAACCCCGCGCCCACCACCGCGGCGCCCGCCCCCACCCACCCTGCGGCGAACGTGATCTGGCTCTACAACACCAGCAACACGTACACCGCGGGCAACAGCACCCAGTCGGCGGTCAACCCCTGGTCCACCCCCTGGAGCGGCTACGCGGCGGGCGGGGGGTACTCGACCTACGCCATCCCCAGCACCTCGAGCACCGTGCACAAGTACGCGGGGCTCCTGTACTCGGGCATCGACTTCGCCAACGTGAACGCCACCACGAGCGCCATGACGAACTTCCACTTCGACGTGTGGACGCCCGTCGCGGCCACGCAGTTCGGCGTGAAGATCGGCACGGGTGGCGCGGCCCAGTTCGTCTACGCGGTCCCGCTGACCGTCACCTCCGGCGCGGGCCAGAACGTGGGCGCCTGGGCGGGCATCGACGTTCCGCTCTCCGCGCTGACGGGCGTGAACCTCGCGGCCATCAACGAGTTCCTCTTCATCGACAACATCGCTTCCGACGAGGCCGGCACGTTCTTCATCGACAACGTCTACTTCTGGAAGTGAGCCTGTTGCTCTCGTGACCGCGGCCCCCTTCGCAGCGTGCGAAGGGGGCCGTTGTGTTGTCTTGGAGGCTTCAGCTCAGACGACGGGCTTCACGACCCCGTTGCCCGGCACCAGCGCCTTGCTGCTGGCGTGCTCCTGGCGCAGGAGCTTGGCCACCATCACCGCCGCCAGCCCGCCGCCCTCGCCGCCGCCCTGCACCGCGATGTCGGGCACCAGCTTGACCTGGTGCTGGCCGAGGATGGTGGCCAGCTGCACCGAGATGAACCCGTCACCGCCCATCGCCGCGACGCCCTCGCGGTACGCCTCGGCCTTCGCGTTACCGATGGCCTTCGTGGCCTCGGCCTCGGCGTCACCGTTGAGCCGGGTGGCCGTGGCCTGCGCCTCGGCGCGCTGCCGCATGGCATGCGCCTCTGCTTCCGCCGCGAACCGCACCCGGCTCGCCTCACCGCGCGCCGTCTCCGCGACGGCCAGGGCGTTCTTCTCGCTGATGGCCACCATCTGCTCGCTGCGCACCACCTCCGACTGCATGTTGGCCACCGACGTCTCGCGCTCGAGCTGCTGGCGCTTGACCTGCGCCTCGCGCTGCACGTCGTAGGTCCGCTGCAGCTCCTCGGCGATCTTCCGGTCGGTCTGCGTCTTCATCAGCTCCGCCGGCGGCTGGATGTCGCCGATGAGGGTGTCGATGCACTCCACGTCGTAGGCCGAGAGCGCGGCCTTGATGGCGTCGAACGCTTCGCGCTGCCGGTCACTGCGTGCCGAGAGGAACTCGAGCACGCTCACCTGCTGGGCCGAGTTGCGGAAGTAGTTGGCCACCGTGGGCTGGAGGACGTGGTCCACCAGGTTCTGCATCGATCCGACGCGCGAGATGACCCGCGGGCCCTGCTTCATGCCGATGTGGATGATCTGCGAGACGTCCATGGCGAAGCTGAAGCCGTCACCCGACCGCACGGTGATGGGCGCCAGCTTCTCGTCGTACTTGTGCTGCTCGACCCGCGTGGCCCAGTTGAGGACGATGTTCGTGGTGGGCACCAGCTCCACCTTCATCACCCGGGTGTTGATGGGGTGCTTGCCGGGCAGCAGGGGCTCGATCCACACGCCCTTGCGGCCGCGCTCCACCAGGTCACCGTGCGTGAAGTCGTCACCGGACACATCGAGGTGCTCCTTTCCGACGTAGCTGACGACGACCCCCACCGAACCGATGGGAACCTCCGTCATGGGGATCTGCTCCACCTTCACGAACCACGGGTTCAGGTTCCACGAGCCCGACAACAGCACCTGCTCCTGCAGGCCACGGCAACCACCGGCGTCGATGAACGCCTGGCCCCGCTGAAACGAGTCGTGCCCGTCCACCGGCGCGCCCGCCACGTCACCCGAGTTGATGGGCCGGCCGTCGAGCACCGCCACGATGCCCACCTTGTCCGGCTTCACCGTCGAGACGTGGAGCTCGGTGTCGAGCACGCCGAACTGCTCGGCGTTGTCCGAGGTGACGATCTGAAACAGCGACGGGTTGATGCGGTACGTGCCCGCCGTGAGGAAGGCCAGCTGCCGGCCCTTCTCACCACCGTTCTCCAGGAAGGCGCGCGCGTTCTGGAAGTCGTCGCTGTCCACCTCGTGGCCGAGAATGCGCTCACTGGGGATGGCCGAGCCGTCGGCCGCCACCACCAGCGCGATCTCCCCGGGGCGCACCGAGGTCATCGGCACGTGCACCACGCGGTACTTCCAGCGCCACAGGCCGAAGTGCCAGCCCGGGGGCAACAGGTCGGCCTGGTAGCCGGCCTCCCCCTTCAAGGCGATGAGCTGCCCCGGGGGCATGGGCGCACCGAACTTCTTGATGATCAGCCCTGACTCGTTTTCGGGAATCACCCACGTGCCGGCGACGATGAAGAAGAGAACCACGCCCACCAGCCCGGCGAGCGACGCGATGACCCAATGCTCAACGATGAGCGACAACATGACTGCCTCCGTTCGAGAAGTGCGGCGCAGCGGTCGTGTGCATCGGCGGGGCCACCGCGCAGGTGCTTGATGCGCCTCGGGATGGCCCGGGCGCTGCACCATTCAAATCACTTCAATCACGATTTGAATCGCGGGCTGCTACCACGCCACGACGAAGCGGTGCACCGCGCCTTCGGACACCTGGCTCACCACCCGGCCACCACGCGCCAGGGAGAAGCCGACGTCGAAGAGCCCGGTGAACAGCGAGGCCATCTCTGGGATGACCGGCTCGGGGAAGGTGAAGGCCACCACGCCCCCGTTCTTCTCGGCGTTGGGCTCGAAGTGCGCGTCGATGCCCTTCACCCCGGCGCTGACGAAGGTGTTGAGGCGCTGCAGCAAGGCCTGCGGGGGCGACTTGGCCATGGCCAGCAGCACCGCCGCCAGCGGCTTGACCAGCGGGCCCATGCTGTCTCGCGAGGCGCGAATGCTGACCTCGCGCGCGGCCTCGAGGCCCAGCGCGCCCACGAAGTCGCTGAGCACCTCGCCCGGCCACCAGGCCTGCGAATGCGGGCTCTCGACCATCGCGCGCGTCTCGGGCGTCAGCTTCTCGAGCACCCGCGCCTCGTGGCCCAACGCCCGGGCCGCCCGGGTCATCGCCTTCAGATACGTCGCGCTCGCCTGCCAGGTGACCTTCACGGCGCGCAACGTACTCAAACGAAACGCGGGCGGCGCGCCGTGTGCGCACCGCCCGCCTTTCATTCGTCAGCCTGGAGCCGGGAACGCGCCTTAGAAGGGCGCCGCGGCCGGGGCGGTGACGCTGAGCACCGACTGCGTGCCGGTGTCGATCACGAACAACTGCCCACCCGAGAAGTCGATGCCCGTGGGCTGGTTGAGGCCGGTGACGATGCTCGTGGCCGCGCCCGCCGCGGTCACCCGGAAGAGGGTGTTGGTGGTCAGCACCGCCACGTCACCCGAGGGCAGGCCCACCACGTCGAGGCAGTTGCCGCCCAGCGACGGCGTCACCGTGATCTGCGTGGGCGCCGCGGGGTTGGCCGGCGTCGACGGGAACGCGGTGGTCGTCGTGTACAGCGCGCACGCGTTGTACAGCAGGTACAGCGGGTAGCTCCCGGCGCTCGGCGTGCCCAGCGCGATGCCGGTCAGCTCGGTGTTGCCGCCACCCAGGCCCGCGGGCACCAGGTGCGTGGGGAAGTTCTGCGTCAGCGGCGGGGTGCCCGTCACCGGGTAGCAGTTGGCCGACAGGGCGCTGCCCGTCTTCGCCGCGCACAGCACCGGGGTGGCGCCGCGGTTGTCGTAGACCAGCCGCCCCGGCCCGTTGAGCCCGCTGACGAGGGTGATGGGGTTGCTGGGCAAGGTCGGCGGGAACTGGCTGATGGTGCCCGCGACGCTGAAGCGCGAGACGAAGACGTCGCCTGCGCCCGACACCGCGATGCCCGACATCAGGTTGTTGTTGCCCTGGTAGGTCTGGCCGAGGATGTCGCGCAGCACCGCCTGCGTGCGGTCCGGCAGCACCAGCCCGATGCGCCCGTTGTTGTTGGTCGAGGGCAGGTAGCCAATCTGCGCCGCGCTGTCCCACGCGATGTCCACGCCCTGGGCGATGCCCGCGCTGGTGTTGCCGCCACCGCCGATGCCCACCACGCCCAGCGTGTAGCCGCCGGTGCTCGCCACGTTGCCCAGGCCCGCGGCCGAGACCGTCAGCGAGGTGTTGATGGCCGAGAAGCCCTGGTTGCCCGCCTCGTCGACCACGCTCGCGAAGAGGCCGATGGAGTCGTAGGGGAAGGCGCAGCCGGACGCCGGCTGTCGCACCGAGGCGTTGGTGGTCACCGTGGCCCGGCCGGTGAGCAGCAGCAGGCCGGAGTTCGAGATGCACGCCGGGTTGCCGCCGAAGATGGCGTAGAGCGTCGCCGAGGCCAGCGCCTTGTTGTCGGCGAAGGTGATCGCCACCTCGATGCGGCTGTTGGTGTTGCGCGGCACCTGCGAGGCGCCCGTCGGGTAGACGATGCCGGTGATGGTCGCCACCGGCGACTCCACGTCGGGCGCGTCTTCGGCGAACACGTACTGCGCGTTGCTCGCCGCGGGGTTGGTGCCGTCGTTGTAGGTCGCGGTGATGCGGTACACGCCGGCGCGGGTGATGGTGAAGGTCGCGCCCGACTTGGCGCAGGCGCTGCCCGGGGTGTTGGTGTTCTGGGGCGTGCAGGTCAGGGTCAGGCCCGGGGAGGTGCCCGCGGTGTCGTCGATGATCACGTTGCCCCAGGTGTCCTTGACCACGGTGATGGCCGAAGTGGCGTCACCGGTGGCCATGCGCGAGAGCGTGAGGCCCAGGTCGACGAAGCGCGCGCCGGTGGCCGCGGTGACCGTCAGCGGCACCTGCTGCGAGACGCCCGCCGCGCCCGAGGCCCGGGCGGTGATGGTGAAGCTCCCCGTGCGGCGGAAGCCCAGGATGATGCCCGTGCCCGAGATGCCGTCGTCGAAGATGGTGGTGTTGGGGTCCGAGGGGATGACCGACAGCGGGTTGTCCACCGGCCCGTCGTAGGCGTCGGTGACCTTGTAGCTGTAGGTCACGTCGGTGCCCGCGGTGATGGTGCCGCTCGCCGCCGCCCCCGTCAGCGCGAAGGTGAGCTTCGCCGGCACGCCGGGCTCGGGGCCGAACTTCACCTCGAGCTCCGTGGCCGCGCTCACGTTGCCGGCCGCGTCGGTGGCGGTCACCGAGAGGCTGTTGGTCAGCGACACCGCGCCGGCAGGAATCGTGGTGTTCAGCGGCACCTCGGCGAGGAACTCCGCGGTGTACGGGTCGGCAGTGACGGTGATGGTCTCCTGGCCGCCGCTGATGGTCACCTTGCTCGCGAACTCCGCGGCGCCGGTGAGCACCACCTTCGCCTTGCTCGTCGGGCTCTGCACGGGGTGCACCCGCGGCGCCGGGGGCGCGGTGGTGTCTTTCTCAGCGCAGCCCGCCAGGACCAGGAAGCACGTCGCCAGGACTCGTTTCATGAAGGGACAACCTTTCGTTCGAGGTGTGTTGTGATGCGCAGGGCTCAGAGCGGCAGCCCGAGGCCGACCAGCACGCCGGCCGTTTGGTACCAGGGCAGTTCCATCGTCGCGGTCAGCGGGCCCACCGCGGTGCGGCGCAGCGAATAGCGGGCACGCACCTGCAGCTCGACCGCGCCCAGGCGCCGCGCGTAGCCGGCCTCGAGCGCGAACTCGTGGCCCACGCCCGACTCGTTGCGGGTCCGGCCCAGGGCCTGGGCCTGGCTCCAGACCGCCAGCAGCCCGTAGCCGGCCGCGAGGTCGACGCGGTTGTGTTCGTCACGCAGCACCGGCACGTGGGCCAGGACCTGCACCGGGAACACGGTCTGGTTGTCGAGCCCCGCCGGGTCGTAGCCTCCCGCAGGCGGGGCGAAGAGCGCCGCCGCATGGCCCGCGTGCTGCTCGAAGCCAGCCGAGAGCGAGACGCCCAGCGGCGCGGTGAAGAAGTAGCTGAGCCGCAGCTCGCCGCGACCACCCACCCCCAGCACCGCGAAGGGAATGACGGCCCCGCCCTGGGCCTGCAGCACGAAGCCCGCCTGCGGGGCCGCCGAGGCCACCGGCGTCAGCTCGCCGCTGACGAGTGGCGGTGGCGCGGCCTCCACCAGCGGCGCGCTCGGCGCCGCGACCGGCGCGGGGGGGCGCACCGGGGTGGGAGGCGGGGCGAGCGGCTCGGCGGGCGCGGGCTTGAGCTCCGTCGCCGGGGCAGTCTTCCCCCCCTTGGCCTTTGCCTTGGGCGCCGCGAGGGTGGGTGCTGCCACCAGGAGTGAGGCGAGGCTGAGCGTGAGGAGCCGCATTTCAGTGCCACTGACTCTCGCTGGATGAGAACGGCCACTGGCGGCCATGACAGGAGCCCGCGATTCCACTCGTGGGGCGTCGGTGTTTGATTCGCGGGATGCCGACGTTCCAGTGGAAGGGTGAGGGGCTCAAGGCCGTGCAGGCGACGTTCGCGGCGAAGGGGTGGGTGCCCGGGCCGACGGGCGTGCAGGTGGTGCGCACGCTGCGCGCTCAGCTGCCCGAGGTCACCGGCGGGGCGTGGCTGTGGCTGTGTGGCGAGCGCCCGGCGCCGCGCGCGCTGCAGGCCGCCGTCGACGCCGGGGCCCTCGACGTGGTCACCACGCTCGAGCGCGGCTGGGAACTGCGGCTGCTCTCGCGCCTCGAGGAGACGCTGGTCGCCGAGCCCCCGTTGCCGGTGGTGAAGGACTTCGTCGCCGAGAGCCCCGCGGCCCAGGCCATGCTCCGCAAGCTGTACCAGGCCGCGCAGACCTCGATGCCGGTGCTGCTCACCGGCGAGACGGGCACCGGCAAGGAGCTCGCCTCGCGGTTCCTGCACCAGTGGTCGCCCCGGCGCGCGCGCACCTTCGTGCCCATCAACTGCTCCGCCATCCCCAACGAGCTGATGGAAGGGGAGCTCTTCGGCTACGTGCGCGGCGCCTTCTCGGGTGCGACCCGCGACTACGACGGCCAGCTCACCGCCGGCGAGGGCGGCACCGTGTTCCTCGACGAGATCGACGACACCCCGGTGGTGCTGCAGAACAAGCTGCTGCGCGTGCTCGAGGACCGCGTCATCTCGCGCCTGGGCGAGAACGTGTGGAAGAAGGTCGACTTCCGCCTCGTGGCCGCCACCAACCGTGACTTGAAGGGCCTCATCGCCCGGGGCCAGTTCGGGGCTGACCTCTTCGAGCGCCTGGCCACGGTGCAGGTCGTGCTGCCGCCGCTGCGCGAGCGCCTCGAAGACCTGCCGACCCTCGTCACCCAGTTGGTCGCGCGCTTCTACGTGGAGGACCCGCAGGCCACCAGGCGCATGCGGGTGCGCGAGGTGACGGCCGAGGCGATGGACCTGCTGCGCGCCTACCCCTGGCCGGGCAACATCCGCGAGCTGCGCAACGTGGTGTTCGGCGCGCTGGTGGCCAAGCGCACCGGCGAGGCGCTGCTGGTCTCCGATCTCCCGCGGCGGCTGTGGGCGCGCCCGGTGGGCGACCCCTCGGCCGACGAGAGCGAGCTCGCGCTCGAAGCGCGCCTCGCGTCGGGGGCCTTCAACCTGCGCCAGGAGTTAGAACACCTCGAGCGCCGCGCCCTGCGCCTCGCCCTGCGCCGCACCGCGGGCAACGCCTCCGAGGCCGCGCGGCTGCTGGGCGAGGTGGGCCGTGGGGCCGCGAAGGACCCCGGCGGCACGGTGCGCACCATGATGAAGCGCCTGGGCCTGAGGGACGGCTGACGGCGTTCAGCCCCGGGGGAAGGAGATGACGAACGCGGCCCCGCCCCCGGGCCGGTCGGTCACCACCACGCCGCCGCCGTGCGCCTGGGCCACCAGCTTGACGAGGTAGAGCCCCAGCCCGTGCCCGCGCCGGCCGCCGGCCTTCTGCAGCGCCAGCGAGCCGAACATGTCGAACAGCTCGCCCTTGAGGAAGTCGGGCACGCCCGCGCCCCGGTCGCACACCGAGAGCGTGAGCTGGGTCTCGGTGCCGGTGACCTCGACGTCGACGCGCTCGCGTGTGTGGCGGAAGGCGTTGATCAACAGGTTCTCGAGCGCGCGCCGCAGGAGCTTGGCGTCGGCGCTGCCGGTCACGTCGCCCGTGGCCTGCACCCGCACGTCGATGTTCCCGTCGAGGGCCGCGGTGCGCAGGGTGGTCACCACCGAGTTGGCCAGGTCTTCGAGATCGGTCGGGCTGCGCTCGAGCTGCAGCTGCCCCTTCTCCAGCATGCGCACCTTGAGCAGGTCGCTGACGCCCTCCATCACCCGGTTGAGCGCGTTCTTCCCCAGCAGGAAGATGTCGCGGTCAGCCTCGACGATCTGCGGCTCCATCAACTGGAAGGCGCTCTTCACCGCGGTCAGCGGGTTGCGCAGGTCGTGCACCAGCAGCGCCGTGAGGTCGTCCTTGAGGGCCTGCAGCTGGCTGAGCGACTCGAGCTGCTGGCGGATCAGCTGTTCCTGCCGCCGCAGGCGCACGAAGTTCTGCACCCGCAGCACCAGCTCGCGCCGGTCGATGGGCTTGGTGAGGTAGTCGTCGGCCCCGGCCTCGAGGCCCGCGTTGCGGTTGGCCTGGTCGTCGAGGGCCGTGAGGATCAACACCGGCAGGGGCCCGCGGGCCTTCGCCTTGAGCTGCGGGCAGGCCTGCAGCCCGGTCATGCCCGGCATCATCACGTCGATGACCACCACCTCGACGTCGTTCTGCTCGACGAGGGTGAGCGCCTCGACGCCGCTCTCGGCCTCCAACACCCGAAAGCGCTGCGAGAGCGCCAGCCGCACCAGGCGACGGATCGACTCGTCGTCATCGACGACCAGCACCAGCGGCTTCGACTCAGATTCAGACTCAGCAGACATCCTGGGTCAGAACATCACCGCCTGCCCCGCACCTCGCAAGGTGGGCATTGTACGCAGGGTCATTCACCGTCGTCGGGGTCGGCCCGACTCAGATGCGCAGGTCGCCCTCGGCGAGGCCCAGTTGGGCGGTGCGCGTCAGGCGCTGGCTGGCCAGCTGCAACACCTGCTTCTTCACCGCGGGGTTGCTGAGCACCAGCGCGCGGAAGTCGGCGGCGGTCACGCGCAGGGCCACCACGGGCTCCCTGGCCTGCACCACCGCCGAGACCGGCAACTGCGCCGCTACGGAGATCTCCCCGAACGCGTCACCTTCCACCAGGTCCGGGTAGGGCGAAGGCGTGCCCGCCCGGTGGAACACGGTGCAGCGCCCGCGCAGCAGCAGGTACACCGCCTCGCCGGTGGTCCCCTCTTCGAGGATGACCTCGCCTTTGCGGAAGGTGCACGACTGGAACGCCTGCGACAGCGCGGCCCGCTCGGCCTCGTCGAGCGGCGAGAGCAGCGGGTTGGCGCGCAGCAGGTTCTCCAGCAGTCGCTGGCGGAAGAAGCCCTCGAGCCCGGTACGCACGTTGGGGAAGCGCGCCACCAGCCCGTCCATCGGCTCGCGGGGGAACTCGAGCACCACCACGTCGCCGTCGGCCACCACCGTCGCCAGCCGCGGCGCGCCGGAGAGCAGCGCCATCTCGCCGAAGAACGCGCCCTCTTCCATCGTGGCCACCCGCCGGTCTGCGCGGAGCACCGACACCGTGCCCTGGGCCAGCGCGTACATCGCCTCGCCGGGCTCGCCTTCCTTGAGGATGGTCTCGCCCGCCGAAAAGGAGCGCACCTCCATGGCGTCGCGCATCACCGCGATCAGCTCCTCGTTGCTCAGCGACGAGAAGAGCGGGATCTGCGGCAGCGCCCCGCGCGGCGGGGGCGGAGGCTCGGCCTCGAACACCAGCGCCTCTTCGATGAACAGGTCGAACTCCGGCTCCTCCTTGGTGGCGGAGACCGGGGCCGCGGCGGCGTTCGCCTGGGCAATGGCGGCCGCCTCGAGCGGCGCCACCCGGGGCATCACCAGCCGGATGCTCGGCGGCTCGTTGCGCGCGGCGTACAGCTCGGCGAGCCGCTCCTGGGCCCGCGCGTTGGCCGGGTCGAGCTGGAGGATGACGCGGCACAGGGCGATGGCCTTGAAGAACAGGCCCTGCTCGGCGTAGCGCTGCACCACCTCGGTGTACTCGGCGGCGGCCGCCTTCGCCTCGCCCTGGCGCGCGAGGATCTCCGCCACCTTCTGGCGCACCCCCAGGTCACCCGGTGCGGCCTTGGAAACGGCGCGGTACCCTTCGAGCGCCGCGGCCAGCTTGCCCTTGGAGAGGAACTCGGCTGCGCGGTCTTTCTGGCGGCGAACGGCGTCGGACATGGGCCCCGACTTACCACCGTCGTCACTTCCGCAGCAGCATGCCCTCGAAGAAGAAGGCCAGCACCGCGATGGTGATGAGCCACGTCCACAGGGGCGTCGACGACTCGCCCCCGCCGCTGCCCGCGGTGCGCACCGACTCTTCCCCCAGCCACTCGCCCAGCGCGTCCAGCGAGTGCCGCGAGAGGTTGCTCGCCCCCGGGTCGATGGCCACGGCGAAGCCCAGCCGCTCGAGCACCGCGCCCTTCGCGTCCACCACCACCCACGGCCCCGGCTCCGGCATCGGGCCGCCGGTCACCGCGCCCCCGGGTTGCGTGGTCAACGCCACCTCCGCGCCCGACGCTGCCCGGGCCCAGGCCGGTGACTGGCCGTTCTCCGGCGTCAGCGAGACCGTCGAGCCCACCTTCGCGCGCACCTCTTCGCGTTCGTCGAGGGTGCCGGTGAGCCAGCCGGCCACCCGCTGCATGAGCGGGAGGAACGAGGTGCGGATCGGCAGGTCGCTCCAGTCGCGGTCGACGGTGGAGGCGAAGACGAAGAGCCGGCCCTTGCCACGCCGCGAGGCGAGGAACACCGGGGCCCCGTCGTCCATCGTGCCCAGCACCTCGGTCTCCACGCCCTGCGCGTCGCCCTCGAACAAGGCGTAGCGGTAGAAGCGCGTCGAGAGCAGGCCTTCGCGGGCGCGCCCGGTGAAGGGCAGCATCACCGGGTGGTTGAGCGCGGCCTGGGTGAGGCGCGCGGCGCGCGTGGCGGCGTCCGGGGCGTTGGGCTCGACGGCGGTCTTCACCACCCTCAGCTTGCGCGGCAACACCCGGCCCATGGAGGCGTTCCACGCCTCGGGGTCCACGCGGTCGCCCACGCTGATGAAGAGCCCACCGCCCTCGAGCACGAAGGTCTCGAGTGCCCGGGCCATCTCCGGCGGGGGCGCCTCGACGTTGAGCAGGAGCACCACGTCGTAGTCCGAGAGCTTCTCGTGCCACGCGGCGTCGGCGTCGCGCAGCACCGCGCGCACCGGGCTCCCCGTGGCCGAGAGCGCGGCCTCGGTGAAGAAGGCCTCGTCCTTGTACTTCTGTGGGCTGGGCGAGCCGTTGACCACCAGCGCGGTGAGCTCGCGGGGCACCGAGAGCACCACGCTGAGCGCGTCGTCGTCGGTCAGCGCGTCGGTCTCGAGGCGGCCGGTCACCGTCGCCACGCCGCCCTTGGCGAAGCGCCACGAGAGCGTCTTCTGCGTGGTGCCGTCGGCCGACACGTCGACGAAGCCCTTCTGCACCACCTCGCCATCCACCTCGAGGCGCAGCTCGACGTCGCGCGCCGCGGTGGCCGCGAAGTTGCGCACCGTGAAGGTGAACTGCCACGCCCGGGGTCCCAGCTGCGGGGCGGCCTCGGCGCGCACGTCGATGAGCGCCCGGTTGGGCAGCTCCTTCTTGCCGCGCGCCACGTCGCGCACCACCACCTCGGGCTTGAGCTTCTCACCCTTTTGCCCCGCGCCGAGCGGGGGCGGGGCCTCGAGGCGCAGCGAGCCCTGGGCCAGGGCGCTGACCAGCACCAGCCGGCGGTTGGGCAGCGGCGAGTCGTCCAGGGAGCGGGCGGCGAGCTCGAGGCACTGGTTCAGGTCGATGGCCTCGAAGCCCGGCGCCGCGTCGTCGAGGGCGGCCAGCAGCCGGGTGCGCTCGAAGCCCAGCGGCGCGGCGGCCACCGGGGCGCGGGTGCACACCACCACCGTGGCGGGCTCTTCCTGCGACAGCTCGCGCAGCGCGGTCTTCGCCTCGTCCTTCGCCACGTCGAACAGCCGCGTGCCGTCGCTCCAGCGCAGCGAAAGCGAGGTGTCGAGCACCACCGCCGTCGCCGCCAGGCCGCGCCGCGAGGACGCGAGGTCGCTGGTCGAGAACGAGGGCCGCGAGAGGGCCAGGGGTACGGCGAGCAACAGCAGGGTGCGCAGCAGGTAGAGCAGCAGGCGCTTGAGGCGCAGGCGCGAGGCGGTGCGCTTCTGGCTGCGGAGCACGAAGTCGAGCGCCGCGAAGGGCACCTGCCGCGGTCGACGGCGATCGAAGAGGTGCACCAGCAGCGGGATGAGGGCTGCGAGCGTACCTGCGAGGAACCACGGCTGACCGAAAGTCACGAGCGCTGCGTAACACAGCCCGTCAGGCGAGCGCCCTTCGCACCGCCGCGGCCATCGTCGCCCGATCGACCGGCTTGGCCATCACCGCCGTCACTCCGGCCGCCTGCACGCTGGCCTCGTCGAGGGCGTCGCTGAAGCCGCTGCAGATGATGATGCGGGCCTGGGGCCGCTCGGCGTGGAGCGCGCGGGCCAGCTCCAGCCCCGTGAGCCGGGGCATCGTCTGGTCCGAGACCACGAGGTCGAAGTCGGCCGGGGCGGCCCGGAAGCGCTCCAGCGCCTCCTGCCCGTCGCAGGCCTCCGTCACCCGGTAGCCCAGGGACACCAGGATGCGCCGCAGGGCGGTGCGCACCATGGGCTGGTCGTCGACCACCAGCACGTGCTCGTGGCCTCCGGCCCCGGTGACCACCGGCGCCACCGGTGCCGGCGCGGCCTCCACCAGGGGGAAGAGCACGTCGAAGCATGAGCCCTGGGCCGGGGCGCTCTCGACGTCGATGGTGCCCCCGGCCGCTTCCACGATGCCGTGCACCACGGCCAGGCCCAGCCCGTGGCCCTGGGCCTTGGTGGTGAGGTAGGGCTCGAAGAGCCGGGCGCGCACCGCGGAGTCCATGCCCATGCCGTCGTCCTTCACCCGCAGCCGGGCGCGGGGCGGCGAGCCCGGCTCCTCCACCCGGCACAGCGAGACGTCGATGCGCCCGTGGGGCCCCACCGCGTCGCGGGCGTTGGCGCAGAGGTTGAGCACCACCTGGTGCACCTGGGTGCGGTCGGCCAGCACCGTGCCCACGTCGCGGGCCACCGCCACCGACAGCGCCACCGTGGAGGGGATCGCCGCGCGCGCCAGGCCCATGGCCTGCTCCACCGCCTGCGAGAGGTCGATGGGGGTGTGCTTCGGCTTGTCCTTCCGGCTGAAGGTGAGGATCTGCTTCACCAGGTCGCGGGCGCGCAGCGCGGCCTCGTGAATCAGGGTGAGGCTCTCGTGCTCGCCCGAGCCGGGCGCCACGTCCTCGAGCGACACCTCGGCGCTGCTCAAGATGGCGGCCAGCAGGTTGTTGAAGTCGTGGGCCACGCCGCCGGCGAGCCGGCCCACGGCCTCGAGCTTCTCGGCGTGCCGCAGCTGCTCTTCGAGGGCCTCCTTTTCCTGCCGCGCCTTCCAGCGGTCGGTGATGTCGGTGGTGGTGACCAGCAGCCGCGACCAGTCGTCTTCGTGGCCCTCGTCGAGCGTGGCGCGCACCGCCACCCAGCGCCTGTCCCCGGTGAGCGTGCCGTTCCACCCCTCGGAGGTGGCCACCTTGCTGCCGCTCATCAGGTCGGCGATCTCCGTGCCCAGGTCGGGCAACGACTCGGGCAGGAAGACGCGGTGCAGGTTGGCCAGCAGCTCGGCTTCGTCCTTCGCGCCCACCATCTCGCAGGCCGCCGCGTTCACCGAGAGCACCCGCAAGCCCCGGGTGCAGCGCGCCACGTCTTCGGGGTGCACGCGGAAGTGCTGGTGGAAGTCGGTCACCCCGCGGGCCTTGAGCTCGTCGAGGAAGCGCTTGGGCTCCGAGAGGTCCTCTTCCCACACGCCGACGGGCACCCGCTGCAGCAACTCCCGGTGCCGGCGCTCGCTCTGGGCCAGGCGCTGCTCTGCTTCGCGTTGGGCGGTGACGTCGCGCATCACCACCACGGTCATGGTCACGCCGGCGTCGACGTAGCCCGAGGCATGCACCTCGAGGTCCAGCGCCGTGCCGTCCCGACGACGACCCTTCGCGGGGTACGACGACGGCGCCGGGACCCCCTCGCTGCGCAGGCGCACGTTCTCCTTGATGCGCGCGTGGTCCGCGGGGTCGATGAGGTCGAGAATGGGCACTCCGTTCAACGCCTCCGGCGAGGGGTAGCCGAAGAGCTGAGCGTAGGCGGCGTTCACTTCGACGTGCACCCCGGCGCGCGAGATGCCCATGGCCGCCGTCGACGCGTCGAAGAAGGCGCGTGAGCGGGCCTCGGCCGTGTGCCGGGCGTGCTCGGCCTGGAGCCGGGGCCGGAGATCGCGCACCGCGACCAGCACCACCCCGCCCCCCAGCGGAGAGGCGCTCACCTCGACGGGCACCCGCTGGCCATCGGGGTGCAGGAAGAACTCGGGGTCGCTGGGCTCAGGGTTCCCCGTGGCCAGCATGCGCGCCACCCGGGCCTTGACCTGCTCGAGGCTCTCGGGCGCGACGAAGCCCAGCACCGCGCGGCCCACCATCGCCGAGGGAGAGGGCAGGCCGAGGAGCCTCGCGGCGGCATCGTTGGCCCACAAGACGTCGTGCGCGTCGTGCGCGATGAGCCCGTCGGGTGCGAACTCCGCGAGGCGACGAAACGCGGCGTCGTCAAAGGGGGTGGGGGGCTGCGTCCTGTCGTCCTGCATCGAGGCTCCTCGCGGGGGATTGGACCACCACGCCCCACACCGTCAGCGAACGTCTCTTCGGGCCAGGCTCCACCCGTGATGCGAGGCCCCAGGCCCCGGGCGGGAGCTTAGAGTCGCCCGCCGCGCCGCGCGAGGAACCGCAGCAACGCCTGGTCGATGGGCTCGTCGGTGCGCACCAGCTCGTAGTCGCAGTCTGCCGCGCGGCAGGCGTCCTTGGTGTTGGCGAGGAAGCGCCCGAACTCCTCGAGGTAGCTCTCGCGGATCTCCCGCGGGTTGACCTCGACCTGGCGCGCGTCTTCCATGGACACGAAGAGCGTGGGGTCTTCGAAGGGGAACAGGAGCTCGGCCGGGTCGAGCAGGTGGAAGAGGGCCACGTCGTGCTTGCGCGAGCGCAGGGCCAGCACGCGCTTGAGGGCGTCCTGCTTCTCGTCGAAGAAGTCGGAGAACACGCACACCAGGCTGCGCCGGGGGAGCTTCTCGGCGAGGGTGTCGGCCGCGCTCGCGAGGTCGGTGGGCCCCTGGGCGGTGGCCGTCTCGAGCGCCCCGAGCACCACCTGGAGGTGCGTCGCCGCCGAACGCGGGGGCACCTCGGCGAAGCGCCCGGCCGCCACCAGCGCCACGCCCGCCGCGTCTTGCTGCCGCACCAGCAGGTGGCTGAGCGTCGCGGCCATCACCCGGGCCACGTCCAGCTTCGAGAGCCCGGTGGTGCCGAAGCCCATGGACCCCGAGGTGTCGACCACCATCACCGCCCGGAGGTTCGTCTCGTGCTCGAAGCGCTTGACGTAATACTTGTCGAACTTGCCGAAGGCCTTCCAGTCGAGGTGGCGCAGCTCGTCGCCGGGCGCGTATTCCTTGTGCTCGGCGAACTCGACGCTCTGGCCCTGGTGTGGCGACTTGTGTTGGCCGGAGAGGACCCCTTCGACGACCGCGCGCGCCCGCAGCTTGAGACCGGCGATGCGGGACAGCGTGGCGGCGTCGAGCAGCATGGCGCCGGTCTAACGCACCCCCGCCTGCCTCGCACCGCCCGTCAGCGGCTCAGGCCGTCGGTTGGGGCACCGCGTCGCGCAGCACCGCCTCCAGCCGCGCGACGTCGTAGGGCTTGGCCAGCGACCGCACGCCCTCGGGCAGCGGCCCGCCGCCCTCGACGCCGGAGTACCCGCTCGAGAGCACCACCGGCAGGTGCGGGGCCAGGTCCGCCAGGCGCCGCGCCGCCTCGTAGCCGTCCATGCCGGGCATGGTCACGTCCATCAGCACCACGTCGAAGTCGTGGGGGCGCGCGGTCACCTGGGCCACGGCGTCGGCGCCGGTGGTCGCCTCTTCGACGGTGCAGCCCAGGGCTACCAGCAACCGACGCGCGCTCTTGCGCAGGAGCGCCTCGTCGTCGACCAGCAGTACGCGCGCGCGCAGCGGGGTGAGGGACCGCGACGCCGCCACCTTCGCCGCCACCTTTTCCCGCGGGGGGAGCGCCGGCAGGTACACCGAGAAGGTCGTGCCCCGGCCCGGCGCGCTGGTCAGCCCGATGGCCCCGCCGTGGGAGCGCAAGATGCCCGCCAGCGCGGCCAGGCCCAGGCCGCGGCCCGAGCCCTTGGTGCTGAAGAAGGGGTCGAAGAGGTGCGCCTTGACGTCCGGGGTCATGCCCGCGCCGGTGTCGCTCACCGTCAGGCGCACCACCGGCCCCAGCGGCGCGACGCCGGAGGTGACGTCGTCAGGCGTGGCGGTCAGCGTCAGGGCCTCGGTGCGCAGGGTCACCGTGCCTTCGCCCTCGCCGATGGCCTCGGCGGCGTTGGTGATGAGGTTCATCACCACCTGCTGCAGCTGGCCGTCGTCGCCCTTCACCGGCGGCAGCCCTGGCTGCAGCGCGCGCTCGAACTTCACCCGCGGGGGGACCGAGACCGAGAGCAGCTCGCCCATGGCGTCGACCAGTTGGTTGAGGTCGAGCGGGTGCTGGGAGAGCCGGCCCCGGCCCGCGTAGGCCAGCAGTTGCCTCGTGAGCACCGTGGCCCGCGTCACGGCCAGCCCGGCGGTGCCCAGCGTGTCCTTCACCGAGGCGCCCTTCGCGGCCTGCACTTCGGCGAGCGAGAGGCTGGCCGAGATGACGGTGAGCAGGTTGTTGAAGTCGTGGGCGATGCCGCCGGCGAGCAGGCCCAGGCTCTCGAGCTTCTGGGTCTGCACCCGCGCCGCCTCGTCGGCAAGCTCCTGGGTGATGTCGCGGATGAAGCCCACGAAGCGGATCGCCTGGCCCGCCTCGTCGCGCACCACCGCCCCGCTGGTGTGGAGGTGGGCCACGCTCCCGTCCTTGCGCAGCACGCGCAGCTTCCGCTCGTAGGTCGAGGCGGTGCCCTCGAGGGCGGTGCGGATGGCGACGATGGCCGAGGCGCAGTCATCGGCGTGCACCACCCGCAGCCAGGGCTCGGCGGTCGGAGGCCACTCAGCCGCGCTGTAGCCCAGCAGTTCGGGAAAGCGGGGCGAGGTGTCGATGCGCCCGGTGCGCGCGTCGAAGTCCCACACGAAGTCGCGGCTCGCGCCGGCCGCGAGGCGAAAGCGCTCCTCGCCTTCGCGCGCGGCCCGCAGGCTGTCCTCGAGCTCGCGGCGCAGCTTTTCTTCGGCGGCGCGCTGTGCGGCCCGGCGCGCGAGCTCGGTGGGCATCCAGAAGCGCACCAGCCAGCCGAGCACCACCACCGCCACCAGCACGTTGAGCAGCTTCACCGTGGTGAGGAACTCGGCCCGGCTGAGCACCTTGAAGCTCTCGGACAACAGGCCGAAGGTCGCGCCAAACACGAGCCCGAAGTACGCGCTCTCGACGAAGGTCTTGAAGGCGTCGAGGATGAGCACCGTGAGCAGCAGGGTGATCAGCGCGTCACCCCGGGCCGCGCGCCGCTGCCGCACGTACAACACCAGGATGGTGCCCCAGAGCACCGTCAACAGCGCGTAGGTGGCGACTGCTCCAAGCCCACTCGACATGAAACCCTCGAAGGCGACAGCTGCCTGCTGGTTACTGGTTCCTCGAAGACCACCGTCCGCTCACCGGGTCCAGCACCAGCTCCGTCGTCTTGTCCGGCCAGACCGAGGCCCGGGTGCTGCTCGCGCTCCCGTCCTGCAGCTTGACCTGCACCCGGTACACGCCGCTGGCCACCTTGCGCTTGAGGGGCGGCGCGCCCCACTCTTCACCCTGCACGGTGATCACGTGGCGCCCGGTGTTGTCGCCCACGCTGATCACCAGCTTCCCCGTGCCCTCGGGGATGGGCTCGTCTTTCGTCACCGGGGGCTTGTCGGGCGGCTTCTCGGGCGTGGGCCGCGGGGCGAGCGCCACCGGCCGGGGCTTCACCTTCGGCTTCACCGCGGGGGGGGGGGGCGTGGGCACTTCTTCCACCACCACCGCCACCTCTTCACCCGAGTCGGGCTCCGCGACCTCGACTGCCGGCTCCGGCGGCGCCACCGGGGGCGGCTGGGGCTGCTGCGCCTTCGCCCCCACCAGCAGCCGCGGCGGCGGCGGGCTCTGTGGCGGCGCGCCCAGCATGAACACCGTGCCGCCCACGCCCAGCACCACCGCGAGCACGAAGGCGCCGATGAGCAGGGCCCGGCGCAGCGCGTGGCGCTCGTCGGGGGGGACCGGGGGCAGGCGCTCGGTGCGATGCGCGGGCAGCGAGCGCACCGACGCGGCATTCGGCGCCGGCTCCGGGGGCAGGGTGACCGGGCCGCGCAGCGTGGCCGACGGCGGCGCCGAGATGCCGGGGAAGGCCGACATGCGGCTGCCACCCTCGGCGGTCACCTCGCCGTCGTCGTCGAGGTAGCCCATCAGGCTCGACTGGCCCACGCGGAGGTGGGCGTCGAAGGCGGCCCGCTCGAGCGCCTCGCGCAGCTCGCGCGCCGTCTGGTAGCGGTCCTCCGGCTTGACCCCCAGGGCGCGCTTGACCACCGCGTAGAAGCCCTCGGGCAGCCCGGGGTACACCTCGTCGAGGTCCTTCCACTGGCCGCGCACCAGGGCCGCGTGGCGCTCGCCGTGGTTGGTGTAGTCGTCGAAGGGCGTGCCCCCCGAGGCCAGCTTGTAGAGGGTCACGCCCAGCGAGAAGAGGTCGCTGCGCCCGTCGAGCTTCTTCCCCATCGCCTGCTCGGGGGAGAAGTAGCCGGCCTTGCCCTTGGTCACCCCGGGCATGGTCAGGTTGCGGTTGGTCGCCGCCTTGGCGATGCCGAAGTCGATGAGCTTCAAGCTGCCCGACGTCGAGAGCAGCAGGTTGTGCGGCGACACGTCGCGGTGCACCAGGTTCGCCAGCCCGCTCTCGACCTTGAGCGCGTGCACGGCGTCGAGCGCGCTGCAGCACGAGATGCCGATGGAGAAGAGGGCCTCGTCGCTGAACCGCTCGTCGTGTTCGCGCAGCGTGCGGTTGACCGTGGCCAGGGTCTCGCCGGGCACCAGCTCCATGGCCATGTAGAGCTGGCCGTCGTCGGTCTCGCCCACCTCGTAGATGTGCACGATGTTGGGGTGGCTCAGCGTGCAGGCGGTGCGCGCCTCGTCGAGGAACATCTCGCGGAAGTCGTCCGACTCCGAGTACTCGGGCCGGATGACCTTCACCGCCACGGGGCGGCTGATGCCCCCCGTGAGGTCCTGCTCGGCCCGGTACACCTCGGCCATGCCCCCCTGCGCCACCAGGCGGGAGATGGTGTAGCGACCGACTCTGGTTCCGGGCTCGAGAGACACTTCGGGCGACAGCCTACTTCAGGGCACCACGGGGATGCCCGCGAGGTTCGCGGAGGTGAGCACGACGCAGCGGCCCCCGCTCACGGCCATGTCCGTGGAGAAGTTCCACTCTTCGAAGCGCACGTTGCTCAGCGCGCCGCTGAAGAAGCCGGCGGGCAGCCGCGGGGCGCTGCTCAGGTTCATGGTGCCGGAGCGCGCGAGGAAGCGCTTGGTGCACGTGCCCGCGGTGCACCCCTCGTTGTACGTCGCGCAGTACGTGCAACTGGCGTAGTTGCCCTCGAGCGCGAGGTCGTGGGCGCCGAGGGTGGCCCCGGTCGAGGCGCCGTCGATGGCCCAGATCATCTCCATGATGAGCACGTTCGCGGGGTCGGCCGCGGCGCTGAAGGCCTCGGCCGAGGTGAACTCGTAGCCCACGCCCCCGTCCGGCATCGGCGTGTAGAAGGCGTTGGGCCGGTTCACGGAGAAGCTCGAGACCGTGGTGCAGGTGGGGGTGCCGCCGGTGCACTGGCCCGCGCTGCAGGTCTGGCCCGCGCCGCAGGCGATGCAGGCCGAGCCGCCGCCGCCGCAGGTGACCGCGCTGCTGTTGGCGACCTGGAAGCCCACGCAGGTGCCGCTGGGCAGAACGCAGCCGTCGCAGACCGTCGTCCCGCCGCCACCGCCGGTGCCCGTGCTGTTGCAGGTGCGCGTCGAAGGGTTGCACGTGGCGTTGGTGTTCGCGCAGTTGAGGCAGGCGTTGCCCGCGCTGCCGCAGGTGGTGTTGTTGGCGTTGTTGGGCATCTGCACGCAGGCTCCGTTCGAGTTGCAGCAGCCGTTGCAGTTGTTGGGGCCGCACTGCGTGGTGTTGCCGCCACCGGTGCCGGTGTTGCCGCCGCCGGTGCCGGTGTTGCCGCCGCCGGTGCCGGTGTTGCCGCCGGTCCCCGTGTTCCCGCCGGTGCCGGTGCCGTTGGCCGACTTGCACTGGCCGAACTGACAGCTCTGGCCGATGAAGCACGCCGTGCACGCCAGGCCCTGGCCGCCACACTGCCCGTCGGAGCTGCCCATCTGGCACGAGCCGCTCGCGTCACAGCACCCGAAGGCGCAGGTCGACGCCGAGCACTTGGTGGAGGCCCCACATGACAAGCCCATGGCCACCGAGAAGCCGAGCACCGCGCCGAGCGTCATCCACTTGAAGGTCGTCATTTTTCGAGGCCTCACCACGTTCGAGTTCAGAAGTCCAAGGCACTGACACCTGATCAGGCCGTGGTGTGCAGGCGGGCCGGGGGCAGGTAGACGGCGCCCATGGCTTCCTCGGTCGAACTCACGCAGTCCGAAGGCGTGGCGGTGCTCACCCTCAACGACGTGCCGCGCAAGAACGCGATGTCTCCCGAGCTGGGTGACGCGCTCCAGGCCCGGGTGGCGGAGCTGCTCGGCACCCCGGGGCTCCGGGCCGTGGTGCTCACCGGGGCCGGCGGCGCGTTCTCCGCGGGTGGCGACCTGGCGATGCTCGAGAGCCTGCGCAGCCTGCCCTTCGAGGACGCGCGGCGCTTCATGCTCTCCTTCTATTCCCGCTACCTCTCGGTGCTGGACCTGCCGGTGCCGGTCATCGCGGCCATCGAGGGGCCGGCCATCGGCGCGGGGCTGTGCGTGGCCCTGGCCTGCGACCTGGTCATCGTGGGCGACGACTCGAAGCTGGCGCTCAACTTCGTGCAGCTGGGGCTCCACCCGGGCATGGGCGCCACGTACCTCGCCCCCCGCAAGGTGGGCGCCCAGCGCGCCGCCGAGCTGCTGCTGACCGGCCGCCGCTTCGACGGCCGGGAGGCGCAGGCCATGGGACTGGCGCTCGAGGCCGTGCCCCGCGAGCAGGTGTTGCCGCGAGCCATGGCCCTGGCGGCGCAGATCGCCCTGGGCGCGCCGCTGGCCGTGGGCGCGCTGCGTCGGGGGCTCGCCGTCGACCGGGTCGCGCTGCAGGCCGCGCTGGAACGCGAGGCCCTGGCCCAGGCGCAGAGCTACGGCAGCGCCGATCTCGGCGAAGGCCTGAAGGCCGCGGCCGAGCGGCGCGCCCCCCACTTCGAGGGCCGCTGAGCATGTCCACCCGAACCCTGTGGATCATCGCCGTGGCCCTGTCGGTGACGACCGCGCTGTGGATCTTCAGTCCCCAGCCTCCGCCCGCGCCTCGGCCCCCCGCGGGTCCGCTCGCGCCCCCGTTCTCCCTCGAGCGGTTGCAGGGCGGGCGGGTCTCGCTGGCGGAGCTGCGCGGCAAGGTGGTGGTCATCGACTTCTGGGCCACCTGGTGTCCGCCGTGCCGCGCGGAACTCCCGTGGCTGCTGGCGATGATCAAGCGCTACGAGGCCCGGGGCATCACCCTGGTGGCCATCGACGAAGACGATCCGCCGGGGCAGGTGCCGCTGGTGACCGAGTTCGCCTCCGAGCTGCCGGACCTGGCGCGCTTCGTGGCCCTGGGTGACCCGGACATCGAACACGCCTACGGCGTGCTCTCGCTGCCCACGTTGATCATCGTCGACCGGGAAGGGCGGGTCATCGACCGCTTCGTGGGCACCGCCGACGAGGCCGAGCTCGAACGACTCTTCGAGCGGCTCGCGACGAAGTGACCTTCAAAAAGCAGAGTTACGGTGCGGTGTGACACAGGGAACGCTGAGAATCCCCCCGCGCTCCTCGCTGCGACTAGCAGACATGCATCGCACCGACCGAGCACCTCCTATGGCACAGCCTGATCAGCAGCGCCAGTTCTTGTCTGGTGACGCGGCCCGTCACCCCGGCCTGACGTTGTCCTCGAATCCGTCCCCAGTGAAATACCGGCGCTGATCACCCGGCCCCTGGCGGTTGTTCTCGTCGAGGTCGCGCTCCAGCACCCCCAGGTCCTCCCGGGCCGAGACGTCGTCGAGAGCGGTGAGCAGGTTCAAGGCGGTGGTGCTCCAGTACAGCTCGGTGGTCGAGCCGATGACGTCGAGCGTCTGCGGGGTCTTCCCGGGCGTGCGGGAGCGCAGGTCGTCGAAGTAGCGGTAGGTGTTGCAGCCGTCGAAGAACATCAGCTGGTACCCGGGCATGAGCGGCGCGGCGCCCAGGTCGTTGGCGCCCAGCGCGACGTGGCCCGCCTCGAAGGGGGGGCCGATGACGAAGTTCCCCGCGGGCGAGCGGATGTCATCGAAGTCGGGCCCCGAGCCGTAGCGGCCGTGCCCACCGTAGAGCACCAACTCTTGACCGCGCAGCGCGGCGGCGAAGCGGTCCCGGGCGTGGGCGGTCTGGGGGGTGATCAGCTCCAGCACCACCGCGCCGGTTGGGCCGTCCTGTTCGGAGGTCCGGGCCACGTAGCGCCCGTCGGCGTCGAGGCCCCACTGCGCGCGCTGGGCGTCGGTGACCGGGCGATAGCCGCGCTGGGTGAGGCCCTCCGCCACCGCCGCCTGCTCGCGGAGGTGGGCTCCGTTCTCGTCGAAGCCCACGGCCAGCACCCCGCGCAGGACGCCGTCGGCGAAGAGCGCGTCGTAGTCGGGGGAAGGTGGCCGCGCGCGCGCCAGGGCCTCGAGGGTGGCCGCGTCGAAGCAGCCGGTGCGGGGCAGCCCGTACTTTGCCTGGAACCGCGCGAGGGCCGCTGCCGTCTCGCCCCCGAACTGCCCGTCGGCGCCGTAGCGCGGGAGGGAGAAGCCGGCGTGCAGCAGCTGGTGCTGGGCCTCCACCACGTTCGCGCCCTGGGCTCCGCGCGTGAGGGGCAGGGTGGGGGACGGTTCGGCTTCGGGCTGAGGGGCCGGCGAGGGGGCGATGCGCAAGGGTGACTCCTTCGAGGTGGTGCGCGGCACGAGCGCCGCGCGTCACCGAGCCGGAGCACCGCCCGTACCGACGCCAACCCCGCGAAGCCTCAGGAGGCCGCTTCCGCCCGCGCGGACGGAGCGCGCACGCACCACTTCGATTCTCATTCGTCGCTGGTGTTGATGCCCAGGCGCCGGAGCATGCGGTGCACCGACTGCCGCGGCAGGCCGGCCCGCTGTGCCGCGCGGGTCACCACCCCGTTGGCGGCCTTCAGGTGCTCGAGGAGGTAGGTCTTCTCGAAGCTCTCGAGCACCCGCTCCTTGGCCTCGTGGTACGGCAACGAGAGGAGCTGGTTGGACACCTCCTGGCGCAGCTTCGCCCCGGAGGTCTCGTCGTTGGTGGCGTCGAGGTTCTTGCCCAGGGCGCGGGCGATGGCGCTGCCGCCGAGGTCGGGGAAGGCGTCGAGGCGCTCGAGCACGTTGCGCAGCTCGCGCACGTTGCCTGGCCAGTCGTGGCGGGTGAGCATCTGCAGGGTCTCGTCGCTGACCGCCTGGCCGCCCTTGTTCTTCGCCTCGAAGTGCCGCACCAGCTGGGGCACGTCGTCGGGGCGCTCGCGCAGCGGGGGCACGCGCACGCGGAACACCGAGAGCTTGAAGAACAGGTCTTCGCGAAAGCGCCCGGCCTTCACCTCGGCCTCGAGGTCCTCGTGCGTCGAGGCCACCACGCGCACGTCGACCTTCGCCGTGCCGCCCACGCCGGGGCGCTTGATCTCCTTCGTCTCGAGGGCGCGCAGCAGCTTGGCCTGCAGCCCGTTGGGGAGCTCGGCGACCTCGTCGAGGTAGAGCGTGCCGCCCTCGGCCTCCTCGAAGGCGCCGGGGCGGGCGTTGGGGCGGGCCGACGAGACGTCGTGGCCGAACAGGTCGCTGTCCATCAGCGGCTCGCTCGAGGCCCCGAGGTCCACCACCACGAAGGGCCCCTCGCGGCGGGCGCTCCTGGCGTGGATCGCCTGGGCGAGCAGCTCCTTGCCGGTGCCCGGGTCGCCCTCGAGGATGACGGGAGACTCGGTGGGCGCGGCGCGCTCGAGCACGGCGAACAGGCGGCGCATCACCAGGCTGCGGCCGAGCACCTCGCCGAAGCGCTCGTGCGGCGAGAGCGGCCACTGGATCTCGTGGCGCTCCGGCTCGAAGCGGAGCTCGGTGCGGCCGACGGTGAGGCGCACCTTGTCCGAGAGCTTGCCCTCCATCACCTGCACGCCCTCGACGCGCACGCCGTTGGTGCTGCGCAGGTCTCGCAGGCGGTAACCGCCGGGGCCGCCGGTGAGCTCGAAGTGCCGCCGCGAGACCGAGCTGTCGGTGAGCTTGAGCTGGCACGACTCGTCGCTGCCGACCACGACGGGTTGCCCCTCGAGCACCACCTCGAGGCCCTTGTCGGGGCCCCTGGTGACGGTCAGCCGCGCGCGGGGAAAGCGGGCGACGTCGGCCTGCAGCACTTCGGTCAACTGGTCCAGGGCCATGAGCCCCGAAGCCTACCGCGCCTTCTCGAAACCGAACCACGAGAGCGAGAGCGCCGCCTCGCCGCGGCCCACGAAGGCGTGGCCGGGCACGAGGTCGACGCCGCCGCGCAGGTGCAGCCCGATGCCCCAGTCGCCGAGGCGCAGGTTGGCGCTGATCAGCAGCCGCTGGGGCAGGCGCGGCACCAGGTCGCGGAAGAAGAGTTCCACCCCGGTCTGCAGCCCAAGGTCGACGGTGAAGACCTCGCCTCCCAGCGCGAGGTTGAGGCCGGCGTGGGGCCCGAGGCCGGCGTCGAAGCGCTCCGGCACCACGTGCAGCGAGCCGCCGAGCACGGCCGAGCCGGTGCCGAAGCGGTTCTGCGAGAACTGCCACACCCGGGCGGCCCGGAGCTCCGCGGTGCGATCGAAGTACGCGTAGACCAGCTCGGCCGAGAGCCCGGCCCCGGCGCCCGGTGCGTCGGGGCGCACGAAGCCCAGGCCCGCGGTGCGCGTGCCACCCCAGGCCTCGAAGCGCAGCTCGGGTTGCAGCCGGCCGCGGGCCGTCAGCCAGCCGCCCTCGGCGAGGGCCGTCGTCGCGCCCAGGACCACGACCATCAGCAGGGCGCGCATCACCGCGCCTCCACGGTCACGCCGGGCACGGCCTCGAGGGCGGGTTGCCCCACGCTGCCGTCGCGCAGGGCGGCCTCCAGGAAGCCGAGCACGGCCTGCATGATGCGCGCGTGGGCGTCGTCGAGGCTGGCCTCGGGCACGCACTTGCGCTGCACGTCTTCGGTCTGGGCATTGGTGAACTGGTAGTGCGTCACCCCGCTGAGCACGGTGAGCGCCGTGGGCGACGACAGGCCCTGCCAGCCCTCGCGCACGGACGCGAGCTTCGCCGAACAGTCGAGCGCGCCGGCCAGCGAGAGCGAGGGCCGGGTGAAGCCCGGCAGCTGGGCGGCATCGGCCCCGTCGGGGAACCCGGCCTCGAGGACCACCGCCTGGAAGTTGCCCTGCAGCGCCAGCTTCATCGCCACCACGCTGCCGAGGCTGTGGCCGGCGACGGCGAGCCGCTGGGCGTCGACCAGGCCCTCGAGCAGCGAGCCCGCCGGAGGGGTGGCGAGCAACGCGCGCGCGGTCTGGCCGTAGTCGACGGAGAAGAAGGCGAGCGCGAGCTGGTTCTCGGGGATCGCGACCACGTAGCCGGCGCGGGCGAGCTCCACGGCCTGCCATTCGTAGCGGGCGGTGGACACGAAGCCGCCCTGGATGAAGACCACCCCGGGGTGGGGACCTCCGACCGGTGCGCCATCGTCGAGTGCGGGGAAGAGCACGGTGATCGGCACCAGGTCGGTCCCGTTGGTGCGGGCCTCGAAGACGGCGCGGCCCACGCCGGGGCTGACCACCTGCCCGGTACGCGGGGTGGGCAGCCCGCAGCCGGCGAGAAGAATCAGGCAAATCCAAAGGTTTGGACGTTTCACGGAACCACGTCTCTAATGCGTGCGTCGTTGCCGTGCGATTGAATGCAACACGGGTGGGCCCGTCTCGGTCGCCGCCACACTGCCTCCAAGGAAGCCGCCATGCGCCTGCCACTCAAGGGAACTGCTGTTGCCGCTCTCACCGCTCTGGGGATGATGTCGAGCGGCTGTGTCGTGCGGTCCTACCCGGCGACCCGGGTCGTGACGACGACGACCAGCTGCGATCCCAACTACCCGTGCTCCAACACCTACTATTGGGACCAGTACCGCGGGTGCTACGTCTTCTACGACGGCTACCGCTACTACGACGCGCTCGGCACGCCCGGCACGTACCCGCTGCCCTCGCAGAACATCGTCATCACCTACCCGCCGCGCACCTACGTGCCGCCCTCGCAGTACGTGCCGCCGTACAACACGTACCAGCCGCCCGCGCGCTACGCGCCGCCGCCCCCGAACTACCACACGGCCATTCCCGCGCAGTGGCAGTCGGCGCCCCCGAGCCGCTACGGCGCGCCGCCTCCGAGCAACAACGGGTACAACGGCTACAACCCGCCTCCGGCTGGCAACAACGGTGGGTACCGCCCGCCGCCGCCGCCGTCGTCGAACACGGGTGGTGGTTACTACCCCCCGCCTCCTCCCTCGAACACCGGCGGTGGCTACGTGCCGCCCCCCAACACCGGCGGTGGGTACCGTCCTCCTCCGCCTCCCTCGGGGAACAGTGGTGGTGGCTACGTCCCGCCTCCCAACACCGGTGGTGGCTACGTTCCCCCGCCGCCTCCCTCGGGTAACAGCGGCGGCGGCTACGTCCCGCCCCCGAACACTGGCAACAGCGGTGGCGGTTACGTGCCGCCCCCGAACACGGGGAACAGTGGTGGTGGCTACGTCCCCCCGCCGCCGCCTCCCTCCGGGAACAGCGGTGGCGGCTACATCCCGCCTCCGAACACGGGTAGCAGCGGTGGCGGTTATGTCCCGCCCCCGAACACCGGCAGCAGCGGTGGGGGCTACGTCCCGCCGCCCCCGCCTCCGAGCGGCAATGGTGGCACCGTCATTCCCCCGAACACGGGTGGTGGGTACCGTCCTCCGTCGGGCACGTACATGCCGACGAACCCGGGCGGCAACACGGGCAGCTACGCGCCGCCGCCCCCTCCCGCGTCATCGGGCACGTACATGCCGACGAACCCTGGCGGGAACACCGGGAGCTACGCGCCGCCGCCCCCTCCCGCGTCGTCGGGCACGTACATGCCGACGAATCCCAGCGGTGGTTCGGGCAGCTACACCCCCCCGCCTCCGGCCGGCGGTTCGCGCAACCCGGGTAACTCCGGTGGCTATGCCCCGCCTCCGCCTGCGTCGAGCGTGACCAACCCGCAGCTCAACCAGCCGCAGCGCCCGTACTACCCCGACCTGCGCCGCGACCTTCCGTACCAGGTCAACCCCCAGCTCCCGCCCAACCCGAACCCGCCGCCCCCGGCGCCCGTCGCTCGGCCGCGCAACGTGACGCCGGCGCCTGGCGGAGCGGCACCCCCGCCGGCCGCTGGGGGCTTCCGTCCTCCGCCTCCGCCGGCCCGCTGAGCGCCGACCGGCAGTGACCGTTCGAGAGCGCCGATTCCCCCGCGTGGGAGTCGGCGTTTTCGTTTTTTCGTGTACGGTGCGCGCCCTTCACCCCCCGGGGAGGGTCCCACCATCATGAAGCGGTTCTTCGAGCTGTGCCTGCTGTGCGGCGCCATGAGTGCGCACGCGTCTGGTTTCTACTTCGGCGACAACGGCGCGAAGGCGATGGTGCAGGGAGGGGCGTTCGCGGCCCAGGCCGACGATCTCACGGCCATGCAGTACAACCCGGCGGGCCTCACGCAGCTGGGCGGGTTCTCGTTTCTCGCGGACCTCGATCTGATCCGCCACGACGTGAGCTTCCACCGGCAGGACCCGGGCTTCGATCCGGCGAACCCCAACGCGCAGATCCAGGTGGTGAAGAGCAACCCGGCTCCGTTCTTCCTGCCGTTCTTCGGCGCGAGCTACGGGTTCAAGCTCGCCAATCGCCCCTTCACGGTCGCGCTCGGGCTCTTCGCGCCGCCCTCGCAAGGGCGCTACGACTACCCGACCCCGAACTACACGAAGAAGGACAATGGCGACTTCCTGGAGAGCCCCATCAAGTACGCGCCCCAGCGCTACGCCTTGATCAGCACCAACATCCTGATCGCCTACCCGACGCTGTCGCTGGCGTACGCCATCCACCAGCGCTTCCAGGTGGGCATCTCGGCGCAGCTCACGGTCTCGCAGTTTCAGCAAACCCAGACGCTCTATGGCGGTGACGCCCTGGGCTTCAACCCGATGAAGCAGCGCGAAGAGGACCCCAACTACGACGCCACGGTGGCCATCGATCTCCCGGGGCAGGTGGGCTTCACCGGCATCCTCGGGTTGATGGCGCAGCCCTTCGACTGGCTCTCGCTGGGCGCCTCGGTGCGTCCCGCCATTCCCTTCAAGGCGAAGGGCAAGTTCACCGCGGAGCTCTCGGACTACTTCAAGGCCCAGGGGGCGAGCATCAACGGCGACGTCGCGACGCTCACCATGACCATGCCCTGGGAGGTGAAGGTCGGCGCGCGCGTGACGCCCATGGCCAACCTCGGCATCAACTTCGACTTCGTCTACCAGGGCTGGGACTCGGTCGACCAGCTGCTGCTCACGCCCGAGAACGTGACGCTGACCGCGCTGGGCAACAGCTCGCCCATCGTCCCCTTCGGCGTGAAGAAGAACTGGCACGCGACCTGGAGCGTCCGCCTCGGGGCCTCGTACCGCATCATGAAGTACGTCTCGGTGAGCCTGGGCGCGCTGTACGAGACCGGCGCCGCGCCGACCGCGACCTACTCCGTCGACTGGACCCACCCCACGCGCTTCATCTTCACCGGTGGCGTCACCGGGCACCTGGGGCCGCTCGATGTCATCGTCGGCGCGATGTTCACGCCGACCAACACCACCGTGGTCACCGACAGCCAGGTGCTGCGCGGCCAGACCAACCCCGACATCGTCGCGGGCCCGGTGGGCAACGGCATCTACACCTCGGGCGGCTACGGCATCATCCTCGGGGTGCGCGGCAACTTCGGGAGCATCGTCCCCAACGCGTCGAAGCCGAGCGCGCCGGTGGAGCCGAAGGCCGACGAGCCGGTCGCCGCGCCCGCGAGCTGATCAGCCCAGGGGGCGGTGGCGCAGGGTGAGCAGCGTCACCTCGGGCTCGGAGTTGATGCGGGGCATCTGGGTGCCCTTGCCGAAGCCGAGCCCGCGGTTCACGTAGAGTTGGTTGCCGCGCACGCCGTACGCGCCGCGGTACCAGGGCTGGCCCACGGTGCGGAAGACGCCCTTGGTGAGTCCCGGCACGTCCCACTGGCCTCCGTGGGTGTGGCCCGAGAGGCACAGCAGGTCTTCCCAGGCCGGGAGCTTCGCGGCGGCCGAGGGTGTGTGCGTGAGCACGAGGCGTGACGCGCTGCCCGCGCCCTTGAAGGCGGCCGCCACGTCGTCGTGCTGGGTGGTGCTGTCGTCGATGCCGATGACGTTGAAGTCGACGCCGCGCAGGCGCACCGCGGTGTTCTCGTTGCGCAGCACGCGCACGCCGATGCGCTCGAGCCCGAGGCGCAGTTCCTGGGGGCCGCTCCAATGGTCGTGGTTACCGAGCACCGCGACGCGCGGGGCGGCGAGAGTCTCGAGCAGCTGGGGGACGCGCGAGAGCGGGTCGCGCTTCGTGGTCACGAAGTCGCCGGTGAGCACCACGAGGTCGGGGGCGAGCGCGTTGACCTCGCGCACCGCGGAGATGATGCGCCCGTCGGGCACGTTGCGGCCGATGTGGAGATCGGAGAGCTGCACCACCCGCAGCCCGTCGTGCGCGGGGTCGAGGCCGGTGAGGTGCACCTCGCGATCGTCGAGCTCGTAATACTCGGTGGCGATGAGCCGCCGTTCGGCGCGGGCGGCGAGCGGCGTGAGGGCCACGGCCGAGAGGCTCTGGAGCAGGCGACGTCGCGTCAGGGGGGTCATGTGCTCCACGAAGCTAACGAGGCGGGGCCTTCGGAAAACAAGGGCCCTCCCAGAACAGGTCAGCCGGGTGGAGATTCCCGCGGCGCACGCGCCCTAGCGTGGGCCCGCGTCGCGACGCCACGCCTCGAACTGCCTGCGCAGCGCTTCCTTGCCCGAAGGCGGGAGCACGCCGGCCTGCGCTTCGACGTCGCGCAAGGCATCAGCCGCGTCTTCGTCGGTCGGGTCCTCGAGGAGCGCGAGCTCGAGCTGCTCGCGGGCGGCGGTGAGCCGGCCAAGCCGCTGCAACGACACGCCCAGCAGGGTGCGCCCGTACGGCACCAGCGGATCCATCGTGGTGGCCTGGGAGAGCACGGTCACCGCCTCGTCGGTCCTGGTGTTGGTCGCCAACCAGTTGCCGAAGCCGGTGAGCTGCGAGGCGGTGGGGCTGGGGCCGAGCCAATCGAGGTAGAGCTCCTTCGCCTCGTCGACGCGGTCCTGCTGCTCGAGCAGCGAGATGAGCGCCTCGGCGGTGGTCCGGTCGTGCTTCGCGGTGAAGTCCTCGCGCAGGCGCTGCTCGCGTTCGGCCTCTTTCCGTCCCAACGCCTGGGCGTGCTTCTCGCTGACGGCCTGGAGTTCTTCGCGGCGGCCGGCGCGCTGCAGCTCGCGTTGCAGCTCGTTGGCCAGCGAGTCGCTGCCGGGGTTGGCGTTGAACTTCGCCTGCAGCGCCTCGAGCTTCAGCCGTTGGCCCTTCATCTGCGGAGACTCGCCGCTGCTCGAGCTCAACAGCCAGGGGAGCGCGATGACACTCACCATCAGCAGCACCTCGAAGACGGCGAGGTTGCGCAGGACGCCGCGGCGGTGGGCCTGGAAGTCGTCGAAGTCTTCGAGGTCGCTCGGCGGAAGGAGCGCCTGGCCCTCGACCACGAAGCTGCCGCTCAGGAGATCTGCCAGCGTGCGTTGGTCCGGCCGGCCCAGCGCGACGACGTGCCCGATGACGGCGACGGCGAAGGCGGCGGAACAGGCGAGCGTCATGACGCCGGCCAGCAGCGGCGGCGAGGTGTTGCTCCCGACGTGGAACGCGGACGCGACGAGCCCGGCGACGATGGTGAAGAGGTAGGCGGCGGGGAAGTACCCACGGCCCAGCAGTTCACGGAACGAGGCGTTCGCGAGGTCGAGGGCGTGGCCCCGCTTGCCGACGAGCTCGAGGCCCATGATGTGCAGCCCCAGGGTGCGCTTGAGGAAGGCCAGCGGCACCACCGCGTAGCCGACCAACACCGCGAGCACGCCCCACATGGGGAGCACGAGGCCGCGCAGCACCAGGGGGGCGACGAAGGAGATGCCCGAGAGCACCACGATGAAGGCCGCGTCGATGAGGCCAGCGATGACGCGCTTGGAAAGAGGAGCGGGGCGGGGGACGAAGGTCATCCGCCGCGCAGTGGAGCACAGTTGGGGGTCAGGGCGCTCCGCAGCCGAGCCAGGTGATGACCCGGGCGCGCTCGGCGGCGGTGAGCGTGAGGCCCTGGGGCATGCGGCCGGTGCTGAGCTCCGACTCGAGGCTGGTCAGCGAGCCCTGCACCGCGGCCTGGGTGCCGTACTGCGAGGTGTGCTGGTGGCAGCTGCGGCAGTTGGTGGTCACGAAGGCCTGGCCGTAGTTCGCATAGGTGTCGGTGTTCGACGCGCACTCGGCGGCGGTCGGACCTCCGCAGGCCGCGAGGAGGGTCAGCGACACCAGGGCAAGGAGCGTTCTGTTCATGCGCCGTTGGTGTCAGGCACGGCACCAAAGCGATCACGCCCAGATGACACGGGGCAGATCGCCGAGGCGGCGCAGTTCGCCACGTCCTTCGGCGGCCGGCGGCACCTGTTTCGGGGCCGGGCCGCTGGTCGGCCAATTGCAGCGGTCACCCGGCGGCTGCCACGCGCAGCATCACCAGGGAGGACGTATGAAGAAGATCGAGAAGAACATCCGCATCAACGCGCCCCGTTCGCAGATCTACGAGTACCTCACCGATCCCAGCAACCTGCCGGAGATCTGGCCGAGCATGGTCGAGGTGAGCAACGTGAAGCGCCTGGGTGAGGGCGCCCACAGCTTCGACTTCATCTACAAGATGGCCGGCGTCCGTTTTCACGGTCACGCAGCCACCACGCGGGTGACGAAGGACAAGTACGTAGAGGTGGAGACCAAGGTGGGGCTGATCAGCACCTTCCACTGGAACTACGAGGCGCGGGACGGGTTCACGGAGGTGAAGCTCCAGGTGGACTACGAGGTCCCCGTGCCGCTGCTGGGCAAGCTCGCCGAGAACTTCATCGTGAAGTTGAACGAGAATGAATGCGAGACGCTGCTGGCGACGCTCAAGGACCGCCTCGAAGTCGGGGGGGTCGCCATTCCCACGCAAGCGAAGACGCAGCCCGAAGCGCGACGCTGAGGTAGCGCGCACGACGCAAGGGCGCGAAGGTCACGGCTCCCCACACCCGGAGAGCCCGTGACCGATTTCTTGTTGTTGTTTCGTTTTCGCCCCGAAGGCCCGCCGTCCCCTGCGCAGCTGGCGAAGTGGACGAAGTGGGTGGCGGGGCTCGCGAAGAAGGGGCACCTCAAGAACCCCGGCCAGCCCGTGGAGTTCAGCGGCGCGGTGCTGTCGGGCCGCGACGTGGTGGAGGGTGCGCTCGAGGAAGACGGCACGGTGGTCGGCGGGTTCATGATCATCACCGCGAAGGACCTCAAGCAGGCGACGAAGCTCGTCGCGCCGTGCCCGATTCTCGACGACGACGGCATGGTCGAGGTGCGCCCGCTCGGCGTGATGTGACCGACGGTCACTCGGCCGCGGCGAGCGCGGCGGCCGGCGCCTCGGCGCGCAGGGTCAGGGCCCAGGCCGCGCTGACGAGCGACGCGGCCACGGCGCCCATGGCCCACTCGAGCGGGAGGAAGCCGCGCATCGAGAAGCTGATGAACAGGCCGGCCTGGGCGACGAGCCGCAGCACCTCGCCCCGCACCGCCCAGCGCTTGCTCTCGAGCAGCGCGCCCCAGGTGGTCGCCGCGCCCCACAGCACGAGGGAGAGCAGCACGCGGTCCAGCGTGGGCAGCGTGGTGTCGGGGCGGGTGACGAGGAGCATCGCGGGGAAGCCGAGCGCGACCTGGAGCACGAGGTAGGGCTTGCTGCCCTTGAGCGGGGTGGACTGGAACTTGATCTCCGCGCCGTCACGCTTCCACTCGCCCTGGGGAATGGGGCGCGCGCCCTCGGGCCGCCAGCCGGTGGGCATGAACCACACGCGCAGCTTGTCGGCGAAGCGCGGCGCTTCCCACGCATCGCGGATGACCTGGCGCCAGACCTGGAAGTTGATGAACGTGGGGTCCCAGGTGTTGGGCGGCGAGGTGACGCCGTAGCTGGCGAACTCGGTCTCTTCCTCGAACGAGCCGAAGAGCTTGTCCCAGATGATCAGGAAGCCGCCGTAGTTCTTGTCGAGGTACCGCTCGTTGCGCGCGTGGTGCACGCGGTGGTGCGAGGGGGTGTTCATCCACGCGTCGATGAACCGCGGCAGCCTGGGCACCACGCGGGTGTGCGGCAGCAGCTGCAGTACGAGGTGGAAGGCGACCATGGCGATGACCCAGTCTGCCGAGAACCCGAGGAACGCGAGCGGCCAGTAGAAGAAGAACGAGAAGAAGCGCTGGGTCACCGAGGCGCGCAGGGCGACGGCGTAGTTGAGCTCCTCGGTGGAGTGGTGCGGCATGTGCGCGGCCCAGCCGAGGTTGGTGCGGTGGCCGAAGCGGTGGAACCAGTAGAAGCAGAAGTCGACGCCCAGGAAGAGCAGCACCCCGGTGCCCACGCCCTGCTCGATGGAGAAGATTCCGTGCGTCGAAAGCCAGACCAGCACTGGGTACCAGGCGGCCGCGACGAGCACGTTCACGCACTGGTTGATGATGGCCGTGCCGAGGCTCGCGATGGAGTCCTGGAACTCGTAGTACCCGTTCTTGCGCCACAGGCAGTACGCGATCTCGGCGACGATCAGCAGCAGCACGAACGGCGTGACGACGGCGTAGACGTTGGTCGACATGGGGCCACCGTGCCACTCAGGGGTCTCCCGCCGCGTTATCCCGGGTTAAGAAACGCTGATGGACCTGTACGCGCAGCTACTGAGGCTGGGGCCGCTCTCGAAGGCGACGTACGGGGCCCTGGTGCGCATCTCCGAGGAGCGCGTGCTCGCCAAGCAGGCGTTCTGGTCGGAGCCGGGCGCCCCGGTCACCCACTTCGCCATCGTGCTCGAGGGGCTGGTGCGGCACTTCTACGTCGACGCGAAGGGGCGCGAATCGGTGAAGGCGTTTCGGGCCCGGGGCGAGTTCTCGGCCCCGTACGCCGAGCTCATCCAGCGCAAGCCCTCGCGCACCTTCATCCAGGCGCTGGAGCCGACGCGGCTGCTGACCTTCGACGTGGTGAAGTTCGAGGCGCTGGCCGAAGACTCGCTGGAGCTGCAGCGGCTGGCGCGGCGCTTCGTGGAGCTGCACTTCGTGGCGAAGGAGCAGCGCGAGTACGAGTTCCTGCAGTTGACCGCGGAGCAGCGGTACCGGCAGTTCTGCGCCGAGCGACCGGAGCACCTGAGCCACATTCCGCAGCACCAGGTGGCGTCGTACATCGGCATCACCCCGGTCGCCCTGAGCCGCATCCGGGCGCGGGTCAGCGGGCGCCGAACTCCGGTAGGGTGAGGGGATGAAGAAGACGGACGAGAGCGACGGCCCGCCGGCCTCGGAGCTGATCTCGAAGCGCATCGCGGAGCTCGGAGACTGGCGCGGCGAGACGCTCAGCCGAATGCGCCAGCTCATCACCCAGGCCGACCCGGACGTCGTCGAAGAGTGGAAGTGGATGGGCACCCCGGTCTGGTCGCACGACGGGATCATCTGCACCGGCGAGTCCTACAAGAAGGCGGTGAAGCTCACCTTCGCCCGGGGGGCTGCCCTGAAGGACCCGGCCCAGTTGTTCAACTCGAGCCTCGAGGGGAACGTGCGCCGTGCGATCGACCTCCACGAAGGAGAGGCGATCGACGCGGCGGCCTTCAAGGCGCTGGTTCGCCAGGCGGTCGCCCTCAACAGCGCGGCGAAGGCGAAGCCGGTGAAGAAGGCGAAGAAGGCGAAGTCAGCGCGCGACTGACTGCGCCTCTCCGCGCTGGGTGGCCTACAGGCGCTGGCCGTCGAAGGTGAGGGTGAAGGTCCTTTGGGTGGAGCTGGAGCCCATCCCTTCCTCGTTCCCGTGAAGGGTGAAGCTGGCCTTCGTCGCGCTGATGGTGGCGGTCCCGTCGGTGATGGCCCCTTTCGTCCAGTAGTCGGGGCCCGTGCTGTAGGTCGTGGTCAGCGGCTGGATGGCGAAGGAGTCGGCCCCGACGCGACGCAGTTCGATGCCGGTGCTGAAAAGGCCCTCGAGGACCTGCGTGTTCTCGTCGGAGCCCGGGTAGAGGTAGATGGCCGAGGCTTCTTCACGAACGGTGAAGGTCTTCCCGTCGCTGAGGCTGCTCGAGGTGCGGGTGCCCCGGTAGACCGAGACCTGGCCTCCGCAAGCGGTGAGGAACAGGGCGACGACGGCGACGAGCGTGAGCTGGAGTTTCATGGGTGTGGTCCTGGGGTGAAGTGTTGGGAGGTGCGGGGCAGAACCGGAACCGCTGACCCCACCACGGGCCAGCGGCTCGGCAACTGCGCCCCGTCAGTCAGAAGAGGTACGAGTAGCCGAGGAACACCTGGGGGGTGCCGGCGAAGGTGTACTCGTCGTAGCTGATGGTGCTCAGCGCGACGATCGAGCCCGTCAGCGAGAGCTGGTGCTGACCGCGTTCGCCGAGCTTGATGATGACCGGCTGCAGCACCGGCGCGAGGTAGACGTACAGGCGCGGGCCGATGGCGACCCCGACCTGCACACCGGCGCCGAAGCTGTAGAGGTCGCTGACGTTGAACTGGAACAGGTTGTCGATGCTGCCCATCACGAACATCGACGAGTAGAGCTGCTGGGTCCCGAAGTTCGCGGACACGCGGTACGCGGGCCGGCCAAAGGTGAAGTCGAAGTGCGCCTGGGCCTGCGCGAGGAGACCCGTCGGCAGGAACATCGCCCCGGCGCCGAGGCCGAAGTGGAAGCCGTCACGGCTGCGCGCTTCAGGCACGGGCTCGCTGCGGGCGAGCTCCTGCACGGGCACCGGGGCCGGCCGTTCGGGCGCGGGCGGGGGCACCTCGGCGACGGCGGCGCGAACCGGCTCTGGTGCGGGCAAGGGCGGCGGCGCGGCGACCGGGCTCGGCGCGGCGAGCGGGGCCTGCGCGGCCTGCGGGGCGAGCTGCCGAATGTCGGTGATGCTCGAGAACTCGACCACCGCGGTGCCGTCGGGGCCCGAGAGCAGGTAGCCCTTCGAGGTCTCGGACAGGATGCGGCCGATGCGCGTCTTGCCGTCTCGGCTGCGGATGACGACCTCGCCCTGCGGTTGAGCGAGCGCGAGGGTGGAACCAACGACGAACACTGCCAGCAGTGACTTCTTCAGCGGGTGCATGGGCGATCCGGTGGACAACGGGGTGCCCGGCCGCTGAGCAGGTCATGTGCCAATGCAAGTGCCTGAAACGACTCCGCGCGGCCGCCCAGGAGGGTCCGCGCGGAGAGACTGCGGTGTTCAGCGCAGGCGACGTTCGAGCTGCTGCAGCTTGAGCTCGAGCCTTCGCAGCTGCGAGGCCTGCATCGTGAGCTGCTCGCGCTGGCGCTCGATGGTGCCGGTCTGGCTGGTGACCACCGCGTCGAGTTCCTTGAGGGCGGCGATGGCGGTGATCTCCGCGGGGTAGGTGTCCACCTGGAGGATGGGCGAGTCGAAGCCCGCGGGCTGCTCGCCGGACGACTTCACCGCGTCGGGGAAGACGGTCGCGAATTCCTGGGCGATGACGTTGAAGTAGCGGCCCTCGGCCAGGGCGGGGTGCAGCGCGCGGTACGAGCGGGTGTACGCGAAGGTCACCGGGCGCACGCGGCGCAGCGTGCTCAGAGCGCCGGTCACCTCGCGCACGTCTTCCTTGATGCGCGCGTCGGAGTTGGCGAACCACGAGCCGGCGGCCGACTTCGACGCCGAGCCCTCGACCTCGAGGGTGTTGCCCACCGTGGCGTCCGGCACGCGGCCCACGCCCACGCGCCCTTCGGCGGTGACCACGAGATCGTTCGTCACCACGTCGAGGCCGGTGCGCAGCGAGAGCCCGCCGGGGTTGCCGGTGGTGTTGAACTGCAGCGCGCCCACCGGGTAGCCCGGCGCCTGGAAGCGCACCGCCGACGCCCCGTCGACCTGCACCGCGCCGCCGCTGCGCAGGTCGAGGTAGGTCTGCGTGGTCTTCTCGAGCGCGAGGAGCGGCTGGATGCTCGGCAGGCCGAAGCCGGTGACCGCGCTCTGGAGCAGGTGCAGCGTGGCGTGGGGGGTGATGGTGCCGATGCCGACTTCGCCCGTCGGTGCGAGCGTCATGCGCACCACGTCGGTGGTTCCCCCGCGGAAGAGCAGCCGGTCGGGCCCTTCGCCGTTGCCGCTGCCGGTGGAGATGATGTTCCACAGGCCACCGCTGTTGTTGCCCAGGGTGACCCACGTGCCCTGGGGACTCGTGCCGTTGAGCTTGAGCAGCTCGTACTCGGTCGAGTCGCGGCCCAGCACGTCGACGGACGCCGAGAGCACGCCCGCGGCGACGTTCACGCCCACGCGCCCGCCCGGAGGCAGCACCACGTTGGCGCCCGCGCCCACCCACGGCCCGCTGGTCCCGTTGGTGCCGTTGATTCCATTCGTCCCGTTCGAGCCATTCATCCCGTTGACGCCGTTGGCCCCATGGCACACGGGCACGGTGCCGCCGTCGGGCTGGATGATCAGCGCGCCGCCGTTGGCGCAGGCGGTGCCCAGCGCGAGGGGCGCGACCTCGAGGGGTGCGCCGCTCGGACCCTGGGGCCCGGTGGCGCCGGTCTCCCCGCTCGCGCCCATCGCTCCCGTCGGACCCGTGGAGCCCGAAGGACCGATGCTCCCCGTCGACCCTTGCGGACCGGTCGGCCCCGCCGCGGTGCTCCCGCAGCCCACCATGCCCACCGCGCACGCCACGACCGCACTCCTCAGGAGCTGCTTCATGTCTTCACTCGCACTTTCAGGTGTTGGGCCCGTGATGGGCCATCTTCCCGAGACGCGCAGGCAACGAACAAACAGGCTCACGAAGCAGGTGTGAGAAGGTCGCCGTTCACCCCTTCACCGGAGTCACTCCATGGCCATCTCGAAGAAGATCACCACGTTCCTCTGGTTCGACGGGCAGGCCGAAGAGGCCGCGCACTTCTACACCTCGATCTTCGAGGGCTCGCGCATCACCTCGAAGAGCCCGGGGCCCGGCGGCAAGCCGATGACCGTGGCCTTCGAGCTCAACGGCCAGAGCTACGTCGCGCTCAACGGCGGCCCGCAGTTCAAGTTCAACGAGTCGGTCTCGCTGATGATCGCCTGCGACACCCAGGAAGACATCGATGCGCTGTGGAGCAAGCTGCTCGAGGGCGGCGGCACCGAGGGCCAGTGTGGCTGGCTCAAGGACCGCTTCGGCCTGTCGTGGCAGGTGGTGCCGTCGGGCCTCGGCGCGCTGATGAGCGGCCCCGCGGCGCCGCGCGTGGTGGCGGCGTTCATGAAGATGAAGAAGTTCAACCTCGCCGAGCTGCAGCGCGCCGCCGACGGCAGTTGATCAGCGCTGCACGGTGAGGCCGGTCTGGCGGTTGAACGTCACGGGCGCAGGTTCGGCGAGCCCGGCTTGCTGCTCCGCCGAGGGTCGGGGAAGGCAAAGGCCAAAGCCATGGGAGCCGCGCGGCGGGTGTGTGTCCGGCGCCGTGCTCGGAGTCGACAGCCCCTCGGCCCGAGCGCGACGGTGACTCGTCCGCTCAGGCTTCGTCTCTGAAGAGGCGCTCTGACGGACTCCGTGGTGGTGCGCACCCCCACGGAGTCCGTCAGTGTTGCGCAAGCGAGACGCCGCGCCTCCGCGGGGCCCGCGCGTGAGGTGCACAGCCGACGACCCGCGAACGACCGCCACCCTCCAGGCCGCTGTTGGCGTGGAGATGGGTCAGCGCTGCACGGTGAGGCCGGTCTGGCGGTTGACGGTCACGTGCTTCGCGAGCGTGGCGTCACCGCTGGCGCGGCCCTCGAGGTGCAGCTTGCCCTCGACCCGCAGGTCCTTCTGCGAGTCGTAGGAGAAGCGACCTTCGCCCGACACGCGCACCTGCCTGGCCTTGAGCGCGCCCCGGGGCTGCCTGGCGTCGACCTCGCGCAGGGTGGCGTCCCAGGCGAGCTGCTTCGCGTCGACCAGGAGGCGATCGGGCCCGAGATCCACCGAGCCTCGCCGCCCCTGGAAGCGCGCGTGCTCGATGTCGAGGCTGCGGCCCTTCTGGCGCACCTGCGCGTCGGTGACCTCGGCGTCGACCGAGTCGACCGTGCCCTTGAGGGTGAGGCCCTTGTCCTGGCTGAAGGTGACGCCGGCCTCGACGTGGCTGGGCCCGAGCTGCACGGTGCCCGCGTTCGCCGACGTCATGCGCGCGCCCTTCAGGTCGCCGACGAAGCTGGGCAGGCTCACGGAGGCGTTGCTCACCGTGGGCAGGCCGCTCAACTGCGGCAGTCCCTTCGCGTCGAGGGGCAACTCGGCGTGGAGCGAGATCGCGCCGCCGCTCATGCGGCCCTTGCCCAGCGAGACGTAGTCGCCGCTCGAGGCCTTGCGCACCACGTAGTCGGTGGACATCGCGAGGTTCGAGAGGCTGCCGTCGACCACCGCCTTGTCCCCGTCGCGGCGGTAGGTGAGGCGCAGGTCGGCGCGGCCCCCGGAGCCCTTCATCGCCACGTCGTCGCGGGTGAGGCTGACCGCGTCGAGGCCCACCGCGCCGGTGAGCTCGCCCGACAGCGGCGTGCCGTGGAAGGAGAGCTTCGAGCCGGCGGTCAGCTCCACCGCGCCGCCGGGGATGGCGAGGCGGCCGCCCGCGAAGGTGGCGTTGGGGACGTCGAGCTGCGCGTGGCCGAGGTCGATGAGATCCCCGACGCCGGAGCCGGGGCTGCTCGACTTGCCACTGCCAGGTTTGGAGGCGAGCGCGGCGAGGTGTTCCATGTCCGCGGGCACCTTCACGCCGGGCACGGGCACGCTGACGGTGCGCCCGGCGATCTTCAGGTCTGCGTGGAGGTGGAGCTTCTCGTCGAGGTGCACGCCGAGCACTTCGACGCCCACCGCCTTGACGCCGCCCGACAGCGTGGCCTTCGTGTCCCTGGCGACGATCTTCCCGTCGCGCACGGCCAGCGCGAGCTCGAGCCGCGAGCCCGGGGGCAGCTTCACCACGTCCAGGCCCAGGGCTTCGATGTTCCCCTGCATGGGCACGGAGACCTTCACGTCGCCGTCGCGCAGCAGCTTGAGCGCGTCGAGGGGGGAGCCGGTCACGGGGGCGGGCGCGGTGACGCCGGCCAACTGCGCCGCCGTGGACTTCTTCACGTCGTCGACCGAGACCACGGGCACCGCGTCCTGCAGGGTGCCGACGCCGGGCTGGCCGGGCGTGGACACGCCGACGTAGCGGCCGACCTTCGCGTCGAGGTTCACCTGCGCGTTGCTGAAGCTCAGGCGATCGTCGGCGAGGTGCGCGTCGTCGATGGTGACCTTCACCCGGCCCGAGACGTCCGCGGGGTGCACCTTCACGCCCGGGAGATCGACGGCCACGTGGCCGGCCTTCAACTTCGCGTCGAGCTTCACCGAGCCCCGGAGGTCGGTCTTGCCCTTACGCAGCTCGACGTGCTTCACCGAGAACTGCGCGCGGCCGCCCTTCTCGAGTTCGACGGTGGTGCCGCCGACCTGCAGGGAGCCGCCAGCGAGGACCACGTCGACCTTGCTGCCCGGGCCGACCTTCACGTGCGAGGTCTTGCCCAGCGACAGCTCGTTGATGTTCAGCTCCGCGCCGCTGCCCTTGGCGAGCGAGAGGTCGACCGTCGAGCTGTGCACGCGGCCGTCGTCGAGCTGCATCGAGACCTGGCCCTTGCCGTCGAGGGAGAAGCCGCTGGCGTTGAGGGTCACGGTGCCGGTGCCCTTGACGTGCCCTCCGCCGCGGAGGTTCGCCTGGCCGACGTCGAGGGTCGCGCGCTGCACGTCGACGTCGGCGGTGACGTTCTCCACGCGCAGGTCGGGGGCGCCCTTGCCGAGCTGGAGGCGGGTGACGTCGCCGGAGACGGTGGAGCTGCCGAGCGTGGCGTCGCCCTTCGTCTGGTGCTTGCCGGCGCTGAACGAGGCGCTGTCGATGGTGGCCTCGCCGCGCAGTTGGCCCGAGGCCCGCAGGCCGTCGGCGCCGACGTGGAACGAGCCGTTGCCGGTGACGCTGGTGCGGCCGAGGTCGGCCTTCATGGTGCCCGCGCCGCCCTTGAAGTCGTCGACCACGAGGTCGAAGTTCTTCACCTCGCCGTCCATCACCAGCTGGCCGGGGGTGTTGGAGAAGCGCACCTCGCCGTCGGCCACCATGCGCTCGATGGAGAGCGCGTTGCCCTGCACGGTCTGCTGCAGGTCGCGCACGTCGACGTGGGCCTGGCTGAGCTTGCCGTCGAACTTCACCGCGCCGGGGCCGAGGTGGACGGAGCCCTCGAAGTGACCGCGCAGCGAGGCGGTCGCCGAGTCGCGGGCGTCCTTGACGGTGAGCTGGGCCGATTCGATGGAGCCGCTGGCCTTGAACGCGAGGTTCACCACGGGCGCGCTGAAGCCGGTGCTGGTGAGGCCGTTCATGCCCACGCGGGTGGAGACGTCGAGGGTGCCGTCGTGCAGCTCCATGGCGCCGAGCGAGACCTGGTCCATCTTCCCCGGCACCACGGCGCTGGGGTGGCTGCTGGTGAGCTTGTCGAGGGAGAGCTGCAGGCCCGAGAGGTGCGAGTCCATCTGGTAGCCAGTGGCGACGCGGTCGAGGCTCGCGGTGAGTTCGGCGTGGCCGCCGCCCTTGCTCGAGAGGTCGATGCCGCCCTGGTTCAGGCTGAAGCCGTCGAGCTGGACGTGGCCGGACACGGTGGCGTGCTGCCCGTCGCCCTTCACCGAGAAGGTGGTGCTGGGGTCGACCTGCACCTTGGCGCCGCCGAGATCGAGGGTGGTCTCGCGCAGGGTGACCTTCGCGTCGACCTTCACCTTCGAGAGGTCGAGCATCTGGCCGGCGAGCTCGGAGAGGGCGCCGCTCTTGCCGGTGCTCACCGCGCGTGCGTCGCCGCTGGAGACGAGATCACCGAGCTTCATCGCCTTCAAGTTGAAGTCGAACATGCCGCCGAGCTCGACGTGGAGCTTCTGCTGCGCTTCGTCGCCCGTCAGCTCGACGCCCTGGCCGGTGACCCACGCGGGGAGATCGAGCGGCGGGTCGAACTTCGCGCCGGTGCCCAGCTGGCCGTGGCCCACGGGGACGAGTTCGCCGTTCTTCACCTGCACGTTGAGGTGCACCACGGTGCCCGGCTTGACGGTGAAGGGCACGCCCTTGACCTGGTAGTCGCCGGGGCGGAGCGGGACGTCGATGGTCGCGGTGCCGTCACCCAGGGCCTTGAGCATCGGCGCGGGGGCGATGGGCCCGAGGGTCGGCTTGAAGGCCGCGGCCGCGGAGGTCGCCGACGCGGTGGTCTGGGCGACCGTGGATTCCTTGTGGCGGGCGTTCCAACCCGTCGGGGCGAGCTCGGTGTCGGTGGCAACGGGCGGCGGGTTCTGCGGCTGCGCGGGGGACGGCGCGACCGGGCTGCTGCTTCGACGGACGGAGGGCACGTGCGGACCCTAGCGGAAGCCGCGACGCGGGGTGTGGCGAGGTCTCCTGGCGAGGGTGGCCGGCGGCAGGCACAGGGCGCGCACCTGGCCCAGCACGGCGTCACGGCGCGCGGCGAGTTGCCCGGGCGAGAACAGGTCTGCGCCCAGCAGCCCCGAGGTGACGCGCGCCGCCGCGAAGGGCAGGAGGTGCAGGCCGACGATGGACAGCGCGAGCTGCCGCGGGTCCTCGCGACGGAACGCCCCGGCCTCCATGCCCGCCTCGAGGAAGGCCGCGGTGAGCTCGAGCGTCGCCTGCACGCGAGGCCCGCCCCCCGACGAGAGGTAGGGCCCTTCGTCCACCAACTCGTGCAACAGCAGTCGCGCCGTCTCGGGCCTGGCGGCGAGGGCGGCGCACACCAACTCCCCAAGGCGATCGAGGCGCTCGGGGAAGGCGCCCTCGTCGAGCTTCGCCGCGACGATGAGCCCGGTGAGCGCGCCGATGGCCTCGTCGATCACCGCCACGTACAGCGCCTCCTTGCTCGCGAAGTGGTGCAGCAGCGAGGCCTTGCGAATGCCGACCTGCTCCCCGAGTTCGCGCAGGCTGACGCCCTCGAGGCCCCGGGCCGCGAAAAGCGGAGCCGCGGCCGCCACGATGTCCTGCTGCGTCAACGCCTGGTGGGGCCGCCCTGCCTTCCGCTTGTCCTGCTGCATTTGACAAATCTACCGAGCGGTCGATAAACGCACCAGCACGTTCATCCATCCAGGGGTCTGCATGCGTCGTTTCTCGTTCGTGGTGCCGAAGTGGGTCGTCGTTTCTCTTCTCTGCGCAGGGTGCGGCGGCATGCCGGCCGCGACAGGGGTCGACGGCTCGGTGCCTGAAGACATCGACGCGGGCGTGATGACCGACGCGGGCGAGGCGACCGACGCGGGCGTGACGACCGACGCGGGCGTGACGACCGACGCGGGCGTGACGACCGACGCGGGCGTGGTGACCGACGCGGGCGTGGTGACCGACGCGGGCGTGGTGACCGACGCGGGCGTTACCGACGGCGGGTGCGTGCTGTCGTCGTGCCTGGCGCCGGACGTCGCGGGCCCCTACGCGGTGCGGCAGGGCAGCTTCGATCTCCGCGAGCCCGGTGGGCTGACGGGCCGGCTGGTGCACTTGTCGACCTATGCACCGGTGGGCGCGCCGCGGGCGCCGGTCGTCATTCTTCATCCCGGCTTCCAGTTGGCGGGGACGCTCTATGCGTCGTACGCGCAGCACCTCGCGAGCCGGGGCATCGTCACGGTGATCGCCGACCCGCCCGATGCGCTCGTCGGTGGCCCGACGCACGCGGACCTCGCGAAGTACCTCGGCGACGTGGTGACCTGGGTGGGCGCCGAAGCCGCCGACGGAGGCCTGGTGGGCGTGGCCGACCCCTCGCTGTTGGGGCTGGTGGGGCACTCGATGGGCGGGAAGATCTCGATGCTCTTCGCCAGCGGCGACGCGCGCCCGAGGGCCGTGATGGGCATCGACCCGGTCGACGCCGCGGGTGGTCCACTGACCAGCGTCGGCCCCGACTACCCGTCGGTGACGCCGGAGTTGATGGGCTCGCTGCACGTGCCGTTGGCCCTGGTGGGCGAGACGACCAACGCCAGCTGCTCAGGCTCGTTCTGCCAGGCCTGCGCGCCGGCCGCCGACAACTTCGCGCAGTACGCGTCTCACGCGACGTCCCCCACGGTCTCGCTCGAGGTGATGGGGGCGAACCACATGTCCTTCCTCGACAACCCGGCGTGCGGGTTCACCTGCTCGGCGTGCAGCGCGGGCACCGACGACCCGGCGCAGACGCGTCGGCTCACGCGCCGCACCATGACCGCCTTCTTCGATCTCGAGCTGCGCAACGACCTCGGCGCCCGGAGCTGGCTGGCGGGCGCGGCGCTGCAGCCCGACGTGGCCGACGGCGGCGTGAAGCTGCTGACCTTCAACGGCTTCTGACGAGGCCGGTGGCTACGGCTCGAGCCAGCCGCGGGTGAACCGCGCCAGGGTGATGCGATCGTAGGGGGCGAAGGAGAACTCGCCGTTCTCGAACAGGCAGCCCAGGCGCCCATCTCCGAGCGCGGCCAGAGAGGAGTACGCGGCTGGACCGGCGCGCAGCACGCGCGACCGCGCCCAGGTCAGGCCATCGTCGTGGCTCACGCGCACGGTCAGGCGCTTGCGGTCGAGGGGCGCGACGCTGTCGGGGTTCGAGAACACCAGGCCGCTCGAGGTCGCCAGCAAGCTGCCCTCGCAAGACGGGTCGGTGAGCGCGGGGTCGCGCGTGGTCTCGGTCCAGGTCTGCCCCTGGTCTTCGCTGCGGGCGGTGGCGCGGCGGTGCGTGGGCGAGAGGTCACGGGCGTTGATCAACACGCGCCCGTCGGAGAGCTCGGCGACCTGGGCCTCGTCGGTGTCGGCGCCGATGGATCCGCCCAGCTGCCACTGCACCCCATCGTCGCTGAAGATGACGTGCGAGGCGGAGGTGCGCGTGGCGTCGTCGCGGTGGTCGCAGGGGATGATGAAGCGCCCGCTCGCCAGCTGGATGCCCCGGCCCGGTCCGACCGCGTACCAGGACCAGGTGGGGGCCTTCACCTCGGCGGTGAGCTCGACGGGGGCAGACCAGGTGGCGCCGTCGTCGTCGCTCCGGGTGAGCCACACGCCGCGCTGGTTCGCGTCGCTCGCGGGGTTGGTGTTGAAGAGCAGGAGCACGGCGCCCGTGGCGCGATCGACCACCGGGCAGGGGTTGCCCGCCACGTCGGGCCCGCGGTCGACCACCACCTGGAGCGGCGACCAGGTGGCGCCATCGTCGACGCTGCGCTTGAGCACCAGGTCGATGTCCCCGGTGTCGTCGAGGCTGCGGCGCCCCTCGGCAAAGGCGAGCAGCGTGCCCGAGCGCGTCTCGAGCAGGGAGGGGATGCGGTAGAGCGGGTAGCCGTCGGCGCCGTCGACGAAGAGGTCCTGCTCGTCGAGGTCGGGCCCCGAGGCGAGCGGCGGCGGCGCGGCGCAGGCCACGAGCAGCACCGACGCGAGGGTCAGCGACAGGGCGCGGCAAGGCGAAGGTGGGTGGGCCAGGGCGTCGATGGGACGAGACTACGCCAGGGAAGGGCGCGTGCTCAAAGGTGGATGGTCGTGCTCCCGCTGCCGGCGCGGTAGGTGGGCCGGCCCGAGGCGCCGCGGCTGACGGTGATGGGGGGCAGGTACTCGGACGCCGGCGAAAGCGAGGCGACGATCTGCATCAGCTTCTCGGGCAGCGCCGGGGTGATGAAGGGCTTGACGATGAACCCGTTGGCTCCCGCTGCGATGGCCTCGAGCACGCGCTGGCTCGTCACCTCGCCGGTCAGCAGGAGCACCGGGGTGTTCGCGCGCTCGGGTCCCCCGCGAATGGCCTTGAGCAACTCGAGGCCGTTCATGAAGGGCATGTTCCAGTCGGTGATCACCACGTCGTAGTCGATGGAGCGAAACTGCTCGAGGGCGCGGACCCCGTGGGCCGCCTCGTCGATGTCGAGGAACCCCAGTCCCTGCAGTACGTCACAGATGGCCTCTCGCAGGGAGGCGCTGTCATCGACGACGAGGAGCCGGGCGTGGTTGGGCGTCATGGGCTCCGTGCCTTGCACGCGGAGCGCCGCGGCGCGGACCACGTGGAAGCGCCTGGTTCTGCTCAGGTCTTCGGAACAGTGTGGCCCGCGTCCCCCATCAGTTCGATGGGCGCCTGATCAATTCAACTCGTCGTTCGCGCCCACCGCAGGGAGGACCTGGCGCAGCCGCGCGTTGAGGTTGCCGCGGGTGGCCAGGGTGAGGTCCGCGGCGAGGTTCTGCGTGTCCCGGCCGTCGCGCGTCTGCACCGTGCTGTGGTTGTCGCCCGCCAGCGCGAAGCCCCCGAGGAGGTGTTTGGAGGCGAGCTCGAAGACCAGCACCTCGCCTTCCCAGGCGCCGCCGATGAAGGTGTTGCCCCCGGCGACCTGGGCGTCGTGCTGCCCGCGGGTGCGCACCACGAGCACGTACTTGAGCGTGCCCATGCGCTGGAAGACCGACTTCTGCGCGTCCTCGCTGTCGAGGCCCAGGGCGTAGCTGGCGTCGAGGCGCGCGTCGGGCTCGGGCTTCGTGAGGTTGAGCTTCGCGGCGAGGTCGACCGTGGGGGAGCGGTGGTTGAGCCGCACCGGGATCTCACGACGCAGGGTGGGGTTCTGGAGCTCTTCGAGGTGGATGATCAGCGCGTTCGAGTCGAGGTACTTCGCCGAGAGGTCCTTGAGCGACGCGAGCGCCTGCGTCGAGGCTGGGTCGACCGGCGGCGCCGCGGAGGCCAGCTCGTAGAGGGCGGGCATGGCGGCGAGGTTCACCCGCGCCGCGGCTTCGTACTTTTCCTGCGGGGACTTGCAGGCGGCGAGTGCCATGAGGGCGAGGAGCAGGTGCCGGTTCATGGGGCGGCAGCATGCCAGAGTTGGTACCCCGGCCGGCCCCTCACCCCGGCCCTCTCCCCGCTTCGCAGGGCGAGGGAGTATGAGGGGACATGGCCATTCGCCGCGCGACCGAGCTCACCCCGACGCCCCGCACCTCGCCGTTGCCGCCCGCGGCCCCGCAGCCGATCGCCAGGCCCTCGGTGACCTCGTCGGAGCGCTCGTTCACCTCCACGCCGGCGTCCCCGGTGCAGGCGCGGTTGAACGAGCTGCGCGGCTTGATGAGCGGCCACACCGATCGCGCCGAGGAGGGCCAGGTGCTGGCGATGTTCCGCGGCGCGCCGGCGGGTGAGCTGAACCAGTTGCTCGCCGGCCTCTCGCGCGAAGAGGTGCACGAGCTGGTCGAAGACCTCGACGATCGCCTCTTCGGCCCCGACAACCGCACCGCCTTCCTCGACCTGCTCTCGAACGGCCGCGTGGGTGACTTGAGCGTCGAGAACCGCGCCAAGGTGGTGCAGGCGCTCCAGGTGGGCCGCACCGACGGGCTCGAAGCGAAGACGGTGGTCGCGATCTTCCTCGCCACGAAGGGCGAGCCGCTCACCGCGCTCAAGAACCTCATCGACGCCTCGCCGGATCACCTCGACCTGCAGCAGTTGGTGTTCCACGATCTCGACTCGGACGCCCTGCGCGCCCAGGTGCTCGCGCACTTCGCCGCCGAGGCCCCCGCGAAGTCGTCGCGGGTGAAGGTGCTCAGCGACATCGACGACACCTTCTACGTGAACCTGAAAGACGACCGCTTCCCGAAGAAGACCGTCTACCCCGGCGTGCGCGCGCTCTACGCGGAGCTCGACAAGGGCGCGGGGCCCCAGGCGGATCGCCCCGGAGACCTGATGTTCCTCTCGGCGCGCCCCTCCGATCCCATGGGCCTGACCGAACACTTCACCCGCTCGATGATGCACGACCACGGCGTGACCCAGGCCACGGTGCTCTCCGGTGACTTCGCGCACCTCATCGGCAACCAGTCGATCGCCGACAAGAAGTTCGAGAACTGGGGCGAGGTGCGGCAGCTCTACCCGGAGTACGGCTCGGTGTTCCTCGGCGACAGCGGGCAGGGCGACGCGCTCTTCGGGGCGCAGGCCGCGGCCACGGGCGGCGGCGACATGCGCTCGGTGTTCATTCACAACGTCACGCACCTCGAGGCCGCGGCGAAGGCCGAGTACGCGGGCAGGGGCGTCTTCCTCTTCGACACCTACATCGGCGCGGCGACCGAGGCCTTCAAGCGCGGGCTGATCACCCGGGGTGGCCTCGAGCGCGTGATGAGCGAGGCGGGCCGGGAGTTCGGCGACATCAGCTTCGCGAGCCCCGCGCAGCAGGCCGAGCGCAAGGCCGAACTCGACCGCGACCTGACCGAAGCGCGGGCCGCGCTGCGCTGACGTCCTTGCTCGGGCTGGGGCACCCAGTTACGCCTGCCGGCCCATGATGGATCCCAACGCGCCGCAGAATCCCCAGACCCCGTACGCTCCCCCGCAGCCGCCGCCGAAGAAGAAGGGCGGCATGGGCGCGGGGGTGATTCTCGCGCTGGGGTGCTTCGGGTTCCTCGCGCTGGGCTTCGCGGGCATCGTGTTGCTCGCGGCGCTCAGTGGTGACGGGGGCAGCGCCTCGGTGGACGACAAGTCGGTGCTGCGCATGAAGCTGGGCGGCGGCATCCCCGAGTACGTGCGCTCCACGGGCTTCGACGAGCTCTTCGGCGGCGCGCCGGTCACCGTGCGCCAGCACGTCTTCAACCTCGAGAAGGCGGCGAAGGACAAGCGCATCAAGGGCGTGTTCCTGGAGTTGGAGTCGCTCGAGGGCACGGGCTGGGGCAAGGTCGAGGAGCTGCGCGACGCGCTCGTCACCTTCAAGAAGAGCGGCAAGTTCGTCATCGTCTTCAGCGAGTACCTCGCGGAGCGCGAGTACGCGCTGGCGCTGGCCGCCGACACCATCGTGATGCCGAAGGACTCGTGGTTCGAGTTCAACGGCCTGTCGACGGACATCAGCCACTACCCGGGCCTGCTGGAGAAGCTGGGCGTCGAGGTGCAGTACTTCCGCTACGGCAAGTACAAGTCGGTGTCCGGCGAGCAGAGCGGCCGCAAGGCGTTCACCGAGCCGGTGAAGGAGATGATCACCCAGAACATGGAGCTCACCTTCAGCCACTTCGTCGACGCCGTGGCCACCTACCGCAAGCTGGACGCGGCGAAGGTGCGCGAGCTGGTGGACGAGGGCCGCAACAAGTCGGACTGGGCCTTCGAGCAGAAGCTCATCGACCAGCTGGGGTACTTCGACGAGGTGGAGGCGGTGCTGCGCGGCAAGCTCAGCCTCGAGGCCAAGGACAAGCTCAAGTTCGTCTCCGCCAGCCGCTACCGCAACGTCACCCCCTCGGAGGCCGGCCTCGAGGAGGGCAAGCACACCTTCGCGCTCATCTACTCCACCGGGCTCATCGTCTCGGGCAAGGGCAGCGACGACCCGTTCGGCGGTGGCTCGAACCAGGGCAGCGACCCGTTGATCAAGGCGCTGCGCCGCGCGGCCGACGACACCGAGGTCAAGGCGATCATCTTCCGCGTCGACTCGCCCGGTGGCGCGGGCCTCGGCTGCGACTACGTGCGCCGGGAGCTGGCGCGCGCCAAGGAGAAGAAGCCGGTCATCGTGTCGATGAGCGACGTGGCGGCCTCCGGTGGCTACTGGGTGTCGATGGACGCGACGGCCATCGTCGCGCAGCCCACCACCGCGACCGGGAGCATCGGCATCTACACCGTGATCCCCAGCCTCGGCGGGCTCTACGAGAAGCTCGGGCTCAACAACGAGACCTTCAAGGTGGGCGCCCATGCCGACGCGCTGGTCGGCGCGCGCACCTTCACCGAGAGCGAGGCCAAGCAGTGGGACACCGACCTCTTCGCCTCGTACAACCGCTTCGTCTCGCTGGCCGCCGAGGGCCGCAAGATGGACAACGACAAGATGCAGGAGCTCGCCCAGGGCCGCACGTGGATGGGCTCGCAGGCGAAGGAGAACGGCCTGGTCGACGAGCTGGGCGGCTTCCCCAAGGCCATCGAGGTGGCGCGCGCCAGGGCCAACATCCCCGCCGGGGAGACGGTGGCCCTCAAGCTCTTCGACAAGAAGAAGAGCTTCTTCGAGGAGCTGATGAGCCGCGGCCAGGACGACGAGGAGGCCCCGGAGCTGGCGGTGACGCTGCTGTCGAAGACCGTGGAGGCCTCGGGCCTGCGGCCGCTGTTCAAGAAGGTGCCGGGGCTCTCAGGCTTCGCCCGCGAGGTCGTCGGGGGCCACGAGAAGCTCTTCCCCATGCAGGAGTACCAGGTCGAGTACCACTGACCCGGGGCTGCCCTCCGGGGGCTACGTCTTCGAGCTCAGGCCGCCGAGCTCTCGCTGCCGGCGGCGCCGAGGTCGGCCAGCGCGGTCTCGCGCGTCGCCTGCACCCAGTCGTGGTCCGGGCCTTCGTTCTGGATGACCACCGGCTTGCCGTCGATGGTGACGCGCTTGCCGGGGTAGATGAGGGCCTTGAACATGTAGACCGCGAGCGACTTCTGCTCGAGGGCCGGGTGGATGGTGGCGTGGTAGCGCTCGGCGTGGGCTGCGGGGGCGAGGCTCCAGTGGAGGCCCGGCGTCTCGTGGTGGATGCCGTGGTACCCGTTGTTCAGGGTGAACCAGTTGAACAGCCCGCCCACGAAGTTCCGCGAGTGGTTGACCGGGTGATCGTTGTCGCAGCCGTCGTGCTGCAGGAAGTTCACCGTGGTGATGCCCCAGACCGCGAAGAGGTGGGGGATGAACACGAAGAGGATGGCCTTGCGCCAGTCGAGCACCAGCAGCACGGCCTTCACGCCCCACACCGCGATGATCTCGTAGAGCAGCTGGCGGTTCCACTGGGGCAGCCGCTCCTTCATCACCTTCTTGTACTTGTAGTTGCCCACCGTCACGCCCGGGCCGACCGCGAAGAAGAAGAAGAGGAAGTTGAGCAGGTTCCAGCGGAAGTTGACCTTGCTGGTGCGCATCACGTCTTCGCGCAGCTGCATGAACTTGTGGTGCGAGAGGTTGTGGCCCGGCACGTACTCGCTGACGGGGAAGCCGTAGGAGAGGCTCACCCAGCCCTGGAAGAGCTTGTTCAGGGTGCGGTTGCGGAAGACCGGCGAGTGCACCGTGTTGTGCGCGATGACGGCGCAGATCCACGAGCTGATGGCGGTGACGATCACCCAGGCCACCAGCAGCGGGCCGTGCGGGTCGAGGATCCACCCGGTGGTCGCGAGCGTCGCGAAGAGGCACAGAAAGAAGATGGTTCGCCAGTCGGCAGAGAAGCGGAGCATGCGAGCGGCCTTCTGACGCAGCCAGACGAGACAGTAAAGCCCCTGCACCCTCAGCGGACCGCGGGGCGCGCCAGGAGCGGGGTCACGATGAAGTGATCAATCAGCCAGGCGGACAAAAGGCCGGTGGCGGTGCCGAAGAGATCCCACGTGAAGTCCTTCCACGAGGGGGTGCCCAGACCTGCCAGATCAGCGAGTTCCTTCGCGGCGCCGGCGGTCACCGCGAGCGCCCCGCCCGCGAGCAGGCGCAGCCGCACGTCATCGGTGAGGAACGCCGCGCCCACGTAGCCGGCCCCCGCAATGGTTGCGCTGACGCTGAAGTGCAGGGCCTTGTCCGGGGCGAGCCACGGGTCGGGGTCGGGCTGGGCGAAGGTGACGCTGCTGCCGAGCAGCACGGTGAGCACCAACGCGCGCATGGAGAGTTTCTAGCTGGTTTGCAGCACAGTGCGGCCCATGACTCACGGTGCGCGACTCCCCCTGGCGCTCGGCCTGGTGCTGCTGGTCGTCTTCGCCTTCACGCTGTTCACCACGCCCGAGGGCCAGCTCAACTGGCTGCTCGAGGTCGGCCCGGGGTTGGTGGGCCTCATCGCGCTCGCCGTCAGCTACCGGAGGTTCCCCATGACGCGCTTCGTGTACGTCGCGGTGTTCCTCCACGTCCTCATCCTCGTGTACGGCGGGTACTACACGTACGCGAAGGCGCCGCTGGGCGAGTGGGCGCGGGTGGCCTTCGGTTGGTCGCGCAACAACTACGACAAGGTCGGCCACTTCGCGTTCGGTCTCTTCCCGGTGTTCGTGGTGCGCGAGGTGCTGCTGCGCAAGACGAAGCTCGAGCGGAACGGGTGGCTGGTGTTCATCCTCATCAACGTCATCTTCGGCTTCGCCGCGCTCTACGAGCTCTTCGAGTGGGGCGCGGCGCTGGCCCTCGACCCCGCGGGCGGAGACGCCTTCCTCGGCACCCAGGGCTACGTGTGGGACGCGCAGAGCGACATGCTCTACGCAGGCATTGGCGCCACCGTGGGGCTGCTGACGCTCACCGGGTTGCACGACCGGGAGCTGAAGCGCCTGCTGGGGTGAAGCCGCGCGTCACTTCACCTTCACCGGCACGTCCCTGGTCACCGAGCCGCGGATGAGGCGCAGCGTCGCCGTGCCCGGATTCTGGGCCCTGACGTAGAGCATCGACTCGCGCACCGTGACGTCGGTGTCGACCTTCCAGCCGTCCTTCTTCTCCGTCGGGCCCCAGAAGAGCTCGAGGCCCGCGCCGTCGAGGAAGAGCTCGGCCTCGGTCGCTTCGTCGACCCGCAGGCCCATGACCTCGCCCACCGTGAGCCCGATGCGGTCGGTCTCGTGGAGGAGCGGGAAGGTGAAGCCGGGAGGCGCCTCGTAGCCGCGCCGCGTGCCGTGATCGACCTCGGCTTCGTAGGCGTCCCGGGTGATGATCTCACGCGGCGCCTCGGGGTCTCGCCGGGCCGTGTCGACCCAGACCAGCTTCCACTCACCGCGCTCGACGGCGTGGAAGCCTGCACAGCCAGAGACGAGCAGGGCACAGAGGGTCGCGAGCAGGGGGCGCATGGCAGGGCAGGGTAGTACGGATGCCGGGTCTTCCCGTCACTTGGGGGTGGGAACGGCCTCGACGGGCATGCGCGCCTCGCGCTTGGCCTCTTCGGCGGTGCCGCCCACGGCCTCGGCCGAGGTCTTCGCCGGCGGGCCCCCGACGCCTTCGCCGTGGTTCTCGTAGACCGGGTACTTGTCCCAGTCGAAGGCCGCCGTCGCGTCGCCGACGGTGGTGGGCGTGGTGGCGCGCAGCCGGCCGCGGACCAGGGCGATCTGCTGCTGCACGGCCGTCGGGGTGGGGTGCGTCTTGAGGGCCTCGATCCACAGCTCGATGGCCTCTTCGGGGGCGGTGTCGGCCTTGAGGCGGCCCAGCTCGACCAGCGCGTGGGGGCGCAGCTCCGACTCGGGGAAGCGCGAGATGAGGTCGAGGTACACGCGCTGCGCGTCGGGCTTGCGGCCTTCCATCATCGAGAGCGCCTGGCCGCGCAGGTAGAGCGCGTCGTCGACGTACACGCTGGTCTCGAACTTCTGCGCGACCTTGCCGGCCTCGAGCTCGCACTGCTCGTAGTCCTGGAGCTCGAAGTACAGCTTGGCCACGGTGAAGCTGAGTTCGGCCGACTGGGGCGGGTTGCGCGCCAGCGCGGCGGTGTACTCGGCGATGGCCCCGCGCAGGTCGCGGAACTGGTGCCACAGCAGCGCCGCCAGGTGGAGCCGGCCCTCGAGCGTCTCCGGGGCCTCGGGGCACACGGTGATCAGCTCGCGGTAGACCTCGATGGCGCGCTTCGCGTCGTTGAACTGGAAGGCGTAGATGTCGGCGGCGCCGCGCAGCGCCCGGGCCCGGTAGAGGTTGCTCTCGGGCGAGTTGTCACGCTCGAGCAGGTCGAGGGCGAGCTTGAACTCGGTCAGGGCGATGTCGGGCTTCTGCGCGAAGAGCGCGGTGCGCGCCTTCTCGAGGTGCGCGGGGGCGTCGTCCTTGCGGCAGCCGGCCAGGGTGAGCGCGAGCGCGAAGAGCACCGCCCTCACGGGCACGCCTCGGGCCGGTAGCGCACGCACAGGTTGTTGCTGCAGGCGATGCAGTCGCGCAGTTGGTCCTCGCGCTCGCTGCACACCAGCACGCTCGAGGGCCGGGGACAGTCGGCGTTCTGCACGCAGGCCAGCGCGCCCCCGTCGAGGCCGGTGAGCGACTCTTCGACCGCGCACAGGCGGTTGCAGCCCGTCACGAGCATCATCACCACGGAGCTGATCAGGAGCGCGCGCATCGACGCTCGGCTGATACCACGGCGCGGCACCCGAATCACCGCACCCTGCGCTCGGTCGCGGTCACGGTGAAGCTCTGCTCGACGTTCTGGAACTCGCCGTCGTAGCGCGGGTAGCGCCAGCCGCTGAACTGGGCGCGCAGGCACCTGGCGAGCTGGGTCTCGTCGAGGTCCTTGCGGAGATGGGCCTCGCCGACGCGGCCGTCGTTGAACACCACCCAGCGCACCTCGAAGCGCTGGGCGTCAGGCGGGGTCATGCGGCGCGCCTGTTCGGCGAGGCACTCCTGGAGCAGCGGCGCGAAGTGATCGTTGACCACGCGCACCTGGTCCACCGAGAGGCTCTGGCCGGCCGAGTCGCGGCTGTAGTCGTGGAAGGTCCAGCGGCCGAGGGTCTTCTTCTCCAGCGCGCGGCAGCTGCCGGGGCTGTGGGCGGTGTCGTAGGACACGCACGTCTGGTCGAGCATCGCGGTGCGCGACCAGGTGCGCTCGGGGTCGGGCACCGCGGCGGCGATGATCGCCACTTCGCGCAGCGCGAACTTCACCGCGGCGTCGGGGTCGTTCCTCGCGCGGGCCAGGGCGATGAGCTTGCCCAGCGCCTTGCGACGCAGGCCACCGCACTGCACCGCCTCGCACGCGCCCTCGGCTTTCTCGAGCAGCGCGGCCTGGCGGGCGTCGTTGTCTTCGCGCAGCGCCTGGCCCAGCAGCACGCGCTGGGCGAGGGCCGGGTCCTTCTCGGCCTGCGACAGGCGCAGCGCCGTGGCCTCGCAGGGGTTTGGCTTGCTGCCCTTCTCCGCCTTCGCTGCGCAGAGCTCGGCGTCTTGCAGCGCGCGCACCTTCTTGCCCAGTTGCTTGTCGGCGCCCTTGAGCCTGGTCACCGCAGCGCTCGCGGCGACGGCTGCCGCGCGACAGGCGTCGAACTTCTCGGGGCCACAGGCGAGGCGCCAGGTGCGCGCGGCGTCGGAGGCGGCCTCGGGTGCGACGGCCGACTGCTCGACGCGGAAGGCGAGCTGGTGGGCCTGCAGGCGGGCCTCGCCGTCGAGCGACGCGGCCTCGGTGATGGCCTGCTGCGCGGCGGTGCGCGCGTCGTCGAGGCGCCTTGCCTTGAGCGCGGCCTGCGCGTCGGCGAGCGCCGTCTTGAAGCCCAGCGAGCGGTCGAGCTTCGGCGGTTCCGGGGGGCGCACGGGCGCGGGCGCGACCTTCTCGGGCTCCCGGTCCCAGGCGCTGGCGAGCTCCGCGTTGCCGCCGCCCGTGCCGGGCTCGGCGGCATTGCTCAGGGGCTGGGTCTGCGTGGCGCTCCCCGAGGTGGCGCACGACGCGAGGACGAGGAGCGGCAGCAGTCGGGACATGAGCATCGAAGGGCGCCGTTCAGGGCTGGACGGCGAAGAGGTACGCCTGCCGGAAAGACGAATAGCACTGTCCCCCGGGGGCGCCGGTGCAGGAGCCGCTGACCCACAGCAGGCCCTGGGCGAAGACGCTGCCGCCGACCTGCGGGCTGTTCTCGGCCGTGGTGAAGCGCCCGAAGCGGTTGAGGCTCGCGCTCGTCGGGTCGAAGGACATCACGAGCGTTTGCTGGGTGAACTGTGGAGCGAGCTCAACTCCGCTGTGGACCGCCGCCGCGCCCGTCGTCCCGGCGATCAGGAACACCTCGCCCGCGGTGACCACCACGTCGGCGGGGGTGACGTTGGAGACAAAGGCCTGTGGGCCCATGGCCGCGAGGGTCGAAGGAGCGCGGCGCTCGAGGAGCGTTCCGCCGTCCCACATGGACGCGACCCACAGGTCTCCTCCGGGAGACACGCCCACCACTCCGTTCTGGCCGAGGGTCGCGGTCTTGCTCAAGCCTCCGTCGGGCGTGAGTTGGAGCAGTTCGGTGTCGAGGCTCGAGGTCGTGTAGCAGCGGTCGAGGGTGACGTAGAAGATGCCGAGGGGGTCGAGAGCCGAGTCACGCACGGATGGCGCGCCGCCGATGCACAGCGGCAGATCGGTCGACGCTGGCCCCGAAGAGATCGTCGCAGCACGGAAGGTCCGGAAGTGGGCGGGACCGCTGGTCTTGTCGTTGGCGACCATGACCAGGGGGCCGTTGCTTCCGGCGAAAATTCCAGAGGCCCGAGTGTCTTCCTGCGAAGCGAGCCAGCCGATGCCCGCGTCGACCCGGCCGCCCTGTCCGTAGGCGACGATGGGCCAGGTGCTCTGCACCCCGCCGACGAAGACGAGGTCGTCCAGGGCGGAGACCGTGGCGGGAAAGAACGACAAGGAATGGAGGAGCGAGCCGCCGTCGGGCCAGAGCAGCTCGAGCTGCTTTTCCGTCGTGCCATGCCAGCCCCACGCGAGGCCCTCGCGCGTCGCAGCCACCTCGACCGAGAACGTTTGACCAGAGGTGTTGCGCAGGAACGAGAGCTCGGGAATGAACCCGCCGTCGTTCAACGTGCGCCCACCGTCGAGGGACCACGGTGAGCCGCTACCGGCGTCGGGCGTCGTGCCACCAGCGTCGGTCGTCGTGCGACCCGCGTCGGTCGTCGCGCCACCATCGTCGGTCGCCGCGCCACCACCCGTCCCTGCGCCACCACCCGTCGCCGCGCCACCACCCGTCGCGGCGCCACCGCCCGTCGCGGCGCCACCACCCGTCGCGGCGCCACCACCCGTCGCGGCGCCATCACCCGTCGCAGCGCCACCACCCGTCGCAGCGCCACCACCCGTCGCGGCGCCACCACCGGTCGCGGCGCCACCACCCGTCGCGGCGCCACCACCCGTCGCGGCGCCACCACCTTCTGGCCCCACGTCGAGGCACAGCGCAGCGTCGGCGCGACAGCGCGCCTTCGTCGCCTCCGTTTCGAAGTTGTCGCAGCCCATCAGCGCCACGGTCATCAGCCCGGCCAGGAGCAGGTGTTGGTGCTTCATGGAAGACTCCCGGCGAGGCCAATCACGGCGCCCTGGGGTGACATCGCGCCGGTCACCACGACCGGTGCCTTCGGGGCGAGGACGCCCCACACGATGGCGCCCGCGGTCGCGAGGCCACCGCCGAGCATCAACCCCACGCCGAGCTGTTCCTTCATCGGCCCCGAGCTCGCGAGCGCGTCGATGCGCTGGAGATCGGTCGAGCCCTGCAGTTCCTTGAAGTCGCCGCGACCAAGGAAGAACACGGCCACGCCCACGCCGGTGACGACGGCCGCACCGCCGGCGGTGACCCACGGCCACGGTGAAGCGCCGGCCGAGGTCGAGACGCTGGTCGTCTCCAGCGGCTGGTTCGCGCCCTTCGAGAAGGTCACCCTCAGCCGGGCGGCGAGCTTCGGCGCCTGGGCATCGAGCCAGTCCTGCATCGCGTCGAGATCCTTGAGGCGCTCCGTGGCAGCCGCGAGCTCGCGCCCGTCCGTGCCGCCGATGAGGCGCAGCGTCGCGGTGTAGTTCGTGCCCACCTTCACCAGGTTGCCCGAGAGCACCGCGTCGGCGCCCAACGCTCCGGCCAACTCGGCGAGGCAGGTGCTGCTCGCGTCGCTGCAGCCCAGCAACGCCTTCTGGCGCTCCATGCCGAGGATCTGCGCGATGTCCCGGCTGGTGGTGATCCGCACCTCGCCGGTGCTGGCAAACTGGGTCACGAAGCGGTCGAAGAGCGCGTCCCCCACGGCGGGCTCGATGCCGACGATCTGGAAGTTGGGGGCCGCCACCTTGAGAGGCGGGGTGGCCGAGGTCGCCAGCAGCAGCAACAGGGTGAACATGGGGCGCGAATCATACCGCCTTCACGGTGGAGGCGCGGGCAGAGGTGAGCCACACTCCGCCCCACATGCGACCCCTGCTCGTGTCTCTCCTGGTGGTGATGGTGACGGGCTGCCCCGGCAGTAGCTCGCGAACGCAAGACCAGCTCGCGGCGCTCCAGAAGAAGAAGGAAGCCGACGCCAGGGCCAAGAAGGACAAGGACGAGAAGCTCGAGAACCTGCCGGCCGAGGTCATCAAGCTCGACGCCCCGTACGACGATCAGCAGGCGACGGTGATCCTCCCCGACGCGGCGTGCCCCGAGGGCTTCTGGGCGCTCTTCAACGGCGAGGCTCCCGGCGCGACGCCTGAAGAGAAGAAGGCCAACGCGGCGAAGCGCAAGGAGGTGGCGGACGCGGTGCGAGGCAAGAAGTACATCGTCAAGCTGCGTGCCCCCACCCAGGTGGCGCTCTCGCCCTACGACGCGCCCAACGGCAAGTTCAGCATCGACGTGCTGGGCACCATCGACTGTACCGACGCCATCGGCCGCATCGCCATCGCGTGGACCGACGCGAAGGCCGGCGACCCGGGCAACTCGGCGGCGAAGGAAGGCGCGGAGCTCACCCAGAACATCTGGATGGCGGGCCCGGTGCACTTCGAGCTGCCCATCAAGTCGCTCACCGAGGCCAAGGAGTTCAACGACAAGAACCGCTTCGGCCTCTCGGCGCGCGTGGGCTTCGCGGTGGGCAAGACCGACGTCGACAAGAAGCTCAAGAAGGTCGCCAAGGTCAGCGAGAAGGCCGCCGGTGAGACGCTGTCGTTCGGTGGTGGCTCGGAAGACTGGGGCGCAGGCCGGTTGATCCGCGCCGAGCTGCTGGGCGTGCGCGTGGCCACCGACCGCGAGAAGAAGCAGCTCCTCGAGAAGGGGAAGTGACCCATGTCCCGGCTCGTCACCATCGACTGCCACTACGTGATGCCGCAGCTCGCGGCGTCGTACCTGCGTGAAGAAGACGGCGAGGTGGCCTTCATCGAGGCCAACACCACGCTCACCGTGCCCCGCCTGCTCGCGGCGCTCGAGAAGGAAGGCCTGTCACCGCAGGCCGTGAAGTACGTCATCGTCACCCACGTGCACCTCGACCACGCGGGCGGCGCCTCGGCGCTGATGGCGGCGTGCCCCAACGCCACGCTGCTGGCCCACCCCCGCGCCGCGCGGCACCTCATCGACCCCGCCAAGCTCGTGGCCAGCGCGAAGCACGTCTACGGCGAGGAGGCCTTCGAGCACCTCTACGGGGTCATCTCGCCCATCGACGCGGCGAAGGTCCGCGCGCTCGACGACGGCGCCGAGGTGACCCTGGGCTCCGCCACGCTGCGCTTCCTCCACACCCGCGGGCACGCCAACCACCACTTCGTCGTCCACGACGTGGCCCAGGAGGTCGTCTACACCGGCGACGCCTTCGGGCTGACCTACCCCTCGCTGCAGCGGGCCGGGCGCTTCTCGTACCCCAGCACTTCGCCCACCGACTTCGACGGCGAGGCCGCCCTGGCCAGCGTGCGCCGCATCACCGACTTGAAGCCGCGCGCCGTGGGCCTGACGCACTTCGGCCTCTTCGAAGACGTGCAGGTCATCGCCGATCAGCTGATCCGCTGGCTGGAGGTCGCGACCGCGAGGGCCCACGAAGGCGCGAAGAGCGGCGACGACCAGGGCACCATGGAGCAGCGCTTCAAGTGGCAGTTGGAGCAGGACTTCGAGGTGGAAGCCTCGCGGGCCGGCTTGAGCCTCACCGACGCCGACCGCAAGTTGATCAGGTTCGACCTCGAGCTCAATGCCCAGGGGTTGGCCCTCGCCGCCCTCAAGCAGCGGGGCTGATCGACGAGGCTCATCGCAGCACCAGCGAGAAGGGCACGGCCTTCGAGACCGCCGCCCACCCGGGGAGCTTCGCGGTGCGGGTGATGACCACCACGTTCGCCAGCCGCGCGCCTGAGGTGAACCAGTAGCTGCGCGCCACCCGTCCATCGGAGGCCTGCTGCTCGGCGAAGAGGTAGGCGCGGCCCTCCGGCGTCTCCTCGACCTTGTTGCGCACCGTGAAGGTGAAGTCGGCCAGCACCTCGGGGGCCAGCGTCTCGAGCGACTTCTCGAGCGTGCCCTTCGGGTCGGCCACCTGGGCTTCGTCGAGCAACTCGGGGGCGAAGGCCACGATGACCACCATCGGGTCCGTCGACATCGAGCCGAAGATGACGCTGTGCCCTTCGACGGCCCCGCGGCCCAGCAGGTGCGGCAGCTCGAGGGACGCGTTCTCCTCGGCGACCTCCACGAGGTGCACCGCCGGGGTCTGCTGCAGCTCCCACGGGCGGCCGGACCACAACGAGACGCCCATGCTCACCAGCAGCGCCAGGCCCAGGGCGAAGGCGGCGACGTTGACCACGATGCCTTCGCGACGCGGCGGGTGCGTGGGGTCGTTGGAGTCCTTCACCAGGGGAATGCCCGCCAGCAACAGCCCGCTGCCCACCAGCGCCGCGCCCACCAGGCCGCCACCGAAGTGCGCCAACAGGTCGATGCCCGGCTGGAAGGAATAGGCGGCGTTGATCCCCACCGGGACCCACGCGCGGCCCTTCTGCGCGGCGACCACCAGCGTGGGCAACCGGCCCTGGCTGCGCGCCAGCAACACCGCGCCGCCGAGCATCAGCCCCCAGATGCCACCCGAGGCGCCGACGCTGATCAACTCCTCGCTGCGCAGCGCGCTGGCGATGCCACCGCCCAGGCCCGAGAGCACGTAGAGCAGCAGGTAGCGGCGCGGGCCGAGGAAGCGCTCGAGGAACGCGCCGAAGCTGAAGAGCGCGAGCATGTTGAACGCGAGGTGGGCGACCGAGCCGTGCAGCAACATCGGCGCGAGCAACCGCCACACTTCGCCCTGGGCGATGAGGCTCTGCATGGAGGCGCCCATGCGCGTGCCCGAGAGGTACGGCTCTCCGCCGCCCCACAGCATCTGCAGCGCGAACATCACCACCGAGAGCGACGCCAGGGCGATGGTCATCACCGGGCGCCGCGCCATCAGCGGCTGCATGAAGCGCGCGGCCTCCTGCGACTGGTCGGCGCGCTCCCCGGCGACGGCCTCGAGGCTCAGGTGGGCGCTCTTTTCGAGCTTCTGGTGTGCGGCCTTGAGCAACGGCAAGGCGTGGCCGCGCACGTTGATGACGCCCTGGTCACGGCTCCAGAGGAACCCGGCCTGGACCGAGCGCAGCTGCCGCCACGCGCTGGGCACGCGCGCCAGCAGCACCTCCTTCGCGCCAGGCAGGTCGGCCCGCCCGAGGTAGCGCACCGTCTGCCCGGGCTTCACCGCGGCCACGGCTTCGGCCACGTCGGCGTCGAGCTGCGTCGCCGAGCCCACGGGGAAGCAGTGGAGGATGGAGGCGTCACTGAGCGTGAGCCGGTAGCTGCGCGGGGTGCGGACGAGCTCGGCCCCGGGGTCCTGCGCGAGCAGCGCGGTGATGAGCGGGTCGAGCGGGTTCTGCGGCGGCGGAGGCGACTCCACCACCGGGGTCTCGAGGGGCGGAGGCGTCATGGCTTGAGGGGCGCGGGGTTCGAGGGAGAGGCTCACCACCACTGAGTGGCGCGAGCCTCCCCGGGTTTTGAATCAGCTGAACGACGACTTGATCTCGGGCTTGAAGATCAGGGTCAGCGCCCAGATGCCGATGGGCATGGTGACGCAGCAGCAGCTCCCGCAGGGCAGGCACGCCAGCACCGAGGCGGCCATCACCACGCTGTAGTTCTTCAGCTGGCGCATCTGCAGGCCGCCGAAGGCGATGACCCCGCCGATGGCCATGCCCAGCAGGTTGATGAGCTTGGAGCCCGGCCCCGCCATGAAGCGGATGCCGCCCTTCATGGCCGCGGGGAAGTTCGGGTCGTTGAGCATCTTGTCGAGCTGCGCCGGGTCTCCCCCCCCGCCCACCAGCCCAAAGAGGCCGAAGAGCACGGTGAGCGAGCCGAACACGAGGAAGAGGATGCCGGGGACGTTGAGCGCTTCACGGGCGCCGCCGCCGCCACCGCTGCCGGACGGGGGAGGGGCACCGTTGAACTGGGACGGGAACGGCTGGCCTGGAGGGTTCATGGGGCGCACCACACCCCGGGCCGCGTGGTGGTTCAAGCACTTCGGGCGCGCTTGCCTTGGGCGCGGGGCGCGTGGAAGACGGGACGCCATGAAGGCCCGCAGTGCACGGCTCCCCGCGACGGTCATTGCGCTGGGCATCACCAGCTTCTTCACCGACGTCGCCAGCGAGGCCGTCTTTCCGCTCTTGCCGGCGTTCCTCACCCTGCTGGGAGCGGGCCCCACCTTCCTGGGGTTGATCGAGGGCGTGGCCGACGCGGTCTCGGCGTTCTTGAAGTACCAATCGGGGCGCTGGGCCGATCGCGGCGGCAAGAAGGGCTTCGTGCTCGGGGGCTACGCGCTGGCGACGGTGGTGCGGCCGCTGCTCGCGCTCGCGGTGGCCCCCTGGCAGGTGCTGGCCATTCGCACCACCGACCGCATCGGCAAGGGGCTGCGCTCGGCGCCCCGGGACGCGCTCATCGCCGGCGCGGTGCCCGCGACCGAGAGCGGGCGGGCGTTCGGCTTTCACCAGGCCATGGACCACGCGGGGGCCGTGGTGGGGCCGCTGCTGGCGACGCTCTTGTTGTGGCGCGGCGTCGAGGTGCGCACCGTCTTCGCGTTGACCCTCATCCCCGGGTTGCTCGCCGTGGCCTCGGTCTTCGCGGTGAAGGAGCCGCAAGAAGCGCCGGTGGAAAAGTCGGCCCTGCGCGACGCCACGCCGCTGCCTGCGCGGCTCAAGCAGTTGTTGTGGATCATCGGCTTCTTCACGCTCGCCAACTCGTCCGACGCGTTCCTGCTCTTGCGCGCCTCGGAGCTCGGGGTGGCCACGCCGCTGTTGCCCATGGCGTGGTTGCTGCTGAACCTCTCGAAGATGTTCTGGGCGTCGCGCGGGGGCACGTGGTCCGACCGCACGGCGCGGCACCGGCTGATCCTCGCGGGCTGGGCGGTGTACGCGGTGAGCTACGCGCTCTTCGCGGCGGCGCGGTCGCAGTGGCAGGCCTGGGTGCTGCTGGCGGTGTACGGCGCGTTCGCGGGGCTGACCGAGCCGGTGGAGAAGGCGCTGGTGAAGGAGCTCACCCCGAAGGCGCAGCACGGGCGGGCGTTCGGCGCGTACCACGCGATGCTGGGCGCGCTGGCCATCCCCTCCGGGTTGTTGACCGGCTTCCTGTGGCAACAGTTCGGCCCGGCGACGGCGCTGGGCGTGGGCTCCGCGGTGGCGGCGCTGGCCTCGCTGGGGCTGCTGCGCTGGGCGAGGCTGGGGCGATGAACCAGGTGTTGATCATGGTCGCGGTGCTGGTGGGGCTGCACCTCGGGCGCTACGCGTTGATGGCCGGCGGGGCGTACCTCTTCTTCTGGAAGTGGAAGGGCAACCCGCTGACCGCCACGCGGCGCATCCAGCACCAGGTCTTCACGCGGGCCGACCTGCGCCGCGAGGTGCTCTTCTCGCTGCAGACCGCGCTCCTCTTCGGCGCGCTGTTCGGCGTGGTGTACGGCGGCGCGAAGCCGATCCCCCTGGCGCAGTCGGGTGGCTGGGCGGTGCTCGAGTTCTGCGCGTGGATGCTCTTCGTGCTCGTGGTGCACGACACGTACTTCTACTGGTCGCACCGCCTGCTCCATCACCCCGCGCTGTTCCGCCGGGTGCACGCGCTGCACCACCAGTCGCGCAATCCCTCGCCCTTCGCCGCGCTCGCCTTTCACCCCGTGGAGGCGCTCTTCCAGGTGGCCTGGGCCATTCCCCTGGGGCAGTTCCTGCCGGTGCCCTCGTCGGTGTGGCTCGCCTTCGCCTTCGTGGCGATGTTCATCAACGTGCTGGGGCACTGCGGCGTAGAGCTCTCTCCGCGCTCGTGGGCCACGCACCCGGTGCTGGGGTGGCTCAACTCGGCGACCATTCACGACGCGCACCACCAGCAGCTCGACCAGAACTTCGGGCTCTACCTCACGCTCTGGGACCGGGTGCTGAAGACGGATCGTGCGAAGCTCCGCGCATGACCACGGCCTGGCTGCTGCTGATGCTCTCGAGTCCCGTGTCTCCGGCGCGCCCCGACCTCTTTTCGGCGCGGCTCCCGGTGCAGGAGCAGGCGCTGCGACCCTTCCTCGGCGCGCGCGGCGGGTATGTCCCGGGCGCCATTCGCATGGTGGTCTCGGGCTCCATCCTCACCGCGCTGGGCGGCGGCTTCGGGGCGCTGGGCATCTACGGGCTCGTCGGCGCGGGCGCGGCCTCGGGCTCGGCGCGCACGGTCTACACGGCGCTGGGGTGGACGGCGGCCGGCCTGGGCATGGGCCTGGCGGCGACCGGGATCCCGCTGTTGATCATCGGCCTCGTGCAGCTGTCGGTTCGCCCCGGAGATCTCGGCCTGCGCGTCACCCAGCGCGGTGAGCTCGCCGTCAGCTTCTAAGGGGGCGCCGCGCGGCGCAGCTGCACCAGGCGGTGGGCGAGCCACAGCCCCAGCCACGGGAGGACCCAGGCCACGTAGTTGTTGTGGAACACCTTCGCGGTGAGCAGGAACACCAGCGTCACGCCCACGAGGTAGTCGAGCCGGGCCGAGGTGGAGTGGCCCCCGCGCGCGAGCTGCAGCGTCGCGAAGAGGCCGAAGAGCACCAGCGCGCCGAGCAGCAGCGGGCGCACCGCGGCGGGGAGAAACCACGCCAGCGCCGTCGAGTCGGGCTCCCGGGTGAGGTTGAACTCCACCATGTTGTGCCACAGCCCCTGCGGGTCGAAGAGCAGCGGCGCGCCGAAGCACAGCAGCAGCGCCGCGACGAAGACCGGGACCGCGCGCTTCGGTGAGGCCAGCAACAGCGGCACCAGCAGCGCCCCGGGCAGGAGCTTCGCGCCCACGCTCGCGGCGAGGCTCACGGCGGCCCAGGCGGGGCGGCTGCGCTCGAGGAGCACGAAGGTCAGCACCGTGAGCAGCGTGGGCGCGAGGTCGCAGTCGGTGTGCTGCAACATGTCGAAGCGCACGAGGTTCGGCACCAGCAAGAGCCACAGCGGCACGCTCGCCTCGAAGGTCCCGGTCGCGCCCAGGCGCCTCGACGCGTTCCACAGCAGCAGGCAGAGCAGGGCGATCCACGCGAGGTGGCTGACCTGGATGCCGGCGCGGCCGCAGAGCGCGACGAAGGGGGCGTAGCTCACCAGCATCAGCGGCCCGTACTTGTAGCCCTGGTGGTGACGCTCGCGCTCGAACCAGCCGCAGTCGGCGCCCGGCAGCGCGGCAGGCACCGCGGCCTCGAGCGCGTGCACGTCGACGGAGTCCCACCAGCGGTTGAAGCGCGCGACTGCTTCGTCACCCGAGGGCTGCAGGCACTGGTCCGCGCCGGGCGCCGTGACCCAGGCCTGGAACACGCCCTTGTCCAGCAGGCTGCCGTCGGCCCAGGGGCTGCGACCCGCGGCGAGCACGTGGAGCGCGCGGTAGTTGATGGCGCCCATCTCGGTCTCGCGGCCCTTCGTCACCGTGCGGTAGAGGGAGCTGATGCCGAAGCCGACGTGAATCACCACGTGCACGGCGACCACCAGCCACGCGAGGCGATCCAGCCAGCGCGGCCTCGAGTTGAGTGCCGGGGTCGTGAAGCGGCGCGCCCCCAGCGTGAGGCCCAGGAGCACGGCGAGCAGGCCCGCGCGCACCACGCCCTGGTCCCAGTCGAAGAAGAAGAAGAGCTGCACCACCCCGACGCACAGGCCAATCCACAGCAGCGCGAGCGGGGGCCGGTACATTGCGCGCGTCTCCTACTTCAGAGTGGGCGCCAGATGCGCACCCGGTTCGAACTTCGCCGCAGGAACTGCACCCACCGAGGCGCGCAAGGGGGCCATCTCCCGATCCGGAACGGTTGAAGCAAGGCCGCTGGGCATGAAACCCATCCTCGTGCTCTACGCCACCAGTGAAGGCCACACCCGGCAGGTCGCGGAGCACGTCGGGGAGACCCTCGTGGGCGACGACCTCGACGTGAAGGTGCTCAACGTCAGCGCCGCCAGGGACCTCGACCTCTCGGGCTTCAGCGCCGCGGTGCTCGCCTCGCCGGTGCATGCCTTCCATCACGACCGCGCGTTGAGCCGCTTCGTGAAGGCGCACCGCGCCCAGCTCGAGAAGATGCCCAGCGCGTTCCTCTCCATCAGCCTCACCGAGGCGATGATCGAGTCCGCGGAGTCCACCGACGAGAAGCGCCGCGGCGCCATCGTGGAGCGAGACAAGCAGCTCGAGGGCTTCTTCACCGAGACCGGGTGGAGGCCGCCGCTGGTACAGGCGGTGGCCGGGGCGCTGCTGTTCGAGCAGGCCGGGTTCTTCAAGCGGCTGTTGCTCAAGGCCATCGCCCGCGGCGCGAAGCTCGAGTCGAACAAGGACCAGGTGTTCACCAACTGGGCCGCGCTCGATGGTTTTGCCCACGAGTTCGCAGCGCGCGCGCGGGGGTGAGGTGTGGCGGCCGGGGTTGGGGGGGGGCGAGGATCGCCCAGTGCGTCATCAAAGTTGACAACGGCAAGTTACAGCCGGAGCGGTTGTCAATTTTGATGATGCGTTGTGGGACCCCTGCACCCTCCGCGCGCCCTTCGCCAGAGCAGCGCGCGTCCGGGGTCGAGGGGCGCGCACGCGATGAGCACGGCAGGGGACCCTCGCCCGCCCGCCTCCCTGCAGGCCGTTTCACCGCCGCACGGACGCCATGGTGGCCGCGGGATACCGCTCCCCGATGGCGGCGTTCAGCGGGAACGCCTCGTCGAGATCCATCAGCTCCTCCGGGGTGAGCGACACCTTCACCGCGCCCAGGTTGTCCTCGAGGTAGCCGCGCCGCTTGGTGCCGGGGATGGGCACGATGAAGGGCCTCTTCGCCAGCAGCCACGCCAACGCGAGCTGCGAGGGCGTGCAGTTCTTCTTCGCCGCGACGGCCACGATGCGCTTCACCAGTTCGAGGTTCTGGCCGAAGTTCTCGCCCTGGAACCGCGGCGAGAAGCGGCGGAAGTCGTCGGCCGCGAAGTCTTCGAAGCGCTTGAGCTGGCCGGTCAAGAACCCGCGGCCCAGCGGCGAGTACGCGAGGAACCCGATGCCCAGCCGCGCGCAGACGTCGAGCACGCCCTCTTCCACGTCGCGGGTCCACAGCGAGTACTCGCTCTGCACCGAGGCGATGGGGTGCACCTTGAAGGCCCGCTCGAGCGTCTCCGGCGCAGCCTCGGAGAGGCCGATGAAGCGCACCTTGCCCTCCTTCACCAGCTCGGCCATCGCGCCGACGCTCTCTTCGATGGGCGTGGCCGGGTCGACGCGGTGCAGTTGGTACAGGTCGATGACGTCCACCCCGAGCCGCTGCAGGCTGCCTTCGCACGACTTCTTGATGTACGCGGCGGTGCCGTCGATGCGCCGGTTCGCCGGGTTCTTCGGGTCGCGCACGATGCCGCACTTGGTGGCGAGCACCACCTGCAGGCGCCGGCCGGCGATGGCGCGGCCCACCAGCTCCTCGTTCACGTACGGGCCGTACATGTCGGCGGTGTCGAGCAGGGTGACGCCCAGCTCGAGGGCCCGGTGGATGGTGGCGATGGACTCGGCGTCGTCGGCCGGGCCGTAGAACTCGCTCATGCCCATGCAGCCCAGGCCGAGCGCAGAGACCTGCAAGTCACCGAGTCTTCGCGAGGGGATGGTCATGCGCCCTTCTAACCACTACCCGTCGAAGTTGCCGTTGCCTGCCGTGTCGTACAGCGCCTTGACCGGGCCGAACAACGTGCCCAGCAAGCCGCCGACGATCTTCACCAGCAGCACCCCGGCCACCAGCGCGGTCACCGCCAGCACCAGGAACCGCATCGCCCGGAGCGACGAGGCCTGCAGCTCGACGCTCATGCGTTCCAGGGTCTCGTCGAGGGTGCCGGTGGTCTCGGCGATGGCCAGCGTGCCCAGGGAGGTGCGGTCGAGCAGCCCCAGCTCGGCCACGGCCTCGGTGAGCGACGAGCCCTGCCGGAGCTTCGCCTCGACCTTCGGGAGGTCGGCCAGCACCGCCGCGCTCGAGGTCGCCTTGGCCGCCAGCCGCAGCGCGCGCCCGGTCTCCATGCCCGATGCCGTGGCGAGGCCCAGGCCCAGCACCAGCCGCGAGGCCGCGAGTTGCCGCATCGAGGCCGACACGAAGGGCACGCGGCGCAGCGAGCGGTCCCACCAGGCCTCGAGGTCGAGGGCCGCGACGAAGAAGGGGAAGCCCAGCACCGCGGTCAGCAGCAGCACCGCCAGCGACACCGACGAGGCGAGCCCGGAGAGGTACAGCCCCGCCACCGAGGCGCCGGTCTTCACCGTCTGCGCCACGTCGAGCAGCGGCCCCACGAAGATGAACGCGGCGCCGAGGTACATCGGCCACAGCGCCCCCAGCAGCGTCTGCCACCGCGCCCGCTGCACCTTCTCGAGGTGGTCGATGATGCCCGCGGTCACCGGCTCGAGCTTGCCCGCCTCTTCGGCGAAGCTGATCAGCTCGACGTTGGCGTCGTCGAAGAGCGCGCCGTGCCGCCGCATGGCGTCGCCCAGGGTCTGGCCGCCGCGCACGTCGCGGGCGACGGCGGTCAAGCCCCGGGCCATGGCCGCGTCGGGCGCGTACTGCGTGAGCTGCGAGAAGGCCGTCGGCAGCGCCACGCCCGCGCGAATGAGCGCGTGGAGTTGCTGGTAGAAGGTGATGAGCTTGCGGTGGCGGGCGAAGGCCACCAGCGGGTGCCGGAGCCAGGCGTGCGTGAGTCGGTCGCCCACGGTCCGGGGGCTCGCCACCTCGTTCATGGCTCGCATGAGCACAGAGCGCGGCGAGGGGCGCAAGGGTATCCTCCGCGGCATGCCCTCCTCTTCGAAGCTGCCTCCAGCGCCGCCCACGGTCGAAGACGCCGGGGGCGCGCCGCGGTTCGGCACCTTCCAGGGCGGTCTCGACGTCGTCGACCTCTCGCGCCTGCGCGGCAGCTACCAGCCCAACCGCGTCGATCGCCTGCGCATGCACAAGAAGTGGCTCTACGGCTTCATCGCCACGCGCGAGGTGTCGGTGCTCTTCGCGGTGGTCGACCTGGGCTACTCGTCGAACGCCTTCGCGCTCGCCCTCGATTACGCGTCGGGCCAGGTGCTCGCCGACGTGGGCGTGCTGGGCCTGCCCGCGCCGTTGGTGAAGGTGAACGATCACCCCGGCGCCGGCCTCGACGTGGACTTCCGCCGCCCCGACGCGCGGCTGCGCGCGTGGCGGGCCTTCGGTGACGAGCGCTTCCACGGGCAGGTGCGGCTCGGCGTGCCGTGGCCGTTGCGCAAGCCCTCGCTCGAGCTGACGTGGGACCTGCTCGCCGCCGGCGGGCCTCCGCCGCTCACGGTCATCGCGCCGGTCGAGGGCGGGGTGGTGAACGTCACCCAGAAGTGGGCCGGGCTCCTCGCCTTCGGCGCGCTGGAGGTCGAGGGCCGGCGCTACTCGCTCGACGGCGGCGTGGGCGGGCTCGACTACACCCACGGCTACCTCGCGCGGAAGACCTCGTGGCGCTGGGCCTTCGTGTGCGGCCGGCTGGACGACGGCACCCCCATCGGCATCAACCTGGTCGAGGGCTTCAACGAGTCGCGCGACGACGTCAACGAGAACGCGCTGTGGCTGGGCAACGAGCTCATCCCCTTAGGCCGCGCGCGCTTCCACTGGAACCGCGACAACGTGCTCGCGCCGTGGCGGGTGACGACCACCGATGGGGTGCTCGACCTCCGCTTCCAGCCGCTGGCCGCGCACCAGGAACTGCGTGACCTCAAGCTCGTCAAGAGCAGCTTCCACCAGCCCGTCGGCCTGTGGCAGGGCGAGGTGAAGCTCGGTGATCGCACTCACGTTCTGAAGGACGCCCCGGGCGTCGCTGAAGACCAATCCGTCCTCTGGTAGCCGCATGAACCAACGCACCCGCAGTGTCTCCCTGGTCTTCCTCGTGGCCGCGCTCGCCCTCGGGCTGGGCGCCTACGCCTGGCGCTTCGTCTTCAAGGCCGACGAGGCCGCCGCCGTGAAGCAGGCCCACGACAACCGGCTCATCTCACCCTTCCGCCTCGACGAGCAGCGCGCCGACGGCGGCTGGCCGCCGTTCCGCTACGTGGCGCTCACGGTCACCGTGGGCCAGGTGCGCACCACGCTGGAGCGACGGGCCGAGGGCTGGTGGCTCACCTCACCCGTCGTCGCCCCGGCGAGCAAGACGGCCATCGAGAGCGTGGTCAGCCACCTCGAAGACACGAAGCTGGTGGCCACGCTCGAGGAAGCCCCCGACGCCGCGACGCTGGCGAAGTACGGCCTCGACGGGCCGGCCTTCTCGGTCGTGGCCACCGCGGAGATCGGTCGCGAGACGCGCACCGTGCGGCTCTTCGGCGGCGTGGAGAACAGCTTCGACGGCACGGTGTACGTGCGGCGCGGCGACGACCCGACCGTCTATTCCACGCCCGGCGAGGTGCGCGCCGCGCTGGCCCGCACCCCCGACGACCTCCGGGAGCGGCGCGTCTTCACCGTGCGCGAGGTCGACGTGGTGCGCATCACCACCCGCACCCCCGACGGGGGCTCGGTGATCGAGCGCGACGCGCAGGGCGTGTGGACCATCGCCGCCCCCTTCCGCGCGCCGGCCGACCTGCAGGCCGTCGTCGAGCGCATCGGCACGGCGGGCAGCGAGAAGGCCCGCGCCTTCCCCTCCGATGGCGTCGAGGTGCGGCGCGCCCTGGGCTTCGACGCGCCCGCCGTGGACACCACCCTCGACCTCGCCGACGAGACCACCGTGCGGCTGCGCGTGTGCCGCGTGTCCACCGACGGGGGCGACACCTGGTTCGGGCTGCGTGAAGACGAGGACGGCGCGCAGTTGGCCGCGCTGGGCCCGGGCATCGCGGCCTACGGGCAGGACGCGGCCGAGCTCGTCGACCGCAAGCCCCTGCGCTTCGACGCCGCGGCGGTGATGCGCGTGGTGCTGCGGGTGGGCACGGGGCCCGAGCTGGTGCTCGAGCGCGAGACGTCGGCTCCGGCCGAGTGGCGCGTGGTGGTGCCGCGTCGCGCCAAGGCGAAGGGCTCGGTGGTGGTCGGCGCCCTCAACAAGCTCGCCTCGCTGCGCGCGCTCAAGCTGGGCGAGGCCCACCCCGCAGACTGGGGGCGCTTCGGCCTCGTCAGCCCGTCGCGGTCGGTGTCGCTCTTCGGCGCCGGCGGCCAGTCGCTGGGCCAGCTCACCCTCGGGGCCCCGGTGGCTGATCAGCCCGGGCTCTTCTACCTGCGCGGCCGCCTCGACCAGGTGCTGCTGGCCGACGGCAACGACTTCAAGGGCGTGCCCTTCACGCTCGCGGAATTGCTCGACGCGCCCTGAAGGGCGCCGTCCCCGTCAACCCGCTTCGCATGCGCGGAGGGCTTCCCGGCCCGCTCGCCAACCGCTCCTGGCTGATCGGCGAACGAACTTCCGAACTGCCGCCCTGGTTGCACATCGTGTTCACGCAGGACCCCTGGCCGCAGTGCGCCGACCCGGTGCACGGGCCTCCCGCACCGGAGCAGGCGCTGAAGGTGGCCACGCCCGCGTCGAGGCCCGGGCCGGCCACCCAGACCGAGAGGAGCCCCGGCGCGGTGGGCCGCACGCCGACCCAGGTCACGGCCTGGTCGCGGGTGAACTTCGTGGCGCCGCAGTTGGGGAGGAAGGCCGACGCCTGTTGGAAGGTGGCGTCCAGGTTCACGTCACCGTTGGCCCGCGCGAGGGCGCCGTCGGCCTGGGCCGCGACCTCGAGATGGTTGCAGTCGCCGACGCGCAGGGGCTCCTGGCCGGCGTCGACGGTGAGCACCGCCTTCACCGTGGTGACGTAGGTGGACGAGCTCACCGTGAAGCGGCTGTCGGTGACCGAGACGAACCAGGAGAACGTGCCGAAGCGGTTCGCGCGGAACGACTTGCCGATGGTGCCCATCGCCACCGGGGCACCGCAGTCGGCTCCGCTGAACAGCGAGATGCCCGCGGGCATGGAGGTCACCGTCACCGGGGCCCGGCACGCGGAGTCTGGGTTCGCGGTGCTGATGTCGACGATCAGGCTGCCGGTCAGACAGTGGTTGGCAAAGGGCGCGGGCGATCGAGCCCCAGCACCGCGTCGAGGTCGCGTGGGGTGGTGACCCGCACGCCGGCCTCCACCAGCCGCGTCGCGAGATACTCAGCCAAGCGCTCCCCACGCGCAGCGGAGAGCTCCACGGTCCGAAAGGGGATGGTCGCGAGTTGCGGGGCGGGGACAGCCGTCAGCGCGACGGCCAGGCGCGTGAGCATGACAACCGCCGCTATCCCAGGTCTGGCGCGGCGACGCACGCGCCGTGGCCGACCGGCTTCAGTTGATGTTGCCCGAGCCCGACGGTCCCTGCGTCGACTGGCTGCTGATGGTGTTGATCAGCGCGTTGAAGCTCAACACCGACTCCACCGAGACCTTGTCGGTGTCCAGGGTGCCGTCCTGGCGCCGCGGGGACATGGTGCTGGAGATGCAGATGGCGCCCACGATGACGTTCTGGTCGTTGTCGCGTCCCCAGTCGCTGGTGGCCGGCAGCATCTCGTCGTCGTTGTCGCGGATGTAGATGTACACGTCGTCGCCGGCCAGGCCGTCGAGGTCGACGAAGAGCGAGATGCCCTTCACCGGCGTGGTGATGGCCTTGATGTCCGTCACGCCCGCGTCCGTGTTCGGGTCCGCGGGGATGGTGTTCCAGGTCGACTTGATGGGGTTGTAGGGGTGAACGGTCGAGGTGGGCTTTGCCAGCAACAGGTCCCACTGCGACTGCTTGGACGCGAAGAACGAGCGGGCGAACTGGAGCCCGGCGTCGGCGCAGGTCTGGCGCACGATGGCCCGGGCGGAGCTCGCGGCGCGGGTGCGTTGGTTGGCGGCGATGAGCATCACGCTGGCGACGATGGCCGCGAGAATGGTCATCATCATCACGACGGTGACCATCGCGGCCCCGCGGTTGGCTTGGCGCATGTTCATAGGTTCCAGGGGGCGGCGTTGGGGAGTTCGATGCGGCGCTCGTAGATGACGCGGCGCAGGCCGTCGGCGACGGGGTTGGTCAGCAGGTGGTCCTGCACGCTCAACGGCTTGAGGCCGTCGAGGTTGCCGTTGCCGGCCGTGTCGCGCAGCGTGCGGTGGCTGCGCGAGACGAGCGTCAGGCCCACCGAGCGCAGGCCCGCGGTCCAGGTGCCCTGGGCGCCGCCGAAGCCGTGCTGCCAGGCGATGCTGCTGGGGTTGTCGCTGTCGCTGGGGTCCACGCCGAAGGTGAGCTGCAGGTCTTCGATGGGCCCGAGCACCGTGCGGCGGGTGTTGGCCACCTCCACGAAGGGGAAGCCGCCGGCCACGGTGTTCAGCTTGCCGTCGGCGACCATCAGCGTCGGCTCGTTGTTCGGCCCGCTGTTCTGCAGGAAGTAGTGGCTGATGGTCACCGGCACCACGAGGTCGCCGGCGGCGAAGCCACCGCGGCGGTAGTTGTTGGTGAAGCCCGTCTGCCCCGACTCGGCGTAGGTCAGCGCGTTGCCCGAGCCCGACGTGGTGTAGCCGGTCACGGTGATCAGCGCGGCCGAGGTGAGGTTGGTCACCATGAAGAGGCCACCGGCGGCCGGCAGCGTCCTCACGCAGCGCACCTTGATCAACCCGTCGGTGCGCGACTCCTGCACCACGGCGGCGGCGTTGGTGTCGCCGGCGGTGGCAGCGTTGGCCGAGGTGTCCGCGCAGCCCTGGCCGAAGGTGGTGGAGCTGGGGGTGACCACCCAGAGCTCGTCGGGGCCGGTGCTGGAGTTGACGCCGATGATGGGGGCCACCGTGCGCGTGGTGCCGCCGATGACCACGTTGAGGCCGGCGGTGGCGCCCATGCCAGCCAGGCGCAGCTTGAGCCCGATGGTGTCACCGGCCAGGCGCGCCGCCTCGTTGCTCTCGCCGGTCTCGTTGCCGTTGCGGGCGAGGTTGACGCCGGCGATGACCACCTGGAGCGTGATGGCGACGACGATGATGAGAATGCCGACGGAGATCATCAGCTCGATCAACGTCGTGCCCCGGCGCTGCGAGCGGCTCATGGAACCACCACCTCGGAGAGCGTCCACTGCCCGACGGGCGCCCCCACTTCGGGTTTGCGGAACACGCGCACCAGCACCTCGGCGCCCTCCACGGTGCCGGTCAGCGCCCCGGAGGTGCGCGCGGCCGTCAACGTCGCCGCCGAGGTGATGGCCACCTCGCGGCAGTACACGCCCGGCGGCACCGATGCGTTGGACAGCATGGTGCTGCAGGTGGTCACCGCGCCGGGCACCGTGGCCCGGGCCGCGATGCCCGCGCCGTCCACGGTGAAGAAGGCGCCGCGGCTGTAGTCGCTGCTCCCGTCGTTCGACAGGTCACCCAGGGCGGTGGCCGCGCCGGTGGTGGGCACCCAGGGGTTCGACGCCGAGGCGGTCAACGAGGCGGACGCATCGAGTGCCTCCGGCCGCCCTGAAAAGGCCACGGCGGCGGCGATGATCTTCTGCTTGTTGGCCAACCGCAGCCGCTGCATCGTGCGCTCGGCGAGCACCGTGCCCTGCGTGGTGCTCTGCCCGAGCCGGAACTGCTTCGAGGCGAAGACCAGGCCGCTCAGCGCCCCCACCGAGGCCACCGCCAGCACCGAGAGGGCGACCAGCACCTCCATGAGGCTGAAGCCCTTGTTGCGAAGTGCGCGTCGCATCGTTTCAGCTCCCCGTCAGCTTGCGGAACCAGTTGAGCAGCCGGTAGCCCACGCCGGTCTCGCCGGTGCTCGTCTTGAGGGCCTTGTTGGGGTCCATGGCGCCGCCGGCCGCGTGGCTGCTGTTGTCCCAGCGGGTGATGGCGCTGACCTCGGTGCCCACCACGCTCTGCTTGCTGTTGCCGCTGCCGAGATCCCAGCTGTAGACGGCCACGCCGCCGAAGTTGGCCTTGTCGAAGCCGGTCAGCCCGTTGGCGCTGGTGATGTTGCCGGAGAACGATCCGAGGTCGATGGCGTAGGTCTTCCCGATGGCCGCGCCGTCGAGGTGCATCAGGTCTTCGATGGCCACCTGGCCGGTGGCGACGGGCACGAAGGCCGTGGTGCCGGCGACGGTGAGGTAGCCGTAGACGCGCTCGCCCGTGGGCAACGACTTGGGCCAGTTGGTGGGCTCCTGGAGCACGCCTTGACTGCGGGCGTCGGTGATCACCGCGTTGAGGTCGGTCCAGGTGGCGGTGGTGACGTTGCTCGAGCAGCTGGTGCAGGCGGTCAGCGGCTTGCGGTACGCGGTGCCCAGCAGCAGCGAGTGCACCTTGCCGCTCACCGTCGAGGGCACGGCGCTGGCGCCCGCGGTGCCGAAGAGCACCATGGTCTGGCCGGCGAAGGTGCCGAAGTCACCCGAGACGCCGGTGGCCGGCAACTTCGCCAGGGCGATGTTCGAGGTGATGGGCTGGGGGTTGGCGTTGGTCGAGCCGGTGTCGAAGGCCGGCAGGTTGCAATCGCTGGCGCAGCTGATGCGCTGGAAGTTGCGGTTGACGCCGGTGGCGGCGTCGAGCTCCCACAGGCGGCCGTCGTAGTCGCCGACGAGCACCGTCGCCGCGCCCTCGGTGCCGTAATAGAGGGTCACGCCGCGGGGCGCGTAGTTGTCGTGGGGGCGCAGGGTGTCGCCGGCGTCGAACTCGCGCTGCCATTCCCACAGCTTCTGGCCGGTGGCCGCGTCGATGGCGAAGACCGCGAGGCCGCGGGTGGGCGTGGAGGCCAGGGCCGACGAGCTGGACGCGACGAACACCGCGTAGACGGGGTTGAGGCCCACGCGCACCAGGCCCATGGACAGCGACCCGGTGCCGCCGAGGTCGGTGTAGTCGAAGGCCGGGCTGTCGATGCGGCCGGGGTCGGTGGCCGGCGCGAGCTTGTAGAGCGTGGCCGACGAGTCACCGTCCCACTTGTTGACCTTGAAGTGCGTGGGCAGCGCGGTGTCGTTGAGCTGCGAGACCGCGGCCATGCGCGGGGTGGTGCCGCCGGTGCGCCGGGTGCTGCCCACCACGTCCCACAGGATCACGGGACGCAGCGGGTCGGTGATGTCGAGGGCGAACAGCTCGCGGCTGTCGGGACCGGCCGACGTGACGAGCACGGTGTGCCACTCGCGACGACCCGAGCCCACGAAGTCGGCGAAGACGTCCTGCACCAGCACCGAGGCGTCGACGCGGGCGGCGTTGAGCGCGAGGAAGGGGAGCTGCGACGAGGGGAGGAAGGACCACAGCTCGGTGCCCGCGGCCGGCGGGGTGAAGCCCGTGGTGGGGAAGGGCGTGGCGAAGGCGGTGTTCGCCGGGGGGTTGGGGTAGTGCATCACCTGGTTGGGCGCCTTGTAGTTGGCACCGCCCGACACGTAGATGGCGTGCAGCTGGCCGTCGTAGCCGCCGACGTAGGCGACCGTGGGCCGCGAGCAGGTGCCCGAGGAGCACTCGGCGGAGATCATCGGGCTGGGCGGCACCACCGCCGCCGTCGAGCGCACGAGCCCGCCGAGGCGCGCCACGTTGCTCTGCTTGATGTTGTTGCAGTCGCTGACCGTGGTGCTGGTGGTCACCGGCGCGTAGTTCGGCGTGCCCGTGCCGTCGACCTTGCCGGCCGTGGCGTAGCAGTGCCCGCGCACCATGGAGATGACCTGCTTCACGTCGGGCAGGTCGTCGGTGAGGTTGTTGATGTCGGGGGTCTGCAGCACGCCCGACGAGTCGGGGTTGAGCTGCGTGTACTGCATGAGCTCCTGCAGGTCGCAGATGCCGTCGCTGCCCGGGATGAACCCGAACTTCGACGTGCCGTCGAGGTTGTCGTTGACGTTGGCGTGCTTGACCACGTCGGTGCAGCCCGAGTTCGCGGTGGCGGTGGGCGCGACCACCACCGACTGCGCGAACTTCACCGGCGTCCACTTCGCCTGGAGGATGCCGTTGGGGGCCACGAAGACCGAGGGGTCGGTGGCGCAGGTGATGCCGGTGCACACCGTCGGCGACGGCGTGGTCTTCAGCTCGCCGCCCACGTAGGTGAAGATGTTGCGCGCGTCGGGGGCCGGGAGCTTCGCGGTGGCGCTCCACAACATGCCGGCGTTGAGCGCCGAGCTGCCGGTGGCGAGCGCGCCGGTGCCGTCGAGCGAGTGGGCCCGCAGGTCACCGCGCACGAAGGGGAAGATCCACTGCGAGCCGGTGGCGGTGTTGAAGAGCTCCGCGCCCGAAGGCAAGACGCCGGACACGGCCTGGTACGTCGAAGAGATGACCAGTGCGCGGGTGCCGGCCCCGAAGGTGCCGTTGGCGTCGTCGAAGGCCACCGGCGCGGTGATGCTGCGGTCGGAGGTGATGGGGTCGGCGCCGAGGTTGAGCAGCGTGTTGAGCGCGATGCGGGTACCGGCGGCCGAGCCCGAGAACTCGTGACCGCCCAGGTACAGGATCATGGCCTTCTTGGCGTCGTTGTCCTTCTGCATCAGGCTGAAGAAGGTCCACCCGTTCTTGGTGCTGGGGGTCAGGTATTCCCACGACGGCACGCCGGTGAGCGCGCGGGCCTGCGAGGTGCCGAGGAAGTTGGTCCACGAGCGGGCGAGGAGGATGGCGCCGTTCTTGAGCGACGAGCTGCCGCCGGTGGGCGCCGTGCCCGACCAGGTCCCGCCAGACTGCATCGGCATCCAGTCGATGGTGTGGGCCGAGGCCGACTGGAAGACGAAGTCACCGATCTGCGAGAAGGGGTTGCCAGGCGCCGGGTAGAGGATGCAGTCACCCGAGCTGTAGTTGGGATCGGTGCAGTTGGCCTTGGTGCCTTCCGACAGGCCGTTGATGGTGATGCCGTTGGAGTACATGAACCGCGGCACCGAGGCGTAGGCCGGCGCAGCGCCGGGCTCGACCCACGACATGTCGCTGCTGCTCTTCTTGAACGCGGTCTCGAAGGTCGAGACCGAGGCGCACTCGGCGAAGAGGCCGGTGCCCGAGCGGTCGGTGAAGGCCGAGATGTTGGCCAGGGCCGAGTTGACCTGGTCGAGCGAGGTGGTGGTGGTCGCCGGGAAGTTCGAGGCGATGGCCGCGTTGACCGCCGCCTGGGTGCTCGCGTTGAGCGAGGCGAAGTTGCTGTTGGCCCCGGTGGCGGTCTTGGTGGTGGCGATGGTGGAGCTGGTGGCGTTGCAGGCGTTCTTGGCGGTGTCGCGCAGCGACTTGCACAGGTCCTTGCTGGGCTGCTTGTTGCTGGTGTTCCTGCCGCTGCGGCAGCTGTCGTAGACCGCGTCGCCGACGTCCGTGCAGTCGCTGCCGTTGTTGTTGCTCATGATGGCCTGGCCGATCTCCCAATGGGGCGTCCACAGCACCTGGTAGTAGGGGGTGCCGTTGGGGTCGATCGCGTTGATGATGCCCGCGGGCTGGGCCACGGCGGTGGTGCCGGCGTTGAGCGCGGTGGCCTCGGCGGCGGTCAGCGCGCGGAGGTCATCGAGGGCGGTGACGCGGTCGTAGATGTTGCCCATCACCGAGACGCCGGCGGGGCAGCCGGGGTGACCGGGGGGGCAGCCGATGGCGCCGGCGAAGTCGAGGCCGGCCGAGGCCATGTACTTGGGCAACATGTCGCCCTTCACGCCCGGGCCGTTGGTGAGCACGCCGACGCGCGGCGGGACGTTGGTGACGCGGCGGTAGATGGGGGCGGTGAACTCGACGGTATTCATGTGCATCAGCACCTCGTGGCAGAGGTCGCCGGTGGTGGCGCTGAACGAGCGGCTGGTGTCGTTGCTCTGGCCGTCGCAGGCGGGGATGCCGTTGGAGCCGCAGGCGGTGCGCAGGTCGACCGTGTCGGGGTCGCCCTTGATGAAGGTGAGCACCCGCAGCGCATCGGCCACGTCGATGATGAACGGGCCGCCCTCGTAGCGCGCGGTGGTGAAGCGCGAGGCGCCGCTGCCGTTGTTGTCGAGGGTCACCGAGGAGTAGCCCGGCACCGCGTTCACGCCGGTGAACTTGGTGTCGTAGTTGGTGACCGCGCCCACGGGGTACATGGGGGGCGACCCCGTCGGCAGCGCGTTGTTGATCTTGACCTGCACCACCGGTTCGAGGGCCGCGCTGGGGCCGACGATGAAGTCACAGCCGTCGTTCCAGTCTTTCGTGTAGAGGCCCGGCGACGTGGTCGGCTCGGTGTGCTTGTTCGACGGCACGCAGCGGTTGAGCGACTTCTTGGCCGGGTCGATGGACCAGTAGATGGTCACCGGGGACGTGGGCCCGAAGGCGCCGCCGGTCTTGTTCTCGAGCAGCAGCCGGTACACCAGGCCGTAGGCCGACACCGAGCCGCAGCCCGTCTGGTACACGGCCGACTGGGGAATGATGATCGAGCCAGGCTTGAAGAGCTTGGTGCTGGATTGGGCGCTCGCCACGGTGCCGATGAGGGCGCCCAGCACACACGCGAAACGAATGGAGCGTCGGATCATGCCGGAGCCCCTGTGCACGGCTCAGGCCGCGTAGCGGACTTATAGCCCCACTGCAGTTGGCGTCATGAGACTGACATGTGTCGGGGCATTATGACCGTCACAGACCCAGATTCGGTCAATACAGACCCGGGTCGCGAAATCGAAAAAGTCAGCACTGACCTCGAAAGAAATGCGAGGTCAAGGGGTTACGTGTAGGCCTCCTTGGCCAACGCGTCGACCAGCCGGCCTACGTCACTTTCAGCCGCACTGCAAAGCGCGACCCGCAAAGCGCCCTTCTGGGGCACGACGTAAACGCCCAGATTCCGCATCTTTTCGGCCTGCGCTTCGGCGTCGGGGTGGAACACGGTGACGAAGAAGCCGCCTTCGTAGCGCGGGTACTGGAGCCCCTTCGGCTGGGCGGCGGCGTTGAAGGCCTTCACCCGGTTCTGCAGCAACTGCTTGAACTTCTCGCGCTCGGCGTCGCAGGCGGCCTTGAGGGCGGGCTCGGTCAGCAGCCGGGTGACGGCCACCATCCCGCCGCGCACGCAGTTGCTCCAGGTGCCGCGGCAGGCGTAGGCGAGCGCGGCCTGGGTGGCGTTGCGTTCCTTCTCGTCGGCCTCGCAGGCGATGAGGGCGCCCACGCGCAGGCCGTAGTGGGTGTACGACTTGCTGCCGCTCCAGGCGAAGAGGAGCCCGGTCTTGCCCAGGAGCGGGGTCAGCTCGGCGAGGAAGGCGCGCGGGTCGCCGGCCCCGGCGTAGAGCCAGTAGGCCATGTCGACCAGCAGGGTGACCGGCTTGTCGGCGTGCTTGAGCAGCACCTCGACCACCTGCTTCCACTCGCCCCGGGTCATCGAGTAGCCCGTGGGGTTGTTGCAGGGGTCGTTGAGGAAGAGCAGCGCGCGGCCCTGCTTCGCCAACTGCTCACCCAGCTTCGCGTCGAGGGCGGCCACGTCGAGGGCCCCCGCGTCGGTGAACATGCGGAAGGTCTCGAGGGTGCGCTCGTGCTCGTCGCACAGCGTCTGGTACGGGCCCCAGTAGAAGTTCGGCGTCAGCAGCGCCTGGCCCGCCTGCAGGTAGTTCATCAGCGCGTGCCGCAGCGCGCCGGTACCGCCCGGGGTGGCCACCGAGGTCGCCGCGGCCTTGAGCGTGGGCTGGGTGGAGAACGTGTCGTCGATGACCGCCTGGTTGAAGGCCGGCGTGCCGGGGATCGGCGCGTAGGCGGCCCACTCACCTGCGGGGACCTCGCGCAGGGTCTTGCTCACCGTCTCGAGGATGGAGAGGGAGCCGTCGTCGTTCATCAACGAGCCGATGGTGGCGTTGACGATGGACTCGCCGGCCTGGCGGCGGCGGTTGGCCTCCCCGTTGAGGGCGAAGATGACGTCTTTGTCGGGGCGGTTCTGTCGGGAAGGAATGAGGTGCAGCATGGTTGGGGCGTCTTGCCATCTTTTCTTTGAATCGCCCAGCCGCTACGAAGCACTCCGCCGAACGGGGCGTGGCCGCGCCCCCTTCCTGGAAACGGAGTTCCCTGCATGTCGTCGTCTCGAGTGGTGGTGGGTGCGTTCGCGTGCCTGGTTCTTTCTGCATGCGAAGCTGGAAAGCAGTCCTCCGACACCGCTGACTACACGGTGCGCCAGGGCTCGGTGGAGCAGGGCATCCAGGGTGGCACGCTCGACACCTCGAGCACCAACGTGGTGGGCATCCTCATCGTCTCGTCGCAGGGCGCGGGGCTGTGCACCGGTTCGCTCATCGCCCCCAACCTGGTGCTCACCGCGCACCACTGCGTGGCCGACGTGGCCAGCATCACCGGCTGCTCAGGGTCGCCCTTCAGCGCCACCCACGGCGCCTCGTCGTTCCTCGTGACCACCAACGCCACGGCGCTGCGCACCGTGTTCAACTCGCAGCAACTGCCGGTGGCCGACAACGTCACCTGGTTCAGCGTGAGCGCGGTGGCCACGTCGGGCGCGTCCATCTGCGGCGGCGACATGGCCGTGCTGCGGCTCTCGAACAGCATCAGCAACATCTGCCCCCTCATCCCCCGCGTCGACTCGGCGGTCGCCTATTCCGAGGGCTACACTGCGGTCGGCTTCGGCAAGACGGGCCCCGGGGTGAACGACCCGTCGGGCTGGCGCTACTCGCTGAGCGGCGCGCTGTCGGTGCTCTGCGAGGCGAACTGCGCCTCGGGCACCATCGGCGACACCAACGAGTGGGTGGGTGGCACCAACCTCTCACAGGGCGTGTGTGAAGGCGACTCCGGTGGGCCGGCCCTCGACGCCCAGCGCCGCGTCGTGGGCACCGTGTCTCGCGGCAGCGCCAACGCCTGCAACCAGGCGGTCTACGAGTCGGTGTTCGCCAACGCCGCGTGGATCAAGAGCCAGGCGACCGCCGCGGCGACGGCCGGCGGCTATACCGCGCCCGCGTGGGTGACCGGCGGGAGCACCACCATCAACCCCTGCGGTGGCACCGGCGGGGGCACGGGCACCGGCGGCGGTGGCGGCACCTCGGGCGGCGGCGGGGGCGGCGTGGTGGGCGGCGGCGCGGGTGGCGGTGGCGGCACGGCCGTGGCCTGTCCCTCGGGCCAGATGTGCGTCGACGCTTCGGGCGCCGGCACCTACGCGTGCGTCAGCGCCAGCGGCACCGTCCCCGCGGGCGCGGTGGACTGCGTGGCCTCGGGCGTGTGCCCTTCGGGCGCGACCTGCTGGGCGACCAACGCGGCGATGACCACCGCGTCGTGCCTGTATGATTGCAGCCCCGGCGCGGCCGGTGGCGGCGCGGGTGGCGGGACGGCGACCGGCGGCGGCGCGGGCGGCGGGGGCGGCAGCTTCGTGCGCGGCTCGTGCTCCAACGCCACGTACTTCTGCGTCGACGTCACGGGCGCCGGCAAGCTCGAGTGCCTCGACCCCAACGCGTCCATGGGCATCCCCGCGAGCGCGGCGACGTGCAGCGACTCCATCCCCTGTGTGACGAAGTACTCGTGCCTCAAGCCGACCACCACGTCGGCCACGGGCATCTGCCTCGAGGATTGCACCACCAGCCCTACCGGCGGCGGCGCGGGCGGGGGCACCGGTGGCGGGACCGCGACGGGCGGCGGCACCGGTGGAGCGGGTGGCGGCAACGCGGCCGGCGGCGGCACCACGACCGGCGGCGGCACGGCCACCGGAGGCAGCGGCGGCAGCACCGGTGGCACCAACCCCTTCCCCTTCGGGCCCACCGGCGGTGGCGGCGGAGGCAGCAGCTCGAAGTCGTCGGGCTGCAGCTGCAACACCGTGAGCCCCGACGCCGTGATGTTGGCGCTCAGCGCTTTGATGCTGGTCCGCCTGCGCCGCCGTCGCGGGTGAGGCCGGCGCTCAGGGCTCGACGCAGCGGGCGATGACCTCGCGCAGCTCGAGCAACGACACCGGCTTCTCGACCCGCTGGTTGGGCAGCGCCTGCAGCCGGCGCTGCACCTCGGGGTCCCACGCGCCGCCGGTGATGAAGACGAAGCGACGGGCGAGGTCGGGATCGAAGCGGGTGACCCGCTCGAGCACGTCGAGTCCGTTGAGGCCGCTCATCATCACGTCGCACAGCACCACGTCCCAGCGGCGGTCGCGGTCGAGCATCACCACGGCCTCCACCCCGTCGGCGGCCTGGGCCACGTCGTGATCCGCGGTCAGGCCGCGGAGCAGCGCGCTGCGCATCAGCGGCTCGTCGTCGATGACCAGCACGCGGGCGCGTGGCGCCTTCACCGGCTTCACCGCGGTCGGCAGCGGGGTGTCGAGGGAACTCCAGGTGGCGGCGGGCAGGCGCACCGTGACGCAGCACCCGCCCGTGGGCCGGTTGGCGAGCGTGATGTCGCCGCCGTGGGCGGTGACGAGGCTGTGGGAGATGGCGAGGCCGAGGCCCGTGCCTTCCCCGATGGGCTTGGTGGTGAAGAACGGGTCGAAGACCCGGCGCAGGTGCTCGGGCGCGATGCCGGTGCCCGTGTCGGTCACCTCGAGGCGCACCAGCGGCAGCTCGGCCTGGGCCGACACGCCGACCTGCTGGTGCAGCGCCCCCGGCCGCAGCGCCTGGGCCGCGTTGAGCAGCAGGTTGAGCACCACCTGCACCAGCTCGCTCTCGTCGCCGAGCACCACCAGCTCGTCGGACACGTCGATCGCCACCGGGGCGCGGCTGGACAACATCGAGCCCGAGAGCCGCACGGCGGTCTTCACCACCGCGCTGAGCTGCACCGGCTTGCGCTCTTCCTTCGAGGGCGCGGCGAACACCCGCAGCCCGCGCACGATGCGGCCGATGCGCGAGGTCCCCTCGAGGGCCTCGCCCAGCGCGCGGTCGAGCTCCTCGAGCATCGGCGGCGACAGCGGCTCCTCCAGCGCCCGGCGCACGTACTCGATGTTCGAGTGCATGAAGGCCAGCGGGTTGTTGACCTCGTGCGCCACGCCCGCGGCCATGGTGCCCAGGGCCGAGAGCCGGTCGGTGCGCGCCAGGCGCCCCTCGAGGTCCTTGCGGTGGCTGATGTCGGTGTGGTTGCCGATGAGCTTGACCGGCGTGCCGTCGAGGCGCCGCTCGACGATGGCCCCGCGCACCTCGAGCCACACCCAGGCGCCGGTGCGGGCGTGCCGGCAGCGGTACTCGGCCTGGTAGAACGGCGCGCGGCCGAAGTAGTGCGCCTCGATGGCCGCCTCCTGCCGGGGCACGTCGTCGGGGTGGAGCATGCGCACCCACTCGGCCACCGAGGGGCCCGGCTCGTCGAGCCCCAGCATCTCCAGGAAGCGCGCGCTGTAGCGCACCGCGCCGGCGGGAATGTCCCACTCGAAGGACCCGTCGCTGGCCACGGCGACGGCCTCGTCGAGCTGCCGCGACAGCGCCTCGTCGCGGCGTCGCGCGGCGAGCCCCGCGGTCAGGAGGTTCGCCGCGGCCTTCGTGACCGGGCCCAGCGAGGCCGCGGTCGTCGCCGGGAACCCGCGCGGAGCGCTGAGCACCACCAGGCCCGCGACCACGTCACTCTCGAGGCAGGGCAGGGTCAGCACCGTGCCCACGGTGGGCCCCACGGGCCGGGCCGCCGCGGCCTCGAGCGCCTCGCGGTGCGCCTCGCCGTGCACGGCGAGCGTGGTGGGGGGCACGGTGTCGAGCGCGCACAGCAGCCCGGCCTCGGCGCCGCTCGCCTCGACGCAGGCCGCGAGCAGCAGCTGCAGCACCTCGGGCAGCGGGCTGCCTTCGATGAAGAGGGACTGCACGCCGACGATTCGTTCGAGGAGTGCTTCACGCATGGACACCCACCCATCCCTTCCACCACCCAACTGCGTCACCAGGCCATCGACAGCCCCGGCGGCTCCTCGCACTTGCCGCTGGTCGGCGACCACAACTCGGCGCTCTTCTCCGGCAGCCCGCTGGAGGTGCCACCCACCACCAGCACCCGCCCGTCTTCGAGCAGCGTCGCGGTGTGCTGCTTGCGCCCCGTCTTCAGCTCGCCGGCCAGGCACCACTGCTTGCTGGCGACGAGCCAGCGCTGCACGCGGGTGGTGTCGACCTCGTTGGGCGGCTCTCCGCCGATGACCACCAGGTCGCCCGAGGGCAACCGCGTGCCGGTGTGCGACGAGAGCGACATCGAGAGGTGGTTCTCGAAGGGGGCCCACTCGGTGAGCCCCGGGCTGAAGGCCTCGGCGTAGTTCGTCGACGAGGTCGCGGTCTGTCCGCCGATGACGATGAGGCCGGCGTCGGTGGGCTCGGCGATGACCGCGGTGCGCTGCCGCGGCTCGGACATCGGCGGCAGCGGCTGCCACGCGCCGGTGCGCGGGTCGAAGCGCTCGACGTCGGCGATGGACACGCCCGGCCCCTTGCCCTGCTGCGCGGCGTTCGACCGGCCGCCGACGACCACCACGTCGCCCTCGCTGTCGCGCACCGCGGCGTGGAGCCAGCGCGCCACGTGCAGCGGCTGCTCGGGCGACCAGGTGTTGGTCTTGGGGTCGAAGCGCTCGACGGAGGTGAGGTGCTGGCGTTGCTCGCGCGCGCCGCCCACCACCAGCACCGTGTCGTCGAGCAGCAGCGTGGCCGTGTGCCCGTTGCGCGCGTCGCGCATGGGGGCGACCGTGGTCCAGGCGTTCTTCGTGGGCTCGTAGACCTCGACCGAGGCGAGCGCGACGAAGCGGTTCTGCCCCTCGACCGACTCGTGCGTGGTGCCGCCGGTGACCAGCAGCCGGCCGTCGCCCAGGGCCGTCGCCGCGTGGTGGCTGCGCGCAACGGCCAACGGGGCGCAGCGTGACCAGGTGTTCTTCTTCGGCGTGTAGAGCTCGCAGGTGGCGAGCGTGGAGAGGCCGTTGAGGCCGCGGCCCCCGACGACGATCACCCGGCCGTCGGCCAGCCGGGTGGCGGTGTGGTGCTGCCGCGCGTCGCGCAGCGGCGGCGCCGGCGTGACGCGGCCCTGCGCGTGGGCGGTCAGCGCCAGGAGCAGGACTGGGAGTGTGGCGCGGCTTCGCACTGGTCTTCCCCTCACCCGGCCCCGCTCCCCCTTCGAAGGAGCGGGAATTGGCTCAGCGGTTCACTTCGGCTTCGGCGGCAGCGGCGGGCGCGGCATGGTGCTGGGGCCGGCGACGCGGGGCCCGGCCGACACGGCGTTGACCTGCGGCCGCGGCGCCTCGGGCGGGAGCAGCGCCGAGCGGCCCTGGGGCGTGAGCTCCGGGGTGCTGGGCTGGTGCTGCGGCATGGGCTCGGGCGGCGTCTTCAGCTCGCCGCCGCGCTCGTCGTCGGCGGCCTCCGAGTCGTCCTCGGCCAGCACGATGATGCGGTCTTCGGCGGCGAGCACCAGGTTCTCGCCCTGGGGCGGGTTGATCAACGGGGTCTGGCCCATCTTCATGTAGCCGATGGCGACCTCGCGGCGATCACGCGCCACCTTCTGCACCGAGAGCCACGAGGTGGTGTGCCCGAGCACGGCGAAGCAGGCGGCGCGCTTCAGGTACACCTCGTTGCCGTCGGAGTCGAAGAGGTCGGTGAACACCGCGTTGAGCTCGCGGCGCTCGGAGACCTGGGCCAGCAGCATGGAGGTGATCTCCGAGCTGACGACGAAGTCGGCGCCGTAGTCGGTCTCGAGGAGGTCCTTGGTCCGCGGGTCGAGGATCTCGCTGATGATGCGCGGCTTCTTGTCACCCAGGGCGCGGAACAGGTCGCGCAGCAGCAGCACGGTGATCACCGTCCTGGCGTCGGCCTCCTCGGGGTCGACGTCGGTGTCCGCCACCACCATGGCCACGGCGAAGTCGGGCGAGACGACCCGCTTGAGCGCGTCGGGCACGGTGGGGTCGCCGTCGACGTGCTTGAGCTTCAGGTTCTTGAGCCCGCCGACCTCGGCGCGAATGAACTCCGCGAACGACTCCTTGTCCTGGCCGGGCATCAGCCAGGCCTCGCTGCCGGGGAGCACGTAGTTGTCGAACTCCTTGAGCATGTCGCCCAGCTTGGGGCTCTTGCCGCACACCAGCAGGCGCTCGGGCTTGCGCGAGATGGCCTCGGCGCCGCGGAAGTCGGGCGAGACGATCGGCTGGTGGTTGGCGGTCAGCGAGAACGAGTCGTCGTCCTGGGCGATGACCAGCAGCTCGTCCTTCACGCCGAGCACGTACTCGTCGGAGGGGTTGATGATGCACGAGGCGGTGCCCTTGCCGCCCACGGTGCGCACGCCGCAGACCACGGCGTCCTTCATCCTCCACTGGGCGACGCCGAAGGGCTGGCCGGCGAGCTCGGGGAAGTTCTTGAAGTAGAACTCGCTGCCCTCGTACGAGAGGAGGTCGCGGTACACGGCCGCCAACCCGTTCTGCCGCGCGGTCTGCACCATCATGCGCGAGAGGGTCTCGGCCATGGCCACCACCTCGACGCCGCCGTTGCCCAGCTGCTCGATGACCGGCTGCCGGCCCGCGTCTGCGAGCTCGACCACCGCGTGGTTCTTCGAGAGGGCCCCGTTGATGCGGCGCAGGGCGAGCAGGCTCTTGATGGCGCCCATGTCCGCGGCGGCGTCGGCGTCTTCCGCCTCGGCGTCACCGGCGTCGCCGGAGATGATGATGATGCTCTTGGCGCGGCCGGCGCCGACCTTCTTCAGGTCGTGCACCGAGTGGGTGTTGCCCTGGCGCACCACCACGCGGGTGGGGCCCATGTCGCCCATGCGCTCGCGCACGGTGGTCTCGACCTCTTCCTTGTCGACCCCCGAGAGGATCACCACCGAGGCGTGCTTCTGGTTGGAGTTGGCCTCGCGCAGCTCGCGCAAGATGGCGAACACCTTCTCGCCGTAGCCGAGGATCAACGTGTGCTGCTCGTCGATGACCGGGCTCTTGCCCTTGCGCAGGTCTTCGATCTTGTCGCCGATGGTCGAGCTGACGAGGCCGATGAGCAAGGCCACCACGCCCACGCCGCACAGGGTGGTGAAGATGGCCACGGCGCGCAGCAGCGTGCCGGTGTCGCCGCCCATGGTGCCGGCGTCGGCGACGCGGCCCAGCGCCCACCACATGGACTCGAGGAAGTCGAAGGGCTCGGCGCCCGGCTCGGGGGGCGGCATGACGGCGCGCGCCAGGGTGGCGTTGAAGAGCACCAGGATGAAGGACAGCCCGAAGAGCCCCACGAAGCGGGACAGCGGGCTCCACGAGAGGAAACGATCGACCTGGTAGCGAACCTTGTCGCCGAAGCTGGGGACGTCGGACTGGTCAGACATGCGCGGGACTCTACGCATGGGCTCCCGGGGCGTTGAACGATTTGTGCTCAGCGGCGCTGGGGCGTTTCGCGCCTCGGGGGCCGCGGCGGGTCGGGCATGAGCAGGCGAGCCTCGCGCAGTTCGCGGCGGCCGAACATCCCCCCTGTCCCGGGTGTCGCCGGGGGCTGGCCCGGCGGTACACGAAGGCTGCGCCGACGCCTCCGCCGGCAGCGCTCCGGTACGCCCTGCCGGAACCACAGGTTGTGGAGGGAGCTCTCATGAAACGCCTCGTTCGCCTCTTCGCGCTCTGCGCGCTGTGCAGTTCCGTCGATGTCCGCGCCACCCCTGCCGTCCCGCCGCCGCCACGCGACGAGGCGCCGCTGTCATGCCTGCCCGCCGCCAAGCCCTTCTTCGCCCGCGCCTGGGAGGCGTTGTCCAACGCGCACGCCGACGATGCCCGGGAGCTCTTCGCGCAGACCGTGGCCGTGGACCCCGGCTGCGTGCTCGCCTGGGCCCACCTGGGTGCCCTGACCCCCGGCGCCCAGGGCCGGCGCATGGTCGACGACGCGGTCAGCGGCAGCGGCGCCGTCAGCGAGGTCGAGCGGTTCCAGGTGCAGGCCCTGGCCGCGCAGCACCGGGGCGACGCCGAGCAGTCGCTGACGCTGTGGCGCAAGGCGCGAGAGCTGGTGCCCCGGTCGTACGAGCTCAACTTCATCGTGGCCCAGCGCGCCGCGGTGCTGCAGCTGTGGCACGACGCGGCCGACGCCGCGCGCCGCGCCACCGAGCTGCGGCCCGAGCGCGGCGCCGCCTGGAACGTGTTGGGCTACGCGTCCATGGGGCTCCGCCGGCCCGAGGCCGTCGCCGCGTTCCAGCGCTACGCCCAGGTCGCGCCGCTCGAGCCCAACGCCCACGACTCGCTGGGCGACGCGCTGCTGGCCAACGACCAGCTCGAGGACGCCCGGGCCGCCTACCAGCGCGCCCTCGACACGTCGGGCGGCAGCTTCTGGGCCTCGGGCCACGGCGTGGCCACGGCGTGCGCCCTGCAACAGGACTGGTTCTGCGCGCGCGCGGCCATCGAGAAGGCCCGGCGCACGGCGCCGCAAGCCGACGACAAGCTGCGCCTCATGGAATGGACGGCCTGGAGCTACCTCGCCGACGGCCAACCGGCCGAGGCCTTCCGCGCCCTCGAAGATCTCGAGCAGGACGCCCGGCGCCTCAAGGTCGACGCCCGGGCCGTCGGCGCCGTGGTGCTGCGCGGCCGCTTCCTCATCCACCAGGGGCGGTACCAGGACGGGCTGGTGGTGCTCCAGGCGCTGGGCAAGCAGCGGTGGCCGGCGCTCCTCGAAGGGCAGAAGCTCGCGCTCGAGGCCGGGCGGCTCCACGCGGTGACCGAGGCCCAGGCGCGCCTGGGCCAGGTGCGCGAGGCCGAGAAGACGCTGGGGGTGCTGCGGGCCCTCTTCGACAGCCGGCCGCGGGACGTGCAGGGCCTCGACCGGGTGGCCCACGCGCGGGGGTTGATCGCGCTGCAGAAGAAAGACCCGGCCCTGGCCATCAGCGCCTTCCAGCAGTGCTCGGAAGGCGCCGACGCCTGCCGCCTCGACCTCGCCGCCGCGCAGGAGGCTGCCGGGGACGGGCCCGCCGCGGCGAACACGCGCACCCTGATCAGCCGCGCCAACCACCGCGACCCCGAGTACTGGTGGGTGCGCATCCGCGCCCTGACGCCCAGCCGCGCGAGCCCCGGCCTGCGCGACGAGCCCTCGCTGTAGGCGCTACTTCTGCTTCGGGCGGAAGACCTTCGGCGCGGCGGGCGTGCCCTCGAGGTACGGCCCGCCGATGAGGTCGACGCAGTAGGGGATCGCCGGGAACACCGCCTCGAGGCACTCGCGGATGGAGGCGGGCTTGCCCGGCAGGTTCACGATGAGGCTCGCGCCGCGGATGCCGGCGGTCTGCCGCGAGAGGATGGCGGTGGGCACGTGCTCGAGGGACTTCTTGCGCATCAGCTCGCCGAAGCCCGGCAGCATCTTCTGGCACACCGCCTCGGTGGCCTCGGGGGTGACGTCGCGGGGCGCGGGGCCAGTGCCGCCGGTGGTGACCACCAGGCCGCAGCGCTCGACGTCGCACAGCTCGATGAGGGTCCGCTCGATGGTGGCGAGGTCGTCGGGAATGAGGCGCACCACCGCTTGCCACGGGCCCTGGAGCCACTCGGTCAGGGTGTCGGCGATGGCCTTGCCCGAGAGGTCTTCGTAGACGCCGGCCGACGCGCGATCAGAGAGGGTGACGATGCCAATGCGGGCGCTCATGAGGCGGGGGATATGCCATGGTCGCCGCGCCACGCGCATCAAGTCTGACCGGTGGATGTTCTGCGGCGGTAAGCACCAGGGCCAGACCCGCGTCACCCTGCCGAAGATGGACGAGGTTCACACCATGACGGTTCGCAAGATTCTCAGCGCTCGCACGGCGCTCCCCCAGGTCGAAGTGATGCTCCAGGCGCTGGTCGAGGCGGCGGTCTTCATCGGCGGCGCCGACGGCCGCTTCGGCGAAGACGAACTCAACGTGTTCATCGACAGCATGCGCGAGGTGGTCTCGGGGGCGGTCGGCCACCAGTTCCTCCAGACCCTGGGCGCCACGTCCCGGCTGCTCGACCAGGCCCGCGCGGCCCGCGGGGCGCTGGCGGCCAAGGGGCCCGAGCAGTACCTCCAGGAGCTGGCGCCCCGGTTCCACGGCACCTTCGGCCGCGACGGGCTGATGCTCGCCTACCGGGTGGTGCTCGCCGACGGCAAGGTGACCGAGAAGGAAGCGGCGGCCTTCAGCGCGCTCGCCGCGGCGCTCGGCGTCGAGGTCACCGAGACGAAGGTGCTGCAGGAGCTCGCCACCAAGACCGAGCTCGCCAGCCACCGCGGCCACCGCGGCGAGTCCATCGAGCAGGTCGCGACGCTCGAGGGCAAGGGCTGGACCAAGCTCCCCTCCGGCAAGGACCACGGCTTCGACGCGGCCAAGGAATACCGCCAGCCGTCCGGGGGCAGCCTGCTGCTCGAGCTCGACGCCTCGGAGTCGGTGCTGCACGTCAACGTGCTCGACGCCGCCGGCAAGGGGCCGCACCTGGTGTGCCTGTTCGGCGACGCGTTGCCCGCGCTGCTGGCGGTGATCGATGGCCTGCGTGACGCGCTGCAGGTGGCGACCCTGGGCGAGAAGCTGCCGGCGCTGCGCGCGGTGTGCACCGAGGTGTTCGCCGAGCACGACGGGCACTTCGCGAAGGTCTGAGGGCCCGGGCTCCCGCGCGCGAGGGGGCCCTGCTTGAATTCCGCGCCGTGAGCTGCTGTTGATGGGGCGTGCGCGCGCTCCCCCTCACCCTGCTGTTCGCCTTGCCCTGCCTCGCCGCCGACGACGGGTGGGAGGTGGTGGTGAAGGGGCCGATCACCGTCAAGAACCGCGCGGTGACCGACTCGTCGATCAAGGAGGTCTGGGCCGAGGGCGAGATCGCCGCGCCCGCCCCCGAGGTGCAGGACGCGCTGATGGAGGTCGGCAAGCTGCGCTCGTACATGCCCTACATGAAGGACGCGCGGGAGCTGGGCGAGCGGCTGGCCGACGGCTCCATCTACGTCTACACGCTCATCGACCTGCCGGTGGTGGGCAAGCGCGACTACATCACCCGGCTGTGGCTGCGGGAATCGCTGGCCCCCGACGGCACCGGCACCTTCCGCAACGAGTGGCACGCCTTCCCCGACTTCACGCCGCGGCGCCAGGGCATCACCCGCGTCGAGCACAACGACGGGAGCTGGGTCATCACCCCGCTGCCGGGCGGCGCGAAGTGCTGGGCGGTGTACCGCTTCACCGTCGACCCCGGCGGGTGGATCCCCGCGTTCGCCGCCAACATGGGCAACGAGCGGGGCGTGCGCGAGACCTTCGAGGCGGTGGCGAAGGAAGGCCAGCGGCGCTTCGCCCTGCGCGGGGCGACGGGCACGGTGCGCGCCCAGCCCTGAGCTCCCTTCAGCGCACGCCGCGGTTGGCCACGGCGGGGAAGGGCAGCGTGGTCTCGGCCGTGCCCTGCAGCAGCCGGTCGACCACTTCGACCCCCTGCATCATCGAGTGGTCCTGGTTGGCGACCTCGTACTTCCACGCGCCGAAGCGGCCTCGGCTGTAGATCTCGCGGGCCTCGAGGGCCGGCAGCACCTTGGCCAGGTGCGCGTCGCGATCGACGGTGGGCGTGGGGTAGCCGTACTCGGCGCGGTAGGTCCACGTGGAGACGACCTGCTCCCGCGAGCCGATGAGCCCGGTGGCCAGCGCGCCCTTGATGGTCTGCTCGACGAGCGTGGCCTGGTCGACGGGCTTGGCGGGCGACTCGCTGGTCTCGGTCATCAGCGACCAGAAGCGCTTCGGGTCGGGCACGTGCGCCTGGCTGTAGTTCGAGAAGACGGTGGCCCGGTAGAACGGCGCGGTGTCTTCGGGGAAGTAGATCCAGCACTTGGTGGCCATTTCGGCCGGGGTCTGGCCCGCGAGGCCCAGGCCCACGATGTTCGTCGACGAGTGCACCAGCTGCTGCGCGGCCTGGCTGACGACCGGGTCGTGGGGCGTGAGCAGCGGCACCAGGCGGTCGACGGGCATGGTGGAGATCAGCGCGTCGTAGGGCAGGGCCTCGCCGTTGGAGAGGTGCACCAGGCGCCGGGCGGAGTCCACGGAGGTGACCTGCACCCCCAGCTTGAAGTGCCGGGCGCCGATGAGGCCGGCCACCGCGCGCCAGATGGACCCGGTGCCGCCTTCCTTCGGGAACTGGAAGGTGTTGTTGGGCCCCCAGGCGACGTCGTCCTTCTCGAGGAGCACGTTGTTGAGCACGCGCTCGAGGTCGGTGACGGCCACGCGTTCGCCGATCCAGCTCCAGGCGAGCGCCGCGGGCGGGTAGGCCCACACCTTGAAGTTGTAGGGGCGCATGAAGATCGCCGCGAGGCCCTCGCCGAAGGTCGCGTCGATCCACTCGTGGAAGTTCGAAGGCGGGGTCGCCGAGGGGCCGCGCTTGAGCAGCTGCACCAGGCCCTGCACGCACTGCACGAGCGCTTCTTTGGGGAAGTGGCGCAGGTTGTTCTGCACCGGGTAGGGCACCCAGCGGTTGAACATGCGCGCCCAGGCCTCGCGCTGGTGGTGGTGCCACCCGCCTTCGCCCAGCGCGCGCTGCATCACCTGGTCGAAGTAGGCGTAGTGCGAGAACTGCACGTGGCCGCCGATGTCCCAGGTGAAGCCCTGCGCGTCGACGAAGCTGCGCGAGAGGCCGCCGACTTCCGGGGCCGCGTCGACCACCACGAAGTCCGTCGCGCCCAGTTCCTGGAGCCGGTACGCGGCACCCAGGCCCGTCGGCCCGGCGCCGATGATCACGATTCGCTTGGTGCTCATGTTCAGACCCGACCGAGGACCTTGCGCAGCGACCGCGCGTGCCGGCTGAACTTCGAGGGGTCGGCGACCTTCGAGAGGACCACGCTGTTGGGCCCCAGCTGGATGGCCTTGTCGGCGCGCCACTTCACGTGGAAGGTGAAGACGGCCTGCAGCCAGGCGCCGAAGAGGAAGAACTCCTTGAGGGGCACCAGGAGCACGTCCAGCACCGGGGGCAGCTCGCGGGTCTGGATGGCGTAGTTGAAGCCGTCGACGAACATGCGCGAGGCCACGATGAGGGCCAGCAGCCAGCCGGGCGCCAGGCCCAGGGCGAAGAGCACGGTGGGGAAGCCGAGGTGCACCTGGGGCTCGAGGAAATAGAAGGTCGAGCCCACCAGCGTCTTGCGCATCACCGCCCAGCGCGCGTGGCGATCGAACCAGGCGCGCACCGGCAGCGGCCCCAGCACGTTGCGGGTGGCGATGCTGGTGCAGCGCACCACGCCCTCCTGGGCGAAGGCCATGCCCATCATGTAGTCCTCGCCGAGGTAGTTGCCGAAGCGCTCGAGGCCGCCCATGGCCACCATGTCGTCGCGGTGGAAGAACTCGGTCTTGCCCACCACCGCGTGCATCTTGCGGATCAGGCCCAGCTCGTGGTTCGGGTTCTGCAAGCTCGAGAGGTGCATGCGCTCGAAGCGGGCGCCGAGGCCTGTCCCGGAGACCCCCACCAGCGGGGCGTGCACCAGGGTCTTGATGCGGCCCTGCGCGTTGGCGAGCTTCCAGGTGGCGGCCAGCGCTTCCATGAAGGCCTGGCTGGTCTCGACGTTCGACTCGCTGACCCAGATGAAGGGGTTCTTCGCGTGGGGCCAGGCGCTCGCCAGCTGCGCCATCTTGGCGTTGCCCAGGCCGGCCACGGCGCCGGTGACCAGGCGGAAGCGCGCGGGGTAGCGCTCGACGAAGCGAAGGGCCACCGGGTACGCGGCGTCGGCCTCGCTTGCGAGGCACATCAGCACCTCGAAGGCCTCGGGGGCCTGCAGCCGGGCGAAGCTCTCGAGGTTCTCTTCGAGCCGCGGGTCGAGGCCGCTCATCGGCTTCATCACGGTGATCAGGAGATCGTCGGGCGTCAGCGCGACGTCGGGGCGCCGCAGCGAACGCAGCCACGCGAAGAACGTCCCCGTCAGGGTTATGACGGTGCCGGCACTGGCGATGGCCCACCATGCGAAGGTCATGGGGGGTCGCTAGCAGAGACTGCGGACAGATGTCACCGGCGCGGCACACGGGCCGCCCTCACCCCGTACGTGGGGTTTTGCCGGCTCCGGGCTGCATCGTGAGCACAGGTCACCGGGTGAATCAGTACGCCTGTCAGGATTCGGGAGGGACGGCCGGCGCCTGGCGCGCCCGGGGGAAGACCACGAAGCGCAGCAGGACCAGCTGGGTGAAGGTGATGACGATGAGGTCGGCCGCCACCTTTGCGGGCACGTACGGCACCCCGAAGCGGTCCCGGAGCACCACCACCGCCTGCCCGTGGGCGACGCTGAGCGCCAGGGTGGTCAGGGCGAAGCGCAGGGCCGACTGGCGCAGCTTCGCGTCGCTGTCCTTGAAGGCGAAGGACCGGTTGGCGAAGTACGAGAACACCGAGCCCAGGCCCGTGCCGGCCATGGCCGCGACGCGCGACGAGGCGGCGAAGAAGGTGATGAGGCCCAGGCCCAGGGCCAGGTCGAGGGCCACGGCGGCTGCGCCCACGGCGAGGCTGCGGGTCACCCACCCGTCCTTCGCGCGCTGAAGCCAGCCAGGCAGTGCCACCGCCGGGCCTTTACGCACTCTCCACCCGCGCTCACAAGGAAGACGACGCTCAGCGCAGGAAGGGCTCCACCGCGGGCCTTCGCACGGCGACGTCGTGGGCGGCCGCCTCGGCGCGCTGGCACTGGGCTTCGACCTCGTCGCACAGCTCGCGGGCATGGCCGAGGCGCTCGAGGGCGTGCAGCTCGCGCTCGGCGGCGGTGTCGCTCCAGGCGGTGAGCTTCGCGCGTTGCGAGAGCACCCACGCCCGGCGCTCGCGCGGGTCGAGGCGCAGCCAGGTGCCCAGCACCACGCCCAGGCCGGCGCTCACCAGGGCCGCCCAGCGCCAGGCCGGGGCCAGGGCGTCGAGCTCTCGCGGGTGACGGGCCAGCACCGCGAGCACGGCGAAGCCGAAGACCACGAAGCCCAGGCCCGCGGTCCGCATCCACGCGGGGCGCGGTTCCCGGGGCAGCGTCGCCAGCGTGAGCCCCTGCCGTTCGAGGTCGCGCTGCAGGCGCTCGGCCGCGGCGCGCTGCACCGCCTCGTGCACGGTCGCCTTCGCGCGCCGGGTCGCGAGGGCCGCGCGCTCGGCGTGGCGCTCCTCGCAGCGGAACACCACCTCCAGGTCGGCCCGGGCCGCGTCATCGAGCGCGACGAAGGTCTGCTGCTCACGCGCGCGCAGCTGCTCGAGCAGCGTTCGCGCGGCGACCTGCTCGGTGCCGTGGAGCCGCTGGGGGTCGAAGCCGCTCACCGCGTCGTCGCGGTTGAGGGCGCGGTAGCCGAGGTGCCTGGCCAGCGGGTCGCCCTGGGCCTCGACGCGCTGGAGCGCCGCGTGGAGCCGCGCGACGGCGTCGCGGGCCTCCATCTCACGCACGCGCGGCACGGCGTGGAGGGTGCTGGCCTTCGGGGCTGCGGGGAGGAGGGCGGGCTTCGACACCATCGTGGTGGCGTAACGAGGGCCCCGGAGCGCGCGCGCCGTTCGCGCTGCGGGGCCCGGGTGACCCCGGCGCGGGCCCTGGCGGGCCTCGCAGCCCGCGGGGTTGCTCGTGGCGCGGGGGCGTGTGGACAAGGAGGCGCGGCCCCGGTCGAGGTGAGGTCGACCCACGGGGGGCGACCGTTCGCCCGCACCGGGCGACCGCTGGACCCCGGGGCCCGCACGGCGCGCGGCACAGCAGCCAGCGTCCGGGGCATGCGCTCTCTCTTCCTCGCGGTGGTGCTGTGCGCGGCGACGGATTCCCCGACCTTCGAGGTGCCGCCCCGGCTGCGGGCGCTGCTCGACGATGGCGCGTGGGACGGGACCCCGCTGACCTTTCGCATCATCACGCTCTCGCACCTCGCCGACGGCTGCGCGGGCCAGGCGCGCGCGAAGCCGGGGCTGAACCGGGAGGCGCGGGCCTGCGCGGAGGCCGCATTGCGGCGCGCGCTCGCCCTGGGCCCTTCGGACGACGGGCTCTTCCTCTCTCACCTGAACCTCGTCTACGGGGCGGTCGACCAGCTCGGGCCCTGCGCCGACGCGGCGGCCCACGCCCGGCTCTCGGCGGCGCTGGCCCGGCGCTCGCTGCGCGACCCGCTCAAGCACGTGCCCTCGTACAACGCGCTCGAGCTGCGCTGGCCGGCGGATCAGACCGCGACCCTCGCCAGCCTCGCGCGCTTCGACGCGGCCCACGGCACCACGGTGCTCGCCCAGCCCCTCGCGCAATGGGAAGTGGTGATGCGCCGGCACCTCGACGCGAAGACCGGGCTCCCGCAATCGGAGCTGACGGGGAAGGGGCCCGGCGCGAAGTTCCCCCGGGGCTGCGCGCAGTCGTTCATCACGCGCTACCTGGCCGAGGCCGACCCGGCGCTGGCGGCGACCTGGTGGGCCGCGTACCGGGAGCACTTCTTGACGAGGCTGGGGCCGGTGGTCGGGTTTCGCGAATGGCCGCGCGGGGTCGAGCGGCGGGGAGACGTGGACTCCGGGCCCATCGTGCTCGGCATCGGCACGGCGGCCAGTGCGTTCGCGCTCGCGGCGGCGAAGGCGCAAGGTGACGTGCTGCTCGGCGCCCAGCTCGAGGCGAGCGCGAGCACGGTGCTGGCGACGGGCGTGGGCGGCGCGGCGGCGCAGACGGTGCTCGCGCAGGCCATTTCCTTCCAGGGGCGCTGGCAGCCCGTGCTCGCACCTTGAGAGTCTGGTCTGGTGCGCGCCATGACTTCCCGCCGCCGCGCGACGCTTGCCCTGTTGCTCTGTTTCACAGCAGCGCCCGCGTGGGCGGCGATCGACTCCGACGGCGACGGGATCGCTGACGCGGCCGACAACTGCCCGCTGGTGCCCAACGCCAACCAGCTCGACACCGACGGTGATGCGCGCGGCGACGTCTGCGACAACTGCGCGACCGCCGCGAACGCGAGCCAGGCCGACGCGGACGGTGATGGGCGCGGCGACGTCTGCGACAACTGCGCGACTGCCGCGAACGCGAGCCAGGCCGACGCGGACGCGGATGGTCGCGGCGATGTCTGTGACAACTGCGCGACCCTCGCGAACGCGAGCCAGACGGACGCCGACGGTGATGGGCGCGGCGATGTTTGCGACAACTGCGCTGCCCTCGCGAACGCGAGCCAGACGGACGCCGACGGTGATGGGCGCGGCGACGTCTGCGACAACTGTGCGACCCTCGCGAACGCGAGCCAGACGGACGCCGACAGTGATGGGCGCGGCGACGTCTGCGACAACTGCGCGACCGCCGCGAATGCGAGCCAGGCTGACGCGGACGCGGATGGGCGCGGTGATGCCTGCGACAACTGCGCGAGCGTGGTGAACGCGAGCCAGGCCGACGCGGACACCGATGGACTCGGCGACGTCTGCGACAACTGCGCGAGCGTCGCGAACGCAAACCAGGCCGACCAGGAGGCCGATGGCGTGGGCAACGCCTGCGACAACTGCGTGGCCCTCGCCAACCTGAACCAATCCGACGTGGACCACGACGGGCAGGGCGACGTGTGTGACGCGGACTACGACGTCGACGGCGACGGGGTGCCCGGCGTGTCGGACAACTGTCCTGCGCGCGCCAACTCCAACCAGGCCGACGCCGACGCCGACGGGGTGGGCGATGCCTGCGACAACTGCGCGGCCCTGGCCAACGCCAACCAGGCGAACACCGACGCCGACGCCTTTGGCAACGCCTGCGACAACTGCCCCACGCAGGCGCAGGTCAACCAGCTCGACGTCGACCACGACGGCATCGGTGACGTGTGTGACGCCGACTTCGACGTCGACCACGACGGCGTGCCCGGCAACCGCGACAACTGCGCCTCGCTTCCCAACCCGCTCCAGGAAGACGCCGACGCCGACGGCGTGGGTGACTCGTGCGATCGCTGCCCCCAGTTGGCGAACGCCTCCCAGGCCGACTCCGACGGGGACGGCGTGGGCGATGCCTGCGACGTGTGCCTGAGCACCTCGAACCCCACCCAGCTCGACACCGACGGTGATGGCGTGGGCGACGCGTGCGACGTCTGCCGCTCGGTGGCCGACCCCGCGCAGCGCGACGGTGACCAGGACGGCGCCGGCGATGCCTGCGACACCTGCTCGATGCGCTCCAACCCCTCGCAGGCGGACGCCGACGGCGACGGCGTGGGCGACGACTGCGACAGCTGCCCCGCGGCGAAGAACCCGACCCAGGCCGACGGCGACGGTGATGGTCACGCCGACGCCTGCGACGTGTGCCCCGCGGTGGCCGACGCGAGCCAGGCCGACAGTGATGCCGACGGCGTGGGTGACGCCTGCGACGTGTGCCCCGGCTTCGACGACCCGAAGCCCGGTGACGCGACCGATGCCGGCGTCGTGTGCGGCCCGGTGCCCCATGCGGGCTGTGGCTGCACCGAGGTGCCCGGCGCGCTCATCGGCCTCGTCGCCCTCGTGCTCGGCCTGCGGCGCCGCCGCAGCTGAGCGCGTGAAGACACCGCTTCCCGTCGCGAGCCCTCGACGCAGCCCGCACCGCGTCGAGGGTCTGCTTTCGCGGCGGCGCGCGTCTCGCCGGTCCCGGTCGGTCCGTCGACTTCCTCACCGGCGCTGAGCAGCCCAGCCCCTCTTCGGCAGGCCCCGCGGGGTGCTACAGCTGCCTCTCACGATGTCCTCCGCTTCGCCGCTCATCACCTGGCTCGACCCTCAGCCCCTGCCTGACGAGCGGCCACCCAGGCTGCCCAACCCCTTCGATGACGTGGCGCCGCACGCGCTGGCGCAGCGTTGCGCGCGGGTGGTGATGGCTGACCTGGGGACCGGCTTCATCGCGCCGGGGCTCCCCACCTCGGTGCTCGCGCGCGCCGAGGGCGGGAAGATGTTCGGGGTGCTGGTGGTGCACGACGAGGCCGGGCGCGTGGGTTTCCTGCGTGCGGTGTCGGGCCAGGTCGAGCGCATCCACCAGGTACCGGGCTACGTGCCGCCGGTCTTCGACGTCGCGCTGCGCGAGGCCGTCGAGCCGCAGGCCGAGGTGGTGGTGAAGCACTTCACCGCGCGCGTCGAGGCGGCCCGCGGTGAGCCCGCGCTGCACGCCGCGCGCGCCGCGCTGGCCGGGGTCGAGGCGAAGCACGCGCAACTGCGCGACGAGCTCCGCGCGAAGCACGCGGCGAACAAGCAGGCGCGCAAGGCCGCGCGCGTGGGCACCACCGACCCCAGGGACCTCCACGCGCTCGACCAGTTGAGCCGGGCCGACGACGCCGAGCGCCGCGGTCACGAAGGCGCGGCGCGCGAAGCCCGGGCCCGGGCCCAGGAGGTGCTCGCGCCCCTCGAGCGCCGGCTCGCGGCCCTCGAGCGGCTGCGGCGCCTCATCTCGCGCGAGTCGCTGCGGCGCATCTGGGACAGCTACGTGCTGACGAGCTTCGCTGGCCAGGCCACGACGCTGCGCGCGCTGTTTCCCCAGGGAGATCCCCCCTCGGGCGCGGCGGACTGCGCGGCGCCCAAGCTCCTCGACGCGGCCCGGCGCGTGGGCGTGACGCCGGTGGCGCTCGCGGAGTTCTGGTGGGGCGCGGCGCCTCCAGGGGGGGCCCGCGTGGAGGGCATGTTCTTCCCCGCGTGCAAGGAGAAGTGCGGCCCGGTGTTGCCCTTCTTGCTGCAGGGCCTCGACGTCGCCGCGCGCCAGACGTGGAAGCCGCGGGCGGTGCGCGAAGACGAGCTCAAGGTGGTGCACGAAGACGCGCGCTTCGTGGTGCTCGAGAAGCCCGCGGGCCTGCTCTCGGTGCCGGCGCGCGACGAGACGGTGACCGACTGCCTGGTGGCGCGCGTGCAGCAGCGCTTCCCCCACGCCACGGGGCCGCTCGCCGTGCACCGCCTCGACCTCGACACCTCGGGCCTGTTGCTCGTGGCCCTCGACGACGAGATGTACCGCCTGCTGCAGGCCCAGTTCCTCTCGCGCGAGGTGCACAAGCGCTACGTGGCGGTGCTGGAGGGCGCGCTGCGCGGGGACGAAGGGGTCATCGAGCTCCCCATGCGGGTCGACCTCGAGCAGCGCCCCCGCCAGGTGGTGGACTTCGAGCACGGCAAGCCGGCCACGACGCGGTGGCGGGTGCTCGCGCGCGAGGGGACGCGTACGCGGGTGGCGTTCTTTCCGCTCACCGGCCGCACGCACCAGCTGCGGGTGCACGCCGCGCACCCCCAGGGCCTCGGCACGCCCATCGTCGGTGACCGCCTGTACGGGAGCGCCGCCGAGCGGTTGATGTTGCACGCCGAGGTCTTGAGCTTTCGGCACCCGGTGACCGGCGCGGACGTGCGCGTGGTGTCGGCCGCGCCCTTCTGAACCCCGCGGGCGCCTCTGTTTCATGATTCTTCACGGCGCAGCGCCGCGCGCAGTGGCAGCGTGTGCCCATGGCTTCAGCCAAAGCACTCCTCGGCGCCGTCGCGGGCCGCTTCCTCTTTCGTCACGGCGAGGTGACCTCGGTCACGAAGCTCAGCGCCCAGTTCACCCGCATCGACGTGGCCGGCCCCGAGCTCGCCGGCGCGCCCTTCGTGGCGGGCGACAAGGTGCAGCTCTTCTTCCCCGGCGTGGGCATGCGCACGTACACGCCCATCACCTGGGCCCCCGACGGCGCGACGTGGTTCGTCGGCTATGCCCACGGCGCGGGGCCCGGCGCGAGCTGGGTGCGCACGGTGAAGGCCCGGGACCCGGTGGCCCTCTTCGGTCCGCGCCGGTCGATCGACGTGGCGGGCGTGGACGGTCCGCTGGTGCTGATCGGCGACGAGACCTCGCTGGCGGTGGCGGTGGCGCTGTGCCGCGCGAAGCCCGACCGGCGCGTCGACGTGGTGCTCGAGGCCCACGCGGCCGACGAGCTGCGTGACGTGGCCCGCGCGCTGGAGCTGGCGCACGTCACGGTGACGCCCAAGGGGCAGCTCGCGCCGGCCGTCAGCGCGGTGCTCACCGTGGGCGCGACGCCCCTCTTCACGGGCCGGGCGGCGAGCATCCAGTCGCTCAAGCAGCAGCTCACCGGCCTGGGCGGCAAGACGAAGGCCTACTGGGCCGACGGCAAGCGAGGGTTGGACTGAGGCGTCACCGCGGGGGCCGTGCTACGCACCCGCGAATGCGCATCCTCCTCGCGGGCCTCGCGTGCTTGCTCATCGGCATCGCCCTGACCGAGTACACGCGGCGTCACCCCACCAGGTCCGAGACCTCCGAGACGGCGACCGAGCCCGGCGCGCCGAAGAAGCCCAAGCTCCCCAAGGCCGTGGCCGCGCTGGTGGCGCTCGACGAGCCGGGCACCACCAGGCTGGTGGCCGACGCGAAGCTCGCCGCGACCCTCGGCGCGCCCACCAGCGCCCCGCTCGCCGGCTTCGCGTCGCTCACCGAGGGCGCCTTCACCGCCCGCGAGCTCAAGGGCGGCTTCGGCGCCGCGTTGTTCATCATCGAGGCCGGTGGCCAGACCGGCGTGGTGCGCGCGGCATCGGGCGAACCCGCGAAGCTCCTGTTCTCCACCAGCAATCCGCTCACCGCGCTGGCCGTCGACGGCAGCACCGTCTTCTTCGCCGAGGGCGGGCTGCTGGTCTCGACGTCGGCGCGCGGTGACGAGGCCCCGAGCGTGCGGGCGCGCTTCAAGAACGCCATCGTGACCAGCATCGCCGCCTCGGGTGACACCGTGGTGGTCACGCTGATGCCGAAGGACGCCGACCCCCAGTCGACCGACGCCGTGGGCGCCATCGTCACGCTCTCGAGCGCCGGCGAGATCACGCTCATCGCGCAGGACCAGGTGCGCCCCCGGGCCGCGCAGACGGACGGCAAGGACGCGTACTGGCTCGCCGGCTACCCCTCGGGCCTGTGGCGCGGCGCGCTGGATGGCGCCTTCAGCTCGCAGTTGTCGGACAAGGCCGAGGAGCCGCTGGTGCTCGACGGTGACGGCCTCTACTTCCGCTCGCCGCTCGGCTCGGGGCCGGAGCTGCGCCGCGTCGGTCGCGCCGGCGGCAACCTCTCCACGCTCATCGCCGCCGACGTGGGCTTCCTCGCCGCGTCGTCGGGCCTCGTGCGCTTCGCGACCCTGGGCGCGGGCCCCGGCCTGCTGGAGATGACCCTCGGCGCCGAGGCCACCAAGCTCCTCACCATTCCCGGGAGCGCGCGCGGCCTGGCGCTGGGCGGCACGAGCCTCTTCCTGCTCACGCAGGCCGACGACGGTCGCACCACGCTCTGGGCGAAGTGAAGCTCGTCGTCGCCAGCGCGGCGCAGCAGCAGGCCCGCGACGCGTTGACGTTCGAGGCCTGGGGCGCGGGGCTGACGCCGGCTTCGTTTCTCGAGCGCGAGCAGTGCCTGCGTGCCCACCCCTGGGCCCGCCGCGCGCTGACCACCTGGCTGTGGTGCGAGGACGACGGCACGGTGCTCGCCTCCTGCGAGGCCTTCGTCGACGCGGCGCGCGTGGGTTCCCGGGCGGGCCCCGCGGCCACCATCGCCTCCGTCTTCACCGAGCCGAACCGGCGCGGCCGGGGTCATGCCCGGCAGATGCTCTGCGCGCTGCTCTCGCGGCTCGAGGCGGAGCAGTGCCTCGCCGCCACGCTGTTCTCGGAGATCGGCACCGGGCTCTACCAGCGCCTCGGCTTCTGGCCGGTGCCCGCCTTCGACACGTGGTTCGACCCCCTCGTCGAGGCGCCGCCATCGGTGGAGTGGCTCGAGGGGGCGCTGCCGGCGCCGCGCCACGGCCCGGGTGACAAGGCGACGTTGCGCCTGGAGCTCGGGGCAGAGCGGCTCGACTGGCACCTCGAGCGCGAGCGCTTCTATGGCGCGGCCCTGGGGCGACCGGAGCTCGGCGTGCACGGGGCCCGCGTCGGTGACTCGAGCATCACCTGGACCGCGTACTGGAAGACCGACGAGCTGCACGTGCTCTCGCTGGACGTGCGCGCGGAGGGTGACGTGCCGGGGTTGGTGCTGGCGGCCCGGCACGCGGCGCACCGGGCCGGGTTGCCCGTGGTGCGGGTGTGGGAGACGCGGGCGCTGGAGGTCGTGGAGGGTGCGCGGCGGGCAGCGCGGACCGATGAGATCGCCATGTTCTGCCCGCTGCTGGCCGGCGTGCAGGGGTGGACCGAGGTCGAGCGCGGGCTGTGGGCGTGAGGTTGCGGTGCCCATTTGGCCCCTCACCCCGGCCCTCTCCCCGCTCGCGCAGGACGAGGGAGGTCAGTGGCCCAGGGACCAGCCCACGGTGAGCATCACGAAGAGGCGGCTGTTCGGGGAGAGCGCAGGGGTCGTCGCGCCCACTGACGGAGCCTGCTGCGGCCCCACCACGTAGGCCGAGTACGGCATCACCTGGCCACCGACGACGCCGCGCAGCCACAGCCCCGGCACCTGCTTCACTTCACCCTCGAGCGCGGCCCGGAGCTCGACCTGCGGCGCGACCACTTCGGAGCCCCTCGACCACGAGAGCGGCTGGCCCTGGGCGTCGGTGCCCTGCTCGAGCGCGGCGGTGATCAGCCGCGTGCCCGAGAAGTTCGCCAGCAGCGAAGCGCGCGGCTTGCCGTCGCCGAAGCTCCACGTCACCCGGGCGTTGCCGAACCAACCCGGCGAGGCCACGAGCGGCTCCTGGGCTGACTGGTTGATCGCCCCGGTGAGGCTCGCCGCGTAGCTCAACGGCCCCAAGGTCCCCTCCACCACGCCCTGGGCGCCGATGTTCAGGAGCTCGCCGTGGTTCTGGTACGAGCGCACCGGCGTGCCCATGGCGTCGAAGGCGTCGCGCAGGTGCACCATGTCTTCGAACCGCGAGACGAAGCCGATGACGGCGACGCGCTGGCGGCCGAAGCGCTGCTCGTAGCCCAGCTCGCCGGTCAGCACGCTCTCGGGCTGGAGCAGGGGATTGCGCACCTGCGAGCCCTCGTACTGCGCAAAGCGCTCGTAGCCCGAGGGCGTGCGGAAGGCGGTGCTGAAGACCGCCTTGATCCGGGCCTCCCACGGCGTGGTCCACACCACCGCCGCGCGCGGCGAGACGCGCGGGTCGAAGGCGCTCTGGGTGTCGAGACGCGCGCCCAGGTTCAACTGGAGCTTCGGGTGCACCCGCGCGCGTTGCTGCAGGTAGGCCGCCACCTGCCACTCGTCGGCCTGGTACGCGTTGACCGTGTCGAAGACCTCGCCCTCGAGCGTGGCCGTGGTGGTCGCGTCGTGGAACGAGCGCAGCCGCGCGTCGACGCCCACCAGGAGGGGGAAGCGCCCGTCACCCAGCCAGTCGATGCCGCCTTGCACCTCGAGGCCACCCCACCGGGCCCCGGCACGGATCTCCTGGCGGAAGGTGAAGTCGCTGGGGTCGGCGCCGGCGGGCAACGCGGCGTCGCTGCCGTTGAGCAGCCAGGACGAGCTCTCCCAGGCCGCGCCGTAGTCGTAGAGGTCGAAGTACGCCCGCGCCATGAGGCTCACCCGCTCGCTCAAGGGGCGCTGCCAGCGCAGCTCGAGGTTCAGCGAGCGGTCGGTCTCGCGGTTGTCGGCGTCGAAGTCGGTGCCCACGCCGAGCACGTCGTAGGCCGGCGTGCCGCGGGCGTTGATGGCCCCGTGGGCCCACAGCGAGAAGTCACCCCAGCGCACCTTGAGCAGCCCGCTGGGCACCTGGGTCCACCAGCTGTCGGTGGTGACGCCGCCCCACGCGCCCGGCTCGGGGGCGCGGCGGCCCCAGCGCTGCGGCCAGGTGGTGGTGCCGTCGGTCTCGGTGAAGCCGCGCTGCACCGCGTAGGTCAACGACTGGCCGTGGTGGGCGAAGTACTCGAGGCCCACCGACGCCTCGAGGGCCCGGCCGGCGAGCGTGCCTTCCCAGCCGGCGAGCAGCGAGAGGCGCCCGGTGCCGCCGAAGCCCGGCCAGCGCAGCTGCGGCGCGCCGTCGACGCCCTGGGGCGGGAGCACGCTGCCCTCGGCGGTGACCTGCACCCCGCCGAGATCGCGCGGGCGCTTCGTGACCACGTTGATCACCCCCAGCATCGCCGAGCTCCCGTAGAGCACGCTGCCCGGGCCGACGATCAGCTCGAGGTGATCGATGAACTCCAGGGGTACGCCCAGGCCCTGCTCGAAGTAGGCGGTGCCGTTCCAGGCCTCGTTCATGGAGTGCCCGTCGATGACCACCAGCACGTGGTTGCCGTAGTCGCCGGAGAGCAGCACCCCGCGCGCCCCGACCTCGACGCTGTGCAGCGGGTCTTGCGCCACGAGGCCCACGGACACGAAGTTGATGGCCTCGTGCAGCGAGCGCAGGCCCAGCTTGCGCAGCTCGTCGGAGGTGACGACGGTGACCGTGGCCGGCGCGTCGTCGGCGCGCTCCCGGGCGCGGCTGGGGGCGGAGACCACGTTGGTGTCGAGCAGCCCCTCGAGGTCGGCGAGGCCTGGCTCTTCGGCCGCGGCCCCCGTCGCCAGCAGTACCAGCAGCCCTGACAGCGCGCGTGAGATCATGGGAACACCGTCATCAGCTGGAGGACCTCGGCCCGGAAGTCGGCGTGCTGCCGCCGGGCCGAGCCGAGGTTTACGAGCATGCGGGGCTTGCCGGCGACCAGGTCGAAGCCCAGCACGAAGCCTTCCCTCACCCCGTCGGGCGTGGTGCTCACGGTCAGCACCGCGAGGCCGTCGAGCGCCCGCGAGATGTTCGCGGCCTGCGAGGCGAGCCCCGGGGCCAGCACCACCACGTCGAAGCCCCGCTCCCTGATCAACGCCGCGAGCGCGTCGGCCGTGCTGAAGCGCGCCAGCTCTTCGTGGTGCCCCACGCCGCCGAGCGCGGGCAGGGCCTCGAGCGCGCTGAGCACCTGGCGGGCGGCGCCCGTAGACCCGGGGGTGTCGAGGTGCAGCACCAGCACCCGAGCCCCGTCGCCGGCGTGCGCCAGGAACTGCCGGTCGTAGCGCAGCACCTTGCCGAGCAGCTCGGCCTGCAGCTCCACCGGCACGACCGGTTGCTCCTCTGCGGACAGCAGGGCGAGCAACACGAACGGCGCCAGGAAGTGCACGGGCCGAAGTCCACGCAATGGCGGTGCCACCGCCCGGGCCCCGGCCTCGCGAGGTCGGGGCCCGAAAAGCCGGGGTCGGAGCGCCCCGCAAGGGTCTGCTTCACCCCGCGCGGGGCTGACGGGAAGCCGCTGAATGACTCGTCTTCCCGCTGCCACGTACTCGCACGGAATCTGCACGGCGCGACGGGGTGACGCCTCCCAACCGACGAGTGGAGCGGTGGCTCCTCGCCGGGGCGCTGGGGCCGTTGTTGGCGGCGGTGGTGACGCAGTCGGTGGGCACGGCCTTGACCGACCGCCAGCTCGAGCGCGAGTCGCTGCTGGCCCAGGTCCAGACCCTGAGCCGCCTGGCCACCAGCCTGGTGGGGGCGCCGCTGGAGTTCGATGACGAGGCGTCGCTGGCCGAGGGACTCAAGGCGGTGAGCACCGCGCGCGACTTCGAGTTCGCGCTCGTGTTGCGGCCCGACGGCGGCGTGGCGGGGTACGTGGGCGAGCCGCGTCACCGGGCCGAGCGCGTCAGCCGCTACGCCGGGGCCCACGGCGACGAGGCGCCGCCCGAGCCGGACACGCTCGCGTTGGTCTCCCCGGTCGAGCGCAACGGGCAGCCGGTGGGCCTGCTGGTGGTGGGCCTCGACACCCGCTCGGCCGACGAGCGCATGCGCGGGCACCTCGTGCGCGGGGCGCTGATCACCGCCTTCGCGGGGCTCATCGCCGTGGTGGTGGTGTGGCTGCTGGTGCGGGCCATTCGCCAGCGCAGCGACCGCATCGAGTCAGACCGGGCGCTGCTGCGCCAGACCGGCGCCCTGGCCCGGGTGGGCGGCTGGGAGCTGCTGCTGCCCCAAGGCGAGTTCCGGCTCAGCGAGGAGGCCGCGCTGGTGGTGGGCACCTCGGCCCCGGCCGACGTGATGCGCCTCATCGCCCTCGAGCAGCGCGCCCTGGTGACCTGCGTCGACGCCGGCGTGCCCTTCGACGTGGAGGTCGAGCTGGTGGGGACGCCGTCGCGGTGGCTGCGCGTGCAGGGCCAGGCCGAGCGCGAAGGGGGCGTCACCCGCCGGGTCTTCGGCGCGCTGCAGGACATCACCGAGGCGCGGCAGGCCCGGGAACAGGCGCTCGCGGCCTCCCAGTCGAAGTCGCAGTTCCTCGCCAACACCAGCCACGAGATGCGCACCCCGCTCAACGGCATCCTGGGCATGACCACCCTGGCCCTCGAGACCACGCTGACGGCCGAGCAGCGCGGCTACCTCGAGGCGGTGCAGCTCTCCGGGCGCAACATGCTGGCCACGGTCAACGACCTGCTGGACATCAGCCGCATCGAGTCGGGCAAGGTGACCCTCGAGGCGGTGCCCCTGCAGCTCGAGGAGCTGCTGGTCGAGGCGGTGCGCACGCTCTCGGCCCAGGCCCAGTCGCAGGCCAGGGACGTGCAGCTCATCGTCACCGTGCCCCCGGGCCTCGAGCTGCGACGGCTGGGCGACCCGCTGCGGCTCTCGCAGGTGATCAACAACCTCGTGGGCAACGCGGTGAAGTTCACGCCCCAGGGGGAGATCGAGGTCAGCCTGGGCGCGGGGGCCACCCCGGACGAGCTGAGCTTGAGCGTGCGCGACACGGGCATCGGCATTCCCCCCGAGCGCCAGGCGGCCATCTTCGAGGCCTTCACCCAGTCCGACGGGAGCACCAGCCGGCGCTTCGGCGGCTCGGGCCTGGGGCTGACCATCACCCGCGAGCTGGTGCGGTTGATGGGGGGCGACGTGACGGTCACCAGCGCGCCGGGGCTGGGCTCGACCTTCTGCGCCCGGCTGCGGCTGCCGACCGCGAACCAGCTCCGCGTCGTGCCCTCGCCGCCGGTGCGCCGGGCGCTGGTGGTCGAGCCCAACGGCACCGCGGCGCGGGCGGCCCGGCTCACCCTGCAGCGCCTCGGCGTCGAGGCCTTCAGCGCGTCATCGGTCGAGGCGGCGCTCGCGCTGGGGGAGCAGGTCGACGCGGTGCTGCTCGACGTCTCGGCGGCGGCCGAGGCCGAGCGCTTCGGGGGCCGGGCCGTGGTGATGGTGCCCTTCGGCTACGCCGGCCTGGTGCGCGCCGGGCTGGCCACGCTCTCCAAGCCCCTGAGCGCGCGCGAGGTGGAGCTCGCGCTCTCGCCCCCCGTCGAGCGCAAGCCGGGGCTCGCCGGGACTCCGGCGCGGCCCCCGTCGCGGGTGCTGCAGGTGCTGCTGGCCGAAGACAACGCGGTCAACGCCGCCCTCGCACGCCGGCTCATCGAGAAGGCCGGGCACCGCGTCACCCACGTGTGGAACGGGGCTGCCGCGCTGCAGGCCCTCGAGGCCACGCCCTTCGACCTGGTGCTGATGGACGTGCAGATGCCCGAGCTCGACGGCCTCGAGGCCACGCGGCGCCTGCGGGCCCGGGAGCGCGATGGGGGCGGGCACGTGCGCGTGGTGGCCATGACCGCCAACGCCATGAAGTCCGACGAGGCCGAATGTCGTGCCGCCGGCATGGACGGGTTCCTCGCCAAGCCGGTCGACGTGGCCCAGCTGCGCAGCACGCTGGAGTGGACGGCCGAGCGCGCGGCGGGTGCGTGACGCGCGGCGGGTCGGCGTCGCTCCACCCCCGGGGGGGCGGCCGTCGGTGATCGCGAGCAGGGGCGCAGGGTTCGCGCGCCACATCGCTGACCGGCAGCCCGGCGCTGGCCTTGCATCGTGGGGCGTGGGGAGTCCTCCATGTTCAATGATCGAAGCCTCACCACGCGCATCGTCGCGTTGGTCGCCATCTCGTGCCTCATCACCGCAGGGGTTCTCAGCTGGCTGCTGGTCCGCTTCCGGGGAGAGTTGCTCGAGGCGCGCTCCGACTTTCCGCGCGTGGCCGTCGAGTCGGCTTCGGCGCAGATCGCCTGGTTCGAGGGCCAGGAGGCGTCAGGCGCGCTGACCCGTGAGCAGGCCCAGGCGGGGGCCCTGGCGATCGTCAAGCGCCAGCGCTTCGACGGCGCCAACTACGTGTGGATCAATGACCTCGGCCCCACGATGGTGATGCACCCCATGGACGCGTCGCTCGACGGCAAGGACCTGTCGCAGAAGAAGGATCCCAACGGGAAGCGGCTCTTCGTGGAGATGGTCGACGGCGTGCGCCAGAGCGCCACCCATGACGCCCGAGTGGAGTACCTGTGGCCCAAGCCGGGGGCGAGCGCGCCGGTGCCCAAGGTGTCCTACGTGAAGCTTTCGGAGCGCTGGGGCTGGGTGGTGGGGGCCGGCGTGTACACCGACGACGTGCGCGCCAACGTCAACCGCATCATCGGCAGCGCCGTGCTGGTGACCGTGCTGGGCCTGTTGATCTCCCTGGCCCTCTCGGTGTGGCTGGCGCGCAAGGTCTCCGGGCCCCTCGAGGCGGCCATCGCCTCGCTCAGCGACGGCAGCACGCACGTGGCCCAGGCCTCGAACGCGGTGGCCAGCATCTCCGAGTCGCTCTCCACCGGGGCCCAGTCCTCGGCCTCGGCGGTGCAGCAGTCGACCACCGCCATGGGCGAGGTCTCGACGCGCACGCAAGCCAATGCCGTGGGCGCAGGCCAGGTGCAGACCCTGATGCGCAGCACCACCGCCCAGGTCGAGGCCGCCGCCGCCGGGCTGCAGGCGGTCGTCGCCCACATGGACGGGGTGGCCGCCACCAGCCGCGAGGTCGGCCGCATCGTCAAGACCATCGACGACATCGCCTTCCAGACCAACCTGCTGGCGCTCAACGCCGCCGTCGAGGCTGCCCGGGCCGGTGACGCGGGCCAGGGCTTCGCGGTGGTCGCCGAGGAGGTGCGCTCGCTGGCCCTTCGCTCGGCCGAGGCCGCCAAGGGCACCGCCGAGCTCATCGAGAAGACGGTCAACGGCATCAACGAAGGGGCCCGGCGCGTGGGCAGCAGCAACCGCGATTTCGCCGGCATCGCCCGCGCGGTCAACGACGTCGACGTCCTGGTCTCGGGCATCGCCCGGGCCTCCAACGAGCAGTCGGGCAACATCACCGAGGTGGGCCACGGGCTGCACTCGCTCGACGCCACCACCCAGCGCACCGCCGCCAGCGCCGAGGAGATCGCCGCCGCCTCGCAGGAGCTCAGCGCCCAGGCCGAGTCGCTGCTCTCGGTGGTCGACTCGATTCACCAGCTGATCGAAGGTCACGCGGCGTGACCCGGACCTTGGGCTGATCTCGACCCCAGGGGTCGGTTTCGCCCCTGTTTGCGGGTGTGCGCCTGAGGACCTCCGCGGGCACTTCCGTGGTTACGCGGGACTGGCGCCCGTCAGCGGTCAGCTTGGTGACGAAGTGGGTGGATCTCATCTTGCTCAACCGCCGTCGAAAGGGATCACCCCGTCATGGCCCACAGACTCCAGCTCGGAGCAGTCATCCTTCTCATGGTGCTGGGGCTGGGGGTCTTCGGCTTCGTCTCCTCGAAGGTGACGCACGTCACCGAGGACCAGGCCGCCTCGCGCCTCGAGGGGGTCTCCAGGCTGTCGCTGGAGTTGATCGACGCGCAGTACCCCGGGGCGTGGTCGCTGCGCGACGGCGTGTTGCGCAAGGGCGAGCGCGCCTTCAACGACGACGCGGCGCTGGTCGACCGGGTGAAGGCGAGCTCCGGCGCGAGCGCGACCTTCTTCGCGGGCGACCTGCGGGTGGCGACCAACGTGACCAAGGCCGACGGCACGCGGGCGGTGGGCACCACGGCGGCGCCCAAGGTGGCGGAGGCCGTGCTGCGGCGGGGCGAGCACTACGCGGGGGTGGCCGAGGTGGTGGGGCGGCCCTTCGCGGTGGTGTACCAGCCGCTGCGTGACGCGAGCGGCGAGGTGGTGGGCATGTTCTTCGTGGGCCTCTCGCGCGAGGGCCTCGACGCAGAGCTCCACGACCTCAAGTGGCAGCTGGGCTCGATGCTGGGGGTGCTGCTGCTGGTGGCCGCCGCCGGGCTGTGGTGGTTCTCGCGGCGCCTGGTGCGGCCGCTGAGCGAGGCCTCGGGGGTGCTCACCGAGTCGGCGCATGAGATGGCGGGCAGCTCCACGCAGCTGGTGCGGGACAGTGAGCTGGCCGCGCAGCGCGCCGCCGACCAGGCCCGGGCGCTCGAGCGGGCCTCGGGGGTGATGGGCCAGGTGCAGGCGCTGGCGAGCTCCACCAAGACCGAGATGACCGCCCTGGCGCAGCTGACGCTCGAGGCCCAGTCGGCGGCGGTCACCAGCCACGACGAGGTGGCGCGGCTGCACATGGCCGTCGACGGCATGCAGGAGTCGGCCATCGCGGTGAGCGCGATCATCAAGGACATCGAGCAGATCGCCATGCAGACCAACCTCCTCGCGCTCAACGCCGCCGTCGAGGCCGCCCGGGCGGGCGAGGCGGGCAAGGGCTTCGCCGTGGTGGCCGAAGAAGTGCGCAACCTCGCGGGGCGCGCGGCCACCGCCGCAAGGGAATCGTCGTCGCGCCTGGGGGAGAACGTCGAGCGCTCGAGCGAGGCCGCGGAGCTGGCGGCGAAGGCCGACCAGTCGTTGACCCGCATCGACACCTCGGTGGTGGGCATCTTCGAGCGCGTGGAGAGCGTGGCCAAGAGCGCCACCGAGCAGGACCAGCGGGTGCGCGAGCTGACCCAGGCAGTCGCGGCGCTGGGCGCCTCGGTGGAGCAGAACGCGGCCGCGGCGGTGCAGGAGGCCGACGCGGCGCAACACCTCGAGGCGCGCACCGAGACCCTGCGGGTGCTGGCCCTCGACCTGCGCGCGCTGCTCGACGGGCAGCCTCCTTCGGCGAGCGCGCCGAACTAGACGCCTTCGCCCCGGCTCGCCTTGCGCCGGAACACGTACACCGCGGGGTCGAGCTCCGGCGGCAACACCAGGGCCGAGAGCCGCTCGTCCAGCGCCCAGTCGAACTGCTGCTGCCGTTCCCACGCCTCGAAGTTGCCGGCGGCGAAGCGGTGGCGGCTGCCGATGACCACGTAGAGCTCCACGCTGGGGGTCTCGAAGACGGCCTTCTCGAAGGGGTTGCCCGGCGGGGGCCACGAGCAGAGCACCACCTGAGGGGCGTGCTCGAGCAGGGCCTGCTTCGCCTCCCGGCGCTCCACTTCGGGGGGGAAGGTGATGGCGTGGGTCCAGCTCGCGTCGTCGGACGGGGTGATGGCCACGCCGGCTGCGGTGAGGAAGCGGGAGAGGGTGCCGTCACCGGCCGCGAGCTCGACGCAGGGCCGCCCGGAGATGAGCGCCGCCAGCGCGTGCACCAGCTCGCGCGAGTAGAAGCAGTAGATGCCCCGCGGCTGCACCAGCGGCATGAGCAGCTTGCGGTCGGGAACGAAGCGCCACCAGAAGCGGAAGGCGCGCAGCGAGGCGGGCTTGCGGGCCAGGCCGGCGTGGAAGAGCAGGCGCTGGATGACGGTGCCGCTCCACAGGCCCAGGCGCACCGTGCCGCTGGCCTGCCGGGTGGCGAGGGCGGCCGAGGTCTTCTGCAGCGCGAGGCGCGCGAACCGCTCCCGCAGCAGGTGGGGGAACGCGGCCTCGAAGACCTTCGGGTTCTGCGCGCTCTGTTCGAGGCGCTTGCGCCACTGGCCCGCGTCGGCCTTCACCGCGGCAATCCACGTGGCGACTTCTTCGGGGCGACCCTTCGCCATCGCCGCGAGCAGCTCCTCGGACACCCGGCGCCATTCGCCGGGGTGGCGTGCGCTCAAGGCGTCGAGGTCGTTCTCGGCGAGATCCTTCGCGGCCGTTTCACTCGAGAAGCGCACCCCCACGGTCTACCTCCGGGCCGTGGATCAGGGAACAAAGCCGTCGCCCGCGACCCGTCGCCATGGTGTCCAAAGACCCAGCATTGCTGGTGAATTCATGACGCGTCGTCGTTCTGACGAGGCCGAACACACGTAAGGGCGCGTGAGCGCGCACCACCCCTCGCGCCCCGAGGGCCGCACATCCGCATCGGCGCTCGCATCTGTCGCTGACCACCCGGCGCGCGATGCCGACTCCCGCGGCGACCTCGCAGGCCTGCGTGATCGCTCGGCAATTGGGGGGCACGACCGCTGCACAACCGGGGTCCGCGTCGAAGTCCCTTCCCCAGGAGACGCCCCATGCTTCGAATGATCCTCACCGCCGTCGCCTGCAGCAGCCTCCAGGCGCTGGCCGAAGACAACACCGAAGTCATCGACAGCCCGGCCAATGAGGAGCAGTCGTCGTCGGTGTCCATCTGCGCGCCGAGCATCGCCTGCGCGGCGAAGCTGGTGAACGCGGACGGCTTCCAGGTGTCCTTCGGGTCCGACGGGCGCACCGGGGACGGCGAGCTGGTGCACGAGGGGCAGATGTCGCTCTCCTATGCGCTGGCCGACGGCTTCGAGTTCGACCTGGTGACCACCGGGGTGCACCTCCTGGGCGAAGGCCGCACGCCGATCTCCGCCGACGGGGTGCAGCCGGGCCTCAAGGTGGCGCTGCTGCCCGAGGGCACCTGGGCGCCGTCGAACGACGTCTCGGTGCACCTCACGGTGCCGACCCTCAACTCGACGCAGTGGAACTTCGAGGCCTGGTACTACCTGTCGAAGACGGTGGCCTTCGTGCGCGCCGACCTGAACCTGATGCTCGGCGTGGGCGACCTCGCGGGGACCCCCACGGTGCAGGGCATGGCCACGCTGACCCTGACCGCCGACCTCGGCCACGGCGTGGGCCTCTTCGGTGAGGCCTTCGGTACCTGGGGTGAGACCCAGGCGCGCTTGCCGGGCGTCGGGACCTTCGCTGGCGTCAGCTACCGGGTGGCGCCGTCGGTGTCGGTCGACGTGGGCGGCGAGGTGGCCTTTCACCAGGGCGGCGAGGTCTTCACCGCCTTCGCCGGCTTCACCTGGGTGCCGCAGACCGCGGGCCGGGCCGCCGAGATGGCGCCGGCCAGCCAGCTGCCCCAGGGCGCCGTCGCGCTGCTCGACCGCTGAACCGGTGACCCCCGGGCGGTGAGCGGCAGCAGGCCGCGACCCTCCGGGTGGACCCCCCTTTCCTGATCCACTGACCCCCCCACCTGCCCCGAACTGGGGCGATCGTCTGATCTCTGACGGGTCCCTGCCGACACAGGGAGCCACCAGCGACCCCGGTCCAAATCGCCGCAAAACTTACAGCTCCCACAGGTCATTGATCCGCCACGTGAAACCCGGGCGGATCAGGAAGGCCCAGTTGGGAATGCCCCATGCACAGGTGGCCTCGGTCGGTTTCTGACGGGAGAGCCACATGGGGACCACAAGTCCTGCACAGCTGGTCGAACAACTCGCGGGGCTCGTGCTCAGCGTGGATGCGGACGAAGCAGGGCTGACGTCGGCCTACTCGGCGCTCGGAGAGCTCGAAGAGGAGCTCGCCGCGGACGCGGGCGAGGCCTTCGCCGTGGTGAAGAAGGCGATTCGCGCGGTCAGCGACCTGCGCGCCATTGCCCCCAAGGAAGCGCTCAAGGCGGTCAGCGACGCGGCGATGCGGCTGCAGAAGCTGCTGTCGGCGCCTCCGCAGAAGGGCGCGGGGCCCAAGCGCCAGGCGCGCGACAGCGAGACGCTCGAGCTGGTGCGCGACTTCCTCCAGGAGTCGGGGGACGGGCTGGCGAGCGCCGACGAGATGCTCCTGAGCATCGAGTCGGTGGGGGCGACGACCGAGAAGGTCAACGCGCTCTTCCGCGTGTTCCACACCATCAAGGGCGTGGCCGGGTTCCTCGAGCTGACGGAGATCGTCTCGCTCGCGCACTCGACCGAGTCGTTGATGAACGAGGTGCGTGACGGCCGCTGCCCGCTGTCGGGTGAGGCCCTCGACCTGGTCTTCAAGGCGACCGCGGTGCTGCGGCAGAACCTCGACGCGCTCAAGGAGGCCTGCGAGGCGAGCGTGGAGTTGGTGCCACACCCCGAGGCACCGGGGCTCATCGTGCGCCTCAAGGACTTCCTGGGGCGGCTGCCTCCGGTGGCCGACGACGCGCCGCCGATGCCGGTGATCACCACCATGCCCGCGCCGTCGTCTCCTTCGTCGATCACCCCGAAGACGCCGGCGCCCGCGCCGGTGGCCTCGTCCTTCACGCCGCTGCCGAGCGCCGCGGCGGTGGTGCCCGCGCCGCGGCCGTCGGCGTCCATCCCCCTCTCGTCGGCCCCGGAGCTCGCGCCCCGCGCGTCGGCCCCGGCGCCCGAGCCGCTGCCCGCGCCGGAGCCGGACGCCCCGGCCCCCAGCGCGCCGCGTCCCAGCGCGCCCAGCGCCGCTGGCCCCGCGGTGGCCACCAAGATGCGCGAGACGGTGAAGGTCGACCTCGAGCGCGTCGACAGCATGGTGGAGATGATCGGCGAGCTGATCATCGTCGAGTCGATGCTCAAGCACTCGCGCGAGCTGAGCAGCACCACCCTCAACATGCGAAACACCCTGGGCCAGCTGGGGAAGATCTCCCGAGACCTGCAGAACGCGGCCATGCGCATGCGCACCGTGCCGGTGCACACCGCCTTCCAGAAGATGGCGCGGCTGACCCGCGAGGTGGGCCGCAAGGCGGGCAAGGAAGTGGTGCTGGTCACCAGCGGCGAGGGCACCGAGATGGACCGCGCCATGGTCGAGCGCCTCGAGGACCCGCTGGTGCACATGGTGCGCAACGCCTGTGACCACGGCATCGAGGCTCCGGCCGATCGCCTCGCCGCGGGCAAGCCGGCCACGGGCACCCTGACGCTGTCCGCCAGCCACAAGGGCGGGAGCATCATCATCGAGCTGTCCGATGACGGCGCGGGCCTCAACCGCGAGCGCATCTTGAAGAAGGCCATCGAGAAGGGCCTGGTGAGCAGCGGGGTGGCGCTGACCGACAGCGAGGTCTTCCAGCTCATCTTCGCCCCGGGCTTCTCCACGGCGGCCAAGGTGACGGAGGTCTCGGGCCGCGGCGTGGGCATGGACGTGGTCAAGCGCAACGTCGAGGCGATGCGCGGCCGGGTGGTCATCGAGTCGGTGCTGGGCCAGGGGAGCACCTTCCGCCTGGTGATGCCGCTGACCCTGGCGATCATCGACGGCATGCTGATCAGCGTGGGCAAGGAGCGCTACCTGGTGCCCAGCCTGAGCATCGTCGAAGCGCTGCAGCCGACGCGGGAGATGTTGTCGTCGATGGGTGAGCGCGACGAGTTGCTCACGGTGCGCGGGCAGGTGATGCCCATGCTCCGCCTGTCGACGCTGCTGGGAGTCGAAGATGCGCGCACCGACCCGACGACCGCCCTGGTGGTGGTCGTCGAGAGCGTCGGCAAGCGCATCGGGTTGCTGGTCGACCAGGTGATCGCCCAGCAACAGGTGGTCATCAAGGCGCTCGACAAGGGCGTGGGCCGCGCGGAGTTCTACTCGGGCGCGGCGATCCTCTCCGACGGCTGCGTCGGGCTGATTCTCAACATCGACAAGCTGTGCGGACTCATCACGTACAAACACCGCGTCACATCGGGTGACGCGCAGCCGGAGGCTCGACCCTGATGGACACTCATACGACCCCCGCCGCGGTCGCGCCTCAGTTGGCGACGCTCGCCGGCAAGTACATGACCTTCCGCGTCGGAGGCGAGGAGTACGGCCTCGAGATCCTCAAGGTCCGAGAGCTCATCGGCCTCCTGGAGATCACCCGCGTGCCCCACGCGCCCCACGGCGTGCGCGGGGTGGTGAACCTGCGCGGCAAGGTCATCCCGGTGGTCGACCTGCGCATGCACCTGGGCATCAGCTCCGAGAACGCCGCGGCCCGCCCGGTGATCATCGTGGTGCAGTTGCAGACCCCGACGGGCCCCATCACCACGGGGGTGCTCGTCGACCAGGTGCTCGAGGTGCGCAACATCGCCTCGGCCCAGATTGAACCGCCTCCCAGCTTCGGTCGCGATGACGAAGCGACGCGCTTCATCCTTGGCATCGCCAAGGCCGAGAAGCGCGTGATCCTCCTCATCGACATCGACCTGATCCTGGCCAGCACCAATCTCTCACTCGTCGCCTAGGGATGAACCCATGTTCGAAAAAATGAAGTTGGGAACGAAGATCGCAGGCGGGTACGCCGCCGTGCTGATGGTGACCTCGCTGGTCACCGCGTTCACGCTCTACGAGGTCAACCTGCAGACGGCCGCGGCCGAGCGGGTCGCGCAGGAGGTCGCGCCGCAGGTGCAGATCGCCTCGGAGATCGAGCGCAACACCCTGACCGCGATGAAGGACATCAAGGCCTACGAGGCCACCCTCGACCCGCAGTTGCTGGAGAGCGGCCTCAAGAGCCTCGAGAAGACCGACGCGGCCATCGCGCTGGGCCAGGAGCACGGGCGCAAGTTCAAGAGCGTGACGGTGTTCGCCGGCGCCATCGACAAGGTCAGCGGCCTGCTCAAGGACTACCGGGTCCTCATCACCAAGACCAAGGAGAACGCCGCCGAGTTGTTGGCGGGCCGGGCCGCGATGAACGCCGCGGCGGCCAAGTTCACCGAGGAAGCCGACAAGCTCAACCGCGCCAAGCCCGACTGGATGGCGGTCGACGAGGCGATGCTCATGGGCACCGAAGCGCGCCTGCTTGCCTGGAAGGCCCAGGCCAACGGCGAACCGAAGGAACTCGACGCGGCCCTCGCGAAGCTCACCGCGCTCGACCAGCACCTCGAGAAGATGCGCGCCGGGGGCCGCGGGGACGACGTCGGCCGGGGCATCGACGAGATGAAGACCGCGGCTTCTGCGTACACGGCCCAGGTGCGCGTGGTGCAGGGGGCGATGACCGAGTTCGAGACCCTGGGCAGGCAGCGCGCGGCCGCCGCCAACCTGGTGGTCGAGGGCGCGAAGGCGGTGAACGTCACGGGCATCGACACCACCACCTCCGAGGCGAAGAACGTGGCGGACGCGTTGCTGGGCGTGCGTACCGTGGTGGCCATCGGCCTGCTGATCGCCATTGCGATCGGCGTCTCGCTGGCGGTGTTCATCACCCGCGGCATCACCGTGCCGGTCAACCGCATCATCAGCGGCCTGTCGGCCAGCGGTGAGCAGGTGGCCTCGGCCTCGAGCCAGGTCTCGAGCAGCAGCCAGCAGTTGGCCAACGGCGCCAGTCAACAGGCCAGCAACCTCGAGGAGGTCTCCAGCTCGCTGGAAGAGGTGACCTCCATGACCCGGCAGAACGCGGACAACGCCCGCAAGGCCAACGGCAAGGCGAAGGACGCCTCCGAGGCGGC
>CAIVGN010000078.1 GCA_903905455.1 uncultured Archangium sp.
CCCCGGCGAGCGGATCTACTTCCATGAGAACCATGGCGGGCAGATTCGGGACCTGCAGGCCAACGGGATGCTGCGCAAGGACGTGCAGCCCGTGGGTGGACCGGACCAGGCCGAGACCGTCGTCTACCAGTACCACCAGGAATTCAGAGAGACCGAGTTCAACACCTGGCAGGCCCTGGGGACGATGCGGCCGGTGTTCGGGCTGTACCTGGATGAGACTCCGCAGATCATCGTGTACCGGCGGGCGAAGTAGGAGTGCTGGGCCCCTGGCCCTCTCCCCGCTTTCGCAGGGCGAGGGAATGGAGGACGAGGTGCAGCGCCACGGCGAGGATCCCGTTGATCAGCAGCGCCCATTGAACGCCCAGGTAGTGCGAGCTGATGCCCGTCACCAGGCTGCCCGTGGACATGCCCCCGCGCATCGCCAGCATCATCATGCTCGCCGTTTGACCTCGCAGTGACGGGCCCGCCGCGGTCTGGAGGATCGAGTTCGCCTGGGTGTTGCTCACGCTCATCGAGATGCCCGCCAACACCAACAGCACCGGCACCATCCACAACCACGGCGCCAGCGCGCAGGCGATGACCACCACCCCGTAGAAGGCCCCGGCCCGCGTGCTCAGCTTGCGGCGATCGAAGCGCCCCTCGATGCCCAGCAGCGCGAGGGCCCCCAACAACCCGCCCAGGCCGAAGGCCGCGATCGACCCGCTGAACGAAGCAGCGCCGGCCTTGAAGACCTCGGTCACCAACACCGGGCAGAAGGTGATGAGCGGGCTGCACAGCGAGGCGGTGATGAACACCGTCAGCAGGGCGCCCCGCAGCACCGGGTCCTTGAGGATCACCCCGAGCCCCGAGAAGGCCTGCTTGCGCGGGCCCACGTTCTGCGGCCGGCCGTGCGGCAACACCCACAACGCCACGAGGATGAAGGGCAGGTAAGAGGCCGCGCTCACCGCGAAGCAGCCCACCGCGCCCGCCCCCGCGAGCAGCACGCCCGCCACCGCCGGCCCGAGGATGCGCGAGAGGTTGAACTGCGTGGAGTTGAGCGCGATGCCCGTGCCGATCTGCCCCCGCTCGACCAACGAGGGGACGATGGACGCGAACGAGGGCATCGACAGCGCGTCGGTCACCCCCACCACCAACGACAGCACGATGATCATCCACGGCTGGACCGCGCCGGTCAGCAGCAACACCACCAGCAACGTGGGGCACAACATCTGGAGCGCCTGGAAGCCGAAGATGATCTTCCGGCGATCACCGCGATCGGCCAGCACCCCGCCCACCAGCGTCAACCCCCAGGCCGGCGCGTCCATCGCGAAGGCATCGAGGCCCACGAGGAACGACGAGCCGCTCAGCGAGAGCATCAGCCACGGCTGCGCCACCTGCTGCGCCCAGGTGCCGATGTTCGAGAGAAGGCTCGCGACCCAGAACGTCCCGAAGCGCCGCGTGCGCAGCAGGGCCATCGAGGCGCGGAAGGTCTCCGCGGTGCCGGGCACAGCAACCATGGCCGCAATGTACGGGATCGCGCGGCATCGACTCGGGGAAGCTCCTGTGTAAGGTCATCGCATGCGTTCACTGCTCGTCGCTGTGCTGCTCCTGGGCGCCGTCGCGTGTGAGAAGTCCGTGCCGGCTCCCCCGGTGAAGCGGGCGAGCCTGAATCGCACCGGCGGCACCACCTTCGAGATCGTCCCCGCGCCGGGCCAGCACCCCTACTGCCTCGCGTTCACCGTCTCGGGCAGCGGGCTCACGCGCCAGCTCACCATGTCGCGCAGCAACCAGTCCTTCGAGTGCACCGGAGGCCAGCCGCTGGGAGGCCATGCCTTCAAGGCGCCGCTGAGCGAAGGCCCGACGAAGGTGTACGTGTTCTTCACCAGCCAGCCCGTCAACGCGGCGTCCATCTCCCAGCAACTCCTCGAGGCGCCCGACCGGAACGCGGTGTCGCTGATGAACATGCGCATTCCCGGGCAGGCCGCGCTCGAGACGCTGCAGTTCGTCCCCGC
>CAIVGN010000079.1 GCA_903905455.1 uncultured Archangium sp.
GCGCGTCTGGCTGTTGGTCGAACCGAGGTGGTACGAGTAGCGGTTACCACGCTCCGGGATGTAGCCGATCTGGTTGAACGCCGACGAGTACGAGTCCTTCTCGGCGAAGTACGACTTCTGGGCCTGGAAGATGCCCTTGAGGCCCGTCTTGGCCTCCGACTGCTTCGACTTCGCCTGGAACTTGATGAAGTTCGGGATGGCGATGGCGGCGAGGATGCCGATGATCGCGACGACGATCATGAGTTCAACAAGCGTAAAGCCCTTCTGGGTCAGCTTCTTCATGGATGCCTTTCGGTGGTGGGGAGAGCCGGTCTGCGAGAATCCCTGTCAGCAAGCGCTAGACCAACGCGCTTCGGGACGGGGCGGACTGTACTTCCATGGGCTTGGCCCACAAGTTCTCTTCCGGTCTGCCGGGAATTGTCAGCGCCGCGCGCCGATCTTTGTCACTCGCTGACGCTTGCGCGAGTTCTGGGCTGGCGCTAGGTGCCGCGTTCTGGAGCGGACCATGATCGGGATCGTCATCGCTGCGCACGGTCACCTCGCGACGGAGTTGCTCGCCACCGCGGAGCTGATCATCGGGGAGCTCCCCCAGGTGAAGGCCTGCAACGTGGGCCCGGCCCTCTCGGCCCAGGCCATGGAGGCGTCGCTGGCGGAGATCGCCCGCGAGGTGGACACCGGTGACGGGGTGTTGGTGCTCGCCGATCTCCTCGGGGGCACGCCCTGCACGCGCAGCATGGCGCTGTGTCAGAAGCAGCGCCTCGAGGTGGTCTCCGGGGTGAATCTCCCCATGCTGCTCAAGGCCCACTCGCTGCGCCAGACCAGGCCGCTGCGCGAAGTCGCCGAACAGGTGGTGGAGTCGGTGCGCGCTTCGATTCGCTGGGTGACCGAGTCGGTCACCGCCCCGGCGCTGCGCGCGCCCTGATCAGGGGCAGGCGACGTCGTCGTACACGCAGGCCGGCACGCCGGGCACGCCGTGGGTCAACTCCGCGCAGATGCCCGGGCTGACGTCGACGGTTCCGCTGCTCACCAGCCACACATCATTGTCGGCGTCATTGTCGATGGTGCCGATGGCTTCCATGGTGAAGGCGCCGTTGGCGCCGGTGACCACCCCGGTGTCGAGGGTACCGGAGGTGCCCGGGTCGTAGCTGATGGTGATGGCGGCGATGGTGGGGCGCACCGGCACGTCGACGCAGGACGCGCCGAGCTTGAAGCAGTCGACGCCGATGCCCTGGTACGCGGTGATGGCCGCGAGGTTCGCGCCGGCCCGGCTCTGGTAGGTGGTCGGGGAGACCATCGACTTGTACGCGTAGCGGTTGCCGCGCTCGGGCGCGAAGCCGAGGGCGCCCAGGTCGCTGGCGAACGTGTCCGCTTCGGAGAAGTAGTGGCGCTGCGCCATGAAGAACGACTTCAGCGACTGCTTCGCCTCGGCCTGCTTGGAACGCGCCTGGTACTTGATGAAGTTGGGGATGGCGAGGGCGGCGAGGATGCCGATGATGGCGACCACGATCATCAGCTCGACCAGCGTGAAGCCGTTGACCTGCGTTCTGCGCATGCGGCCACCGTAGCACCGCGAAAAGCGGCCGTGGTCAGAGTGACAAACTCTGTCATCACGCACCCAGTCACACACGGCGACTGGCACGGTTAGCGAAAGCCCCGCACAAAGCGTCACCCCCGCTGACGATTTTCGTCACCTCGCGTGGTGGGGCGTGGGCTGTACGCTGCGCGCCCCTTGAGTGTTCTCGAAGAGACGTGGGCGCAGCTCGACCCCGTGCGACGCAGCGTGCTGCTGGGCGGCGCGGCGCTGGGCGTGGTGGGCGCGGTGCTCTTCGCCGCCGAGGTGCTGCCCGACGCCCAGGTGGTGCGGCTGCTGGTCGAGGGGAAGAACTCGTTTCACGCCTGGTCGCTGCTGGGCGTGTTCGGCCTGCACCTGCTGCAGCTCGAGCGCGCGCAGGGGGCCCGGGCGGCGCTGCTGGGCCTTGGCCTCGAGGTGTTGATCAGCGGCGCGCGGGCGGCCCTGGGCTTCCCGCTGTGGGCCGGCGTCGGCCTGGGCCTGGGCCTCTTCGCGCTCGGCCACCGGGCCCTCCTGGTGGCGCGCGCGGTGGCGGCCGAGCGGCCGGCGCAGCTGATCATCTGCTTCGACATGCTGACGGTGGTGCTCTTCCCCGCGGTGACGGCGGCGCTGCTCTCGCTGACGGCGCTGGTGCGCCCGCTGACCTGGGACGGGCTGCTGCTGCAGGCCGAGGCGGGCTTCGGGGTCCCGCTGGAGCGCGGGGTGATCACCCTCTTCCGCGAGGTGCCGGCGGTGAAGGCGGTGAGCTCCACGCTCTACCTGCTGCTGCTCGCGGCGTTGGCCCTGGTGCACGGGCTGCGGCACCGCCTCGACCCGCGGCGCAACACCACGCTCGCGGCGTTCCTGCTGGTGGGCGTGGTGGGCTACGTCATCTACTTCTTCTTCCCCGTGGCGGGCCCGGTCTTCACCTTCCCCGGGGTGGCCGACGGCGCGGCGTGGGTGGTGCCCCCAGGCCCGGTGCGGCCTCCCGCGGTGCCCCGCAACTGCATGCCCTCGCTGCACGGCGCCTGGGCGATGGTCATCTTCTTCCAGACCCGCGGGCTGCGGCGCGCGGTGCGGGTGGCGGCCGGGGTGTTCCTCGCGGGCACGCTGCTGGCCACCTTAGGCCTCGGTTTCCACTACCTCGTGGACCTCGTGGTGGCCCTGCCGCTGGCGGTGGTGCTCGACGGCCTGGCGCGGCCGGTGACGGCGTCGGCGGCGGTCGCGCGCCGGGGCTGGCTGCTCGGTGGCGCGGGCGTGGTGCTGGGCTGGCTGCTGCTGCTGCGCTTCGGCAGCGCGGCCCTGGGTGCGACGCCGGGGCTCCTGTGGCTGCTGACCGCTGGGACGTGCGGCTTCTCGTGGCTCGCCCGGCGCGCGCTGCGGGACCTGCCGCTCGAGCCTCTGCCCGGGCGCACCGTCGGCATTGGACCTGCGCCGACGCCGGCGCGGCGTGGGGTGGTGGTCATCGGCCTGGCCTTCGTGATGTCGGGCCTGGCGAGCATCGTCTACGAGGTGGTCTTCGCGAAGTCGCTGGCGCTCACCTTCGGGAGCACCTCGCTGGCCCAGACCGCGGTGCTCGCCACGTACATGGGCGGCATCGGCCTGGGCTCGTGGTGGGGCGCGCGCTGGGTGCAGGGGCGCAGCGACCCCTTGCGGGTCTACGCGTGGTGCGAGGCGGGCGTGGCGGCGTGGTGCCTGCTGGCGCCGCTGGTGCTCACCGCGACGCAGCACGCCTACGTGACGCTGGCCGGCGGCTCGGACCCGGCGGCCCCGGCGACGCTGGGCCTGCAGGTGGTGCTCTCGGTGGCCACGCTGCTGGTGCCCACGGTGTTGATGGGGGCCACGACGCCGGCGTTGGCGCAGCACTTCTCGCTGCAGGCGCGGGAGCTGGCCCCGAGCATCCGGCTCCTCTACGGGGCCAACACCCTGGGGGCGGGCCTGGGCGCGTTGCTCACCGGCTACTTCCTGCTGCCGCGCTTCGGCATCCAGTCGACGCTCTTCGTGGCCGTGGCCTTGAATCTCGGGGCGGCGGCGGTGGCGTACCGGCTGCACGGCCGGGGCCTCTCGCAGCGGCCGGTGGAGGCGCCCGGTGCGCCGGAGGTGTCGGTACCGGTGGTGTCGAAGGAGCTGCGCCTCGCGGCGTGGTGCGCGCTGGGGGTGTTGACCCTGGGCGGCGCGGTGAGCCTCGCCCTGGAAGTGCTCTCGGTGCACCTGTTGGCGGTGGTGGCGGGCACGAGCGCGTATGCCTTCTCGCTGATGCTGGCGACGTTCCTCCTCGGGCTCTCGCTGGGGGCGGCGACGGGCTCGCGGTTCAAGGCCGACGGGGCGCTGGGGCCGGTGTTGATGATGCAGGCCGCGCTGGCGGCCTCGGTGCTGGGCGGGGTCTTCGTGTGGGAGCAGCTGCCCGAGTACTTCCTGGGCTTCAACGGTTACGCCCGGGCGCAGACCTTCGCCGAGCGGGAGTTCATTCGCGCGGTGGTGTGCGTGGTGGCGCTCTTCCCCCCGGCGTTCTTCGTGGGCGCGTCGTACCCGCTGGCCATGGCGGCGGTGGTGAAGGCGTTCCCCGCGGCGCCGGTGCGGGCCTTCGGGGTGGCCTCGGGGCTGAACACGGCGGGCAACATCGTCGGGGCGCTGGGGGCGCACTTCGTGCTCGTGCCGCACCTGGGCTCGCTGCGCTCGTTGCAGGTGTTGGCGGCGGTGGCACTGGTGTTGGCGGTGGTGCCGCTGCTGTTGCGCGCGGCGCCGGTGCGCGGCGGGGTGCTGGTGCCGCTGGCGGCGGCGCTGGTGGCGTTCGTGCTGCAGCCCCGGGCCTTCGACCTCTCGCGGCTGGCGAGCGGCGCGAACGTGTACTTCCTGGACCAGGGCTACGGCGAGGTCATCGACCACGCGGAGTCGTCCGACGGGGGGCTGACGACCATCGCGCGCTCGCTCGACAAGGCGGGGCGCGTGACGCTGACCATGCTCACCAACGGGAAGTTCCAGGGTGACGACAGCGTCGATCGCGAGGTGCCGGCGCAGTACGGCTTCGCGTTGGCGCCGCTGCTGCACACGCAGGCGCGGGGTTCGGCGTTGGTGGTGGGCTACGGCACGGGTTGCAGCGCCGCCGCGCTGCACCAGGCGGGCTTCGGCGCGCTGGACATCGTGGAGCTGTCGGACGACGTGGTGAAGCTCGCGGACCGGTACTTCACGACGGTCAACGACGCGGTGACCAGCAAGCCCGGGGTGCGCACCTTCATCACCGACGGGCGCAACTTCCTGCTGCTGCGCAGCGAGCAGTACGACCTGGTGAGCATGGAGATCTCGTCCATCTGGTTCGCCGGGGCGGCGGCGCTCTACAACGAGGAGTTCTACGAGCTCGTCTCGCGGCGCCTGAAGCCGGGCGGGGTGTTGCAGCAGTGGGTGCAGCTGCACCGGCTGTTGCCCGTGGACGTGGCGGCCATCTTGACCAGCGTGCGCACGCGGTTCGAGAAGGTGTGGCTGTACTTCGTGCGGGGGCAGGGGGTCATCGTGGCGTGCAACCACGATTGCCAGCCGGTGCCCGAGAACGCGGCGTTGCTCGACGCGGTGCCGGCGTTCAAGGAGCCGCTCGCAACGTACGGCGGCTCGTCGTCGGCGCTCAGCCAGATGCTGGTGCTCGACCCGGCGGGCACCGACCGGTTCATCGACAGCGTGGCGAAGGCGACGGGGAAGGCGAGCGTGATGGAGTTGGTGTCGAACGACGACAACCTGCTGCTCGAATATTCGACGCCGAGGGCCAACGTGCGGCCGTACGCGGCGTCGCTCAAGCACAACCTGGGGGTGCTGGAGAAGTTCGGCGGCCACGGCCGGTAACGACGGGGGCTTCGACGAGGGGTTTGCGTCTCCTGCGACCGGCAGTGCGCGTCTGGTTCTTGGGGCGATCCTGGGCACCCAAACCCAGAGACGAGCCGTGCCGATCGCGGGAGACGAAAACCTCCCATCGAAGCTCACGCCCGCCGCGGCCTCACCGCCACGTACTGCTTCGGCCACGAGGTGCCATCGACCCGCTCCGCCTGCGCATGCCGGTGCGTCAAGTACGGGTCCGACAAGTGCTCCCGCGCGATGGCGCAGAGCTCCGCCCGCCCCGCACCGATGACGGTGTTGGCGTGATCAGCCCCCATGATGCCGCCCACGGTCATCACCGGGATCCCCGCCCCGACCTTCACCGCCTCGGCGAACGGCACCTGGTACATCCGCCCATACTCAGGCTTCGACTCGGGCACGTTGCCCGCCGTCGACACGTCGATGACGTCGCAGCCCAGTTCCTTGAGTGCCCGCGCCAGCACCACCGTGTCCTCGATGGTCTGCCCGGTCGGCCCCAACCAATCCGTCGCCGACACGCGCACGCCCAGCGCCTTGTCCTGCGGCCACACCGCCCGCACCGCGGCGAACACCTCCAACGGGTACCGGTTGCGGTTCTCCACTGATCCTCCGTACGCGTCCGTGCGCTGGTTCGAGCGCGGCGACAGGAAGCTCGAGAGCAAATACCCGTGCGCGAAGTGCAGCTCGATGAAGTCGAACCCGCACGTCCCGGCGCGCACGGCGGCGTCGACGAAGCACTGCTTCACCCGCTCGAGATCATCCTTCGTCATCTCCTTCGGCGTGTGCGCCCCGGGCTTGTACGGCAGCGCCGACGGCCCCAGCGTCTGCCACGGTGCTTGATCCGCCGTCAGCGGCTGGTCCCCGTCCCACGGCTTGCCCCAGCTCGCCTTGCGCCCCGCGTGCGCCAACTGCACCCCGATGCGCGAGGTGCTGTGGGCCTTCACGAAGTCCACCACCCGCTTCCACGCCGTGGCCTGCGCGTCGTTCCACAACCCCGCGCACCCGTGCGTGATGCGGCCTTCCGGCGAGACGTTGGTCATCTCCGTCAACACCAACCCCGCGCCGCCCACCGCCCGGCTCCCGAGGTGCACCAGGTGCCAGTCGTCGGGCACGCCGTCGGTCGCCGAGTACTGGCACATGGGCGAGACCACCACCCGGTTGTCCAGCTTCAACCCGCGCAGGGTGAACGGCGCGAACAGCGGCGGCGGCGCCGAGCCATCGGAGTTGAGCGTCGATCCCTGCGCCTTCGCGAACGCCGCGTCGGCCGCGGCCACCAGCTTCGGGTCGCGCGTGCGCAGGTTGTCCCAGGTGATGCGCTTGCTGCGCGTCATCAGGTTGAAGGTGAACTGCTCGGGCCCCTGGCCCACGTACCGCGCCGCGTTCTCGAACCACTCGAGGCTCGTCTGCGCCGCCCGCTGCACGCGGATCGCCTCCGGCTTGCGCGCCTTCTCGTATGCGTCGAGCGCCACGTCGACGTTCAGCGCGTGGTCCTGGAGCGCCTTGTACAGCGCGATGGCGTCCTCCATGGCCAGCTTGGTCCCCGAGCCGATGGAGAAGTGCGCCGTGTGCACCGCGTCCCCCAGCAGCACCAGGTTCCCCTTGCGCCACCGCTCGCAGGTGATGGTGGGGAACGTCCGCCAGATGGACTTGTTGGGGCACAGCGGGTGACCCTCGAGCTCCTCCTTGAACAGCGCCTCGAGGAACGCCACCGACTGCGCCTCGGTCATGGTGTCGAGGCCCGCCTTCTTCCAGACCTCCTCGCGGCACTCGACGATGAAGGTCGACCGCGCGCCCGAGGGCTGCATGGGCTCCCTGGTGAACGGGTACGCGTGCACCTGGAACAGGCCGTACGGCGACTCCTTGAAGAGGAAGGTGAAGGCCGACAGCGGCTTGGTCGTGCCCAGCCACGTGAACTTGCACTGGCGCCAGTCGAGGTGCGGGCGGAACGTGTCGGCGTACTTCGCGCGCAGCGGGCTGTGCACCCCGTCGCAGCCGATGACCAGGTCGGCCTCGGGCAGGGGCTCCACCGGCAGCTCCGTTCCGAAGGTCAGCTTCACCCCCAGCTCGGCGCAGCGCGCCTGGAGGATCTGCAGCAGGTCCTTGCGCGAGAGCCCGCAGAACCCGTGGCCGGTGGACACCGTCGTCTTCCCCCGCACCGTGGTCTCGATGTCGTCCCAGTAGGCGAAGCGCCGCTCGATGGCCGCGAGGCTCTGAGGGTCGGCGTCGCGCAGCGTGCCCAGGGTCTCCTTCGAGAACACCACGCCCCAGCCGAAGGCGTCGTCGGGCTTGTTCTTCTCGAACACCTCGACGTCCACCTGGGGGAACGACTTCTTGATCAGCAGGGAGAAGTACAACCCCGCGGGGCCGCCGCCGATGCAGACGATGCGCATGACCGCGCGTTCTACTCCCCCCCGACGTCAGCGCGGCTCGGGAAAGCGCTCCGCCCACGTCGCCTGGGCCGCCACGTCGTCACCCAGCACCTCGAGCCCCCGCCGGGCCGCCGCCGCGTCGCCCGACCACACCAGCCACCGCGCCGCCTCGGGCTCCGGCAGCAGCGCCTCGAACAGCGGCTGCGCCTTGCGCGTCGCCCCCAGCGCGCCCAGCGCCCGCGCCCGCTCCAGAGGCGCCCCGCTGCGCAGCGCCGCCTCGGTGGTGGCCAGCAGTTGCTCGAAGCCGAGCAGCACCGCGTCGTCTCCGAAGCGCGCCCGGGCCTCCTGCAACGCCCCACGCGCGCCCCCGAAGTCGAGGGCCCGCGCGCGGAACAGCACCCGGTCGTAGGCCGCCCGCTGCGACGCGGGGTGCGCCGCCAACACCCGCTCCAGCAACGCCAGCGCCTCGGCGTCGTGGCCCAGCTTCGACTCCGTGACCGCCAGGCCCAGCTCGCTCTCGGGCTCGCGCGACGGCCCCCGGAGCTCCGCCGCCCGCAGGTAGAGGTCCCGCGCCTCCTCGTAGCGCGCGCGCTCGAAGAGCACGTCGCCCAGGCCCAGCAGCGGGCCGGGGTTTCGAGGCGACGCGGCCTCCAGCGTCTCCCGCCAGAAGCGCACCGGGCTCGCCCACGTCTCGTTGCGCTGCCACGTCACCAGGCCCAGCGCGAGCGTGAGCCCGGCCCCCACCAGCAGCGCCGGCCGACCCCAGGGGCGCTGCGCCGCGACGACGGCGCCGAGCGCGAGGGGCAAGTAGAGGAAGCGGTCGGAGGCCAGCGTGAAGGTCGCCAGCACCACCGCGCTGACCAGCACCACCCCACCCGTGGCCGCGAGCAGCCACGTCGCCCGCCAGGGCGCGTCGCTCCGGCCCCAGCGCCACGCGAGCAGGCCCACCGCGCCCAGCGCCACCGCGCCGAGCCCCGCCGCCCAGGCCTCGGGCGCGCCGACGAAGCCGATCTGCGCCGCCGGCTGCCACGGCGTCAGCAGCATCACCACGCAATGCCCGACCCCCGCGAGGAAGGTCAACGGCTCGTGCAGCCGCGTCGGCGCGCTCGCGGGCCGCAGCAGCAGCCACGTCGCCACCCCGAGGCCCGTGGTGATCAGGAGCGGGAGCTCGGCCCGCGCGGGACTCCGCCCCCGGAGCACCCGCCCCCCGGCGTCGGCCAGCAGCAGGAGCGCCCCCACGAGCGCGACCTCCTTCGACAGCAGCCCCAGCAACACCAGTCCCCCGGCCGTGGCCCGGACCCAGGGGCGCTTCGCCTCGGTCACGCGCAGGGCCGCGAGCACGAAGAGCGTCGCCAACACGTCGGTGCGCCCCACCACCCAGGTCACCGACTCGGTGAGCCGCGGCAGGACGCCGAAGAGCGCGGTGATCACCGCCGCCGTGACGGCCGACCCCGCGCGCCGCCACGCGAGCCCGAAGACCAGGGTGCACACCGCGAGGTGCAAGGCGAGGTTGGTGAGGTGGAAGGGCAGCGGCCCGCCGTCGCCCAGGGCCCAGTCGAGGGCGAAGGTGAAGGTCACCAGCGGCCGGTAGTAGGCCGAGGTGCTCGTGGCGAAGGCCCGGTCCCAGAAGCCGTGACCCAGGTAGGCCCAGGGCGCATGCAGCACCTGGAGCGCGGGGTTCTGCTCGATGAGCAGGTGGTCGTCCCACATGAAGCCGACGCCGCCCACGTTGGCGTAGGCCGCCAAAACGGGGAGCAACGCGACCCACCACAGCAAGACGGGCCGCGGCGCGCGGGAGATCTCGGGGGCCGGCCACATCGCGCGCAGACTCTTCCACGCCTTGCAGTAGCCTGCGCGACTTCCCATTCAGGAGGCCTCATGCCGTCGCCCGAAGCGAACCCGCTGCGCGCAGGACTCGTCGATGAACGGCTGCCCGAGCCGTGCTCCATCGTCATCTTCGGCGCCTCGGGTGACCTCACCAAGCGCAAGCTCATCCCCGCGCTCTACACCCTCGCGGTGGAGGGCCTGCTCGCCCCCTCCATGGCCATCGTGGGCTTCGCCCGCAAGGACTCCAGCGACGAGGCCTTCCGCGCCGAGATGAAGGAGGCCTGCCAGAAGTTCGCCCGGCACCGGCCGCTCGACGAGGCCGTGTGGGAGACCTTCGCCAAGGGGCTCTTCTACCAGGTGGGCGACTACGACGACGCGGCCAGCTACCAGAAGCTCAAGGCGCGCCTCGCGGAGATCGACCTCGCCCGCGGCATCAACGGCAACCGCGTCTTCTACCTCTCCACGCCGCCCTCGAACTTCCCGGTGACCATCGCCCAGCTGGGCGCCGCGGGCCTCGTGAGCCGCGACGGGCAGAAGCCGTTCCGCCGGGTGATCATCGAGAAGCCCTTCGGCACCGACCTCGCCACCGCCAGGCAGCTCAACCGCGACGTGCTCAAGGTGCTCGACGAGGCCTCCGTCTACCGGATCGACCACTACCTCGGGAAGGAGACGGTGCAGAACCTGATGGTGCTGCGCTTCGCCAACGGCCTCTTCGAGCCCTTGTGGAACTCGCGCTACGTGGACCACGTGCAGATCACCGGCGCCGAGTCGCTGGGCATCGAGGGCCGCGGCGGCTACTTCGAGCAGGCCGGCATCCTGCGCGACATGGTGCAGAACCACCTCTTCCAGGTGCTCGCCATCACCGCCATGGAGCCGCCGGTGTCCATGGCCTCCGACGACCTGCGCGACGAGAAGGTCAAGGTGCTCAAGGCGCTGCGGCCCATCCCCGAGGGGCGCTTCGACGAGTTCGTGGTCCGCGGCCAGTACCGCGAGGGCACCATCGCCGGCCGCCGGCAGATCAGCTACCAGGACGAGCCCGGGGTCACCAAGGGCAGCAAGCGCGAGAGCTACGTGGCGATGAAGATCTTCATCGACAACTGGCGCTGGGCTGGCGTCCCGTTCTACCTGCGCTCGGCCAAGGCCATGCCCAAGAAGGTCACCGAGGTGGCCCTGGTGTTCCGCGAGGCGCCGCTGCGGCTGTTCGGGGAGCGCGCTTCGCAGGGCCAGTCTCCCAACGTGCTGGCCATTCGCATCCAGCCCGACGAGGGCGTGTCGCTGCGCTTCGGCGCCAAGGTGCCCGGCAACACCATGGAGATCCAGCCGGTGAACATGGAGTTCCGCTACGGCACCTCCTTCGGCTCCGAGCCGCCGGAGGCCTACGAGCGGCTGCTGCTCGACTGCATGCTCGGGGACCAGGCGCTCTTCACCCGCGGCGACGAGGTCGAGGCCTCGTGGAAGTGGGTCAGCCGCATTCACCAGGCGTGGGACGCGTCCACCGGCGACGTGGAGAGCTACGAGGCCGGCACCTGGGGCCCCGCGGAAGGCGACCGCCTGCTGCTGCGCGACGGCCACCGCTGGAGACGCCCGTGACCAGCGCCGACCTCGAGCGCTTCACCGGGGGCGCCGCCATCGGCGTGGACGTGGCCGGCATCGAACGTGACCTGGCGGCCCTCTGGCGCCAGGCCGCCACCGGGACCCAGGCCGTCACCCGCGCCTGCTCGTGGAACCTGGTGGTGCACGCCGAGGGCGACGCCGCGCTGGACAAGGCCAAGCTGCTGGCCGACGCGCTGGTGGCCATCGTGCCCTCGCGCACCCTCGTCCTCCACCACCGGCCCAACGCCACCGGCCCGGAGATCGAGGCCTTCGTCACCGCCAACTGCCGGCTCATGCCCGGGGGCGGCAAGCTGCTGTGCAGCGAAGAGATCACCGTCGAGTCCCGCGGCAAGGGCAGCGACTACCTCCCCTCGCTGACCCGCGCGCTGCTGGTCCCCGACATCCCGACGGCGGTGCTGTGCGCCGGGCTGCCCCGCGAGAGCGCGCTCTTGCAGGAGCTGCTGGCCGCCGGAGACCGGTTGATCATCGACTCCCACGGCGCCGAACAGCTGCAACCCATCGAGCGCCTGGGCAAGGCCCTGCCCCGGGTGGCCGACCTCGCGTGGCTGCGCACCGCGCCCTGGCGCCTGGCCGTGGCCGCGGCCTTCGATGCGCCGGTCGACGGGTCGATGCTCTTCCGGCTCACGCGCGTGAAGCTCCAGTGCCAGCAGGGCTGGTCGAGCGAGGCGCGGCTGTTGCTGGGCTGGTTGGGGGCGCGGTTGTCGTGGGGCACCGTCGAGGACGGCATGGTGCAGCGGCAGCAGGGGCGGGTGCGGCTCGACACGGAATTCGTCGAAGGCCCCGGAATGCACGTGGAGTTCGAGGCAGAAGGTGGTGGAAAGGTGAGCGTCGCCGCGATGGCGGCGCCCTTGTCTGACGAAGCGCTGGTGACGGCAGCGCTCGGTCCCCGTGGAGCAGATCGTCTGTACCAGGCGTCGCTGCGGCGCGCCGTGGAGCTGGAATCATGAGTGACGAAGCGAAGAACATGGTGGGCAAGTTCCTGAAGGCCTTCTGGAAGGCCGCCCACGAGACCGAAGAGACCTTCACCTGCGCGCTGACCGGCGGCTCGGCGGCGAAGCTCCTGTACCCGGAGCTGGCCAAGCTCGACCTCGAGTGGAAGCGCGTGCAGTTCTACCTGAGCGACGAGCGCTGCGTGCCCTCCAGCAGCCCGGACAGCAACTACAAGCTCATCCGCGACCTCATCCCCATGGCCACCGTGCGCCGCGTGCGCACCGAGTTGAAGCCCTACCAGGCGGCCGCGGAGTACGGCGGCGCGCTGCCCCCGCAGCTCGACCTGGTGCTGCTGGGCATGGGCGAAGACGGCCACGTGGCCTCGCTGTTCCCCGGCCACGCGCTGCTCACCGAGACCAAGCGCAAGGTGGTGGCCATCACCGACTCGCCCAAGCCCCCGGCCGAGCGCATCACCATGACCCTGCCCGCGCTCACCGGCGCGAAGGCGACGTGGTTCGTGGTGGTGGGCGAGGCCAAGCGCGCCGCCGCCGACGCCGCGCGCAACGATCCCAAGTCCCAACTCCCCGCGGCGCTGGTGCATCGCGCGGCGCTCAGCTCCACCTGGTTCACCGACTTCTGAAGAAGGAAGGCACGTCCGACATGTCGATTACTCCTCCTGCCGCGAACACTGCTGACATCGGCCTCATCGGCCTCGCCGTCATGGGCCAGAACCTGGCGCTGAACATCGCCGACCACGGGCACCGCATCGCCGTCTACAACCGCACCGGCGCGGTCACCGAGAAGCTGATGGCCACGCTGCCCCACGCCAACGTGGTGCCGGCCCTCGAGCTCAAGGACTTCGTGCAGTCCATCAAGCGGCCGCGGCGGGTCATCATCCTCGTCAAGGCTGGCGGTCCGACCGACGCGGTCATCGACTCGCTGGTGCCGCTGCTCGAGAAGGGCGACGTCATCGTCGACGGCGGCAACGCGCTGTTCACCGACACCATCCGGCGCGAGAAGGCGCTGGGGGAGAAAGGCCTGCTCTTCGTGGGCTCCGGCGTGTCGGGCGGCGAAGAGGGCGCGCGGCTGGGCCCTTCCCTGATGCCCGGTGGCAAGCCTGAAGCGTGGAAGCTGCTCGAGCCGGTGTGGCGCGACATCGCCGCCAAGGTCGACCCGGTGACGGGCAAGCCGATCCCGGGTGGGGCGCCGGGCAAGCCGGTGCAGGGCGGGGTGCCGTGCACCACGTACATCGGCACCGACGGCGCCGGGCACTACGTGAAGATGGTGCACAACGGCATCGAGTACGCCGACATGGAGCTCATCGCCGAGGCGTTCCACGTGCTGCGCTCGGTGCTCAAGATGGGCGTCGACGAGACGGCCCGGGTGTTCAGCGACTGGAACCAGGGCGAGCTCGACAGCTTCCTCATCGAGATCACCGCCGAGGTGCTGCACCACAAGGACGGGGTCACCAAGAAGCCCTTCGTGGACATCGTGCTCGACGCCGCCGGGCAGAAGGGCACGGGGAAGTGGACCAGCACCTCGAGCCTCGATCTCGGCGTGCCGTGCCCCACCATCGCCGAGGCCGTGTTCCAGCGGTACCTCTCGGCGCGCAAGGAAGAGCGCGTGGCGGCCTCCAGGGTGCTCACCGGGACGCCCGTGCCGCACACCCTGGCGGTGACCGTCGAGGCGGTGCGGGACGCGCTGTATTGCTCGAAGCTGTGTGCCTACGCGCAGGGCTTCCAGTTGATGGCCGCGGCCGCGAAGGAGCACGGGTGGAAGCTCGACTTCGGGGCCATCGCGCAGATCTTCCGGGGCGGCTGCATCATCCGCGCGCAGTTCCTCCAGAAGATCACCGAGGCCTACGCGCGGGACCCGTCACTTTCGAACCTGCTGATGGACCCGTACTTCGCCAACGCGGTGAAGCAGGCGGAGGCGGGGTGGCGCAAGGTGGTGGCGGCCTGCGCGCTCGACGGCGTGCCGGCCCCGGCCTTCGCGTCGGCGCTGGCGTACTTCGACGGGTACCGTTCGGCGGTGCTGCCGGCGAACATCATCCAGGGGCAGCGCGACTTCTTCGGGGCGCACACCTTCGAGCGCGTGGATGCGCCGCGCGGGCAGTTCTTCCACGTGGACTGGCTGGACCCGCGCCGGCCCCAGGTCGAAGTGAAGTAGTTCTCCCTCGCCCTGCGACAGCGGGGAGAGGGTCGGGGTGAGGGGCCCACCCGCCTCCCACCCCGCTTCCTCACTCCTACGGAACCGCCACCACATCGACCACCGCGCGGAACAGCACCTCCAGCCCGCGGTGCACGTTCTTCACGGACACCCGTTCGTCCCGCCCGTGAAAGGTCGCCAGCTCCTCCGGGGTGACGTCGAAGGGCACGAACCCATAAGCCCGCGTGCCCTTGGCCCTCGCGAGGATGGAGTCCGTATACCCCGGTGAAATCACCGGCCCGGCCACGGCATCCTCTCTCCCGGCCACGGCCTGCCGCGCGAGCGCATCGAAGAACGCATCATCGGTCTCCGAGACGCCGGCCTCGAAGGCGTGCACCACCTCGAACTTGATGCCCTCGACTCCTGCGACGAGGCCCTCGAGCTCGGCCTGCAGTGCCCTGGGAGACGTCCCCGGCAACAACCGGCAGTCCATGATGGCCGTGGTGGCCGACGGGATGACGTTGGTGGCGCTGCCCTTGCCCTCGAAGCCGGTGACCTGGCAGGTGTCGGTGATGCCGGCGCGGGTGGGCGGCTTGCTCATCAGCTTCTTGGTGGCGAAGAGGTCGACCAGCGCCGGGCGCTGCATCACGAAGCCCTGCACGCCGCCGTTCTTCGCGCCGGAGCGCCGCAGCAGCTCGTACATGGAGGGCTGAATGCGCACCTTCGCCTCGCGGGTGGCCAGCTTCGCGAGCGCCTGCACCAGCCGGGTGGGCGCGCGGTTGTCGGTGGGCGTGCTGCCGTGGCCGGCTTCCCCCTCGGCGGTGACGCGCAGCCAGAGCACGCCCTTCTCGCCGACGGAGATGGCGAAGGTGGTCTGGTCCGGGGTGAGCAGCCCGCGCACGCCCATGCCGCCCTCGTTGATGATGTGGCCGCAGTCGAGCTCGCCCCACAGCTGCTCAGTCAACAGCCGCATGCCTCCTTCGCCGACCTCTTCATCGGCCACGGCGAGCAGGATGACGTCGCGCTTGAGCGGCACGTGCTGGCGCGACAGCCAGCGGAAGGTCTGCAGCTCGAGGGTGCCCATGCCCTTCATGTCGAGCGCGCCGCGGCCCCACACCATGCCGTCCTTCAGCGCGCCGGAGAGCGGCCCGGTGTCGGCAGGCCAGGTCGCCGCCTCGGCGGGCACCACGTCGATGTGTGAGAGCAGGCACAGCGGCTTCTCCCCGTTGGGCGCGGTGGCCTCGAGGCGCGCCACCAGCGAGCCCCGGCCCGGCGCGAAGTCGTGCACCTGGGCCTCGAGGCCGTCCTTCGCCAGCTCGGCCTTCAAGTACTCGACGCCCAGCGACTCGTTGCCCGGGGGGTTGATGGTGTCGATGCGCAGGTAGCCCTGGAGTACGCCCACGGCCTCGTCGCCGGCCTTCGCCCAGTCGATGGCGGCGGCGAACTTCTCGACGCCCGCGGGCGCCTCGTGGAGCGCTCGCGGCGCCCCGGCACACGAGAGGAACACGGCGCTGATCAACCCGGGAACGAGACGCATGGGCCGCGTCGTATTCCATCGCCCGTCCCCGCGAGACCCCCATCTGACGTGGAGATGCAGTAGCTCTTCGGCCCAGATGCTCACCACGCTCCAGCAAGTCGGCGCCGCGGCGGCAGGGCTGGGCGGCGGCATCCTCTCGGGCTTCTTCGGCGTGGGCGGCAACGTCATCCTCGTGCCGCTGCTCGCGTTGACCCTGGGGCTGACCCAGCAGCAGGCCCAGGGCCTCACGTTGGCCGCGCTGCTTCCCCCGCTCGGGCTGCCTGCGGTCTGGCAGTACCAGCGCGCCGGGGTGCCGCTGCTGTGGCGCGTGGTGGGCGTGGCCATCCTGGGCTTCCTGCCCGGCATTCCCCTGGGCAGCGCGCTGGCCAACGTGTTGCCTGCGCAGGTGCTCCGCCTGCTCTTCGCGGCGCTGCTCGTCTTCAACGCGGTCCGCACCTGGCGCACCCGGCCCTCCGTCTCCGAGCGCCCCTCGCTCACGTCGGCGCCGCCCGGCTACGTGCCCACCACGCTGATTGCCGGCTTCAGTGCGGGCCTCGCCTCGGGGTTGCTGGGCATTGGCGGGGCCATCGTGCTCATTCCCCTGCTCACCCGGCGCCTGGGGCTGAGCCAGAAGCAGGCCCAGCTCACCAGCCTCGCCATGCTCCTGCCGCCCATCGCCCTGCCCGGGGTGTGGGTCTACGCGAAGGCCCAGGGCGGGCTGCCGTGGGGCGCGCTGCTGCCGGTGGCCGGGGGCTTCGTCATCGGTGCCTTCGTCGGGGCGCGGCTCTCGCGGGTGGTGAGCGCCGCGCGGTTGACCCGCGGCTTCGCAGTGCTGCTCGGGGTCAGCGCCCTGGCGCTGGTGGGCACCGCGCTCTTCGGGAAGTAGGGCAAAAAAACACCCCCGCCCCGCGGAGGCGGGACGAGGGTGGAAGCAGCGTGCGTCGCGGTCGCTTACGGCCCGACGGCGAACATCAGGTCGACGGTGCCCGGCACGCGGTAGGCCTTCACCACCACGAAGTAGGTGGCCATGGTCGCCCCGTTGAGCACGGTGGCCGTCTCCGACCCACCCGTGCCGCCGACGTCGGCGCACACCACCGACGGCGTGGTCGCGCACGTCGGGGTGCGGATGTAGAGCACCGGGTCCGCGGCACTGCCGGCCGCGGCGGTGACGGTGAGGCGCTGGTTGGCCGGCACCACCACGCTGTACACCACGTCGTTGCCCGTGCCCGTCAGGCCACCGCACACCTCGGAGATGTCCGCGGCGGCCAGCGAGAGGTCGATGCTGCGGGTGGCCATGCCGGTGTTGAGGGTGATGACTTCCGGCGCGGTGCAGCTGTCGTTGGCCGGCCCGGCGAGCGGGGCGCTCAGCGCCAGCGAGATGCCGAACGCCGTGCCGCTGCCAGCCGAGCCGAGGAGCACGTAGTACGTGCCCGCGGGCAGGCTGTTGATGGTGACCACCTCGGGGGCGGTGGTGCCCGCGCTGTTGTTGCACGAGACGACCGTGCCCGGGTCACAGGCGCCCGAGCGAAGCTCGAGGAGCGCGTCGGCGCCCGCCATGCCCGTGGCCGTGAGGACCATGCGCTGCACCGTGGTGGTGGTGAACGTGTAGACCGCGTCGCCGCCCGAATAGAACGAGCAGTCGGGCGAGTAGTCGGTGGCCGCGGCCGCGAGGTCCACGTTCTGCGACACGTTGGGCACCAACGTGGCCGGGGCCGTGCAGGTGTCGTTGGCCGGAGGCAGCACTGCGGCATCGAGGGCGAGCGAGAGGCCGAACTCACCGGCCGACGCCGAGTAGGCGGCCAGCACCACGTAGTACGTGCCCGCGGGGAGGTTGGGCAGGACGAGGACTTCCGGGGCCGCGACGGTGTCGTCGATGCACGCGACCTCCGAGCTCTCCATGTCGCAAGGCGCGCCGCGCAGCGCGAGCACCGCGTCGGCCGAGTTCATGCCCGTGGCGGTGAGGGTGACCTTCTGCGCCTGGGTGGTGGTGAACTGGTACACCACGTCGCCGCCGTTCGCCGGGCCGCACGAGAACGTGTAGTCGCTGCGGGCCGCGTTGGCGTCGATGGTGACCGAGGTGCCGGGCGTCAGCGTGGCCGGCGTGGCGCAGGTGTCGTTGGCCGGGCGCGCCGTCGGGGGCAGGAGCGTCACCTCGAGCGAGAACTCGCCGGGGTCGACGGTCGACGAGTTGCCGTCCACCACGATGAAGTACGTGCCCGCCGCCAGCCCGCGCGCCGTGGTGTTGGTGTTGCTGCCCGTGGTGCACGCCTGCTCGCTGGCCGCGCCGCCCACGCCGCAGGTGCTGGTGACCGCGATGGCCGCGGTGAGGTTCGAGGTGGTGGGCGTGCTGATGGCCACGCGCACGTCCTGGGGCTGGGTCAGCGTGAACTTGTAGAAGACCTCGGGGTTCGTGGCCGAGCGCGCGCTGCACGACAGCGGCGAGCCCGCGGTGTCGTTGAAGGCGCCCACGGTGGTGCCGGTGGCCATGGCCGCGCCGCTGGTGAAGGTGAGCTCCTGCGCGCCGGCGCAGGTGTCGTTGGCCGGGCCCGCGACGGGGGCGGTCAGCTCGAACTGCACGTCGTAGGTCCCGGGGGTGGACGACATGCTGTAGTTGTCGACCACCACGTACCAGGTGCCCGCGGGCACGCGGTCGAGGGTCAACACCTCGGGGCTGGTGGCGCCCGTGGTGTCGGCGCAGGCCACCTGGTTGAAGGCGGCGCAGGGCGAGGCCACGAGACCGATGACCGAGTCCTGGGTGCCGGTCGCGGTGTTGGTCGCCGTGACCACCAGGCCCTTGGGCTCGGTCAAGGTGATGGCGAAGACCACGTCGTTGCCGGAGTTCGCGCCGGAGCCGCTCGCGCAGCTGGTGTCGTACTCGTTGCCCGCGTCGGCCACGTCGATCGCGATGGTCACCGTGGTGCCGCCGTCGAAGTTGACGGGGATGGCGTAGGTGCAGATGGCGCCGGGCGCGAAGACGCCGCCGTCATCGAAGGGGTCGACCACCACGCCGGCGTCGAAGCCCGCGTCGACGTGGTTGCCGCCGCCGGTGCCGCCGCCGGTGGTACCACCACCACCGCCGTTGCCGCCGGCGGTGCCACCACCCGTGCCGCCGCCGATGCCGGTGGCCTCACAGACGCCGCTCACGGCGTTGCACACCGCACCAGCAGAACAGCCCGTGTCTTTGCACGTCTTCTTGGGGTCACCGCACGCTGCGAAGAGCGCGAACGAGACTCCGACCAGGAGCAAACGCTTCATGAACTCGACTCCGACGAAAAGGGGGAAGGGGTCACCCTAGAACCAATTGGCCCCCCGGTGACAGCCCTCTCTCATCGTCGGAGCATCTCGCCCCGAATGCCTGGCGCACGACGGGCCCGCTCACTGCCCCCAGTTCGACGGCGCGGGGCCCATCACCAGCACCAGCGTGCCACCGGCGACGAGGTCGCCCTGGGCGAGCGTGGGGTGCCGCAGCGCGCGGCCGTCCAGGGTGGCCGACTGCACGTAGAGGTTCTCCGGGGACACGCCCCGCGCCTCGATGGTGAAGGGGCCGCGGGGCAGCGTGAGCTCGAGCTTCGGGAAGAGCGGGGTGCCGATGAGCCACTGGTCGGTGCCCGGGATGGGCGCGAGGCCCGCGGCGGCGAGCACGAACCAGCTGCCCAGGGTGCCGCCGTCGTCGTTGCCGGGCAGGCCGTCGGGGCGCGCGGAGAAGAAGGTGTCGCGGGCCCAGTCGGTCCACTTCGCCGTGAGGTCCGGGCGGCCGGCGCGGGCGAAGAGGAACGGGGCGAGGAGGTCGGGCTCGTTGCTCGGCCAGTAGTTCGAGCGCGGGAGGTAGCGCAGCTCGAAGGTGGGGTTGGCCAGGGCGGCGGCGTGCTCCGCGGGGGCGTCCTCGAAGAAGGGCGTGAGCGCCGCGAGGAGGGCGTCGCGCGAGCCGAAGAGGGTCTCCAGGCCCGGCTCGTCCCACAGGGGCATGAAGGTGGTCTGCAGCCCGTTGGCCTCGGCGTAGTCGTCCCAGCCGTCGACGGTGTACGGGGTGCCGGCGAGGGTGCCGTCGGCGTGGTGCGCGCGGAGCACCCCTGTGGCCGGGTCGAAGAGCTGGCGCCAGCCCTGGGCACGGGCCGCGAGCTGGTCCGCCTCGGCGGTGTGCCCCAGGGCGCGGCCGAGGTTCGCCAGCGCGAAGTCGGCGTGCGCGTACTCCACGGTGACGCCCACGCTGCGCGAAGACTCCTCGAAGGGCACGAAGCCCGAGGTGGCGTAGCGGCCCATGGACGCGCGGCTGCCGCGGGTGGGCGTGCCCAGCGCTTCGGAGGAGGCCTGGCGCCAGGCGGCCTCGGCGTCGATCCCCGGCACCCCGCGCAGCACCGCGTCGGCGAGCACGATGTCCGCCGGCGCGCCCACCATGGTGCCCGACTCGCCGGTGCCCATGGGCCACCGCGGCAGCCCCCGCCCGTGCTCGGCCATGTGCAGCAGGCTGGTCACCGACTGCCGCGCGCTCTCCTCGTCCAGTAGCGCGTAGAGCGGGTGCACGGTGCGGTAGGTGTCCCACAGCGAGAAGTCACTGAGCATCACCTCGCCCGCGGGGACCGTGTCGCGCTGGCCCCCGAAGACGTAGGCGCCGTCGACGTCGCTGATCACCGTGGGCATGAGGAAGGCGAGGCGCAGGGCCGAATAGAAGGTGGCGCGGTCCGCTTCGCTGCCGCCGAA
>CAIVGN010000080.1 GCA_903905455.1 uncultured Archangium sp.
ACGATGGACGCGCGCAGCGAGTCCTTGCCCATGGCCTGGCGGCCGAGCTTGAGCACCACGCGCTTGCCGGCGAAGCGCGAGATGTAGGTCAGCGCCTCCTTCACCAGGGTCACCTTGAACTTCGGCGAGTAGTTGGTGAGCCGGTCGTCCTTCGCCACGCTGCCGTCGGCCGTGGGCACGAGCAGCGAGGTGTAGTCGGCGTTGATCTTCACGTAGTCGTACGAGAGGTCGCAGCCCCAGCCGACCGACGAGGCGTCGCCGCAGCGCAGGTCGATCTCCACCAGCACCTCGGGCGAGCGCATGCGGGCGCGCAGGCTGTGGTGGCCGGGCACCGAGGGGCCCTCGTTGGCGTCGTTGTTGGCCACCGCCGGGGGAGGAATGGTGGGATCGAAGGTGGGCTTGCGGTCGAAGACCAGCACGCCCTGCACCGTGACCTTCGCCTGGGTGGGGTCGACGTCGTACTGCTGCGAGCCGCAGCGCGCGCCGACGGTGGCGAGGATGCGGCCCCAGTTGGGGTCAGCGCCGAACACCGCGGCCTTCACCAGGGTGCTGCCGGCGACGCTGCGGGCGAGATCGGTGGCGATGGCGCTGGTCGGCGCGCCCATCACCCGCACCTCGAGCAGCTTGGTGGCGCCCTCCCCGTCCTTGGCGACCTCGCGCGCGAGCTCCACGCACAGCGACTGCAGCTGCACCACGAAGAGATCGAACTCCGGCCCGGGCTCGGTGATCTCGGCGTTGCCCAGCTGCCCGTTGGCCAACGCGATCACCGCGTCGTTGGTGCTCATGTCGTTGTCGACGGTGAGGTTGTTGAAGCTGCCGTCCATGCTCAGCAACAGCGCGCGCTGGAGCATGGTGGGCGAGACGGCCACGTCGGTGCAGATGACGGCGATGGTCGACGCGAGCTGCGGGGCGATCATGCCGCTGCCCTTGCAGATGGCGGTGATGCGCCCGTCCTTGCGGCCCAGGCGCACCAGGCGGCTGGCGACCTTGATGTGCGTATCCGTGGTGAGGATCGCCTCGGCGGCCAGCTCGGGCGCGGCCTTGAGCTGGCTCTTGAGCCTGGGAAGCGCCTCGATGATCTTCGCCCGGGGCAGCCGCTGGCCAATGACCCCGGTCGAGGCCATGAGCACCGAGGCCGGGGAGACCTCGAGCACCTTCGCGGTGGCGGCGCAGAGCTCGGCCACGTCGTCGAGGCCCTCCTGGCCGGTCAGCGCGTTGGCGTTGCCCGAGTTGATCAGCACCGCCCGCGCGCCGACCATCGGCAGGCGGCGCAGGCAGTCTTCGACGGGGGCGGCCTTGGCCTTGTTGATGGTCAACGTCGCCGCGGCCGAACACGGCGACTCGCTGAAGACGAGGGCGAGGTCCTTCTTGAACGGCTTGATGCCTGCGTGCAGCCCGGCGAACACGAACCCACGAGCGACCGGCATCAGTGAGACCCCTTCAAAGCCCCGCCACTTCCGGCTGGCCGAGCATCAGGTTCATGTTCTGCACGGCCTGGCTGGCCGCGCCCTTGAGCAGGTTGTCGATGGCGCTCACGCTGACCACGTGCGTCTCATCAACCGAGGCGCCGATCAAACACCACGGCGTCTTCACCACGTCGGCGATCCGCACCGACTCCGCGCCGGGCAGCAGCTTCACCAGGGGCTCGGCCCCGAAGGCCGCCGCGAAGGCCTCGTTCACCTGGCCCTGGGTGACGCCCGCCTTCAACCGGGCGACGGCGGTGCTCAGGATGCCCCGCTTGATGGGCAACAGGTGCGGGGTGAACACCAGCTTCCGGACGCCCAGCGTCTGCTCGATCTCCGGCACGTGCTGGTGCTTGAGCGGCTTGTAGGCGCGGAAGTCGGAGTCGATCTCCATGAAGGAGTACTCCTCGCTCGCCTTGCGCCCCGCCCCGGACACGCCCGAGGCCGCGCTGATCACGATCGACTCGGGGTCGATCAACCCGGCCCGCAGCAACGGCGCCACCGAGAGCGCCGCGGCCGTCGCGTAGCACCCGGGGTTCGAGATGAACGGCGCCCCTCGGATCTTCTCGCGGAACAACTCCGGCATGCCGTACACGGCGTCCTTCACCAGCGCGGGCGAGGTGTGCTCGAACTTGTAGAACGCGGGGTACTTCGAGAGGTCCTGGAGGCGGAACGAGCCCGCGAGGTCGACCACCTTCACCCCGGCGGCGCGCAGCTTCGGGGCCAGCTCCAGCGAGGTCTCGGCCGGGGTGGCGAGGAACACCACGTCACAGCCCTTCGCCGCGGCCAGGCCCTGCTCGTTGCTCACGTAGGTCAGCGCCGAGGTCAGCCCGGTCTTCGCGGAGATGGCCTGGCCGACCCAGCGGTCCGAGGTGACGAACGAGAGCGAGACGCCCGGGTGGCCGACGAGGATGCGCGTCAGCTCGATGCCCGAGTACCCCGACGCCCCGATGATGCCTGCCGAATGCTGCATGGCCGGCGCATGTAGATGCACCGGCTATGCATTTCAATGATCAAAAAAAGACGGTCGCCCGAGTTGAGAAGCCGCGAATTTACCTGCTCTACCACTGAGCTACGGGGGCCCATGCTGATGCCCCCGGCGGGATTCGAACCCGCGACACGGTCCTGAGGAGGGAATTTGCGTGTAGGGCCTCTCGGGCCGGACGACCTGGAAATGAAGACGCAGGCGCCCACCCAACCCTGACCGGCCCTCTTCAGCTCACAGGACCGGCGTCGCCGAGCGGCTGTGCTTGCCCTTGAAGTGCTGGCCCGCCTCGCAGCTCTCGGAGTCGACGCGGTGCACGTGCTCCACGTGGTCCACCGGGCCGTCGAGGAACTTCTGCTTGTAGAAACGAACCGGGCCGTAGCAGTGCTTGCAGCGAATGCTCCCGGCCTCCGGCGTGGTGTCCATGCCCTTGACGGGTCGAACGATCCACCGCGCGCTCTTCACCCCCTCGACCTTGAAGATCTTCTTCAACTCGCACTCGGTCATCTTCGGCGGCTTCGGAACGCGCTTCGGCATGGCGACGACTCTTTCGCTGATGGGGGAGACTGACACGCTTATGTCACAGTTCGCCCGAGGCTAGCGGGCGGGCCCCAGCAGAAACGCGAGGGCCCCGGGCAGCCGCGCGGCCCAGGCCGACTCGGTGTGCGTCGCGCCCTGCGCCACCACGTACTCGAGCGTGACGCCGTCGACGTAGCCCAGGGCGCGGTAGCCGGCGGCCAGCGCCGCGGTGTTGGTCACGTCGTCGAGCTCGGGCCCGCTGTCACCGCTGTCGACGTACACACGCACCGGCCGCGGCGACGGGCTCTGCGGCAGCAGCGTGAGCAGCACCGTGTTGTCCCACCAGGTGCTGGGCGACATCACCCCCAGGCAGCCGAAGACGTTGGCCCGGCCGATGCCCGCGTAGCTGCTGATCAGTCCGCCCAGCGACGAGCCGATGATCACCGTGTCTTCCCGCCCCGGCCGGGTGCGCAGCTCGGCGTCGACCCTCGGCTTGAGCTCCTCGACCAGCATGCGCAGGTAGAGGTCGCCGCGCCCGCCGCCGTAGGTGGGGTCGGCCGTGGGGGTGTACTCGGCGATGCGATCGGCCCCCGCGTTGTTGGGCCCCACGATGATCGCCTCGCGGAACCGGCCGTCACCGGCCGCCGCGTCCAGGGTCGCCGCGACGCCCCAGGTGACGCCGCCGAAGGCCGCCGCGGGGTCGAAGAGGTTCTGCCCGTCGTGCATGTAGACCACCGGCAGGCGCGCGGTGGTGTTCTCGAGGTACGTCGGCGGCAGGTACACGTAGACCCCGCGGGTGTTGCCCAGCACCGTCGATTGGAACGCGGGCCAGCGCACCGCCCACTCGCCGGTGTCGCGGAAGAAGCGTGGCGCCACCTCCACCGTGGCGCGCACCGGGGCGCGGTAGTTGGGCCCCTTCGACCAGGTGGTGTCGTCGAGCAGCGGCTTCCACTCGAGGTCCTCGGCGAGGGTGGGCAGCGAGAGGGTCCACGTGGTGTCGTCGAGCTTCTGCATCGGCACGCCGGTGTCCCACGACAGCGGGGGCTTGGAGCCGCGAGCGAAGAGCGCGCGGGTGCCCGTGGGGTAGGTCACGCGCAGCACGGTCACCGGGCTGAGCCCCGCGTCGGGCGTACCCGCGTCCAACCCCCCGCCTGCGTCGGGGAGCCCCGCATCGACCGCGACGCCCGCGTCAGGCCCCACCGGGCTCGCCCCACACGCCACCAAGACGAAGCACGAGCTGATCAGGAAGGAGCGCACGGCCCCTGCCTCGCACGCCCCTTCCCGACCCGTCAATGGGCCGGCCTCAGGGGAGCAGCACCACCGAGCCCGTGGTCTGCCGCGTCTCGAGGGCGAGGTGGGCCTCCCGCACGTCGCGCAGGGCGAAGGTCCGCGGGGGCGTGACCTTCACCGCCCCCGAGCGGATGACGGCGAACAGCGCCTGGGCGCTGTGCTCCAGCTCGGCGCGCGTGGAGATGTACGCGAAGAGCGAGGGCCTGGTGACGAACAGCGAGCGCAGGCCGCCGATGGAGACGATGTCGAAGGGCGCGGGCTTGCCGCTCGACTGGCCGAACGAGACCAGGGTGCCGCGCGGCGCGAGCGCGTCGAGCGAGTGGAGGAAGGTGTCGCGGCCCACGGAGTCGTAGACCACCTGCACGCCGCGGCCCCCGGTGAGCGCCTTGACCTGGTCCACCCACGGGCCCTCGGACAGCACGATGACGTGGTCGCAGTGGGGCGCCGCGAGCGAGGCCTTCTCTTCCCGCCCCACCGCGCCGATGACCTTCGCGCCGAGGTGCCGCGCCCACTGCGTCGCCAGCAGCCCGACGCCGCCGGCGGCCGCGTGGATGAGCACGGTGTCGCCCGGGCCCACGGGGCGGCAGCGGTTGAGCAGCGCCTCGGCGGTCATGCCCTTGAGCATCACCGAGGCCGCGGTGACGTCGTCGATCTCGTCGGGCAACACCACGAGGCGCTCGGCCTTCGCGTTGCGCACCTGCGCGTAGGCGCCGGGCACGCCCGCGTAGGCGACGCGCTGGCCCAGGCGCAGGGTGGTGACGCCTTCGCCCAGCGCCGTCACCACGCCCGCGCCCTCTTGCCCCGGGGTGAAGGGCAGCGGCTGCGGGTAGAGACCGGTGCGGTGGTAGACGTCGATGAAGTTGAGGCCAATGGCCGTCTGGCGGAGCGTCACTTCACCCACGCCGGGCGGCGGTACCTCGACCTCTTCAGACTGAAGGACGGCGACGTCGCCGACCTCGTGAACGCGGATGGCGTGGGGCATGCCCCTCTTCTTAGCGCCGCCCCTTCTTGAAACCCTTCATCTCGTGCTGCAGCCGGCCGAGCACCAGGGCGAGCTTCGCGCGCTTCTGGGGGGCGAGGCCCTGCGAGAGGGTGGCGAAGAGTTCCTTGTCCATCGCCGCCATCTGCGCGCGGCCATCGAGCACCTTGGCCACGTTGGCGTCGACCTGGGGCAGCGCCGCGGCGTCACCGTCGGCGGCGTCCTTCAGGGCCTTCATCGACTCGCCCATCTGGCGGCGCAGCGGGCGGCGCTTCTCTTCGACCCCCTTCAGCTTCTCGGAGAGCTTCAGGGCCTCGGCCTCGGTGAGCTCGAGGGCCTCGCTGATGGCCACCACGTACATGAGATGCATCTCGCGCTCGCGGTCCTCCATGCGCTCGTCCCGATGCTCGGGGTCACCGCCGCCACGCATCATGCGGGGCCCGCCCTTCTCGCCTCCCGGGGGGGCCGCGAACACCGTCACCGCACCGAGCACCACCATCGACATCAAGAGTTTCGTCTTCATCAGAGGTCTCCTTCGGTCGGCGATGGCCAACCCACTTCAAAGAACACTTCGTCATCGGAAAGGTTGAGTTCGTCGGACAACTGCAGCACCGGGATCTCGGGCGGGGCCATCATCACCGTGCGTGTCTCGACCACCAGCTGCGGCGCGGGCGAGAGCTGGAGCACGGCGGCCGAGGCGATCAACGCCCCGAGGCCGGCGGCCAGGCCGAGGCTCGCGACCCGGCGCACGGTGTTTCCCCGCGCCCGCGACGCGCGCCACGCGTGCTGCGTGGAGGCCGCCACGCCGTTGAGCACCATGCGCTCGGCCTGGGTGAGGGGCGGCAGCGTCGCCACGTTCAGCAGGCGGGCCGTTTCCCGGCACGACGCGCAGGTCTCGAGGTGCGCGCGCGCCTCCGTCGACGGCTCGCCACCCGAGAGCTCCAGCTCCACGTCTTCGCACGTCATGGGACACCTCCAGGTGACGACGCCTTCGTCACCGCTTCCTTGAGTCGCTTCACGGCGTGGTGAAAGTGAGACTTCGCGTTGCCTTCGCTGATGCCCAGCACCGAGGCCACCTCGGCGAAGGGCAGCCCGGCGTCGATGCGCAGGGTGAAGACCTCGCGCTGGCGGGGCGGCAGCTCGAGCACCGCGCGGCGGGTCATCGCCTCGGACTGGGCCCGCTCGAGCGC
>CAIVGN010000081.1 GCA_903905455.1 uncultured Archangium sp.
GACGTAGCAGGGGTCCTGCTCCCAGTACTCGACGAGCCGCGGGGCCGCGAGCTGGTCCACCCGGGCGAAGATCTCCTTGGGCAGCGTCTTGACGTTCTCCTTCTTCAAGACCACCGGCACGGGGATCACCATCGCGAAGTCCGAGGGCGGGCCCTGGTAGTTGTTCTGCATCGACAGCACGGTCCTCGTGCCTTCGCGCATCAACACCACCTGGGTGGCGTTGTTGAACAACTCCGCGCCGCCACCGGCCACGTAGAACCCGCAGAAGGCCTGGGCCGCGAAAGGCACCACGGCCACCAACAACACCGCACGCTTCAGCATCGGGATCTCCATGGGCGGGGTGTGACAACCGGCCCCTCGCCTCAGTTGCAGCACCATAGATCCCGCAAAGACGAAGGGTGAGGCGCTTTGAAAGCCACCCCACCCTCGTTCACGACCTGCGTGGCGAAGTGCTTACTTCTTGAACTTGCCCATCACGTCGCCAAGGCGGGCCTTGGACTGCTCGGCCTGCTTCTTGAGGTACTCGCGGTAGTCGTCGCCACCGTCGTTCAGCAGCGCCTTCATCGACAGGGCGATCTTGCGGTCGCTGGTGTTGATGTCGATGATCTTGACCTCGACCTCCTGGCCCTCGGCCAGGACATCGCGCGGGTTCTCGACGCGCTCGTCGCGGATCTCGCTGACGTGCACCAGGCCCTCGATGCCCGGCTCGATCTCCACGAAGCCGCCGAAGTCGGTGACCTTGGTGACCTTGCCCTTGACGCGGCTCGACACGGGGTGGCGCTCGGAGAGCGTGTCCCACGGGTCGGCGAGGAGCTGCTTGATGCCGAGGCTGAAGCGCTCGTTCTCGACGTCGATGTTGAGGACGCACGCTTCGACGACGTCGCCCTTCTTGAACATCTCGCCCGGGTGCTTCACGCGCTGGGTCCACGAGATGTCGGACACGTGCACGAGACCGTCGACCCCGTCCTCGACGCCGACGAACACGCCGAAGTCAGTGACGTTGCGAACGATGCCCTTGATGACGGAACCGATCGGGTACTTGTCCTCGAGGACAGTCCAGGGGTTCTGCTCGATCTGCTTCATGCCGAGCGCGATGCGCTTGGCCTTGGGGTCGATGTCGAGAACGACGGCCTCGACCTCCTGCCCAACCTCCAGCAGCTTGCTGGGGTGCTTGACGCGCTTGTTCCACGTCATCTCGCTGACGTGCACCAGGCCCTCGACGCCCTGCTCGAGCTCGATGAATGCGCCGTAGTCCGTGAGGCTGACGACCTTGCCCTTGACGCGCGTGCCGACCGGGTACTTCTCGTCGGCGCGGTGCCACGGGTCTTCCTGGATCTGCTTGAGACCGAGGCTGACGCGCTCCTGCGCGGGGTCGAACTTGAGGACGACGACCTTGACCTCGTCACCCACGTTGAACATCTCCGACGGGTGGCCAACGCGGCCCCACGACATGTCGGTGATGTGGAGGAGACCGTCGATGCCGCCGAGGTCGATGAAGGCGCCGTAATCGGTGAGGTTCTTCACCTGGCCCTTCATGATCGCGCCCTCCTTGAGGTTCTTGAGGGTCTCCTTCTTCTGCTCTTCACGCTGCTTCTCGAGGAGCACGCGGCGCGAAAGCACGATGTTGCCGCGCTTCTGGTTGAACTTGATGACCTTGAACTCGAACTCCTTGGCCAGGTACTGGTCGAGGTTCCGCACGGGGCGGATGTCGACCTGGCTGCCAGGGAGGAACGCCTTGACGCCGATGTCGACCTGGAGGCCGCCCTTCACGCGCCCGACGATGATGCCCTTGATGATCTGGTCATCCTTCACTGCGGCCGAGATCTCGTCCCAGATCCGCATCTTGTCGGCCTTCTCCTTGGAGAGGACGACCATGCCCGTGTCATTCTCGCGGGACTCGAGGAACACCTCGACGGCATCACCCGGCTTCACCGTGACTTCGCCCTTGGGGCCGGTGAACTCGGAGATGGCGACCTGGCCTTCGGACTTGTAGCCGATGTCGACGATGGCGTACTCGCCAGTGACTCGAACCACGGTGCCCTTGATGACTTCGCCTTCCTTCACGAGGCCGGTGCGACCGCCCTCCTTGATGGAAGCCTCAAACATCGCGGCGAAATCTTCTTCGCCTTCAAAGCCGGTCGACTGATTGACGTTCTGCTGCATGTGATGGGTTGTCCTGGTGCTGCGAAAGGTGCTGCCACCCCGGGTTTGAAATTGACGTCACCCTCTGGTGCGCGTGGGGCAAATCGCGCAGAGACGGAACACGCGTCGAAATGACGGTGCTGGGCAGTGGCCGTAGCCGAACCCCGGGTCTGATGCAAGGCGACCGAAGCGAGGGATCAGGCCCCCAACAAGAGCGCCCCGGTCATCAGGTTGCCATGCTCGGCAGGCCCCCCGGCGGAGCAGCCCTGCTCGCCGAAGAAGTACGCGGTGGTGAAGGGCACGTGACCCACCGCCCCGCGGAAGCCCGCCAACATCAGGGAGGTGCCCTCGTTGACGGTCAGCCGGCACCCCGCGCAGTACACCAGGTAGGCCCCCAGCACCTGCGAGGCCGGCAGCCGCGAGTCGATCATCAGCCGCTCGACCACCGACGCCGGCCGGCCGATCAGCCCCGCCCGGCTGGCCTTCATCAGCCATACCTCTTCGCCCACCGCCACCCGCTTGAAGGCCGTCAGGGCGTGCGAGTCGGCGAGCACCGACTCGGGGTGGATCAGCACGTAGGAGCCCATGCCCCGCTGCTGGCGGTACACGCCCAGGGGTTGAAGCGAGGTGAGGTTGAGGATGGTGCCGCCCTCGAGCAGCGCGCGATCCAGCGCCCCGCCGAGCCACCGGTTGTACACCTCGGCCGCCGGCTTGCCGTCGAGCTCGAAAATGGTGCGGCCCCGGGCCTTGGTCACCACCCCGCGCTGGGGCGTGACCATGGCCGTCGACTGCATCGACGAGGCGACCCGGCCCGGCCAATCGACCACGGCCAGCACCGCGCCCTTGCTGGTCGAGAACCCGTCCGAGGCGAAGACGCCCCACTGGCCCGAGAGATCATCGTCGGCGGCCGTGCCTCCGATGAGCTGGGTGTCGGGACCCAGGGCCGGCACCAGCTGCTCGAGCAGGCTCTCCTCGTCACCCGGCGTAGCGTGCAACATGGCAAAGCGCTGGGTGCCCACCGGCCGCGCGCCCCAGTCGCGGACGAGCGCGTCGGTGTGGGTGACCTGGAACCGAACGCCGGCGCCGCGCAACCACAATGCAGACAGCCCGGGGCCCGCCGAGACGATGCCGCGATCCGTGGCCAGGCCCTGGCACGAGGTCACCCCGATGAAGGGCACGCCGGGAAGCGCCTCGCCCAGCGCCCGCGTCAGCTCGCCCAGGGGGTGGCTGACGCTCGACTGAATGAAGCCCCCGGCGATGGGCTCGTCGCCGCTGGCGCGCAGCTGGGCGCACAACTCCGCGACCGCGGCAGACACCGACGGCGACACCGAGAAGGTCGACGAAACGGCTGGCATGGTGAATCCCCCGCACCGAAGATAGCGCGGCTGGCGCGTTTTCCGCCGCCGGAACTGCAGCTCGCACCCCGACGTCTCAGGCCCACCTCTGGAGGGTTTTCATGACACCGTTACTTTTCGCCGCCCTGGCAGCCCTCGACGCGCCCGTGACCCAGGTCACGGTGTTCACCGACCAGGCGCGCGTGGTGCGCACCGCCCAGGTCTCCGTCTCGGGCCCCCAGGCCCTCGAGTTCCCCCCCCTGCGCGACTCGGCCGACGTCAGCTCCGTGCGCGTCGAGGCCCAGGGCGCCGAGGTGCGGCGCGTCGACATCGAACGCATCGAGCCCCAGAAGCTGCGCACCGAAGAGGCGAAGAAGGTGCTCGCCTCGCTCGACAAGCTCGACCTGGAGCTCGACCGCCTGAACCAGGAGCGGGCCGTGGTGACCGCCCAGCGCGACGCGGTACAGCGGCTCGCGCCGGTGGCGCCGACCGGGGACCCGCTCAAGGCCGCGCCGAAGCTCAACAGCTCCGGCTGGGCCCAGGGAGCGCAGTTCTCGGCCGAACACCTGGGGCGGCTGCAGGCGAAGCTCCGCGAAGGCGAGCGGGCCAGCAAGAAGCTCAACGAGCAGCGGGAGAAGCTCCTCGACGAGGCGCGCAAGCTGGGCAACCCGCAGACCACCTCGGGCTGGAAGATCACCGCCCAGGTCTCGGGCAACGGGCCGGCCACGCTGACCCTGACGTACCTGGTGCGCGGCGCCCAGTGGACCCCCACGTGGGATCTGCAGCTCCAGCCCGACACCAACACCGTCAACCTCTCGCTCGCGGGGATGGTGTCGCAGAGCTCGGGTGAAGACTGGGCCAACGCCACGCTGCTGCTCTCCACGGCCATCCCCTCACACGCGGTGAAGGTGCCGAAGCTCTCGACCTGGAAGATCGGCGTCGCCGACCGCTTCATCCCCACCCCCACCCCGGTGTTCTCGCCGGTCACCCCGCCGCCTCCGCTGCGCCCCTTCGGCACGGCACGCTCGGAAGAGGACCTGGTGCGGGCGCGGCTGCAGCGCTACGGCATCGCCACCGCCGAGAAGAGCGGCGCCCGCGGAGCCTTCGCGGACAAGAGAGCCGAAGTGGCCTTCGACGGCGACGAGATCCAGGGCGAGCTCGACGCGCCTGCGCCGGAGGACCTCGAAGAGCGCCCCCGGATGGAGGCGAAGTCGCGGCCCATGGCCCCGCCGCCCCCGCCGTCCCCCTCCCCCCTGGCGCAGAGCATGCCCTCGAGCCGGGCCCCTTCGGCCGTGCGCGTGAGCGCGGACTCGTACGAGAGCGAGGCCCCGCCCGAGCCGGTCTCGACCTTCTCCCTCGCGCCCCCACCCGCCTGGCGCCCGCCGCGCTTCGGAGCCGACAGCCCGGTCACGCTCGCCGCCGGGTACGATCTCTCGTTCACCTCGCTGCAGAAGGAGACCGTGCCCAGTGAGCGGGGCGCCCGCCGCGTCGCCCTGTGGGGTGCGCAGTGGCCGGTGTCCGTCGAGCGCAAGCTGTTCCCCGCGCTGACCACCGACGCCTTCCTCGTCGCCGAGCTCAAGAACCCCTCGCAGCAGGTGCTCCCCGGAGGCCCCGCGCAGCTCTACGTGGGCGCCGACCCCGCGGGCACCGCGCGGCTCAAGCTGGTGTCCCCCGGGGAGCCCTTCACCCTGCCCCTGGGCATCGACCGCGCGCTCAAGCCCGTGCGCAACGTGCAGGTCGTCGAGGCCACCCAGGGCGTCTTCAGCAAGGAAGAGATCGGCACCTACACCGTGACCATCGAGCTGGCGAACCCCTACCGCGCGCCCGTCGCCGTGCGCGTGGCCGACCAGTTCCCCGTGACCGATCAGAAGGACGTCGAGACGAAGCTCCTCGACTCGAAGCCCACCGCCATTCAAGACGCGAAGAAGGGCTCGCTCGAGTGGCGCCTGACGATTCCCCCGCAGCAAAAGCAGGTCTTCTCGTTCACCTACTCGGTGAAGCGGCCGCGCGGCTGGAAGCTGCAGCAGCAGGAGGTGGTGCGATGAACGCCCTCATTCTGACGATCCTCGCCTCCACCTCGGCGGCCGACCGCGTGGTGGTCTTTCCCGATCGCGCGCAGGTCACGCGGCTGACCACGGTGACCTGTGGCGCCCGGGTCCCCGTCACCTTCGAGCACCTCCCTCCCGCCGCCGCCCAGGACTCGTTCCGCGCGCGCGTCACCGGGGGCGCCATCGACGGCATGCGCGCCGAGCTGGTCACCCAGGAGAAGGAGTTCAGCCCGAAGGCCGAGGCCCTCACCCGTCAGCTCGAGGCCCTGCAGCTCGAGCTCGAGGGCACCGCGGACCAACTGCTCCGCGCCCAGGCCCAGGCCCGCGTGGGCAAGCAGTACGGCGACATCGCGGTGCAGCTCGTCTCGCGCGAGCTGGCGGCCGAGCGCCCCGATCTGAAGAGCTGGCAGTCGGCCTTCGACACCTCGCTCGGCGCCAGCCTCACCGCCGCCAGGCAGACCGCCGAGCTCAACGCGAAGCTGCGCGAGCAGCGGCTCCAGGAAGAGGAGCTCCGCCGGCAACTCGACGAGGTGCGCCTCGCCCAGGGCAAGCAGTCGTGGACGGTGGAGGTGTTGGCCTCATGCCCGGCTGGCAAGACCGCCGAGCTGGCGTTGACCTACCTCGTGGGAGGCGCGTCGTGGACGCCGGTGTACGAAGCCCGCGCCGACGAGGCCGGCGGCAGCGTCGACTTCTCCACGTGGGCCACCATCCGCCAGGGCACCGGCGAAGACTGGAGCCAGGTCGAGCTGACGCTCTCCACGGCCGTGCCTTCCCAGAACGCGACCCCGCCGGAGCTCAAGGTGCTGCAGGTGACCGCCTTCGAGAAAGCGCCCGAGAAGAAGGTGCTGGTGCGCCGCGAGGAGTACGTCGAGCGCGCCCAGGTGGGCAGCGGCGGCGAGTCCCTCAACCAGGGCGGCCAGGCCGTCGCGCGCAGCCAGGGCCTCTCGGTGCAGCTGCTGGTGCCCGAGAAGTCGGTGGTGCCCGGCGACAACGCCCCGGTGCGACTCTTCGTGGGCAAGACGAAGATGAAGGCGTCCTTCGAGCTGCGCACCATGCCCAAGGTCATGCCCGTGGCCTTCCGCGTGGCCGAGTTGACCAACCAGGCCGCCTGGCCACTCCTCGCGGGCCGCGTCGATGCGTTCCGCACCACCGGCCTCGTCGGTCGCTACGAGCTCGAGCGCGTGCCGCAGGGGGGCGCCTTCACCCTCACCTTCGGCCTCGAAGACGCCATTCGCGTCAAGCGCACCACGGTCGACGAGCTCAAGCGCGACACCGGCCTCTTCAACGGCAACAAGCGCTTCACCTACGCCTACGCCTTCGAGGTGGCGAACTACGGCAAGGCCCCCGTGGAGGTGACGCTGGCCGAGCACCTCCCCGTCTCGGAGCTCAACGACATCGCCGTGGCCGTCGGAGAGAAGACGACGGCCGGCTACCAGCTGGACCCCAAGGACGGCATCGCGAAGTGGAAGGTGTCGCTCAAGGCCGGCGAGAAGAAGAAGGTCGACTTCGCCTTCCGCGTCGACGTGCCCAGCAGCTACGAGACCGGCGGGCTCTGAGGGCGCGCTGATCACGGCCCCCGCGAGGCGAGCGCCCCGGGGGTCGACACCGGGCGCCGCACCACGGGCGCGCGGCTCCTGCGGTGGGGCACGAAGGTGACCCCGGCGAACACGGTGAAAGCGCGCGTGCCCGGGTAGAACCCCACGTCCCCGCCCACGTCGAAGACCAGCTCGTCGATCGGCGCGTAGCTGAACCCGTTGAGCGATCCCCCGTCGAGCGGCACCGCCTGGGCGTTGCCCCACGTCGAGTACACCTCGGTGAAGAACCCGAAGCCGTGGGTGAGATCGAAGGCCACGGCCAGCGTCGAGAGCCCCTGCGGCACCGGCGTCCCCCCGAGGTTGGTCACGCTGAGCATCAGGTTGAAGTCGGCGTGCACGAAGGCGACATCCTTCGAGAGGTACCACCAGGCCTGGAGATCCCAGGTCTTCTGGCTGGCGTCGGCGAACCCGTGGGTGGGCATCATCAGGTGCACCGAGAGCGCGTTCGACGGCGCCCACGTCCCCTGGTCGTTCACCTTCCATTTGAGGCCCGGCATCACCCCGTCGAAGGCCCGCGGCGTCAGCCCGGCGCCCACGAGGAACACGTTGTTCGTGGCCAGCTGCAGCTGGAGATGGTCGAGCAGGGAGTACTTGAGCAGCAGCTGCCCGCTGTTCGCGAACTGGCCCGCGCTCTGGCGGCCGCCGTAGCCGGCCTCCACCTCGAAGTACCCCGCAGGCACGAGTTCGGCCATGCAGGCGATCGTCGGGCGGCAGGCCTGGGCCTCCACCGTCTCCGCTTCCGCCGGAGCCCCCGCTTCGAAGACTTCGTTCTCTGCGGCAAGGACCGTAAGGCTCAGGAAGGCGACGACGGCGACACTGCGTGGGTGCATGTGCGGCTCCGTGGTGAGTTGGAGTCGCCTTGTGCAGTGGCCGTGCCGCAACGTTTGCGCGTGTTGTCGTGGACCTGGCTCGGATCCCCCCTGAGTCGGCAAGAATTACCGGGTAGCTGGCGCCTCGGGCCCCGCTCGAGACAAAAAAAGAGGGGGCGGCCGAAGCCACCCCCTCCTTGAAGCTCAGCTCAAAACCAGCGGCTGCTTACTGGTAGTGAACGTCCTTGATGGCGGCCGTCTTGCCCGGGCCGTGACAGATCATGCACTGCTCGACGCTCTGAGCATTGCGCGCGCCGTAGATGGTCGCGCCGTTGGACTGCATGTGGAGCTTCGAGGGAGCCGAGTCATGGCAACCGAAGCAGGTGTTGGCGACCGGCGAGATGACGAGCGTGGTGCCCGCCGCCTCGACAGGGAGGATGTTCGGGGTGTTGACCGTGGCGCCGGTGGGCAGACCGTAGCCGTTGCCGTAGTTCACGCCACCGTCCGAGATGATGTACGGGGGAGCGATGGGGCTGATGCCGTAGGCGCCCGTGGCAACCGTCTGCACGAGGCGGTTGTTGAGGTTGGCGCCGCCGTTGGCCGTGTACCAGCTCGCGCTGAAGTCGTAGTAGCCAGCCTGGTGGCACGACTCGCAGTAGTTGAGGCGGCCCGGGTACTCGATCCCGGCGAAGCCCGCGAGAACCGTCTGGCCTTCACCGTTGACCGTCGCGACCGCGTGCCAGTTGAAGGGCACGGTGCGCTTCTGGGCCGCGTGGATGGCGTGGATGAAGCTCTCGGAACCGGCCGTCCAGCCGCTGCTGGTGCGGTTCTGCGTGTGGCAGAACGAGCACGTCGCCGCGTCGTTACGCTGACCCGAGTGGTAGGTCGGCGAGACGCCCAGCTGGTTGTGGCACTCGGCGCACTTCGAGGTCTGAACGATCTGACCCGTGGCCGAACCGGAGTTGCTCGCACCGCGGCGACCCGTGAAGCCCGTGGCAACGCGCCAGACGTTCTTCGCGGGGAACGAGATGCCGCCCACCTTGGTGGTGGTGTTGTAGTTGAACTTGCCGAGGCCCGAGGGATCCGCAACGTTGGTCTGGGTCAGCGGCTGCGTGGAGGCCAGCGCGTACGTGTAGCCGAGGCCGCACGTGAGCTGCGTCGCCGAGGGGTGGAGCAGCGCGCCGGTCAGCGTGACCGTGTAGTAGCCCGAGCTGTCGGGACCCGTGAAGGTCGCCGCGCTCGCGCCGGTGGTGGCCGAGCCGTTCCACGCATTCTTCAGGTACACGCTGCCCGACATGTTGAAGTCGGCAGGCGTCGCGAGACCGTCCTGGGGCATCGTCCACACGCAGTAGACGCTGGGCGAACCGACGAAGCCGTCGAAGAGGTTGTTGCCACCGTCAGCCACGTTGAACGCGGCGACGCCAGCATCGCTCTCGAGGAAGCGGAACTTGACGACAGGGCTGCGGGTCGCGACACCACCATCAGTGGGGGTGGCGGCGGCCGTCGCCGTGACGGAGTTCAGGTCGTACTGGAAGATTCGCGCGCCGGCAGGCGGGTTGAGCACGTTGCCGATGAGCGACGCGTTGGTGTTCCCGTTGGTGCCGCCCGAGTAGGTGTTGGTCGGGTCGATGGGCGCGATGGGGCGGTGCGCGTCAACGATCGCGTCCGACGGGTGGCAGGTGATGCACGCGTTGTCGTTGGTGCGGGCCGCGCCGCCAACCCCTGACGGGTGACGGGTCGCGTAGTCGACGTTGTCGTGGCAAGCGCCGCAAGCGCGGCGGCTGGCGACCTGCCAGTTGTTCGCCTTGGCAGCGTTCGAGTGGCACTTGGTGCAGTTACGGATGTCCTGGGGGAAGGAGAACTCGTTGATCTCGGTGCCGAGGCCCGCGTAGTTGCCCTTGAGCGTCAGGTGCTCGCCGTTGTGGATCTTGTGGGCGAAGACGGGGAGGTTGATGATCGCCTCGCCGCGCATGAACGAGACGCTCTTGCCGGCGCCGGCGTCGACCGTGCCGAGGACGGTGTCGATGCCCGGCTCAGCGAGGAGGGCGTTGCCGCCGACCGAGCTGCCCGAGTACTTGCGCTGGTCGTTGTGGCACACGACGCAGTACCGCACGTCGTAGCGCTGACCGCTGTGGAAGGGCGTCGCGCCCTGGAGGTTCTTGACGTTCGCGCGCCACTGGTTGTGGCAGGAGAGGCAGTTCGACGTGTTGACCTTGTCGTTCTGGCCATCGACGTTCACGCCCGTCGCCGGGACGTAGTCGTAGGTCGCGTCGACAGGGCGGTAGGGGTTACCGCTGAAGCCGAAGCGCATGCCGAAGCGGTGCACCGCGTTGGCGTCGAACGCCACGCCGGCCACCGTCATGCCGCCGTCGCCCACGGCGATGGGGGTGACGACGTCCTTGAGGAACGTATAGGTGTAGGTGCCGTTGCCGTTGTCCACGAGGTTCGTCGCCGTGGCGTTCTCGCTGCTGGCCGTGCAGGTCGCACAGTTCGCCATGTGCGAGACCCAGGTGTCGAGCGCGAGGCCGTTGCCACCGACCGCCGTGCTGCCGGGGACGAGTTGGAGCAGCGCCACGCCGCCGATGTGGGCGAAGCCGATGTTCTTCACGCCCTTGAGCTTGTTGTTCTTGACCGTGAACTTCACGACGGGCTTCGCCGCGTTCGACACGCTCTGGATGGAGACGGTGAAGTCGTCCTGGGCGAGCTCGAGGGGCGTCATCAGCGCGAAGTCGACGAAGGAGTTGGCGTCGACGCCGTCGAGGAGGGTCGCCGAGGTGCCGTCAGTGCAGGTGATCGTCTTGCTGCCGGCGTCCGGGTTCACGACGAGCGTGCACGAGGTGCCGTTCACGCCGTTGGTGCCGTTGGTGCCGGCCGTCCCGTTGGTGCCGTTGGTGCCGTCGGAACCATTGGTACCGTTGGTACCCGGCGTGCCGGAGGTGCCGCTCTTGACGTCGATCGTCGTGCCGTCAGCGCACGTGATCGTCGCCGTGCCATTGCCGTTGTCCTTGACCGAACACGGCTTGCCATTTTCACCTGCCGGCCCGGCGCAGGCTGCCATCACTACGCAGCTTGCAGCCGCCAACAGAATTCGTCCCGTATGCTTCATATGTGGTGCTCTCCCTCGGAGTGGTACTGGTTGACTGCTACCGCAATCGGCGCTCCGCCCGTGCACGAACCAGTCCCAAGCCAAAGGCCCGGTTTTGCTAGGTAAAAGCATTGTCGGGGCTACCAGACGCGCAGAATCAGCGCCATGACAGAGTTGTTACGTAAGGAATTGCGGCTCAATCTTATGCAGCGACATCAGCGTATTAGGCATGAAAATGCCTCTTGGCTGGGTCCTGGACACACTGCACCCGCGCAAATCGCGGCAGCAGGTTGAGCGGTAACGCAGCGTTGCTTAGGTGTGTATCAGCTGGCCTTGCGGACGAACAGCATGGAAGCGGCCTCATCGAGGGCCTTGTCTTCGATGCGATTCATCTCGTGCAGGGCCTCGTCGCGCCGGTGGGTGGCCACGCGACGAACGACCTCCGCGGCCTGGTGAGCGCTGACGAACTGCGTGCGCACCACCGCGGCCGACTTCTGGAGCACCTCGAGTTCCTTCTGCGCCTTCTTGGCGTCGGAGATCGCCCGGTGGTGCGCCAGCTCCGCCACTTCCCACTGGGAGATGTCGGCACGCACACGGAAGTCTTGTGAAGCCAGGCGACGCGCGTCTTCGACTTTCACGTGAGCCGCCGAAACAGCCGACTCCGCGCGGGCCAGCGCCAGGCCGGCCTTCTCTTCGACGTGCTCCTTGACCTTCACCACTGTGTCCAACCGCGTGCGGACCATGTCGGGCGCTGTTTGCACGGGACGCACCTGTCGCAACCTCTTGAAACTTCGAGGTGCGCGGGGGGTCAGCAAACCCTGCGGGGTCGGGCGTACCCGCCAGCGCGGTGACTGCTCTTCTGGAAGTCGCCGATCGTGCCGATGAAGGAGTGCGTCAGGTGAATGACTGTCGGTGTCGACCTCAACCCTCCGGGGCGGTCATGATGCTGACAAGACCCCTGAACACTGCAGAACCCGCCGGGCAGAATCCGCCCAGCCTACGCCAGACCGGCAGCTTTAGCCGCTTTCGCGTGGCACACGCGCTGCTCATGCCTCGCCCCGGAGGCAGCGCGATGGCAGACGGAATCTATGTGAGCATGAACGGGGCGGCGGCGCGGATGGCGCAGCTCGACTCGGTCTCCGACAACCTCGCCAACGCGCAGACGCCGGGCTTCAAGGCCGTGCGGCCCAGCTTCGAGGCCTTCCTGGCCAACGCCGATGGGCGGGACTCGAGCAAGGTCTACCCGGCGGCCGTGGCCACCCGCGTCGATCTCTCTGCGGGCACGGTGGTGCAGACGGGCAACGCCCTCGACGTGCTCCCCAGCGGCAAGGGCTTCATCGGGGTGATGACCTCCAACGGCGTGGCGCTGACGCGCAACGGCCACCTCCAGGTCGAGGCCGACGGCACGCTGACCGCCGCGGGCCGCCCCGTCGTCGACCGTGAGGGCAACGTGCTCACCACGCCGGCCGGATCGATGGTGCGCGTCGAGCCCTCGGGCGCGGTCTTCGCCAACAACGCCCGGGTGGGCGAACTGGGCCTCTTCGAGGTCAACGGCCCCGTGGATCGCATCGGGCCCTCGCTGCTCAGCGCGCAGAACCCGAAAGACGTGACGCCCTCGGGCGACACGCTGCGCCTGGGCGAGATCGAGACGGGCAACGCCAGCCCCCTCGAGGCCGCGGTGCAGCTCGTCGCCGCGCAGCGGCACTTCGAGACGTCGCTGCAGGCGCTGCAAACCTACAAACGGATGGATGAGCGGGCCGCTGAAGTCGGGAAGACGCGCTGAACCACAAAGGCCACGAGGAAACGACCCATGATGCGATCGCTCTACACCGCCGCCACTGGCATGGACGCCCAGCAGACCAAGATGGACACCATCGCCAACAACCTGGCGAACGCGAACACCACGGGCTTCAAGAAGACCCGCGCCGACTTCGAAGACCTGCTCTCCGAGACCATTCGCAGCCCCCGCGACACGTCGCCCCAGGGCGGTAGTGCGCCGGCCCCGCTGCAGGTCGGCCTCGGGGTGCGCACCGCGTCGACCACGCGCAGCTTCAGCCAGGGTGACTTCGTCGAATCAGGCAACCCGCTCGACGTGGCCATCGAGGGATCGGGCCTGCTGCGCGTCACCCGGCCCAACGGTGAGTACGGCTACACCCGCGCCGGCAACCTGAAGGTCGACGCCGAAGGCCGCCTCGTCACCCAGCGCGGCGAGCTGCTCGAGCCGCAGATCACCGTCCCCAAGGAAGCCACCAGCATCACCATCGCCTCCGACGGCACGGTGTCGGCCAACATCCCCAACCAGATCAAGGCCACCGAGCTGGGGCAGCTCGAGCTGAGCGTCTTCGTCAACACCGCGGGCCTCGAGGCCATCGGCGGCAACCTCTACGTCGAGACCACGGCCAGTGGCGCGCCCACCCAGGTGCGGCCCGGGGAGCAGGGCACCGGCACCCTCGCCCAGGGCTTCCTCGAGACCTCCAACGTCAAGGCCGTCGAGGAGATGGTGGCGATGATCTCCACGCAGCGCAGCTACGAGCTCAACTCCAAGGTCATCCAGACCGCCGACCAGATGCTCCAGCGCCTGACGAACCTCCGGTGAGGCCATGAGCGCGCTCCTTCTCTCGCTGCTGCTGACCGCCGTCGACCCTGCCCTCGAGCAGGCGCTGCAGCGCGCCGTCTCGCGCTCTCCGGCGAAGGTCGAGCTCCAGTCGTGGGACGCGCCTCGCTGCCGGGGGGCCTTCTCCCCTGCCCCCTTCGAGTCGAGCGGCCGGGTGGCGGTGCGGGTGCGCGGCAAGGGCTGCGACGCCTGGGGCTGGGCCGTGGTGAAGGTGATCGTCCCCGTCGCCACCCTGTCGCGCGACGTCAAGGCCAACGAGCCGCTCGACGGGGCGTGGCAGATGGAAGACCTCGAGGCACGCGGCGAGCTCGTCAGCCGGCCTCCGGCCGGCGCCACGGCGACGCGAAACCTGCGCCGCGGCCTGAAGCTGGGCGCCGCCGACTACCGGGTGGGCCCGAAGCCGGGTACCGCGATCACCGTCAGGGTGATGCTCGGCGGCCTGTCGCTCGAGCAGCGCGGCACGGTGAGCCCGTGCAGCGGCGCCGAGACCTGCGCCACCCTGCCCAGCGGCAAGCGCGTCGCCGGGGTGTGGACCGAAGGGATGCTCGTCGTGCGGTCTGAGGAACGGGTGCCATGAAGAAGCTCATCGTCTTGCTGACCCTGACCGGCTGCGGCGTCGCGCACATCGAGCCGTACACCCCGCGGCAGCGCAACTACGAGTCCATCGCCGCCAAGAACAGTACCGAGCCCCAGAGCACCGAGGGCAGCCTGTGGCGCGCCGACGCCCGCAACGCGAACCTCTTCTCCGACTACCGCGCCTTCCGCGAGCAGGACCTGGTGGTGGTGCGCATCGAGGAGAACGCCGACGCGCGGCGCAGCGCCGACACCGACATCAACCGCGAGACCAACTTCTCGGGCTCGCTGCAGGCCTTCTTGAAGACGGTGCAGGCGACCACCCCGCAGGTCGACCTCACCGCGAGCCTCGGCCAGGCCAACGGCTTCAAGGGCGACGGCCGCACGGCGCGCACCGAGAAGCTGACCGCCACCGTGCCCGCGGTGGTCAAGAAGGTGCTCCCCAACGGCAACCTCTTCATCGAGGGCCACCGCGTGGTCCTGGTGAACAACGAAGAGCAGCACTTCTACATCTCGGGCGTGGTGCGCCCCATCGACATCGCCCAGGACAACTCGGTGCGCAGCTCCTACGTGGCTGACGCGGAGATCGAGTTCACCGGCCGCGGCGTGCTCACCGACAACCAGAAGCCCGGGTTCTTCACGCGCCTGTGGAACTTCCTCTCGCCGCTCTGAAGGCCGCCATGCGCTCCCTGCTCACCTTGATCATCGTCGGTTCGCTCAGCGCCTTTGCCGGCTCGGCCCGGCTCAAGGAACTGGTCGAGGTGCAGGGCAGCCGCGACAACGCGCTGCTCGGCTACGGCCTGGTGGTCGGCCTCACCAACACCGGTGACACCGAGCAGGTGCTCTTCACCATGCAGTCGGTGGCCGGCATGTTGGGCCGCCTCGGCGTGCGCGTGGACCCCCGCGAGATCCGCAGCCGCAACGTGGCCGCGGTGATGGTCACCGCCAAGCTGCCCACCTTCACCCGGGCCGGCTCCACCCTCGACGTCACCATCTCGTCGATGGGCAACGCGCGCTCGCTCCAGGGCGGCACGCTGCTGATGACCCCGCTGACCGCGGCCGACGGCCTCGCCTACGCGGTGGCCCAGGGGCCGGTGCAGGTCGGCGGCTTCGACGTCAACGGGGGCTTCGCCTCGATCCGCAAGAACACGCCGACCAGCGGCACCATCCCCTCCGGGGCCACCGTCGAGAAGACCGTCACCCCCTCGCTCACCACCGGCGTGCTGGTGCTGCGCCTGAAGAAGGCCGACTTCACCAACGCCGCCCGCATCGCCGCGGCCATCGACGGCGCCATCGGCACCCCCACCGCCAAGGCCCTCGACTCGGCCGCCGTGGAGGTGACCCTGCCCGCAGGAGAAAAGGACCAGCCGGTGCTCTTCCTCTCGAAGCTCGAGGCCCTCACCATCGAGGTCGATCAGCGCGCCAAGGTGGTGGTCAGCGAGCGCACTGGCACCATCGTGATGGGCGAGAACGTGAAGCTGCGCCCCGCTGCGGTGACCCACGGCGGCCTGCGCATCTCGATCTCCACCCAGTTCGCCGTCAGCCAGCCCCCGGCCTTCGCGGCCTCCGGCCAGACCGTGGTCACCCCGATGCAGCAGGCCACCGCACAAGAGCAGCAGCGCGCGGCCGTGGCCATGCCCGCCGCCTCGTCGGTCGACGATCTCGTCAAGGCTCTCAACGCCATCGGCGCCCCGCCCCGCGACCTCATCGCCATCCTCCAGGCCCTCAAGGCCGTCGGCAGCCTCGACGCCGATCTCGAGGTGATGTGATGAAGGTCAACGGCAAGAACGAAGCTCAGCAACTCGAGAGCTTCGTCATCAAGCAGTTGCTGACCACCTCGGGCGTCTTCAAGGGCACCGGGGAGGCCGGCAGCTCGCTGACCGCCGACATGTTTGCCGACACCCTCTCGGAGGCCATCGCCACCGGCGGCGGCATGGGGCTGTCGCCGTTATTGACCCCCTCGATGCCCAAAGCTCCCCAGGCGTCGGGCCTCACCCACGTGACCAGCGGCTTCGGGGCGCGCATCGACCCGATCACCGGCCAGGCCTCGAAGCACACCGGCGTCGATCTCGCGGCAGCGGAAGGCACCCCCATTCCCGCGGCGATGGACGGCGTGGTGATCGCGGCGGGCCCGCGCGGCGGCTACGGCAACGCGATCGAAGTGGCGCACCCCGACGGCACCTCGACGCTCTACGCCCACGCCAGCGGGGTCGCGGTGACTCAGGGTGAACGTGTGAGTGCGGGGGAAACGCTGGGGTGGGTGGGCCAAACGGGCAGATCCACTGGACCCCACCTCCACCTCGAGGTCCGCCGAGCGGGTCAGCCGCTTGATCCGGGGCAAGCGCTTAAGGCTTACCGACTTCGTGACGAAGACCATGGCGGAGGTTCCCCATGAAGGTCCAAGACACGCCGCTTTCCGTCGTCCCCGCCGCGACCGCACGAGTGGCCCAGAGTTCTGGGCAGACCGAACAGGTCGAGGAAAAGCAGGTCAAAGACAAGGTCTCGGTCTCGGCGCCCCGCGCTGAGGCGGCCCTCGAGGCAGCGCGCGCGTCGGTGTCGTCGTCGCGCACGGCCAGGGTCCAGGAGATCATCAACGCCGTGCAGAGCGGCCAGTACTATCCGTCACCCTCTCAGATCGCCCAGAAGCTCGTCAGCGAGGCCGAAGTCGAAGCCCGCATGCGCGCGATGATGGCGCAGTAACACCGGGACCAACGTCATGAGCCTCCCGCAGGCCCTCGACATCGCGCTGAAGCTGAAGACGGCGCTCGCTACGGAGGTGATGCGCTCGCAGGAATCGCGCACCGTCCTCAAGTCGCTCGACACCCCGGCGTTGCTCGCCCAGGCCAGCCTCCGCGAGGCCTTCAACCAGCACTCCGCCTACCTCTCGTCGGAACTCGCCCGTTACCTCTCCGCCTTCGCCCAGCAGCACGGGCTGAGCGACGTCACGCTCGAGCAGGTGCGCCACCTGGCGCCCTTCGAAGGGGAACAGCTCTCGGGGGTCTTCGCCGAGGTCCGCGCGCTGTCGCGGGCCCTGAGCGAACTCGACGAGGTGAACCAGCAACTCGCCGAGAAGGCGCTGTCCGTGGTGCGCGCCTACGTCACGCACCTCGCCCCCCGGCCGTCTGCCTACACCCGCCGCGGGCAACCTGCCCTCGCCGAAGCCGGAACCCACTCGGAGCGCGCATGAGCGGTTTGCTTGCACTGCTGCAGCAGTCGGCGATGAGCCTGCAGGCTCAGCAGTCGTACAGCTCGACCGTCGCGCACAACCTCTCGAACTCGAACACCCCGGGCTACTCGCGGCAGCGGGCGGAGATCTCCGCGGCGGCGCCGGCCGAGCGCTTCGGCAACTCGTTCATTGGCCGCGGCGCGATGTTGATGGCCGTCAGCCAGGCCCGCGATCGGTTCCTCGAAGCGCAGATGCCCGGCTCGATCAGCCAGGAGATGGCGTCGGGCACCGAGGCCCAGACCCTCGAGTCGGTGAGCACCCTCGACCTCGACAACAGCATCGCCCCCGCCCTGAGCAACTTCTACTCGGGCCTGCGAGCCCTCGCGCAGAACCCCGGCAGCTCGAACTACCGGGAAGCCGCCGTGGGCGCGGCCACCCAGCTCGCCCTCTCGTTCAACCGCTCGTCGCAGGCCATCGAAGCCTCCCGCTCCGGGGTCGACGCCAAGATGGAAGCGCGTCTGCCGGAGATCAACGAGTCGCTGGCCCAGATCGCGCGCCTCAACGTGCAGGTGCGCCAGGCCCGCAACGGCGGCGCCGAACCCAACGATCTCCTCGACACCCGCCAACGCCTGACCGACCGCATGTCGGAGCTGCTCGGCGCCGTGCCCGTCGCCAACAAGGAAGGCGACATGAACCTCACCTTGTCCGACGGCACCTCGCTGGTGGCGTCGGAGAAGGCCGCCGTCCTGAGCGTGCTGCCCGACGCCACCAACAGCGGCCACGCGCAGATCTACATCCAGAAGCCCGACGGCAGCCCGCGCCAGCCCTACTCCGGTACGCCCGGTGGCGAGTTCGGCGGCATGCTCGCGGCCCGCGACGGGGCGATGAAGCACGCCTCCGAGCAGATCGACCAGCTGGCCTTCGATCTCGCCGGGTCGATCAACACCATCGCTCAGACCGGCGTCGCCCTCGACGGCAGCACCGGCCGCGACCTCTTCACCGGCATCACCACCGTCTCCGGTGCGGCCCGGTCGATGACCATGAACGCCGCGATCGCGTCCAACACCTCGCTCTTCCCCGCCGGCAGCACCTCGGCGCCGGGCAACTCGAACGCCGTGCAGGGCATGATCGACACCGAGGCGGTGGCGCTCAGCGGCGGCACGAACGCCGCCGGGGCCCTGGCTCGCATCACCGCCGACTTCGGAGCCTCGGCCCAGCGCGCCTCGACGATGCACGAGGGAGATGCGGCCATGCTCACGCAGCTCGACTCGATGCGGCAGTCGGCCAGCGGCGTGTCGGTCGACGAAGAGCTGGTGAACATGCAGCAGGCGCAGCGCGCCTACGAGGCCGTCTCGCGGGTGATCAAGACCGCCGATTCGATGTTGGAGACACTGCTGTCCCTGAAGTGACGTGAAGGAAGAAGGGGAATCCCATGCCCATGCGCGTCAGCGACCAGGCTCTCTACTCACTGGCCAACCAGCGCATCATGCGCGCGCGATCGGACTCGACCGCCGCGGGTGACGCAGTGTCGACCGGCAAGCGCATCCAGCACCCGTGGGACGGCTCGGGCGACGCCGGCATGATGGTGCAGCACCAGCAGACCGAGGGGAGCAACGACGGCATCTTCAACGCCACCAACCACGCCGCCCAGGAACTGGGCGCCGTCGATGGCGCGATGGACCAGATCACCACCTCGCTCACGCGCGCCAAGGAGCTCGCGGTGCAGATGGCCAACGACACCTACAACGCCGCTGACCGGCAAGACGCCTCGGCCGAGGTCAAGCAGCTCTTCACCGCCGTCGTCTCGCAGCTCAACGTGCGCTTCGGAGATCGCTACCTCTTCGGCGGCACCCAGGACGCCGCCGCCCCCTTCGACGCCAGCGGCGCGTACCTCGGCGACGCCAACGTGCGGAAGGTCGAGATCGCCCCGGGCATCATGCAGGACGCCTCGGCCCGCGCCGACGTGGCCCTCAAGGGCTCGGCCGGCGGCGTCGACGTACTGCAGTCGCTGCAAGACTTCGTCACCGCCCTCAACGCCAACGACGCGGTGGGCGTGCGCACCGCCGTGGGAGACCTCGACACCTCGATCAGCCAGGTCTCGCGCGAGCGCAGCCGGGTGGGCGCGATGATGAACGTCTTCGACGTCGCGTCTTCGATGGCCAAGCAGAACCGCGACGCGGCGACCGACGCCAGGGCCAAGCTCGAAGACGTCGACATCTTCTCGGCCTCGACCCGCTTCGCCGCGACCCAGCGCGCGCTCGAGGCCAGCATGTCGGCAGCTGCCCAGCAGTTCAAACTGACGCTCCTCGACAAGCTCTGAGAGGGGCCATGCTCCGCCGTCCGCGACTGCCCATCGACGCCGCGCTCCCCGCGCTGCGCCGACGTACGTCGCACCTCGTCGCCGGCCAGGGCGCTGGCGTGCGGGCCCTTCTGCGCGCCGTGCCCCTCCTCCTGTGCACCCGCTTTCGCCGCCCCTCGCTCGAGGCCGAGCCCCCCGGGCTGCTGCAGGCGCCCCGGCGCCGGCGCTGGGGCAAGCTGTGCCAGCAACTCGAGCTCCCGCTGCCCGGCGCGTGGACGAACGCCCGCCCGCTGGTGCAGGGCGTGGTGCTCGCGCCATCCGCCGGTGGCGCGCTGGAGCTGCTGATCGTCCCGATCGACGGGCTGGCGCACCAGGAGCTCTCGCGCGTCGAGGCCCGCGTCGAGGCGCTGCGCCAGCTCGCCAGCCGCCACGCCCCGGATCTCCAGCTGCGGATGGCCAGCGCCAGCGAGTTGACGCCCTCGATGTTCGCCTGGGCCGCGGTGGTGGCCGGCGATCTCCCGAAGCTCACCACCGGCCAGCCCTTCGACTGGTTCGATGCCTTCGCGCGCGCCCCGACCCCGATGCTCCGGTGCCTGTGCCTGCTGATCAGCCACGACGCGCCCCCCCCCCTCGACGTGCTCCGCGCCGGGCACGCCCCCACGCGGGCCCTCGAGTTCGTGGCTCGCTGGAGCGGGAACTCCCTGGCGCGGGACGTGGCGGCGCTCGCGGACAAGACCCTCTCCCCCGGTGAGCTCGATGGCCTCGCGGGCCAGCTCCGGACCGAGTGCCTGCGCGTGCTGCGCGGCGTCCCGCTGGGAGAGCGCCCCTTCGTGCGAGCGCTGGTGCGCCGGGCGATTCTCGGAGCGCGGCTGCCGCCGGTGCTGCGCGATCACCTCGAGCGCACCCTGGGGGGACGCAAGACCCGGGAAGTCCAGCTCGAAGAAGGCTGGCAGCTCGAGCTCGACGGCCTGGTGCTGGCGCGCGCGCCGACCCTCGACCAATTGCGCGCCACGGCCGTCGCCGAGTCACCGCGGCTCGCCCACGAAGACCCCCTGTGGCAACGCGTGGCGCAGCTCCTCGAACAGCCCGGGCCCCGGGCCATCGTGCACCTCGAGGCGGGCTTCCTGAGGCACCTGGTGATCTTGATCCCCCGGAGCGGCCGGCCCCGGGTGCGGCGCGTCGACGGCACGGAGCTGCTGCACTTCGTGTTGACCTGGCGCCGCCGCGGGGTGCCCCTGGAGCTCATGACGAGCCCCGGCTGCGAGCCGGCGCTGCTGGCGCGCACCACGCACCTGCTGAAGCTGCCCCTGCGGCCCGACGAGGTGGTCGGCTTCGAGTACGGCGGCCGGGTGCTGCTCCTGGGTCCCGGGCGCGCCCGCACCTTGCCCATCGAGAGCCTGCTGCGGCGGCCGCGGACGCTGACCTGGCTCCCGGCGCAGGCCGAGCTCGCACGGGCGCTGCGGGCTCCCCTCGCCCAGGGGCTGCCCACGGTGCAGGTGGTGGCCTTCCCCGACGGGGACCACCACGCGGCGCTCTACTGCCTCGACGCGCAGGGCGGCCTGTTCCGCGAGCGCGTGCCCCGGCCAGAGCTGGAGATCACCCTCCAGGAGTACCGGGCGGTGCTCCGCCAGGCCGACCCGCCCACCCTGCTCTCGGCCTCGGTGCACCCCCTGCTGACGTCGCTCTCGGGGCGCATGGCGGAGGGCGGCACACCCTTGATGCTCACCCTGGAGCTCACCCCCCTCGACCAGGCAATCTTCGAGGGCGAGCGCTTCGGTGCCGGGGCCCCTCTCCCGTTCAGCGCGCTGGCAGAGGCCGTGCTCAGCCACTGGCCGCCCGGCACCTGGGCCCACGTGGGCGTCGACCGCGTGGTGGCCCCGGCGAAGACCGCCGCGCTCTCGCTGCTGGCGAGCCGCTCGCGCGTGCTCCGCCGCCTCGACATCCACCTCCGCCGCATCGCTCGGGCGCTGAGGGCGGCTTAAGCGCCCGGCAGGTTGTGCCGAACACCCGGCAGAGGCGAACAGGGTGTTCGCCTTCACCGCACACCTGAAGGAGTCCGCCATGTCGTTCTCAATCCGCACCAACGTCGGTTCGCTCAACGCCCAGCGCAACCTGTTCAACTCGTCCGCGAGCCTCGAAGACAGCTTCTCGAAACTGTCCTCCGGCTTCCGCATCACCAAGGCCGGTGACGACGCGGCAGGCCTCGGCATCAGCGTGAACCTCGGCGCCCAGATCAAGTCGTTCAACCAGGCCAACCGCAACGCCCAGGACGCGCAGTCGCTCATCCAGACGGCGGAAGGTGGGTTGAACCAGACCACCGAGCTGCTCACCCGCATGCGCGAACTGGCCATGCAGTCGGCTTCCAGCGGCGTGGGCGCGACGGAGCGCGGCTACATCCAGACTGAGAACTCGGCCATCATCACGGAAATCAGCCGTATCGCGAACGCCTCTGAATACAACGGCCAGGCCCTGCTCAACTCGGCCGCCACGAGCCTGACGTTCCAGGTCGGCATCCGCAACGTCGCGGCCAACGACCAGATTTCCGTCTCGACGGTGGACGCGACCGCGGCGACCCTCGGCGTCAGCGCGCTCGACTTCTCGACCCAGGCCGCGTCGCAGACCGCCCTGACCACCATCGACAGCGCGCTGGCCCTCGTGTCCACCGCCCGCGCCAGCTTCGGCGCTTCCGGCAACCGCCTCTCGTCGGTCATCCAGACCATTCAGACCTCTGGCGAATCGCTCTCGGCCGCGAACAGCCGCATCCGCGACGTCGACGTGGCGGAGGAGACCTCGCGGATGGCGCGTACGCAGGTGATGATGCAGGCCGGTGTCTCGGTGTTGGCGCAGGCCAATCAGGCCCCGCAGATCGCCCTCAAGCTCCTGGGCTGATTTCCCCCAACACACCGCGGCATTGACCCGGGCGGGTTCGAGTCTTCTCGGACCCGCCCGTCGCGTTTCTGACGGTCCACGTGGGACTGCGGGTTGCAGGACTTCGTGTCGAAAGAAGGTTCACCATGGCCAGCAACTTCAGCGTCGGCGGTCTCGCCTCGGGCCTCGACACCAATTCGATCATCGATCAGTTGGTGAAGATCGAGAGCAACTCCGTCACCGCCGCCCAGACCCGGCAGACCGCCTACAAGTCGCAGATCAGCCAACTGGGCGATCTGACCTCGAAGCTCACGGCCTTCGCCACGGCCGTCGCGGGCATGAAGACCGGTGGGGCGCTCGCGCTCAGCCAGGTCGGCACCACCTCGGGGTTCACCGCTACCCCCAGCTCGGCAGCGACCGCCGGGCGCTACGCGATGACCGTCGACGATCTCGCCACGGCCGCCAAGGCCCGCAGCGCCCAGTTCACCTCCGGCGCCGACCCGGTCCGCGGGGGGACGCTCGACCTCGCGGTCGACGGCACCACCACCCAGGTCACGCTGACCGACGGCATGACGCTTCTCCAGGCGGCCAAGGCGATCAACGACTCGGGCGCAGCGGTCACCGCGACGGTGCTCGAATCGAACGGCAAGGCGTTCCTCTCGCTCACCAACAAGAACACCGGCTTCACGCCCGGCCAGGCGGCGAGCTCCGGCCTGGTGATCACCGAGACCAGCACCGGCAGCGCGGGCCAGGCCCTGGGCCTCGCCATCCAGCAGGACGCCACCAACGCCAAGGTGACCATCGACGGCATGCAGTTCGAGCGCACCACGAACTCCATCGACGACGCGCTGCCCGGGGTCACGCTCGCGCTCAAGGCGAAGACGCTCGTGCCCGAAGACCTGGTGCTCGCCACCGACACCACCGGCACCGCCACCAACCTCGGCCAGTTCGTCAGCTCCTACAACGACGTGATGAAGCTGCTGCGGCAGAACCTCAACATCGCGCAGCTGACCGATCGCACCAAGACGCTGGGCGGCGACGCGTCGACCCGCGGGCTCCAGTCGTCGCTGATGGCGGTCGTCTCGGGCGTCTCCAACCCGGCCTCGACCGTGCGCAGCCTCGCCGACGTGGGCATCAAGACCGGCAGTGATGGCCTGCTCACGCTGGACAGCGTCCGACTCAACAAGGCCCTGGCCAGCGACTCGGCGGCGGTCAACTCGCTCTTCCAGACCGCGAGCTCGGGCGTGTCGGACAGGGTCAAAACGCTCGTCGACAGCTACACGAACTCAACCGACGGCATTCTCGTGTCGAAGAGCAAGAGCTACGACAAGTCGGTCAGCCAGATCGACACCCAGATTGACTCGCTGCAACGTCGACTCGAGGCCTACCGCACCAAGCTCGTGTCGCAGTTCACCGCGATGGAAAAAGTCGTCAGCGGATTCAAGACGATCGGGAACTACCTGACGAGCCAGGAAGCACGAGCCACCAGCAAAGGGTAACCACGCATGAACGCCACTCGAGCCTACGCACGTGCCAGCCAGGAGACCGCCTCGAAGGAGCGCCTGATGGTGATGCTCTTCGAAGCAGCGCTCCGCCACATGCGCCACGCGGCGTCGCTCCTCGAGCAGCAGAAGGTGGTCGAAGCCCTGCCCCTGCTCACCAAGGCCAGCGACATCGTCACCGAACTGGCCAGCACCCTCGACCCCAAGGCCGCGCCCGAGTTGGCCGAGTCGTTGGGCGAGCTCTACCTCTTCGTGGCCCAGCGCCTCGCGCGCGCCGCCGCCTTCCGCGATCTCACGGCCGTGCGTGAGGCCGAGCGCGCGTTCGCCCCCATCGTCGAGGCCTTCCAGCAAGCGGTCGCCGCGCTCAGTTCCCCGGTGACGCCGTGAGCGGCGTACGCCACGACAGCCTCTTCGACGCGCTGCACACCCTCGAGCGAACCCTGGCGCTGGGTGACGCGGTGGCCGCCGAGCAGGCCATGTCCAAGGCCCTCGAGCGCTTCGCGGCGACGCCGGGCGCGGGCGCCGACACCCGGCTCCTGCCGATCTACGAGCGCTGCCAGGCGCTGGCTCAAGAACTCAAAGACACCCTCGCGCAGGCCCTCCGCGGCACCGCCGTCTCGAACCGCGCCGCCCAGGCCTACGAGCGGGAGGCAGGGGGCAGCCCGTGACTCCCCGGCTGTCGGTGGTGATGATCGTTCGCGACGAGGCCGACCTCGCGCCCGCCTTCCTCGAGGCCGCCCGCGGCCTGTGGGACGAGCTGGTGGTCGTCGACACCGGCTCGAGCGACGACACCGCGGCGATCTTCCGCGACGCCGGCGCCCAGGTCTTCCCTTTTGCCTGGACCCACGACTTCGCGGCCGCGCGCAACGAGAGCCTGGCGCACGCCACCGGCGACTTCGTGCTGGTGCTCGACGCCGACGAGCAGGTCTCGCCCGAGTTCATCGCCGAGTGCCGCGCCGCCGTCGCCTCACCGGGCGTGGGCGCGGTGGTGGTGCGACTGTCGAACCTGCTGCCCTACGGTCACCGGCGCGAGTCGTGGGTGCTGCGAGGCTGGCGCCGCGACCCGGTGGTGCAGTACCGGCACCCCATCGCCGAAGACCCCTCCGACGGCGTGGTGAAGATGCTCGCCGCGCGCGGGTTGACCCTGGCGCGCCTCGAGGAGCCGGTCGAGCACCTCGGCTACGTGCGCACCCGCGACGCCGCGAAGGACAAGCGCGAGCGCCACACCGCGATGCTGCGCCAATGCCTCACCGACGATCCGTCCGACTTCTACAGCCGGCTCAAGCTGCTCGAGCTGGCGCGGGCCTGGCAGGACGAGGCCGCGTGGCGCGCCGAGGCGCAGGGCGCGACCGAGGCCATCGAGGTGGCCGGCCGCCAACACCTCGAGCGGCAACCCTGGGGTGGCGAGCTCATCGCCCTCATCGTCGAGGGTCTCTTCCCCCCGACCTCCCCCGCGGCGCTGCTCTTCCTCGAAGGCTGGGCGCCCCGCCTGGTCCCCTCGGCGGCCTTCTTTCACCGCCGCGGCGTGTGCCACGAGCACCAGGGGCACGTGGAGAAGGCCCGGGCCGATTACACCGCCTGCCTCACCACCGGAGAACAGACCGGCGATCTCCAACTGCTCTCGGTGCGGCCTCGGTTGGGTCTCGCCCGGCTGGCGCTCGCCCAGGGGACACCGCCCCTGGCGCTCCAGCGAGCGCGGGAGGCGCTCGAGTCAGGCCCGCGGGACCCGGAGGCGCTGCTGGCGGTCGCCAGCCTCACGAGGCACCTCGAGGGCACCCTCGCCCTCGAGCGTTGGGCCGACCAGCAGCAGGAGCTCGAGCCCGCTTGCCCCGAGCGAGACTGGGCCATCGGGGAGGCGCTGATCAGCGCGGGTGACTACAAGCCGGCGGTGACCTGGTTCCGCAGCGGCGCCGGAGTGCCGCCCGGCGGTCCCGCGGCGTTGCGCCTGGCGCAGGCCCTCTTGGGAACCGGGCAGTTCCAGGCCGCCGAACAGCTCGCGCGGCAACTGGTCGAGACGCAACCCGAGGCCGGCCTGGGCGTGCTGATCTTCGATCTCGCCGCGGGCCGTGACACCTGCCTCGAGCTCGAGCTGTCGGCCGAGACGGCCAACGCGTCGATGAAGCAGTGGGTCGACGCGCTGATCGCCTCGCGGCAGCGCTCGTTCGTACGAAAAGTCCGCGCCCGCATCGGCGCGGTCGCGGACCTGTTCCCGTGGCTGACGGGCTACCTGCTGAAGAAGACCGCGTAGCGTTTCAGCGCTTGCGGTTCTTCTTCTTGTTGTCCTTCTCGCGCTTGCGCTTGTCCTTGAGGGCCTTGCGCTCGGCGTCGTTCATGCCGGTCTTCTGGGGCCCCAACGAGTAGCCCTGCATGCGGGCTTGGGCGAGCTGCGCCTTGCTCATCGGGGGCGTGTACCCGGGGGGCAAGCCGGGGGGCATCTGCATGGGCATGCCGGACATGCCACCGGGGCCGCCCATGCCCATGGCCTGGGCCATCATCGGGTCTTTCCCGAAGAGGCTGCCGAGGTCCATGTTCTTCATCTGGTTCATCTGGCCCAGCTGCTTGAAGAAGGGCAGCTTGCCGAGGATGCCGGGGTCCTGGCCGATGGCGCCCATCATCTGCTGCATGCCGGTGAACTTCTGCATCAGCTCGGAGATCTCCTTGGGATCGCGCCCGGAGCCCTTGGCGATGCGCTCGGCGCGCCCCTTGTTGATCAAGTGGGGGGCGAGGCGCTCCTGCTCGGTCATCGAGTTGTAGATGGCGTCGATCTTGTCGAGCTCGCCCTCGTTGGGGTTGAGCTGTTCGCTCATCTCGCCCAGGAACGGCATCTTCTCGAGCAGGTCCTTCAGGGGCCCCATCTTCCGCACCGTGCGGATCTGCTCCATGAAGTCCTTCATGTTGAAGCGGCCTGAGAGCAGCTTCTTCGCGTCTTCTTCGGCCTTGTCCTGGTCGACGACCTGCTCGAAGTCCTTCATCAGGCCGACGACGTCGCCGAACCCGAGAATGCGCGACGCGAGGCCGGCCGGACGGAACTCCTCGAGCTTGTCGAGCCCCTCGCCCATGCCCAGGAACTTGATGGGCTTGCCGGTGACTTCCTTGATCGAGAGCGCGGCGCCACCGCGGGCATCGCCGTCGAGCTTGGTGAGGATGAAGCCGTCGATCTCCAGGCGCCGGTTGAACTCGGCGGCGGTCTTCACCGAGTCCTGGCCGATCATCGCGTCGGTCACCAGGAGGATGTTCTCGGGCTTGATGTGGGCCTTGATGGCCTCCAACTCGAGCATCAGCGTCTCATCGATGGCGAGGCGGCCAGCGGTGTCGACGATGACCACGTCGATCTTCTCGGCGCGGGCCTTCTCGTAGGCGCGCCTGGCCAGCTCCGGAGGCGACAGTCCCGGCTCGTGGAACACGGGGACGCCGAGCTTCTCGCCGAGCACCTTGAGCTGGTCGACGGCGGCGGGCCGGTAGATGTCGGCGGCCACCAGCAACAGCGAGCGCCCTTCCTTCTTGAGCTTGAAGGCCAGCTTGCCGGTAGTGGTGGTCTTACCGGAGCCCTGGAGGCCGACCATCATCAGGCTGCTCACCTGCCCCTTGGGCTTGAGCTTGAGCGAGGTGTCGACGGGCCCCATCAGGGCCTCGAGCTCGTCGTGGCAGATCTTCACGAAGTGGTCGCCCGGCGAGACCTTCACCTTGCGGCCACCCTTGTCGGTGACCGTGGTCTTCACCTCGGCGCCGCTCGCCTGCTCGCGTACGCGGGCGACGAACTTCTTGACCACGTCGAAGGCTACGTCGGCCTCTAGCAGCGAGACACGAATGTCCCGCAACGACTCGTCGATCAGCTCGGGGGTGAGTTCAGCCTTGCCCAGCAGGCGGTTCTTGGCCGCGCGAAAGCCCTTGGAAACGGTTTCCAGCATGCGGCGCTCCTACACCAGAGGGACCCTGCTAGACAGCCTCAACGATGCTTGGCGCGAGTGGTGAAACTGGCAGACACAGTGGACTTAAAATCCACGGGCCCTTTGCTGGGTCGTAGGGGTTCGAGTCCCCTCTCGCGCACCACCTAGCCCCTTCTCTCCGAGCCAAAGCAGTCCTCTCGGGCGCTGGATCTTTCGTGCCTGTGGCTCCGGGAGGATCTTTCAGGATATGCGGGTTACGTAATTGGTACGTAACGGCCCCGGAGGGCACATGGCGCGGACCTGGACTGGCAAGTGGGACGGGGGACGGACCTTCGTTGACGCTCGGGGAAAGCCTGGATGGAGCCTGGAGCGCATGGTGGATGGCAGGAGGTTCGCCAAGACCCTGGAGAGCACCACAAGGGGAGAAGCCCTCGCTGAGTTGGCCCTCTTCACTCGGGACCCTGCTGCCTATGCCACCGCGAAGGAAGCCAAGGCGCAGGCCGCTGCTGATGCTCTCGTGGTGGAAGACGCGAGTTGCAACAAGGTCATCGCTCACCTGAAGAAGGAAGGCCGGGACCCTCGGTACCTGGCGAGCGTCCTTACGTACCTTGGCGACTGGGGCGAAGACCTTGGTGGGATGGATCTTCGGAAGGTCACCTTGAAGGACCTGAAGCGGATGCTGAACACCCACGACACTGCCAAGCCGAAGCGCATCGCGGCCCTCAAGTCCTTCACCAGTTACTACCGGCAGGTGGAGGCCTCGCTGCTGCCCAGTGAAGATCCGACCATCAGCCTCATGAGCATTCCGACTCGCCCTGAAAAACTGAAGCGCGAAAAGGTCTATACGCGGGATCTGGTGGAGAAGACCTACGCGGCCACCTACCTGTGGACCGAAGAACTCGGCAAGGCGAGCAAGGATGGC
>CAIVGN010000082.1 GCA_903905455.1 uncultured Archangium sp.
CGCCGTCACGTTGCGGGTGGTGTGCAGCACCCCGCGAGGCGCGCCCGTCGAGCCGGAGGTGAAGATGATCTGCGCGATGTGCGCATCGAAGCTCGGCGCGCGGGGCACCGGCGGGGCGATCACGGCCGACTCACCGGTCTCGGAGATCCACCCCACGAAGCGCCCGTTGAGCGCGCGCACGAGGGCCGGGGGCGGCGCCATGGCGTGCACCGCCAGGCAGCGAGCGGCCCCGGCCACGGTGCCCCAGCGCCTCGAGTCGCGGCCCTCCATCACCACCAGCGCGGGCCGCGTCTGGGCGAGGGCCTCGGCGAGCGGGATCTCGCCCCACTCGCGATCCACCTCCACCACCGTCGCGCCCAGGGACTGCACCGCGAGCCAGCACAACGCGTTCGCCGGCACGTTCGAGAGCGCGAGCATCACGCGATCGCCCTCCACGACGTCGAGGCTCGAGAGCAGCGCCCGCAGCGCGTCGACGCGGAGCTGCGCCTGCCCGTAGGTGAGCCACGGTTGATCCGGCACCCCGAGAAACGGCGCGTCGGGGTTCTTCGCTGCGTGGAACGCCAGCCAATCGACGGGACCTCTCATGACGTCACCTCCACTGCTTCCAGGTGCGCGCGGGGCACGGGCCTCGGCGCACGGACGAACTGCTGCCAGAGCAACTGCGTCGAGGCGACGGCCATCAGGGCCATGGCGTCGGCCTCCGAGGGCACGCCGGTGCCGGCGCGCAGCTTGGCGATCAACTTCTCCACCTTCGCCCCCTCGAACACCCCGCCCGCATCGACCGCGCCCTGGCTGAGCAACTCCTGGCTCCACCCCGGCGCCGACGGTCCCACCAGCGCCTCGGCCACCGGCGCGCGGTAGGGGAACTTGGTGCGCGAGAGCACCGTGGCCGGCACGCGCCCCTTCGCCAGGCGCTTCAAGATGAACTTCTCGTCGAGCCCGTTGAGCTTGAAGCGCTGCGGCAGCGTGGCCGAGAGCTCGATGAGCCGGTGATCGAGGAACGGGAAGCGCCCCTCGACGGAGTTGCTCATCAGCATGCGATCTCCCTGCGCCGAGAGCAGGTAGCCCGAGAGCAGGGTGTGGAACTCGAGGTACTGCGCGCGGGCCATGGGCTTCCACCCGCGCACTTCCGGCGGCACGGTGGACAGCATGGCCTCGATGGGCGCGGGGCCACCGAGCTTCGCCGCGAAGGCCTTGCTGAAGAACCGCGCCACCCGCCCCGAGTTGGTCCACCGGATGCGGTGCGAGAAGTCGAGCGCGTCGGGGGTCTCGAGGCCCAGGCCGAAGAAGCTGCGCAGCACCTCGGGCGCCTGCTGCGAGAGCGGGAGGTAGGGGTAGAGCCGGCCGAAGAGCCGCGGCCGCCAGGTGGACTGGGGTTGCCGCGCCCAGAACTGCCGCACCGCGGTCTCCTTGAAGAGGTCGTAGCCGAGGAACACCTCGTCGGCGCCTTCCCCGGTGAGCACCACCTTGGTGCCGTGCTGCCGCACCAACCGCGAGAGCGCGAAGAAGGGCGCCGGCGCCGAGCGCAGCAGCACTTGCTCGGTGTGCCACACCACCTCGGGCAACAGCGCGCCGATGTCCGCGTCGCTGACCTGGGTGACGTGGTGCGTGGTGTGGAGCGCCTGCGCCACCTGCTGTTGGAAGTTCCGCTCGTCGAAGCGCGCCTGCTCGAAGGCCACCGAGAAGGTCTGCAACGAGCCCCCCAACCGCGCCTGGGCGAGCGCACACAGCAGCGACGAGTCGAGGCCCCCGGAGAGGTACGCCGCCACCGGCACGTCGGCGCGCAGCCGCAGCGTGAGCGCGTCGTCCAATGCGGCGTCGACCTGCTCCATGGCGTCGCTGAAGCTGCGCTGGGGGTCGACCCGCTCGGGCGAGTAGTCGAGCTGCCAGTAGCGCTCGAGGCGCGTGACCCGGCCCCCTTCCACGCAGGCCAGGTGCGCCGGGGGCAGCTGCGTCACGCCCTCGAAGCTGCTGCGGGGAGAGACCGGCGCCCAGAGGTGCACCGTCTGGGCAATGGCCTGCGCGTCGAGTTTCGGTGCGAGGTGGCCCCCGGCGAAGAGCGCGCGGGCCTCCGAGGCGAAGGCCACGCCGCCCCCGGGGAGCTCCGCGAGGTACAGCGGCCGGATGCCCACGCGATCGCGCACCAGCCACAGCTGCTGCGTCTTCGCGTCCCACAGGGCGAAGGCGAACTGGCCCACGAAGCGCTGCACCGCGGCCGGGCCCCACGCGTCCCAGGCCGCGAGGATGACCTCGGTGTCGCTGTGGGTGCGAAAGGCCCACCCCGGCAGCTGCGCGCGGAGCTCGAGGTGGTTGAAGATCTCCCCGTTGAAGACGATGGACAGCCCGCGCTCCGGGGCGTGCATCGGCTGGTGACCGGCCGCGAGGTCGACGATGGACAGCCGGGTGTGACCCAGGGCCACGCCGTCGAGCATCACCGCCCGCTGCGCGTCAGGGCCCCGGTGGTGGAGCGAGGCGGTCATCGCCCGCACCTGCGCCGCCGCCGTGCCGCGCGCGTCGCCCGTCATCCCGCGGGGGAGGGTGAAGCCGACGATTCCGCACATGGCTTCAGGCCGCGCGCTTTCTGGCGACGTAGGCCACCAGGTTGTCGATGGAGTCGAGGTTCGCCGGCACCAACTCCGTGTCCGCCGCCCGGAAGCCGTATTGGCCCTCGACGAAGACGACCAGCTCCATCATGCCCGTCGAGTCCACCAGCCGGTTCTTGAGGAACGAGTCGGAGTCGGCGAACGAGTCGACGAAGAACGTGTCCTGGATGAAGGTACGCAGCGTGGTTGCGACGTCAGTCATGTCGGTCTCCCCGTCAGTTGTTGGCTCATCACGCGAGCCGGGTTTCCCAGCGCGACCATCCCCGCCGGGACGTCGGTGGTGACCACGGCGCCTGCCGAGATGACCGCGCCGTTCCCGATGGTGACCCCGGGCTCGATCACCGCGCCGTGGGCGATCCACACGTCGTCACCGATGATGATGGGCTTGCTCGACCCGTGGGCCGTGTCCTCCAGCCGCACGTACGAGCCGAACATGCAGCGATCTCCGATGCGAACCTTCCGCGCCACGGAGATCGACACCCCGTAGTTGAAGTGACACGCCTGGCCGACCTCGAGCTGCGCCCCGAGCGCCACTTGCACCGAGGTCGGCACCGGGCCGGTGAGGAAGCTCGAGCGCGCGCCGATGTTCGCGTGGCCATGAATGGCCAGGTCGAGCGGCCCCACGACCATCACGTCGCGGCCCACCTCGCAGCCCCACAGCTCGACGTGGGCCCGCAGCCGATCGACCATCCGCCACGCCCGGTCGATCAGCCGCATCCGGCCCGAGGCCCAGTCACGCAAGCTGGTGGCCAGCGCGCTCATGGGTGCACCGCGTGCGGGGGGTTGCCGACCAGCGTGAGTCCCGCCTTGACGTGGCGGCCAATGACCACCCCCGGCTCGAGCGTGACGTTCGCCTCGAGGGCCGCTCCCGGGAGCACGATGGCCTGCGCCCCGAGCCGCACGCCTTCGCCGAGGTGCACCGGCTTCGAGGTGGGGCGCTCGTGGCGGCGCTCCGGGCAGATGGGGTGAAAGTGGTTGTCCATCACCTTGGTGAACGGGCCGAGGTGGCAGCGCGGCCCCAGCTCGACGAGCTCCTCGGCCTCGAGCGACACGCCGCCCTCGAGCACGCAGCCGTTGCCGATGCGCAGCACGCCGCGGGGACCGGCGTGCAACTCGACGGGCACCACGCGGCCGTCGATGCACACGTCGTCGCCGACCTCGATGCGACCGCCTCCCACGACGTACACCGAGCCCAGCGCGCGTACCCGGGCCCCCACCTTCGTGCACCGCCACAGCTTGAGCCAGGTGAGGTTCACGGGATGCTCCCCAGCCGCGTGATCAACGCCCGGGCCACGCGCGCGCGACCTTCCCCGTTGAGGTGTTGCCCGTCGTCGGACCACGCGGCCACGAGCGCAGGCACCTGCTCACCGTCGAGCTCCACGGTGTTCAACGAGCCGTCGGCCTTCGTGGCCTCGGCCTGCGCCAGGTCGAACAGCGGCTCGCCGGCGAGCCTGGTGCGCAGCAGCTCGTTGTAGTGGTGCCGCACCGCGTTCTCGCGCGCCCCCCCAGGCGCCTTTCCCAGCACCCGCTTGAGCCACGCCACCGGGCCGCTCTGCACCACGGTCAGCGGCGCGGTCACGTGCACGAACGTCACTGCGGGATACTTCGCATGCAACCGTTGCAGCGCCGCCACGTAGGTGCCGAAGAGCGCGTCCACGTCGGTGGTCGCCGAGAAGTCCACGTAGCAGAACTTGAAGAGCGCGATGTCTGCGCGGCCACCGATGGCCTCGAGCGCGGCCTCGAAGTCGGCCACCTTGCTCGCCGGGTCTTCGTTGCGGCCCACGCGCGTGTGCACGAAGGCCGGCGTCACGAAGGCCCCGGGGTCTCGACCCTCCTTGATCACCAGGTGCGCAGCGCCGAGGGCGGCGAGGCCCTCGACGAGGTTCGCGCCCACGGACTGGTGCCCGAACAGGATGCGCCGCGTGGCGACGCGCTCGAGCGCTTCAGTGGGAGCGGCCGACGCCGACAGCGCGAACAGGCACGACCACGCCAGGCAGCGAACGGACCGCAGCCGCAGCGTTTGCGAACCGTTCGCGCGGGGAACGCAGTCGGTGCGTGCGGAGATGATCGATGTGTGAGGCGTGATGCAGTGGTGCATTTTCGTCACCCCCTGTCCTCAGGAGGTGGTGCACCGCGCAGGCCACCCCTGCCGGTTCAGGCCGTGGCGGAAGTCACCGAGGGGTCGCTATTCCCCCAGCACTTCGGGCTCACAGGTGGTGCGCAGCTCAGCCTCGATGGCGGGACGTCGGCCGGGGTATTCACTGGTGACCCATTCGAGCAAGCTCGTGGCTTCGGTGTTTCGCCCCAGCTTGCACAGGCTCGAGAGCCGCACGCGCCACGCCTCGTCGCTCCAGCGGCCCGAGGCGCAGTGCTTCTGGTATGCGCCCAGCAACCACAGCGCGTGCTCGGCCTGGTTGTTGATCAGCAGCCGGCGCGCCGCGAGGGCGGAGCGCATCTCGGTCACCACGTCACAGGAGGGGAAGTTCACCTCCACCGCGAGCTCGTAGCCCGCTTCATCGACGGCCACGACCAGGCCCGGAGGTGGAGGCGGGGCCGCGACGGCGGGCGGCGAGAGCGCGAGGGCGGGCGTCTCCGCCGCGGGCTCGGGCTCGACGACCGGCACGACCGGGGTCCGGGTGGGCTCGACGCTCGCCACGCGGGGCCTGGCCGTCGGGGTCGCGGGCTCGGTCGCCGCCTCGAGGGGCTCGGCAGTGGGCAACACCCCAGGCACCGGCGCAGGTTCGGCGACCGCGGCGACCGCGCGCTGTGGAGGCGCGGGCCGGGGCGCGGCGACCGGCTTCACCGCGCGCGGGGCTTCAGGCTCCAGCGCGTGCTTCACGCCCACGGTCACCGCCGCGCCCACGCCGAGGGCTGCGACGAAGAGCACCACCTTCGCACCGAGGCCCAGCGAGGTGAGGCCCGCCACCGCGCCGCCGTGGGAGAGCGCGGTGGTGGCCGTGGTGGCCGCCGCCGCGCTGGTGGTGCTCGTGGCCACCGTCACCGCGGCCAGGGGCATGGCCAGGCCCAGGGCCCGCTCGAGGTTCTGCCGCACGCGCCGCTCATCGGCCGCCGTGGGTTCCGCGGGCGCGAGGGCCGCCAGCGCGGCGCGCGCTTCTTTCGAGAGCGGGTTCATCGGTGCTCCTGTGCCTCGCGCGTGACGAGGTCTTCGAACTGCTGCCGCGCTGCGCGCAGCCGCGTGTACAGCGTGTTGAGGTTGGTGCCCGTGGCCTCGGCGACCTCGGGGACGGAATAGCCTTCGAGATCGACCAGCAGCAGCACCTCGCGGCGCTCGGGCTCGAGCTTCGAGAGCAGCCGCTCCACCGCCCGCTGCGCCTGCTTCGACTCGGCCACCGCGTCGGGCGAAGGGCCCGCTTCGGGCAGCCGCGGCGAGACCGCTTCGGTGGGCCGCTGCTTGCGCCGCGTGTCGCTGGCCACGCGCAGCGCGATGCCCAGCAGCCAGGTGCGGTGCGTCGAGCGGCCCTCGAAGTCACCGAACTTGCGCCAGGCGGTCACGAAGACCTCCTGCGTGGCGTCGTCGATGGAGCCCGGGGCCACGCCCACGCGCGAGAGCGTGCGCCACACGGCGCGAAAATGCTCGGCGTAGAGGGCGCCGAAGGCCGCGGAATCAGGCGGCTGTCGCATGCGGAGCACCCGTGCAGTGGCGTTCACTGCCCATGAGTGGCGCGGCCCCTTTGGTTCCGTTGCCCGGCGTTACGAAAGGCTCAGAGCTTCACTTCCACCACGGCCGCCGCGCGGAGCTCCTGCACGTACTGGTCGGTGTACTTCTCGAGCTGGCCGCGCAGCATCTTCTCACGCAGCTGGTCCTTCACCTCTTCGAGCGGCGGCGCGGCGAGCACCTTGTGCTCCTCGACCTTGAGCACGTGCCAGCCGAACTTGGTGCGAATGGGGTCGGAGATGCCGCCCACGGGCAGGGTGAAGGCGGCCTTCTCGAACTCCGCGACCATCACGCCCCGGCGGAAGAAGCCCAGGTCGCCGCCGTCGGCCTTCGAGGGGCCTTCGCTCTTCTGCTTGGCGAGCTCGGCGAAGTTGGTGCCCGGCTTCTTCGCCTCTTCCATCAGCAGCACGGCCTTGAGGCGGGCGAGCTCGACCTGCTCGGTCGTGGCCTTGGGCTGGAGCTGCACGAGGATGTGGCGCGCGTGCACCTCGAACTCGGCGGCCTCGTCGTGGCTCCAGCGCGCGTACTCGGCCTTCATGTCTTCGTCGGAGATCTTCACCTTGCTGCGAACCTTCAGGTTCACCAGCTTGAGCCGCGCGAGGTGCTTGCGCATGAAGGCCTTGTAGGAGGTCAGGGTGTAGCCCTCCTGGCCCAGCAGCTGCTCGAACTGCTCGCTGCTGATGTTGTTCTGCTTCTTCACGTCTTCCATGCCCAGGTCGATCTCCGAGTCGGCGACCTCGATGTTGAGCTCGCGCACCTGGGCCTCCATCAGCTTCTCGCCGATGAGCATCTCGATGCCGCGCTTGACCATCTGGGCACGCTGCTCGCCGCGCTTGGCGAGGTCCGACTCGCTGCGCAGGCGCTGGAGATCGGGCGCGATGCGGGTCTCGACCTCCGAGAGGGTGATGACGTCGTTGTTCACGACCGCGGCGACGCGATCGACGAGCTCCGCGTGGGCGACGAAGGAGGCGAGGGTCAGCGCGCTGATCAACAGGTTCTTCACGGGGTGGTCCTTATTCGCAGCGGGGGCGCACGTCACCCCCTACGGCAGCCGGGGCCGTCGCTTGCCAAACCCGCCTTTGACGGCGGGCGGTCGATGACGCAGAAGGCCCCCCTCCATGCGCCTGCTTGCCCTGCTGTGCCTCGTCGGAGCTACCGGCTGTCTCGACCGCATCATCCTCGACGGCACCCTCCAGTCGACCCGCCAGGCCGCGAAGGCCTTCGACACCCTCTCGGACCTCGAGGTGGCCAAGGAAGGCGCCGGGTCGAGCCTGGTGCAGATCGAGGGCATGAACACGCTGGCGCCGGACAACGAAGACGGCCTCTTTCTCCTCACCCAGTCGTGGACGGGCTACGCCTCGGCCTTCATCGAGGACAGCTGGGAGCAGGCCGTCGACAAGGGCGACGACGAGGGCGAGGCGTGGCACGCCGGGCGCGCGAAGAACGCCTACGACCGGGCGGTGAAGTTCGGCACCTCGTTGCTCGAGCAGCAGAAGCCGGGCTTCGTCGTCGCGCAGAAGAACTCCGAGACCATCAAGGCCTACCTCGCGGGCTTCGAGAAGCGGGACGCCGAGGCGCTGCTGTGGCTGGGCCTTTCGTGGCTCTCGCGCGGCGGCGTGGCCGGTGACCAGCCCGAGGTGGTGGCGGACCTCTTCGTGGGCGTGGCCCTGCTCGAGCGCAGCGTGGAGCTGGACGAGACCCTGGCCTACGCCACCGGCCTCGCGGCCCTGGGCGCCTACCACGCGCGCTCCCCCGACGCGGAGCTGGCCGAGGGGAAGAAGCAGTTCGAGCGCGCCCTCGCGCTGACCGACCGCAAGGCGCTCACCGTGCAGCTGATGTACGCGCAGAACTTCGCCTGCCAGGCCCACGACGGGGCGCTCTACCGCGCGCTGCTGGAGGAGGTGCTCGCCGCCGGAGACGTGTTGCCCGCGCAGCGCCTCGAGAACGTCATCGCGCGCCGCAAGGCCGCCCGCTACCTCGGCACGCCGCGCCTCAAGCGCTGCGGCTTCTGAATCGAAAGGCCCCCGCACATGCTCCGTCACTTCCTGTGGTTGTCGTTGGTGCTGGCCCCCGTCGTCCAGGCGGCCGAGCCCGTGGTGCTCAAGCTGGGCTCGTCGGTGCCGCGCGAGTCGCCCTGGGGCGCCGTGCTGCGCGTCTGGCAGAAGGCGGTCTTCGAGAAGACGAACCACGAAGTGACCATCGAGATCTTCTGGAACGGCACCCAGGGTGACGAGGCCGCGCAGATGTCGAAGGTGAAGACCGGCCAGCTCGACGGCGCCGTGGTCTCGGCCGTGGGCCTGGGCGTCATCGACCCCAACGTCAACGTGCTGCAGGTGCCCGGGCTGTACGCCGACTGGGCGCAGCTCGACAAGGTGCGCGACGTGCTCAAGCCGCGCTTCGAGAAGACCTTCCGCGAGGCGGGCATCGAGCTCGTCGGCTGGGGCGACGTGGGCCTCGATCGCTTCATGTCCAAGGGCTACCCGGTGAAGACGCCGGCAGACTTGAAGGGCAAGCGCGCGTGGGTGTGGCGTGAAGACCCGGTGCTCCCGCCGCTCTTCCAGCTCACCGGCGCGGTCATCGTTCCCACCAGCCTGCCCGAGGTGCTCCCGGAGCTCTCCACGGGCAACGTCACCATCCTCTCGGTGAGCGCGCTGGCCGCCGAGCAGCTGCAGTGGGCCAGCCGCTTCGACCACATGACGCGCTCGGTGGTGGCGCCGAACATCGGCGGCATGGTGCTGGCAAAGGCGAAGCTCGACGCGCTGCCGACGGCGTGGCGCGAGGTGGTGCTCGAGACCGGCCGCGTGGCCTCCAAGGCGCTGACCGACCGCATTCGGGGTGAAGACGCCAAGGCCTTCGCGCGGCTCGAGAAGCGCATGACGGTGGTGGAACTCTCGGCCGAAGACGTGGCGGCCTGGGCGAAGGTGTTCGCCGAGGCACGCGCGCGGCTGGGCAAGGGCACCTTCCCGGCCAAGCTCATCGAAGAAGTCGAGCAGCTCGCGAAGTGACGCGGCTCGATCGCGCGCTGACCCGCCTCGAGGTGGGGGTGGTGACGGCGGCGCTGGCGCTGCTGTCCTGCTCCCTGGTCGCGTGGGTCACGCTCAAGGGGCTCTCGTCGCGCACCTCGGCAGACTTCGTCGCCGGCCTCGTGTTCCGCGCGGGCTTCTCGGCGACGCTGCTGGGGTTCCTCACCTGGCGCTTCTCGCGGTCCACGAAGCGCACCGGCGCGGTGGTGCTGCTGGCCATCGCCCTCGCGTGGTTCTGGCGGGACCTGGGCGTGGACTGGGCGGCCAACGTGCTGGCGTGGCTGCAAGACGGCTCGGTGCTCACCTGGTTCGGCGGGCTGCGCGGGCTGGGCACGCGGTTGACCCTGGTGCTGGCCATGGCCGGCGGCGCGCTGGCCACGGCGACCGGGCGCCACGTGTCCATCGACGTGGTGTCGCGCTCGTTCGGCGAGGCGATGCGGGCGTGGGTGGCGCGCGGGGGCGGGGTGCTCGCGGCGGCGGTGTGTGCCTGCGCGGGCTGGGGGTTCTTCGACTTCATCGCCATCGACGCGTTCCACGTCCCCCCGGGCGCCAGCGCGGCCGAGAAGGTGGCGGTCACCGGCACCGGCGTGGCGCGGCACCTCGCGCTCGCCGGCAAGCAGGTGCGCCTCGACGTGAAGATGGCAGGCCGGGTGCTGGCCGGCCGGCCGTGGGACCGCTCGCTCACCGCCGCGGAGTGGAACGCGTGGCTGGGTGACGACGAGGCCTTCACCCCGTTGCGCGAGGCGGATCTGTCGCTGACCCGCATGCCGTTGTTGGCGATGCCGGGCGAGGCGCCGCGCGGGCTGCTGGTCAAGGACCTGAGCCTGATCATCCCCTTCGGGTTGTGGTGGATCGCGCTGCGGTTCCTGTTGTGGGTGCTGTTGGGCACGCCGAACGAAGGGGCCCACGGCGCGGGCGTCGCCGAGTCGAAGCCCCGGGCGCGCGCGTGGCTCACCGGTGGCGTGGCGTCGGTCTCGGGGCTCTTTGGGTTCTTCGGCGGTTGGCCGGCGGCGGTGCTCGCGCTGGCGGCGCTCTTCGGGGTGCCCCTGTTCGCCATCATGGCCGGCGGCGCGGAGTTGGCGTGGGTGCTCAGCGGCGCGCCCCTCAACCGCCTGGCGCCGCGCGTGCTCGACGAGCAGTTCGCGGGCTCGCCGGTGTTGATCACCATCCCCCTCTTCACCGCGCTCGGGTACGTGCTCGCCGAGTCCAGGGCCCCGCTGCGCATCGTGGAGGCCTCGCGGGCGCTCTTCGGTTGGCTGCCTGGTGGCCTGGCGTTGGTGTGCCTCGCCGCGAGCGCCTTCTTCACTTCGCTCACCGGCGGCAGCGGCGTGACCATCATCGCCATCGGCGGGTTGCTGTACCCGACGCTGCGCTCGCAAGGGTACCCGGAGCGCTTCTCCCTGGGACTCGTCACCACCGGTGGCTCGCTGGGGTTGTTGCTGCCGCCGTCGCTGCCCATCCTCGTCTACGCGCTCGTCGCGGGGCTCGAGTTCACCGCGGCCTTCAAGGCGGGGCTCTTGCCGGCGCTGCTGGTGCTCGTCGTGCTCGGGCTGTGGAGCGCCTACGTGGGCCTCAAGGACAAGGTGCCGCGTGATCGCTTCGTGCCGAAGGAGGCGGTGAAGGCGCTGGGGCTCGTGAAGTGGGAGCTGGGCATCCCCTTCGTCATCCTCGGGGGCCTCACCACCAGCCTCACCACGCTCGACGAGTCGGCGGCGATCGTCCTGGTGTACGCGGTGGGGTGCTCGCTCTTCATCCACCAGGACCTGGCGGTGAAGGACCTCCCGCGCATCTTGAAGCAGGCGGTGGCCCTGGCGGGCGCGGTGATCCTCATCCTGATGATGGCCAACGCGCTGATGAACTTCGTCATCGACCGCCAGGTGCCGGCGCACGTGCTCGAGCTGTTGATTGGCCTGGGTCTCACTGAGCGGTGGCAGTTCCTGGTGGTGCTCAACGTGTTCCTGCTCGTCATCGGCATGGTGATGGACGGGTTCTCGGCGCTGCTGGTGGCGGTGCCGCTGGTGCTGCCGTTCGCGGCGCGCTTCGGGCTTCACCCCTTTCACCTGGCGATGATGGTGCTGCTCAACCTCGAGCTGGCGTTCTGCATGCCGCCGATGGGGTTGAACCTCTTCATCTCCAGCTTCCGGTTTCAGCGGCCCGTGGTGTCGCTCTACCGCGCGGTGCTGCCCTTCGTGGGGCTGCTGACGCTGTGCCTGGGCCTGGTGATGGCCTTCCCGTGGATCTCCACGGTGCTGGTGCAGCCCGACATCGACGCCGCGCGGGCGAAGGCGGAGAAGCTCGGCGTGGCTCCTCGAGAAGCGTGGAACCTCGAGTGCGTGCAGGAGGACACGCTCAACCCGAAGGCGTGCAGCGAGGCCGAGCGGGTACAGTACGCGCCGCCCGATGCGGGCGTCGAAGAGGACGTCGACGACGCGTTGATGAAGGAGATGATGCAATGAAGAAGCCGAGCCCGAAGAAGAACGCCGCGCGGGCGAAGAAGGACGAGCACGCGCTGCTGTTCGAGCAGTTCGGCGTGGCGTGTGATGCGGTGAACGTCGCCTTGAAGGTGCTCGCCACCTCGCCCGAGTTCGCCTCGGTGCCGAAGGCCGGGCCGGTGATCTTCGCGCTGTCGATCGTGGACCAGGTGAACAAGGTGCTCGGGCGCGTCCACCCCGACGGCCGCTTCGAGCTGCCGCCGCGGAAGGCGTGACCTGCGCAGGCGGGTCGTTGCGCGAGATCAGGCGAAGATGAGAGGCACTCCGTAGGCCTTCAACGCATCGTCGTGCGAGACGATCGTCAAGCCCTCGAGCCCGGCCTGGGCGACGAGCATTCGATCGAACGGATCGCGGTGATGGAGCGGCAGGCCTCGCAGGGCGAGCGCGTGGGCAGCGGTGACGGAGAGTTGCTCGAAGGACTGCGCGTCGAGCGTTTCTTCGAAGTCCGTGGGGAGGTCGACCTTGCCGAGCCCTTCCTTGATTCGCAGCTCCCAGATGCTCGCGGCGCTGACGAAGACCAGGTTCTCCGGATCGGCAAGGACGGAGCGGACCCTGGCCTTCAGCTTTCGGTCATCCGCGAGCCATCAGAGGAGCACGTGCGTATCGAGCAGGAGCCGGAGCGTCACGGCAACACACCGAACGCTGCGGCGACGTCGTCGGGCAGTTCGTCAAAATCGGCCCGCACGCGGATCCGGCCCTTCATCGCGCCGGGCTTCCTCGGGGAGGCGGGACCCCGGAACCGAACGAGGCGCGCGACCGGAACCCCCGCCTTGCCAATGAGCACTTCTTCGCCCTTGGAGACCGCCTCGATGAGGGCGGAGAGCTCTGCCTTCGCCTCGGAGATGTTCTTGAGGATCACGCCGCGACGGTAGACCAGACCTGGTCTGACTCTCAATTGGGGCTCCTTGATGCCTGCCTCGCGCCGCCCTGGCCAGTGCGGCATCGGGCCCCTTGGCCGATCCTGGTCGCATGACCGGACGGCCAGGAACGATCCTCTCGCTCGATCCCCACGACGCGCTCGGCTGGATCCAGTTGGATGACGGCGAACGGGTGCGCTTTGGAGGAACGGCGCTCGAGGGCTTCGCGACCGAGGACTTGATCGGCATCCGCGTCGTCGTGCTCGGCACCATCGCCGGCTACCAGGGGGTCCCCAAGGCGGTCCGCGTGACGCCGCTCGTGCCGGTGCCGCCCACCGCAGCGAAGGTCTACCCAGCCACGCCGCGTCGCCATTGGCCGACCTTCGTGCGCGAGCATCCCCGCTGGAGCGATGCCGCAGCGGCCAGCGTTCCGTTCGTTCATTCGCTGCCGCCGCTCGCGCTGCCGCGACATCCCTTGTTCAGCGCGTGGCACGACGAGATCTGCGCGACTGCGCCCGTGAGCAGGGCCCTCGGCGTGCCCACAGTCCGTGCCGAAGAGCGCTTCGTTCCGACCGCCGAGGATTGTTTCGCGCACGGGCGCCTCGCGTTTCTCGACGAGGCACGCTGGCCCACGTGCGGCCTCTGCGCGCGTCCGCTCGAGATGTGCGTCCAACTCAGCTCCGCCGTGCTCGCCGACTGGATCCCGGGCGCTGGCGGATTGGTCGCGCTCTTCTGCTTTCACTGCGGCATCAAGAACCCGAGCGACCCTCGGGTCGGCCACGTGCGCTTCGTGCGCGGCTCCATGCGCGTCGAGGGACCGGCGGAGGGCACCTGGAAGTCGGCCTCGAGCGGATGGCTGGCGGACACGCAGCGCGTCACTCCCTTCGGCCCCGGGCGATTGGCACCGAGCGAGAGCTGGCATGGAGCTCGAGCAGCGAAGGCGCCCTGGACGGCCGCGAGCGGGCTGTTCGGCGTGGGCGATGTCGCGTTCGACGAGCTACCGCCGGGCGCGACCGAGGACCTGCTCGACGACCTCGGCGCGAAGTTCGACGACTGGCTGGAATCAGGGCCACGACAGCCCGCTTCGGACCGGCCTGGGGGACTGCGGGCCGGCGCGTGGCTCGGTGGCGTTCCCTGTTGGGTCCAGGGTGATCGGACGCCGAGTTGCGGCGGCCACGGTGAGATGCAGCACCTGCTCGATTACGACGGCGGCCAGTTCCTCGACGGCGCGCTGCACGTCTTCGTGTGCCCCGATCGCGCGTGCAACGCGCTCGCCTTCGTCGCGGAGTTCTGAGCCTCGCTGCCAGCGCGTGCGCGCCACCGAGACGTGCGCGTCCCACTCACGTAACTTGGAGCCATGTCGGGACGAAGCGTTCACACCTTCAGCGCCTTGACGCTCGAGCGCCTCGAGCGGGGCGGGGCGGGCATGCCGTTCGTGTCGGTGCCGTTCGTGCCGGCGCCGGGCGAGCTGAGCGCGGCGGTGGACTCCCTCTCTCCCACCCGGGACGTCGCGCTGATCTTGCGCGGCACCCAGGAGGACGGCGCGCCGTACGAGCTCACTGTCACACCGGTGCGCGACGAGGGCATGGTGGTGCACTTCGCCCAGGGCCGTGTGTTGCGCTTGCTTGGGCGCGGAAGCGACGAGACGCCGCTCGCCGATGGCGACGGCTACCCTGCGAAGGTGCTCGTCCCGCGCACGTGGGCGTCGACCGCGCTCCTGCTCGCCACGCTCAGCGGGGCGCTGCCGCGCACGCTGCCGTGGCACGACGCGAAGTTCGTCTCGCTCGGGACGCTGTCGCTCGAAGAGGTGTCATTCGCGCGATGCAGCGCCGACCCGCAGGCCTGCGTGGTGGTGATGGCCTCGCGGATCGCGACGCACCTCGCGGGCAGCGCAGAGCCCGAGCGGGCGTTCGAAGAGGTGATCGCGGAGTTGCGCCGTGTGGGGCACGACCTCTGGTCGTTCGATCAGGGCGATGACATGGGCGGGAGCTGGTGCAGTGACTCCATGCGCCAGGCCGAAGGCCAGGGGCTCACCCTCGAGTTTGGGTGGATGTCGGTGCGCGTTCGGTTCGGCGACGCGACTGCTGCGGCGCCTTGACCGCGTAGATGGGCGCTGGATCGCTGACTCTCCTTGCCCCGGGCCTCCTCCCGACTTCCGCGCGTGGAACGTCGTCACCCACCGGGCCGGTCATCCCGATGGTCGCTTCGAACTGCCACCGCAGCAGGGGTGAACGTCGTCAGGCGGCTCGTGAGGGCTACCCGACGGTGCGGAGCACCACGTTCCCCCGCTTCGCCTCGACGTCGAGCCGCGCCAGCATGCCCGCGACGTCGTAGTAGGTAAGGCGCACCGCGCCGGCGCCGATCGACAGGCCCGAGGTGAGCGGTGTCCAGGCTCCCGCAGGCGCGGCCTGGTCGCCGAAAGTGGTGGGATGTGGGCACGTCGGCGCCACGCTGGCTTCCCACGTCGCGCCGCCTCGCAGCAGCAGGTGCGTTCGAGACAGGGTCAGGTCATTGACGAGAATGTCGCTCGTCGAGGCCCGGCCCAGCGTGAGCTCGACGCCCGGCTTCTCATCGAGGTGGAAGCAGAATGCGTCCGTCCCCACCGGCCGCGAGGCCCGGCCAAAGACGGAGGGGTCGGTGATGGTCGTGGCCTGGTTGCTCTGCCGCGTCGTGGTCGCCGGTCGCCACTTGCCGGGCTCCCAGATCAGCCAACTGCAGGGGTACTTCGCTGGGAACGCCGGGGCGAGCTTCACGGATTCTCTGGCCAGGAAGGTCAACAGGTAGGTCGAGACCGCCATGTGGAAGGCTAACTGTCCCCCGCAGTTCTCGCAGGGCTGCTCGCGACCACCAACGACCTACACCCGCGCACCTGTCGCCTGCCTGGTCGCCTGGGAACGCGACACCCTGCTGCGCCAGCCCCAGCTCTTCGCGCACCCCCGGCCGGCCCTGTACACCGAGGCCCTCTCGGTGCCCGCGCCCGCGGAGTTCGTGACCCAGGTGCTCGGTGCCGCGCTCGAACCGGCGAAGGCCGACTGTCGGAAGGCGCTCGTCGCGGTGAAGGGGGGTCGCTCGAGGCTCCACTGGCGCTCGAGCGCGAGGTGAACATGCTGTGCCGGTGGGTGGGCGCGCGCCGCCTGAGGGGAACGTCGGCGATCGCTGCGGCCTCGGCGGGTGGCGGCAGAACGTCAGGGGCCCCGACCGCGGCGTCGACGATCACTCCGACGACGAGGTCGAGGCGCCTGCGGCGTGCAAGCCCGGGCTGCAGTGGCGGCGCTGCCGGGTCAGACAGCCACTGCTGGGCTGGGACCGCGCGTCCGGCGCTGCCAAAGCGAGGGGCCGGTGATGACCTGCGCCCTGGCCCGGTCTCGAAGGTGCGTGGGAGCGCCCAGGCGACGGTGCCAGTTCGGCCCCTCACCCCGGCCCTCTCCCCGCTCGCGCAGGGCGAGGGAGCTCAGGTGCGCCCGAGCGCCGCGACCAGGGCGGCCCGCGCCGTCGACAGCGTGAACTTCGCCTGCACTTCCTGGGCGGCGGCCTGCGTCGACTTCACCTGCGCGTCGGACAGCTCCAGCGCGTTGCCCGCGCCCACCTTGTACCGGCCCTCGGCGAGCCGCAGCTTCTCCTGCGCCGCCGCGCGCGCTTCACCGGCCACGTCGACGCCTTGCTTCGCGGCGGCGAGGTCGAGCAACGCCTGCTCGAGATCGAGGCGCACCTGCAGGGTCAGCGAGTCACGCTGGGCCTCGAGCTGCCGCAGCGTCGCTTCTCCTTCTCGTTCCCTCGCGACCGTGATGCCGCCTTCGTAGATCGACCAGCTCAGCGTCGCCTGCAGGTTCAAGTTGGGCACGATGGTCGGCAGCGCGCGCGAGGCCAGCGTCCCGCCGAGTTGCACCCCGAGCGAAGGCAGGTAGGCCCCGCGCACCGCGCGAATGGTGAGCTCCTGGGCCTTGACCTGCGCCTCGAAGGCCTTCGCCTCCGGGCGCGCGGCGAGGGCCTCGTCCATCAATGACGGCAGCTCCCGGGTCTCCCCCTCGACGGCCTCGGCCGCGGTGCCCGCGAGCGTGCAGTCGACGGGGAGCGGGACGCCGAGCGCCTGCGACAGCTTCGCCCGCGCCACCGCCGCGCTGTTCTTCGCGGTGAGCAGCACGAACCGCGCGTTGGCGACGTCGGCCCGGGCCTGCGCGAGGTCGATCTCCGGGCGGGTGCCGACCTTCACCATGCCGTCGATCTGCGCGGCGTGCAGCGCGGTGTTCTCGAACGCGTGCTGCGCGACGAGCGCCAGTTCCTTGAGCGACCCGGCGGCGAAGAAGAGCGTGCGCACCGAGTAGTCGCTGGTGCGGCGCTGCGACTGCTCGCTGGCGGCCTGGGCCTGGGCCGTCGAGAGGGAGGCCTGGTAGCGGTTCCAGTTCTGCCCGAAGTCCCACAGGGTGGCGCTCGCGGTCAGGTTCCCGTTCCAGTAGTCGTACGATTGCAGCGAGAGCGTCGAGGTGGTGTCGACGCTGCTGGGCACCGCGCCGGGTCGGGCCACGAAGTTCGCGGTCGAGCGGCTGTAGCCGACGTTCATCGCCACCGTGGGCAGCAGGGGCGCCAGCGCCTGCCGCGAGCGCGCCTCGGCAGCGTCGACCTGCGCCCGGGCCTGCCTCAAGCCCGGCTGGTTCTGGTGCGACAAGGCGAGCGCCTCGTCGAGGGTGAGCGAGCTGGGCAGGGCTGCGAAGGCCAGGGCGACGAAGAGGTGCATCATTCGAACCTCAAGGCGGTGATGGGGTCCATGCGGCTGGCCTTGAGGGCGGGGTAGAGCCCGAAGCCGACGCCCACGAGCCCGCTGAACGCCGTGGCGATGAAGATCACGTCGGTGCGGATGAGCAGCGGCCAGCCGAAGCCGGCCGACAGTTGCTGGGCGATGAGCACGCCCGCGCCGACGCCGATGAGCCCGCCGAGCAACGAGAGCGTCAGGGCCTCGCTCAAGAACTGCGCGAGCACCTGGCCCGGCGTCGCGCCCACGGCCATGCGAATGCCGATCTCCCGCGTCCGCTCGGTGACGCTGACCAACATGATGTTCATGATGCCGATGCCGCCGACCAGCAACGACACCGCGGCGATGCTCGCCAGCAACGACGACAGGGTGTCCGCGCCCTGCTGCTGGGCCGAGGCGACCTCCGCGAGGTTCCGGATGTTGAAGTCGTCGTCGGCGCCCACCGCGATGCGGTGCCGCTCGCGCAGCAGGTCGGTCACCTGCTTCTGCGCCCTGGGCACGGCTTCCCCGCTCACCGCGCTGACGAGAATGGGCCCGGGCAGGAAGGCGCCCAGGGCCGGGCTCAAGCGCGACAAGAAGGTCGAGAGCGGCACCAGCGCGGTGTCGTCGTTGTCCTGGCCGTTGGCGCTCTGGCCCTTGCGCTCGAGCACGCCCACCACCTGGAAGGGCACGCCCTTGATGCGCACCAGCTGGCCCAGGGCCTCGGCGTTCGCGCCGAAGAGCTTCTCGGCCACCGTCGCCCCCAGCACCACCACCTTGGCGCCCGAGTCGATGTCCGAGTCGGTCAGCGTCGCCCCCCGCGCCGCGTTCCACTTGCGAATGCGGAAGAACGACGGCGTGGTGCCGTGCACCGAGGTCGCCCAGTTCTGCTCTTCGCTCTGCAGTTGCGCGCCGGTGCGGAGATCCGGCGCGGCGGCGTCGACCATCGTCAACTCGGTGCTGATGGCCTTCAGGTCGTCGCGGGTCAGCGTGGGCTGAGACCCGAAGCCACCGCGCGCGCCCCCCGACATGCTCGAGCCGGGCATGACGATGAGCAGGTTGGTGCCCATGGACGCGAACGAGGCCTCGACCTGTTGCTTGGCGCCTTCGCCGATGGACACCATGGCGATGACCGCCGCCACGCCGATGATGATGCCCAGCGCGGTGAGGAAGCTGCGCAGGAGGTTTCGGCGCAGCGCCTTCAAGGCCAGCCGGAAGATCTGGAGGGGTCCCATGTCAGGCCGCCCCCTTCACCGGCTGCTGCTTCGCGTCGCTGACGAGCTTCCCGTCCTTCATCACCAGCACCCGCCGGGCCCAGGCCGCCATGTCGGGCTCGTGCGTCACCAGCACCACGGTCATGCCTTCGTGCGAGAGGTCCGAGAGCAGCTGCATCACCTCGACGCTGGTCTTCGAGTCGAGCGCGCCGGTGGGCTCGTCGGCGAGCAGCAGCGGCGGCTTGTTCACCAGCGCCCGGGCGATGGCCACGCGCTGCTGCTGTCCGCCCGAGAGCTGGTTGGGCAGGTGGTCCACGCGTTCGCCCAGCCCGACCCGGGTCAGCGCCCCGGTGGCGCGCTTCTCACGCTCCGCGCCCGACGACACGCCGGCGTAGAGCAGCGGCAGCTCCACGTTCTCCAGGGCGCTGGTCCGCGAGAGCAGGTTGAAGCTCTGGAAGACGAAGCCGATGGCGCGGTTGCGCAGCCCGGCCAACTCGGCGCGGCTCTTCGAGGCCACCGACTGCCCGTCGAGCAGGTACTCCCCGGTGGTCGGCCGATCCAGACAGCCCAGGATGTTCATCATCGTGCTCTTCCCCGAGCCCGACGCGCCCATGATGGCCACGAACTCGCCGCGTTCGATCTGCACCGACACCCCGTCGAGCGCGCGCACGTCGACGTCACCCATGCGGTAGACCTTGGTCACGTCGCGCAGCTCGAGCAGCGCCATGTCAGAACATCCTCCCCATGCCCGCGGTGCTGGGCTTGGCGCCCGCGCCCCCGGTGCCCTTCGCGCCGCTGGTGCGATCGGTGACCACCAGGGCGCCCTCGTCGAGCCCGCTGACCACCTCGGTGAAGCTGCCGTCGGTGATGCCGGTCACGATGGCCACCCGCTCGGTCTTGCCGTCCTTGAGCACCGTCACCAGGCGCGTGCCGGGGCGGGGCGGGGCGATGCCGTCGAGCTTGCCCACGGCCTCGAGCCGGAAGCGCAGCGCGGCGTTGGGCACGCGCAGCACGTCGTCGGCCTGCTGGGTGACGAAGGTGACGTTCGCGGTCATGCCCGGCCGCAGCACCAGCTCGGGGTTCTCCACGTCGATGACCGCGTCGTAGGTGACCACGTTCGAGACTACCGTCGCCGCGTAGCGGATCTGCCGCACCTTGCCGTTGAAGCGCCGGTTGGGGAACGCATCGACGCTGAAGGTGGCCTCGAGGCCTTCCTTCAGCTTGCCCACGTCGGCCTCGGCGACGCTGGTGTCGACCTGCATGTGCGTGAGGTTCTCGGCGATGGTGAACAACGTCGGCGACGAGAGCGACGCGGCCACCGTCTGCCCCACGTCGACGGCCCGGCTGATGATGGTGCCGTCGATGGGGGAGGTGATGGTGGCGTAGGCGAGGTTCACCTGCGCGGTCTGGCGCCCGGCGCGGGCCTGAGAGAGCGAGGCCTCGGCCGCCTCGATGGTCGCGGTGGCCACGTCGACCTCCGCCTGGGCGGCGTCGAGATCGGCCGGGGCGATCAACTTCTGCGCCGCGAGCTCCGAGGCGCGCTTCCACTTGCGCTGCGCATCGGCCGCCTGGGCCTTCGCCTTGCTCACGTTCGCTGCCGCGGCCCGCTCGTTGGCGTTCGCCTGGGCCAGCGCCGCGTTGAGCAGCTCGGGGTCGAGCTTCGCCAGCACCTGGCCCTTCTTCACCGTCGCGTTGAAGTCCGCCGAGAGCGTCTGGATGCGCCCCGAGACCTGGGTGCCCACCTGCACCGTCACCAGCGCCGAGAGCGTGCCGGTCGCGGTGACGCGCGAGACGATGTCGCCCTTGCTGACCTGGGCCGTGACGAACTGCGGCTCGGCATCGGCCGACTTCGGTTTGAAGACCCACACGAGCGCTGCCGCCCCCGCCACCACGACGACCCCGATCCCGACGACCACTGCTCGCTTCATGTGTGGCTCCTCCTGAGGGCTGCACACACCTGACAGCCCTCGAAGGCAAACTGTGACTGCGGCTGGACGGTGCGGTCGTCACCTAACGTCCCCGAACTACGGGCTGGGAGTTCCCTGAATCCAGCTACTTGGCGGCCCGGTTAACGGGGAGCAGAGTCCGGGCCTCCTGTGCCCTGCCGATGGCGCTCTCCGCAGCACCGCTCGATGAGCCCCGGGGCCTGCGCGCTCCAGAGCGGGTGCGCGCCGTGTGGGTGAGCTGGGTCGCCGCGGCGCGGTCGGGTGATCACGACGCCTTCGCCTCGCTGCACGGGCACTTCGGCCGCCTGGTGCACGCGGTGATCATCGCGCGGGTGCCGGCCGCAGACGCCTCCGACCTGGTGCAAGACGTCTTCCTCCTGGTCTTCCAGAAGCTCTCTCAGCTCGAGGACGACCAGTCGTTCCCGGCCTGGCTCACCCAGCTGGCGCGCAACCGCGCTTCCCGGCACCTGCGCGATGCCCACCCCAGCGCGCCGCTCGAAGACGCGCCGCAGGTCGCCGCGCCCGATCGTTCGGCGGGGCCCGACGCGAAGAAGATCCTCACCGCGCTGCACGCGCTCCCCGAGGCCTACGCCGAGACGCTGGCCATGCGCCTCATCGAAGGCATGACCGGCCCGGAGATCGCCGAACGCACCGGGCTCACCCCCGGCAGCGTGCGCGTCAACCTGCACCGCGGCATGGCCCTGCTTCGCCAGAAGCTCGGCCTGTCGCCACCGAACGAGGCGCTCGACGATGAGTGACTACCTCTGGGACCAGTCGGGTTCCGACCCCGACGTCCAACAGCTCGAGGCCGCGCTCAGTGGCCTCGCCTATGACGGCGACCCGCCCGTGCTCCCCTCGCCGGTCCGCGCGCCCCTGCCCTCGCCGCCGTTGCCGCGGGTCAGGCCGCCCCCCTACCGCCCCGGCGCCCCGTGGACGCACGCCCGGCTCACTCCCCTCGCGCTCGCCGCCGGCCTGATGCTCATGGGCTTCGGGGTGGCCTTCAGCGCGCTGCAGCGCGAGCGCGCCCAGGTGCGCCAGGGCTGGAACCTGGTGCCGGTGGTGGTCGCCGCGGTCGATCTCGCGGAGGGCACGGTGGTCACCCTCGAGCACCTCTCGCAGCGCAGCGTGCCCGAGCAGTTCGTCACCTCGTCGGTGATCAAGCCCGACTCCGCCAGCTACGTGGTGGGGCAGAAGGTGCAGGTCGCGGTGGCCGCCGGTGACCCGCTGCTGTGGAACGAGTTCGAGACCTCGCGCGCGGCCGAGCGCCTCGCGGCGCGGGTGATGAAGCGGGCCCGCGCCCTGGCGGTGGAGGTCAAGGGCACCACCGGCGTCGGCGGTTTCATGCGCCCCAACGATCACGTGGACATCATCGGCAGCTTCAAGGACCCGCTCACCAACCTCCCCGTCGCCGTCACCTTGATGCAGAACGTGATGGTGCTCGCCACCGGCAAGCTCACCGGCACCACCAACGTGAACCTCGTGCCCGAGGCCGAGCGCGCCTACGGCCACGTCTCGCTGATGGTGCTGCCCGAGGAGGCCGAGATGCTGGCCCTGGCCCAGGGCCTGGGCAACCTCACCTTCACCCTGCGCAACGAGGACGACCTCGACGTGCTCGAGGAACGCGGCCGGGCGACGCTCCAGACGCTGCTGTCCGGCGAGCGCTCGAAGGTGCTGCAGCAGAAGCGGTTCAACACCATCCAGGTCATCCGCGGCACGAAGTAGGGCGGATGAGGTCCCTCGCGCTGACCATTCCCAGCAAGGAGGCGCGGAGCATGCCCCGGGGGAACTGAGGCGTGGACGGGCGCTGGCGGGCCTCGAGCGACGAGGGGTCCTGGGTGCCCTACCGTGCTCGTGCCGAACTGGCCCCTCTCTTCGCGCGCCACGGATGCGTGTTTCGCTTCAGCTTCGTCGTGGATTCGTCCGCGAGCGAGGCCTCCGAGGAGCCGACCTGCGTTTTGTCATAGGTGCTCGAACCACCCGGCCCCTGGCGTCACCACCACCTCGCCCCGCTCACTCCAGGAAGGTGCGCTGGAGCGCGAAGCAACGAGCGGTACCAGGCGAGACGCTGGGCTATCTGGATCCCCATGAGTACCGACTCCAAGGCGCGTGGGCTGCAGGGCTTCCTCGTCGGCGCGCTGGTGGCTGGCGCCGTCGCAGCCGGCATCTTCCTCTCGAAGCCGCCCGAGCAGGTGCCGTCCGGCCCGAGCGTTCCGATGGCCGCGCCGACGTTGGCCCCGGTAGAACCGCTCGCCCCCGCGGAGGCGCCAGCGCCGGCGAGCCCGCGCGAGGCGGCCGACCTGCTCTTCAACGAGGCGATGGTGGCCAGTGAGCAGGGCGACCAGGGTCGGTTGGCGCAGGTGCTGCCCGGCGCGATCGCCGCGTACCGCTCACTGGGCGAGCTCGACGCCGACGAGACCTACCACCTCGCGCTCCTCGAGCTGGCGGGTGGGATCCTCACCGAAGCGCGCGCCGCCTGCGCTTCGCTCCTCGCCAAGAACCCGAACCACCTGCTCGGGCTGGGCGTCTCCTTGCGTGTGGCCATGAAGGCGAACGACGCGTCGGCCGCGCGGGCCTTCGGGCAGCGGCTGCTGAAGGCGTATGACATCGAGGCGGCGCGCCCGCTCCCCGAGTACCAGGACCACCAGCGTGTGCTCGCCATCCTCCGCGCCGAGGCGATGGCCGCCGCGAAGTGACCAGCCCATGCGCTGAAAGCCGATGACCCGCGTCGTCAGCTGTTCCGTCGACGGCACTCCAAGCGCCTCTTGGCAGGACCGCGGCCGGGCGACCGTCGAGATGTTGCGCTCCGCTGAGCGAAGCAGGGTGCCTGAAGATGATGCGGTCGCCGAGCGCCTTGGGTGAACTCGCCGGGAAATGATCGCTGTTAACGCTTCCTGCGGCGCGTGACTCCTGTGCGGCATGTTCAAGGGAAAGACGCCGCTCATCGTCGCCGTGGTGCTGGGCCTCGCCTCGTTCGTCGTCGGCTGGTCGGGCCTGCAGAAGCAGCGCGCCGACGCGCGCAAGGGCTGGAACCTGGTGCCGGTGGTGGTGGCCGCCGTCGACGTGTCCGAGGGCACGGTGGTCACCATGGAGATGGTCAGCCAGCGCTCCATCCCCGAGCAGTTCGTCACCGCCTCGGTCGTCAAGCCAGACTCGGCCAGCTACGTGGTGGGGCAGAAGGTGATGGTCTCGCTGCAGGCCGGTGACCCGCTGCTGTGGAGCCAGTTCGAGACCTCCCGCGCCGCCGAGCGCCTCACCACCAAGGTGGTCAAGCGCATGCGCGCCATCACCATCGAGGCCCGCTCCACCAGCGCCGTGGGCGGCTGGGTGCGCCCCAACGATCACATCGACGTCATCGGCACCTTCAAGGACCCCGACGGCAACCAGCAGGTGGCCCTCACGCTGCTGCAGAACGTGGTGGTGCTCGCCACCGGCAAGCTCACCGGCAACACCAACATCAACCTCATTCCGGAGAACGAGCGCAGCTACGGCAACGTGACCCTGATGGTGGTGCCGGAAGAGGGCGAGATCCTCACCCTGGCCCAGGAGCTGGGCAACTTGACGCTCGCGCTGCGCAACGACGACGACCTCGACACCATCAACAACCGCGCGCCCACCACCGTGCGCACGCTCTTCGACGGCGAGCGCATCGCCATTCACCACAAGCAGCGCGAGGCGATCATCGACGTCATCCGCGGCAACGTGCGGCGAGACGCGAAGTGACCACGCTCGCGGCGCTGCTGTGGGGCGCGGCGGTCGGCCTGCTCACCGTGACGCTCTGGCCCCGGCACCCGGCGGCGCCCCCTCGTCGGCTCGCGCTCGAGGAAGAGGACGGCGGTCCCCGCACCCTGCACTGAGCGCTACGGCTCGCCCGACTGGGCCGGCGCGGTGTGCCCCGAGACCAGCACCAGGGTCTCGTCGTTGACCACGATGCCCGCCCTGGCCCGCAGCGCCGCCACGTAGGCCTTCTGCGCGTCGGATCGCAGGCTCGAGAGCAGCTTCTCCTCGATGAGCCCGCGCACTTCGGCCAGCTCCCGCTTGCGCGCCGGCTTCTTCTCCGAGACGCGGAAGAGGTGGAACCCGTACTCGGTGCTCACCACCTCGCTGGTGCCTCCCACGCTGAGCTTGAAGACCACCTCGTCGAAGGCCGGCGGCATGGTGCCCCGGGCGAAGAAGCCCAGGTCCCCACCCACGCGGGCGTCGGGGGACAGCGAGTAGCGCCGCGCGAGGTCCTGGAACTTCTTGCCCTGCCACAGCTGCTGCTGCACCCGCTTCGCCTCGTCGAGGCCCTTGACCACGATCTGCTGGGCGTGGACCTGCTCGGGCTCGGCGAAGTCGGCGGTGTGCTCGTCGTAGTACTGGCGAACCTGCTCCTCGCTGACCGCCACGCGCGAGTGCACCTCCTGGGTGAGCAGCTTCTCGATGGTCAACTGCTCGCGGGTGCTGCGGGTCAGCGCGGCGCGCGAGGTCTGGCTCTTGGCCAGGGCCTCGTCGAAGGTGCCGGCGGGGTACTCGGAGCTCAGCGCCAGCACCCGGCGATCGACCTCCTCGGTGGTCACCGTCACGTTCGCCGCCCGGGCAGCCTGCATCAGCAGGGCGCGCTCGATCAACGTCTCCAGCAGCGCCTGCTTGTAGGGCTCGACCTGCTCCGGGGTGCGCGGGCCGTTGCCTTCCATGGCCTGGGCCTCGCGCGCCAGCAGCCGCTCGAAGTCCACGCGCGAGAGCACCTCGCCGTTGACGGTGGCCACGACGGTGGGGTCTTGCTTGGGCTTCTGCTGCTGGGGGCAGCCGACCAAAGCGACGCAGGTAACGAGCAGTGCCAGCCGGGCCATCACGCGCATCGGCGTACCATTACTTCGTGGCCGGGGGCGCGGGAATGAAGCCCGGCGACGGCGTGGTGGGCGGCACCGCGGGGGCCTTCGGGTCCACCACCATCGCGGCCAGCGACGCGTCGTTGAGCTCGAGGTGCGCGTCCTTCTTGAGCCGTTCCATGAGCGCGCGAAAGCGCTCCTGCTTCGACTCGTTGGCCAGCAGCTGCACGATGCTCGGCCGGGCCTGCTCGAGGCCCAGGTTGAGCGCCAACTGCCGGCCCTGGAGCTTGAGGATGTGCAGGGCCTTGGGCGTCTCGATCAGCGCCTCGCTCACGTCGCCCACCTTCACCAACTGCGCGGCCGCGGCGGCCACTTCGGCGCCGTACTGGGTGCCCAGCTCGTCGTCCGACAGGAAGCGCAGGTCCCCGTCGAGTTCCCGGCTGCGCACGTCTTCGCTGTGCTCGCGCGCCAGCTTGCCGAAGCCCGCCGCGTCGAGCGGGGCCAGGGCCTTGACCTGCGCGAAGATCGTTTCGGCCTTCTCCCGGTGGTCCTTGCCGAAGGCGATGTGCGAGAGGCGGGTCATCGCCGGCTTCACGTAGTCGGCCTTGTGCGCCTCGTACCAGGCGGCGACCTGCGCGTCGGTGACGCCGCCGCTGCCCTCGTCGAGCTCCTTCTTGAGCAGCTGCTGCACCATCACCCGGCGCGCGGCCTCGACCACCTCGGGGTCGTCGTGCAGCCCGCGACGCACGGCCTCCTGGGCCAGCAGCTCGAAGCGCACCACGCCCTCGACGTAGTCCTTGCGCTGCTCCACCGTCTGGAACCGCGCGCGCGCGTAGGGGTTCATCTCCGCGAAGCGCTGGGCGAGCTCCTTGTCGGTGAGCGCCTGGCCGCTGAACTTCGCCACCCACTGGCCACCGCTGACGCCGGCGGGCGGGGTGCGGCGGAAGTCCATCTTCGCCACGCCGGGGGGAGACTCGCAGGCCGTCAACGCGAGGAGGGAGCCGAGGAGCAGTCGGTGCATGGCGCCGAGGACTACACCGTTTCGTCGCGGCTCGTGGCGTCTCGACTCAGCCCGTCAGCTCGCGCGAGAGCAGGTCGAAGATGGGCTGCGCCAGCTGGTGCCGGGTGCGGAAGCTGCTCAGGGCCCCGCCCAGCCGCGCCCCGGCGGGCCGCGCCTCGCCCGCGTGGGCCGCGAAGGCGAAGGCCAGCACCACCGCCTTGACCACCGGCCGCTCGGGCATGCGCGCGGGAAAGGCGTGCAGCGCCTCGACAAAGGCGTCGGCCTCGGTGCCGAAGCCCACGAGCTGCTGCACGTCGACCAGCTTCGGCACGTCGTGGGGCAGGCGGTTGCTCGCGAGCGCGCTGGTCACCAGGGCCATCGCCCCCAGCCGCGCGAGGGCCACGTCGCTTTCGGGCAGGCCCATGCGCCGGGTGAGCCCGCAGGCGAGCAGGACCAGCTGTTGGGCCTGCGCGCCGCGCAAGCCCTGGAGCCCCAGCAGCGCGTCGATGACCCGCGTGGGGAGCTCGGAGACCGGGAGGGCCGCGGCCACCGGCGCGGAGATCAACGCCAGCGGGTCGAAGGTGGCGCCGCGCGGCGCGAGCTCGAGCTCTCCGGTCCACGAGCTGGTGGCGCCCGTGTAGAGGCGGGCCCGGGTGTCGGCCAGCGCCACTTCGCCGGCGCGAAAGGCGATGAGGCTGCGCGGGCCCAGCGCGGCCTTGAGCTGGGCGACGGCCTGCAGGTCCATCGGGTCGGCCATGGCCACCATGAGCTGGGTGCCGCCCTTGAGCCCCAGCGGCACGGCCCGGGTGGCGCGCGAGAGCTCGAGGGGCAGCAGGGCCAGCGCGTCGGGGCCGGGGGTGGCGTCGGTGAGCTTCTTGCGGCCGACCGACGGGGTGTGGGTCAGCTCGCTCAAGGTCGCGACCAGCACGTCTTCGTCGGCGCCCAGCGAGGCCAGCACCGCGAGCAGCGACTGGCTGGAGGTCGCGGCCTGTTCCTTCGCCGCCTGCACCTGCTGCCGGGTGAGCTGGCCGCGCTCGACGAGGAGCTGTGCCGCCTGGAGCTCCGGGGGGAGCGCCTCGCCCTGCACCGGCGTCTCGGTGCGCACCGCCGCGAGCTCCTCGCGCGTCATCTTCTTGGTGGCGATGCGGGCCACCACGGCGCCGGGGGGCGGGGTGAGGCTCGGGGCGCTCGGGGGCGGGCCCAGGGCCGTGAGCACCAGCTCGTGGCCGGTGATCACCGCGCCGGTGTAGATCGACGTGCGGCCCTGGCCGGCGCGCGCGAAGAGCCGGGCGATGTCGGTCTCCGTCACGCCCCAGCCGTTGAGGGTGACCGCCTGCTCGAGCACCGCGCCCACCTCTTCCATCGACGGGCGCGCGCCGGGCTCGGCGTTGAGCATGGTCACCAACAGCGTCAGCCACGGCTCGGGCACCTGCTTGACCCGCTCGCGCGTCAGCCCCGCCCAGCTCGCCGCGGCCTGGCCGAGATGCCCGGGGCTGGGCCCGGTCCACAACGGGCGGCCGACGGCCAGCTCGTAGAGCAGCAACCCGAGGCGGAACACGTCGCTGGCCGGGGTCGCCGGTCCGGTGAGCTGCTCGGGCGCCAGCGAGTTCACCTCGCTGCGGTAGGGCCCCTGCTCGCCCTGCATGCCCATGGCGGCGGCGATGCCCGCGTCGAGCACCTGCACCTCGCCGCGGGTGGTGACGAAGATGGTCGAGGGGCAGACGTCGCCGTGGAGGTTGCCCGCCCGGTGCAGGCCATCGAGGGCGGCCGCGACGCGCGCCACCACCGCCAGGCCCTCGTTGGGCGCGATGAAGCCCGAGGCCCGCGCCAGCGTGCTCATCACCCAGCGCAGCGACTCGCCCTCCGTGGCCTCGGTGACGACCCACACCGCGTCGTGGTCGGTGCCCACCTCCAGCACGCCGGGCAGCGCCGGCCCCCGCAGCGTCCGCGTCAGCTCCACCAGGCGCTCACCGAGGCCCGGCCTGCTGTCGACCACGCGCTTGAGCGACACCGGCCGCTCGCCCACGCGCCCCGCCCACGCCTCGAGGAACGCACCGGGCGCGCTGAGCTGACGGGTAAGGCGGTACGAAGCCACTCGAAGTGCCTTTTTCTTGAGTTGCGACCCAAGCGGAAAAAGTTGCGACCAGAGTGTAGGGTGACTCAGTGGCCGGAGCCATGTTTGAAGAGTCTTTTCGGGCACCGGGCGAATGAGACGGGCTCACCGGGCACACAACAGTCAGGGCTGCCCGCGGGCCGACGCGGCGACCCCCACCAAAGGACCACCCAAGATGCGACGTTCATGGATGCTGGCGACGATGGCCCTGGCTGCGTGTGGTCCGGTGGAGCTGCGGATCGACGAGAGCAAGGGCGTGCCGTCGGTGAAGGGCTCGACGGAGGTCAGCCTCAGCGCGACCTTCACCTGTGGCCAGGCGCTGCCCGCCGGCACCAAGACGGTCACCACCCGCATCGTTCCCGGGGGCTGTGAGTTCACCTTCGACGACACCCTCGAGGCGCTCAAGGCGAGCGACTACGAGCAGATCGGCGAGCTCAAGTCGGCGACCAACCTCCTGCAGCGCGTGGAGCTGTCGATCACCAAGCTCAACTTCGTCGACGGGGCCACGGGCACCACGCTCGATCTCGCGACGCGCATCACCTCGGCGACGCTGGCGGTCAACGGCCAGCAGGTGGCGGACAAGGCGGCCCTCGCGGCCCTGCCCACGGTGGTCACGCTCGAGGGCGCGGCGCTGTCCACCATCAAGGCCAAGGTCGACGCGCGGCAGCCGGTGACGGTGGCGGTCAAGGCCGTCGCGGTGTTGCCCGACAGCCCCAAGCCTCCCGAGAAGCTGAAGATCGACTACGAGGCGCAGCCGGCGTTCATCATCGGGCCGGGCGCGGTGAAGATCTTCTGAAGCGCCGTCAGGGTGCGTGAAGCGCGCCGCTCGACGGCGTCCCCCAAGGTGAAGTCGGCGGCACAAGGTGGGCGTCCAGGTGGCACTCATGTCTCAAGTGACCATCTACCTCCCCGATGACGTCGAGCGTGAGCTCCGGGCGGCCGCGCGCAAGGCGAAGAAGAGCTTCTCGGCCTCCGTGGTCGAGTTGGCGACGAAGAAGCGCGCGCGCAAGACCTGGCCGCGCGTGTTCCTCGAGACCTTCGGAAGCTGGCAGGGCCCGCCGCCCGAACCGTTTCAGGGCGCGGCGTCGATGGCGCGCTGCAGGGTCTGGGCGTCTTCGCTGCGCCCCAGGTGATTCAGGCACCGCACCCGCGAGAGCTGCACCATGCGCCGCAGCTGCGGCTCGTTGGCGGCGCCGGTCACCGGCTCGAGGAGCCACTGCTGCGAGAGGAGCAGGGTGTGCTCGCAGTCGTTGGCGTCGGCCGAGAGGGCGATGTTGCGCGCCCGGGCCTCGCGACCTGACGGGGTGGTGATGGTGGCGCCGATCTCGCGCAGCTTGCGCTCGATGTTGCGCAGCGAGAACGTGCGCGCCGAGCTGGTGACCACCGTGCCCCGGGGCGGCGGTGCGAAGGCGGAGACCGGCGGCAGGCGCTGCTGCGCCGGCAACGCGGCCCACTGCTCATCGGCGGCCACCGGCGTCTGATCAGGCGCCTGCGCGGGCGGCAGCTGCGACTCTTCCGGCGGCGCCGAGTCGTCGTCTTCTTCCTCGAGGCGCGCCACCGAGTCAGGCGGGATCTCCGGCGTCTGCGGTTCGGTGGGCGCGGCCACGGCCACCGGCTGGACCGCGGGCACGGGCGTCTGTTCCCAGGCCATCTCCGAGAGCTGGCCCTGGCGCCAGGTCACCGCGTGGCCCGCGCGCACCTGCCGCGTGCCGCCCGGCGTCTTCACTTCGACCACGCCCTCTTCGACGGCCACCACGGTGTGGCTCGGCTCGCGCGAGACGAGGAAGCGGGTGCCGAGGTCGCGCACCTCGAGGTCCCCGGCGCGCACGGTGAGCACCCGGTCTTCGCGGTGCGGCACCACCAGCGCGAGGCTGCCCTTGAGGATGTCGAGGGTGAGGGTCTTCGCCTCGAGGGTCTGGAGCTTCACCTCCGAGGCGGAGGTCAACCCGGCGCGCGAGCCGTCGGGCAGTTGCATCCACAGGCTGCCGCCGGTCTGGGTGGAGATGGTCGCGCCTTCCTTGAGCACCTGCTTCCTGCTCGCGGTGGCCCTCTTCGCGCTGGCGACGGTGACGCTGAGCTTGGGCTGGGCCGGCGCGGTCACCGGCTGCGGCGTGGGCGTGGCCACCGGCGTCGGCGCCTCGCCCGGGGTCGCCAGCAGGTACGCCCCGGCGATGACCACCGCGACGGCGAGGGCCGAGGCGAGCATGAAGCGCGGGCTGAAGAGCGACTGCCACCACGAGGTGAACGAGCGGGCGGCCTGGGCGTCGGCGGCCTCGGCGAGCTGCTGGCCCACGCGGCGAGCCATGGCCTCGGGCATCGCGGGCACCGGCGGCAGGTCCATCAACAGGCCCTGGGCGAGCTGCACGTCTTCGAGCGCCACGCGGCAGTCGGGGCAGCCCTCGAGGTGCCGCTTCACGGCTTGCTGCTCGTCGGCCGCCAGCTCGGTGCGGACCAGCGACCAGAGGGTCTCGGCGTCGAGGTGGCTCACGATTCGCCCCGCTTCAGCCGCACCACCACCTCGGTGAAGTCGATGCGCGCGCGGTTGAGTCGCGAGCGCACGGTGTTCACCGGGCAGTCCACCAGCTCTGAGATCTCCTCCGGCTTCATGCCCAGGAGCTCGTGGTACACGAACACCGACGCTTTCTCCTCACTGAGTGTGGCCAGGGCCTTCTGCACCAGCGAGGCGGCCTGCTTGACCTGCGCGGCGCGCTCCGGGTCGTGGCGCTCGTCGCTCGGGTGCTCCGGCATCTCGTCGGTCGTCTCTTCCTTGCGCCGCCGCTTGCCCCGCAGGTGCATCAGTCCCACGTTGACGCACACCCGGTGCAGGAAGGTCGAGACTCGCGACTCGCCCCGGTACGTCTTCAGGGCCCGCATCAGCTGGATGTAGGACTCCTGGACCAGGTCTTCCAGGTCGGGGCTGTGGCCCACCACGCGGAACAGGACCCGCCACGCCTGTTCGCGCGTGCGCTCGTAAAGCTGCGTAAAGGCAATGCTTTCACCATCGCGGGCTGCGAGCGCGAGCATACGGAGGGGATCGGCCACCGCGGCGAGGTCGTTCGGCATGTGTCCGAGGGGGAAGGCGAGGGCCGTCATGGCAAACGTTGGTTGCCGGGCGCAAGCCGGTTGATCCTTCTTTCTTCAAGGTCTTAAGGGGAGCCCATGTTCGTGGCTCTCCTGGTGACTGCCGTCCTTGGTGCCGCGCCGGTCGACTTCGACGCCGCGGCCGCCGCCCGGTTCGCGAAGTTGGCCCTGGACTGCGTGCACCGAGAGTACCCCAACAAGCTCTCGCACGTGCTCAACGACGCCCGCGACGTGAAGGCGCCGCGGCAGCTCACGCCGGCCTTCTACGGCTGCTACGACTGGCACTCCTCGGTGCACGGGCACTGGCTGCTGGTGCGGTTGGCGCGCACCTTCCCGGACGCGCCCTTCGCGGCCGAGGCGCGCAAGGCCGTGGGGCAGAGCCTCACCGCGAAGAACCTCGCCGCCGAGCTCAAGTACCTCGAGGGGCCGGGGCGGGTGAGCTTCGAGCGGCCCTACGGGCTCGCGTGGCTGCTGCAGCTGGGCACGGAATTGCGCGAGTGGGACACGCCCGAGGCCCGGCAGTGGGCGAAGGCGTTGGCCCCCCTGGAGGCCGCCGCGTCGGCGCGGCTCTCGGCGTGGTTGCCCAAGCTGACCCGGCCCATTCGCATCGGGGAACACGACCAGACGGCCTTCGCCTTCGGGTTGGTGCTCGACTGGGCGCGCGTCGCCGGCCACGCGCCGCTCGAGGCGCTGCTCACCGAGCGCATCGAGACCTGGTACGCGAAGGACCGCGGCTGCCCGCTCTCGTGGGAACCCAACGGCCAGGACTTCCTCTCGCCCTGCCTGGCGGAGGCGGACCTGCTGCGGCGGGTGATGAAGCCCGAGGCCTACGCCACGTGGCTGCGCGCGTTTCTTCCCGGCGACGCGTGGCCGGCGCCGGAGGTGGTGAGCGATCGCTCCGACCCCAAGCTGGCGCACCTCGACGGGCTCAACCTCTCTCGCGCGTGGATGCTGGAGGGCATGGCCTCGGGTCTCCCCGCGGGAGACGCGCGCAGGCCGGCGCTCGAGGCCGCGGCGCGCAGCCACCGCACGGCGGGGCTCGAGGCGGTCAAGGGCGAGCACTACGAAGGGGGCCATTGGCTGGGCAGCTTCGCGGTGTACCTCACCACGCAGCGTGGGCTGACGCCCTGAGGGTCTCGCGCCGGTGTACCGTGGCGTCCGTGCTCTCCACCCACCGGGTTCGTGAAGCGTGCGCGCTGCTGCTGACGCTGCTCCTCGCCGGCTGTGAACAGGCCCCTGCGGCGCTGGTGCTCAATCACGATCGCCTCGCGTTCGGCGAGGTAGAGGTCGGCGGCACCTACCGGCTGCGGCTCGCGCTCTCCAACCCCGGCGACCAACCGCTGGCCGTGAAGTCGGTGCGCCTCGACCCTGCGTCCGAGGCGCTCTCGCTCGAAGGGCTCCCCCTCGAGACGCTCGGCGCCGGCGAGCGCCACGTGGTGACCGTCGTCCTTGCGCCGACCGGCGAGGGGGCGCTGAGCGCGGTGCTCCACGTGGAGGCCGCCGACGGCGCGCACGCGCTGCCCGTCGACGCCCTCGCGGTGCGGCTGGGCGCGGTGGTGCACGCGGCGCCGGGGGCGAGCTGCCCGGGGGCCGAGGGCTCGATCGACTTCGGGACCACCGTCAGCGGCACGCCCGGGACGCGCACGCTCACGGTGGAGTCCACCGGCACGGGCACCATCTCCATCCTCAACGCCGCCCTGTCGCCCGCCGACGCCGGCTTCACCCTCGAGGGCCTCGGTGACGGCCTGTTCCTCGCGCCGGGCCAGGTCAGCACGCTGACCGTGCGCTACGACCCGACGCGCGCGGGGCCGCAAGCCGGCGTGATCTCGCTCCAGACCAGCTCGCTGGTGGCGCCGCGGCTGGAGGTGCCCATCTGCGGCACGGGCATGGTCGCAGCGCTGTGCACCACGCCGGCCTCGCTCTCGTTTGGGGCCGTGGCGCCCGGGGCCGCGAGCGCCGCGCGCTTCACGGTGTCGAGCTGCGGCAACCTCCCGGTGACGATGACCACGGCCTCCGTGGTGCCCGAGGTGGCGACCGCGCCGGGCTTCACCCTCGACCCCGCGCCGGGCCTGCCGCTCGAGCTGGCGCCGGGGCAGCAGGCCTTCGTCGACGTGCGCTTCGCGGCGACCTCGGCGCTGACCGCCCGCGGCCGCGTGCGCCTGGGTTCGACGTCACCGGTGACGCCAGAGGTCTTCGTCGCCCTGGGCGCGAACCTGCCCCCTCCGTGCAACGCGACCCTGGGGCCGGCCTCGCTGCGCTTCTACAAGGACCTCGCCTCGGCCCAGTCGGTGCGGCTGGTCAATCACGGGGGGACCGCCTGTCGCATCGATCGCCTCGACTTCGTGCCGGCGGGAACGGGCTTCGCGATCGATCGCCAACCGACGCTGCCCGCGGTGCTGGCCGCGCACGCGTCGATGGACCTGCTGCTGACCTACGCCCCGCCGCCCACCGCGACGAGCCTCACCACGGCCCGGCTGCAGGTGGAGCTCGACTGGGTGCACGAGGTGCTCCTCACCGGCGACCCGCGCCCGCCTCCCGGCTGTCACCTGGTGCCCGCGCTCCCGGCGGTCTACTTCGGGCTGGTCGGTGGCGGCGGGCTCCTCAGCCGCTCGTTGGATCTGATCAACGTCGGCGCGGGCCCCTGCGTGCTCCACGGCGTCACCGTCGACCACCCCGGGTACACGGTGGAGCTGGCCTCGATGCTGATCGACAGTCGCGACCGGATCGCCGTGACCCTTACCTGGTGGAAGGGCCAGTTCGAGTACGGCCCGCCGGCGCCGGCGACGATGACCATCTCCAGCAGCGACCGCGACCAACCGCAGCTCGAGGTGCCCATCACCTCGGGCCAGTCTCGCTGCGACCCCAACTGCGACTGTGCGGCGACCCAGACCGCGACCTACTGGCGCTTCGCCGACCACTCCGTGGGCAGCGGGGTGACGCCGGCCGACGGTGGGCTCGGCGCCTTCCAGGAGAGCTGCGAGCCGGGCCGGTGCACGGGCACCGACGTCTCGGTGGAGATCGACCGCGGGGTGCTGGTGTGTGAACCAAAGCCGCCCACCTGCACCGACGGCAACGGCCTCGAGTTCCAGAACGAGGGGTGGAGCTGCGTGCCCTGCGAGCTCATCGTGCAGTTCGGCGGCCTCTTCGCCGGCCAGCGCGCCTGCGCCCCGGCGCCGACCCTGAGCTGCCAGGCCGGCCTGGCGCCGACCTTCGACGCCGTGCTGCGCACCTGGGACTGCGTGCGCACCTGCAACAACGGCCAATACGATCAGCGCGTGCTGGCCGACGGCACGCTGGTCTGCGTGCCGTGCTGAACCGCGGCCCGCCTGGGGCTACGGTGGGCGGCGTGCGGAACCAGGCCATCGCAGGGTCTTTGGTGGTGCTCGGCGCGCTCGTCGCCGTGTTCGGCGTCGTCGATGGGGTCACCGCGTTCAAGGTGCACCGCTGGGCTTCGGCCCCTGGCGTGGTGAAGACCTCGACCATCGGCCGGCACAGCGAGCAGGTGCGCAGGAACAACACCACGCGCGAGCGCTCGTTCTGCTGGCCCGAGGTCACCTACGAGTACGCGGTCGGCGGCGAGGCCCTCACGGGCACCGAGGTCTCGCCCTTCAGCCCCCGCGAGCCGCGGCTGCTCGATCGCGTGTTCTCGAACTCGTACCGGCGGGCCGAGACGCTCGCCAACCGGTACCGCGCCGAGCAGGCGGTCACGGTACGCTACGACCCCGCGTCGCCCGGCAACGCATACCTCGAGGCCGAGCTCTCGTTCGAGGCGATGCTCGGGCTGTTGCTGGCGCTGGTGCTGCCCGCGGTCGGCGCGGCGATGCTGATCAAGGCGCGCCGCTGAGTCGCCCCGGACTGCGTCGCATCACGCTGAGCCGACTGCTGATTGTGTGATTTACCGAATGCGGCAACTTTTGTTGACGCGGTTCGACAATGTAGGTGTTCGCAGCACTTTCCTAAACCCTCGGAGTTCCCCATGCCCATCCACTTCAACCCGTTCAACCCGATGTCGTACTTCAACGCGATGAAGACGGCGGCGACGAACACGGAACTGGCGCTCCCCAAGGTGGCGAAGGGCACGGCGATCCCCGTCGCGGTGAAGAGCGACGACGCGGGCATCAAGGTCGCGAAGAAGTCGGTCGGCGGGCAGGTCGAAGTGAGCTTCTCGGGCACGGGCAAGGGCCCGGCGATGCAGAAGCCCAACGAGTATTACGGCGCCCAGCCTTCGGCCCGCGCGGTGACGCTGAAGGTCGCCATCGACGAGGCGCCCACCACCGATTCTTTCGGCAACACCAACTACACCGAGAAGAACCACCGCTCGCTGGTGACCGGCACCAAGAAGGGCCAGACGGGACGGGCCATCGCCGAAGACTTCGCCAAGCAGATCAACTCCACGCTCCTCGCCTTCCACGCCACGGTCGTCCCGGGCGCGACGGCCGACGCGGCGAAGCTGGTCATCACCCGCCGTTGAAGTGAGTGGAGTAGAGAGGGCCCGGTGCGTTGGGCCCTCTTCCTCGTCGTGCTGTGTGGTGCGTGCTCGCGGCCAGCCTCGCCGCAGCGTGACCCTACCAAGGCCGATCTGGCGCTGAAGCAGGTGAGCGTGCGTTCGTACTCGGGCGGCTCCCTGCGCGTGGTCACCACCGCTGACACGCTCGACGTCTTTCGCGAGGCGGGTACCCCCGGCGATCTCGTGGCGCACGATGCGGGCGTGCTGTTGGTGCGTGACGGCACCCGCCTCACCGCGCCGCTGGTCACCGGCAACTTCCTCTCGGGCCAGCTGGAGGGCACCGGGGGGGTGGTGATGTTCGGCAAAGGCGGCCTGCGCGCGAAGTCACCCCACGTGGCCTTCGACCGGGCGCAAGGGGCCGGCGGCATGGCCTCTTCGGACGCCGGGGTGTGGCTGGCCCAGCCGGGGCTGACGCTGACGGCCGACGGGTTCGTGATGGACCTCGCCGACGAGCACGC
>CAIVGN010000083.1 GCA_903905455.1 uncultured Archangium sp.
GACCGGCGGCGGCAGCGCGACCGGCGGCGGCAGCGCGACCGGCGGCGGCAGCGCGACCGGCGGCGGCAGCGCGACGGTTGACGCCGGGATCACGCCGACGGTGAGCATCACCTCGCCGACCGCGAACTCCTTCTATTATGGCGATGCCCTCTTTCACGTCACGGGCCTGTGCAATCTCGCGGGCGCGGTCAGCATTTCGGTCAACGGCGCTCCCATGAACGCGTTAACCACTACGACCTGCGACGGAACGACCTTCGATCTCGTGCTCGACCCGATGACGTTTCCCTTCATGTCGGGCGTCTACACGCTCGTGGCGCATCTCACGCCGACAGGCACGACCGCCGAGGCGCTCTCGCAGGCCGTCTCCCTCGAGGTCGACCTCTCGGCCCTCGCGGTCACCATCACCAGCCACCGGAACTTCGTCAACATGGACCGCGACCGCAATGGCGTCGACACCAGCCTCATCACCTCGGATGCACCGATGACGGTGGCGGGCGACTGCGCTCCGTCGGGGCGTACCATCTCGGTAACGGTCGGGACCGCGACCCAATCGGTCGTCTGTCTCAACCATGCCTTCTCGGCGACCGTGGCCATCGCTTCGCTCGCGAGCAACAAGAACTACAAGCTCCGTGCGACCATCCAGGGCGCCGCCACCAACACGGCCACCGCGGCGGTCGACGTTTTCAAGTCGACCACCCCTACGATTCACTTCGCAGACGTCGCCGACCTGTTGACGGTGCCTCGGCCGGGCAACAGCCGCATCTGCATCGACTGCCACTACACCAAGCTCACCCCCACTGACGGTGGTGTCCAGGCGACGCCCAGCAGCAACCTGTCGTTCGGCCGCTGGAGCTCGTGCCTGATGGTTGGCGGCAAGCCCATGGGCTCGGGCGGCGCGTGCATCGACCCCTCGAACAGTGCGACCTATGTCACCTGCGATCAGCCGTTGGACGCTGGGCAGGGGGCGTGCATCACGGAGCGTCAGAACTTCGTCTTCCAGTTCGGCTACTACCAGTACTCGAAGACCACCCCCGCCGCGAACGAGGGCAACTACGCCAACCGCACGATCAGCATCGTCAACGACGACGCCGAGGGCGGCGTGGTGAGCAATCGCATCGTCCGCGGGCAGCCCAACAAGTCATTCATCTACAAGAAGATCGCGGGCAGCACGAACGACGCCGGCATCTCCGACACCAGTCCTGCGGTGCTCAGCGCGACGGCGCACGGCTTCCTTGTCGATGACTCGATTCGCTTCACCTCGGCCAACTTGCCCGGTCCGTTGGTGAGCACCGCGTTGTACTACGTGCTGCCGAGCGGGTTTGGCCCCAACACCATCAACTTCAGCTCGAGCCTCGGCGGCAGCCCCATCGCGATGGCGGATGCCGGGTTCTCGCTCACCGTGACCGAGCAGGACGCCTGCACGCATGCCTTCTCGCCGCCCCTGGCAGACGGTGGCGTGGGTCTGGTCAGCTTCGGCTGCAAGACCAGCCAGAGCGCAGGCGGTGCCCGCATGCCCCTGGCCCTCGCGGGAAAGACCAGCTACCTGAGCGACGCCGACGTGGCGAAGATCCGGCAGTGGATCACGGAAGGTGCCCGCACGGACTTCTGAAACACCGGCCGTGGGCTCAGCCCTCGGACCTCGTGACACCGGGTAGACCCGCGCCAGAGACTGCGCGGGCCTACCCCGCTTTTTGTCCGAATACTGCGACGGCGCGCTCCGCGTCGGGTACGGACCCGGGACGAGCGCCAGGCCGGGGGGGGCGAGCGCTTCAACTGCGGTCGTCGGGTCCCAGGCCTGCCAGCGTGAGGAGGTTTCGGGGGTGGTACGCGCCCCCCGGCGTCTCCATCACCTTCTCGACCCACGCCATGGGCACCGCGCTCTCGCCGAAGACCGCCCCGAAGAGCGCGCCCGTCACCGCCGCGTTGGTGTCGCTGTCACCGCCGCGGTTGGCGACGTCGATCAACGCGGCCTCGAGCGAGGGGGCGTGGAACAACTCCCAGAACGCGAGCCGGTAGGTCGCCCGCAGCGTGGTGGGCCACGGGAAGAAGAGGTGCAGGTCGGGCCCGTAGAGCTCGGGGTCATCGGCCTGCGCGTACTTCAGGTCTTCGCGCAGCCAGTCGGCGGAGTCCCTGGTGATCGAGACCCAGTCCGATTCCTTGCGACCCAGCGTCGCCGCCGCCAGCGAGAGCTCGGCCTCGGCCACCTTGAGGAGTTGCTCGGGGTCGAGGCGTTCCCCCACCGCCGAGATGGCCGCCGCGATGATGCCGTTGAAGGTGGTGCAGGCGAGCTGGCACAGCGGGTCGTAGTGGGTGATGGCCGTGTCTTCGAGCGACGCGTTGACCCGCTCGTCGCGGCGCGCGTGAAAGAAGACGCCGAGGGGCACGGTGCGCACCAGCGGCGCGTTGTCGTTGATCTTCTGAAAGCCCTCGAGCCAGACCCGGCGGCCCGTGTACTCGGGCGACCGGCCGTCGATGACCTGGTCCAGGGCGGCCTTGATCGCGTCGGGCACCGAGTCGGGGATCGCCGTCGGCAGCCACCGCGCGTAGGCCTTGCCCGTCTCGACCTGGTCGTAGCGCCGCAGGTTGCGCAGCGTCGACGAGAGCACCTGGGCCATCTCCGAGCCCCACGTCACCTGGCCGGGCCGCAGCTCGAAGCGCCCCCCGCCACGGGGCTCGACCAGCGGGCCGTCGTTCAACTCCGGGAACATCGACGAGGGCAGGTTGCGCTGCTCGTTGCGAATGCCCATCGCTTCGCCCACCACCAGGCCCAGCAGCGCGCCCTTCTGCCGCGAGCGCACCTGTTCGGCCGTGGCCACCGTCGGCGCCTTGGTCTTCCGGTTCGGGCGAGGGGGAGGGGGCATGCGGTCCACCCTGTTTAGCTGAAATGCCGTGGGCGCTTCAGTCCCTGACGCACGCGGGGCTCGGGGAGAGCACCGCGTCGCACGGGTGCCAGAGGCGGCCGAGCTGGTTGGTCGGCAGCGGGGTGGTGGGGGTGACCCCTCCGACGATTGAACCGCACGAGTCGACCGCGTCGAAGCCGACGCTGGCGCAGGCCGTCCCCGTCGAGAGGTAGGGCGCGATGCGGGCGATGGCCGCGGCCGGCGTGAAGGCCGGGGGACCACCGGCCGGAATCGTGCCCGGCGCCACCTGCAGCTCGCTGAGCCCGCCGCCGCTGTTGTTGAACCAGCCGCTGCAGAGGTTGGCGCCCTGCATCGCCAGCGACGAGATGCGCAGGCCGTAGAGCCCGGCGCTCTGCGCGCCCAGCGGCGCCGCGCAGGTCGGTGCGTACTGCCGGTTGCGAATGGCCACGTACACCCCGCGCGGGGGAATCACGTCGCTGGGGCCGAAGTTCATCCACCGCACGCTGGCGGCCGTGCCAGCCGCGTTGCGGTACGCGAAGTGGTAGCCGTCGAGGCTCACCGGGCAGTTCGAGAGGTTGGTGATCTCCACCGACTCACCGGCCTGGCACGTGTCCTGGGTCACGCAGTCGGGAGACGGGCAGGTGCCCTCGCCGTTGACCACGTACTCGCTGAGCGTCACGTTGCTCGCGGTGGGCGTGGTCGCGGTGGTGCAGGCCTCGACCACGTCGACCGCCAGCGCCGACGGGGCCGAGCAGCACGTGGGGTCGCTCACCCGGCAGGCGCGGACCTCCAGCGGCGTGGAACTCCCCGGCACGGGCCCTCCCGTGGTCACGCGCGTCGCCGGCCGCAGGTAGTTCGCCCCGGCCGTGGCGGTCGCCAGCACCAGGGGGGCGCCGGCGAGGGTGAGCTCGTACTGCAGCCCCGAAGGCACGGCCGCGAACTGCACGATGGGGCGGCCGTCCCAGCTCGTACCGCAGGCGGTGCTGACCGGCGGAGCCGGGGGGCTGCTGCACGCGCCGGTGTCGACCGCGGTGGTGCAGCAGGTCGTCGTGCCCGCGTTGTCGCGCGCGCAGAACGAGAGCGTGAAGGTCCCCGGGCGGTCGGGGCTGAACTGCGTCGAAGCCGAGGTGGCCGGGGTGGGTTGGGCGCTCGAGCCCGGGGGGCGGCCGATCACCGCCCACTGCGTCGAGACGATGGTGCCGTCGGCGTCGGTCGCGCTCGCGGTCAGCGTGACGGTGCTGCCCACCGACGCCTGCGACGCGGCGGGGCACATCACCAGGGGCGGCTGGCAGATGCCCTGGTCGTCGATGGTGCCGTTGCAGTCGTTGTCGAGGCCGTCGCAGAGGTCGAAGGTCGGCGCTCCGGGCACGCACGCCTGGGGGGCGCCGTTGAGACAACTGGCGACCGAGCGCAGGCAGGCCCCGACGCCGCAGGTGGTGGGGGCCAGGCCGTCGTCGATGGCGCCGTCGCAGTCGTTGTCCCGCCCGTCGCAGGTCTCGGAGGCAGGGGCGCCCGGTGTGCAGGTCTGCGGTGTGCCCGTGAGGCAGGTCGCCACCCGCCGCTCGCAGTCGCCGGTGCCGCAGCTCACGGCGGGGAAGGCTTCGTCGATCTCGCCGTTGCAGTCGTTGTCGAGGCCATCACACAGCTCGCTGCTCGGGGCGCCCGGGCTGCAGGCGTTCTCGAGGCCGTCGCTGCACGAGGCCACCGACCGCGCGCAGGCGCCAACCCCGCACGCCAGCGCCGGGAGTTCCTCGTCGACGGCGCCGTCACAGTCGTTGTCCTTGCCGTCACAGGTCTCGGTGGTGGGCGAACCCGGCGTGCACCGCTGCGGGGCGCCCCCGGTGCACGCGGCCACCGTCACCCGGCATTCGCCCACGCCGCACGCCAGCGCCTCGAGGGCCTCGTCGATCTGGCCATCGCAGTCGTCGTCGAGGCCGTTGCAGGTCTCGGTGACGGGCGTCCCGGGCTCGCAGCTGCGTGCCGTGCCCTCGACGCAGCTGGCGACCTCCCGGGCGCACGCCCCGACGCCGCAGCGGAGCGAGGGAAGGTCGTTGTCGGCGATGCCGTCGCAGTCTTCGTCGAGCCCGTCGCAGGTCTCGGGCCCGCAACCGGCGTCGAAGGCATCGACCACCTTCGCGCCGCGGCACTCGCAGCCCGCCACGCCCAGCACCACCAGGAACAGGAGCGACCTCATGGCGCGCCGATAGCGGGTCGAGGTGACATCCTGATGACGTTTCGGTCAGGCGCTCGGATCATCCCCGCCTACCCCTCGGACGGCGCCACGGTGTTGTCGTCGCTGTTGCGATCGACGAGCTTGTTGAGCGGGTCGAGGCCCACGCGGGCGGGCTTCACCGGCACCGTGAACAGGAGCTCCGATTCGCCCTTCTTCACGCGCCGCTTCTCGGTGAAGAGCGCATTGCCGTCGTCGTCGATGGCGCCCACCTCCATCACGTCGTCGAAGTCGAGCTCGGTCTGCTCGCCCTTGTCGTCGCTGCGGTACTTCACGGCCTTCACCTTCACCGCGACGTCCCAGCCGCCGGCCGGGTTGGCCTTCATCGACGCCGAGAGCGCGCGGTTGTCGTAGAGGGTGATGGTCTCGAAGAGATCGTCGAGCACCCCGTGGTACTCGCCGGGGATCTCGGCGCGCAGGTACGAGAGCAGTTGCGTCGAGTTGGTGTACGGCGGCCCCTTGAACTTCACCGCGGTCACGTACTTCCTGAGCGCGCGGTTGACCGTCTCTTCGCCGACGAGATCCTGCAGCCAGTACATGGCCAGCGAGCCCTTCTGGTAGTGGATGTAGAGCTGGTTCTCCACGCGCGAGAGCGGGAGCTCCTTCTTGCGCTCGGTGACGCGGCCCATGAGGTAGCGGTCGAGCTCGTACTTGAGGAAGCGCCGCATCTTGGCGGCGCCGAAGTGCTGCTTCATGACCATCAGCGCCGAGTACTGGGCCATGGTCTCGCTGGTCATCGTCGCGCCCTGCACGTTGCCGCCGACCACCTGGTGCGCCCACCACTGGTGCGCTACCTCGTGGGCGGTCACGTAATACGGGTAGTCGAGGTCGTTGGGGCTGTCGTCTCGCACCCGGGCGATGAAGCCGATGCCCTCGGAGTAGGGGATGGTGTTGGGGAAGCTCTGCGCGAACATCTGGTAGCGCGGGAACTCGACGATGCGCGCCTGCTGGTGCTGGTACGGGCCGAACGCCTCGCTGCAGTAGGCCAGCGAGTCCTTCATGCCCTGCATCATGCGCTCGACGTTGTACGGGTGCTTCTTCTCGTAGAAGACCTGCAGCTTCACGTCGTTCCAGTGGTCTTCCTTCACCTCGTAGCGCGCCGAGAGCACCGAGAAGAAGTTCAGGATCGGCTGGTTCATCTCGTAGCGGAAGAAGCGGCGCTCCCCCTCGCGCCACTCCTTGATGAGCGTGCCCGGGGCGATGGCCACCTGGTCGGCCGTGGTGCTCACCGTCGCGCGGAAGCCGATGAAGTCCGAGTCGTTGCGGATGTAGTTGCGCGCCAGCCCCTTCGGGTCGTCGCGGTCGAGCATGCGCTCCTTCGGGGCGAGGCCGTTGGACTTGCGCGCGCCGTCGTCGGCGAGCTCCGCGGCGTCCTGGTACCCGAGCAGCGGGAGGTTGAAGTTGTTGAAGAAGGTGCCGTTGCCCACCACGTCTTGCCGGCGCGTGCCGTGCTTGATCGGGTCGGCGGTGAAGCCCATGGCGAAGTTCAGCGGCCTGCGCTCACCGGGCTGCAGCGGGGGCTCGAGGGCGAAGATCGACAGGCCGAGCTCCGCGTCGCGGGTCTTCGGCGTCGCCTGGTCGCCCACGCTCATCGAGTCGAGCCGCGCCTCGTCGTCGAAGCCGACCATCACCTGGGTGAGCGGCGCGGCCGTCTTGTTCTCCAGCAGGTAGGTGCCCTTGACCTCGAGCCGCGGCGGCGATTCGTTGGGGAAGAGGTCGAAGGCCACCTCGGCGTCGACGATGCGCGGGCCCGGCGCGTCCTTCCACTCGGGCGCCCACTTCTGCTCGTAGGCCGCCTGCTGGCGCTCCTTGTCCTTCGAGGTGCGGAAGGCGTGGCGCACGTGCGTCTCGTTGAAGAGGTACGCGCCGAAGCCGGTGGTGCTCACCAGGGCCACGGCGGTGACCAGCTTCCACGAGGTGTCGAAGCGACCGCGCGCGAGGGCGACGCGACGCCGGAGGCCCGACTCGCGGCCCCGCACCAGCAGCAGGTACGCGCCCACCAGGAGCAACGTCGCCACCGACGCCCAGTACCCGCGGAAGAGCAGCGAGGCCGGCAGCCAGTGCCCGTAGCCGTTCATGTCGGAGTACGAGATCTGCGGCTCGGTGCCGTAGCGCACGAGGCGGTCTTCGACCCCCAGGATGCGCAGCGCGATCTGGCTCACGAAGTAGAGGACCATCACCCCGTGGCCCAGGTACTTCTGGTTCACGAGGATCTGCACCACCAGCGCGAGCACCGCGATGAGGATGTCCTGCAGCAGGCCGAAGACGATCAGCTCCATGGCGTAGAGCCGCCACTCGATGTCGAAGAACCCCCGGCTGAGCTGGGCGGTCAACGCCGCGCCGCCGATCACCAGCTGCAGCGAGCCCACCAGCAGGAACAGCGCGACCAGCTTCGCGAGGAAGGGCACCCAGGTGGGCACGCGCGAGGCGTCGATGATGTCCGCCAGCTGCGCGTCGCGTTCCTTCCACACCAGCTCGCCCGCGTAGAAGGTCACGGTGATGAGGATGAAGATGGAGAACGTGCCGCCCGCCAGCTCGAGCACCTGCCAGGTCACCGGCAGGGTCGCGGTGCCGAACAGCTCCTTGGCCACCAGCACGCCGACCAGCACGAAGAGGAGGCCCGCGGCGATGAAGGACCAGTAGACCGCGCTGCGGGTGATGTCGCGGAACTGCATCCACCCCGTGGCGAAGACGGTGCGCCACCACCCCGAGGTGGTCGCCGACGAGCGCGTGGCCGGCAACGGCAGCGAGGGGTTCTCCTTCGCGTCCTTGCGCACACCGCTGCCCCGCTGCTCGTCGACGGTGGTGCGGAAGCGCTTGACGGTGACCGCCAGGATGAGCGCGCCGACCGCGGTCCAGATCAACTTGTTGCCGAGGAGCAGCCCGGCCAGCGGCACCAGGTCGCGGTTGCGCTCGGCCGGCGTCCAGTAGCGGGTCACCACGTCGAAGGTGATGAACCCGAAGGGGTCGGCCAGCGCCCCCAGGGTCCGGTTCTGCACGTCGCCGATGGCGGAGCTGAGCACGAGGTAGCCCAGCACCATCACCACCACGCCCACGTAGACCGGCGCCATCTGCCGCGTCAGCGCCGCCAGGCAGAAGAACACCGCGCCGGTGACGAAGAGCATCGGCAGCACGCTCACCAGGTACGGCCAGACGTACACGTCGAGGCGGTGGGGCCCCAGCTGCGTCGAGTCGATGACCTGCGCGAGCGCCGCGGCGAAGAGCTGCCCGGTGGGGATGGCCAGGAACAGCGCCGCCGCGAAGAGCCACGCGCCGAAGAAGCGCCCCAGGAGGTACGGCGCCTTCTTCACGTTGCGGGTGAAGATCAGCGCCCAGGTGCCGGTGCCGAAGTCCTGGCACGCGGCCTGGCCGAAGATCGCGGCCACGGTGAAGAGCCCCAGCAGCGCCACCACGTTCTGGTTGGTGAACACGCTGTACGGGCCGTTGGCGTAGATGCGCTCGCTGCCGGTGCCGGTGCTCAGGCCCTTGAAGAGGCCCGCGCTCGCCGCCATGAGGAACGCGCCCATGACGAAGAGCACCACCGCGTAGATGTACGACGACAACATCTTGAGCCGCCGCCGCAGCTCGAAGCCGATGATCGCGCCGACCATCACGCCGCCTGCTGGGAGTGCGAGAGCGCCTGGAAGTACACGTCTTCGAGATCGGGCTCCACGGCGAGGAAGTCACCGTCGGGCTTCGTCTGCGCGAACACGTGGGCGAGGCGTTGGCCCGCCACGCGCCGCACGGCGATCACCGGCATCGCCCGGGCGATCACCTCGAGTTCCTCGGCGGTGACGAACTTCTTCCAGATGCGCCCCTCGAGGCCCTTCATCAGCTCCAGCGGGTGCCCCGCGAGGATCACCTTGCCGCCCGCGAGGATGGCCATGTTCCGGCACAGGTCGGCGACGTCGGTCACGATGTGTGTCGAGAGCAGCACCACCACGTCTTCGCTGATCTCCGCCAGGAGGTTGTGAAAGCGGAAGCGCTCCGCCGGGTCGAGGCCCGCGGTGGGCTCGTCGACGATGATCAGCTTGGGGTTGCCGATCAGCGCCTGGGCGATGCCGAAGCGCTGCTTCATGCCGCCCGAGTAGCCGCCCAGGCGCCGCGAGCTGTGCTCCCAGAGGTTGGTCTTCACCAGGAGCGCCTTCACCAGCTCGTGCCGCTCGCGCCGGTGGCTCAGGCCCTTGAGCTGCGCCAGGTGGTCCAGCATGTCCCAGGCCGACACCTTGGGGTACACGCCGAAGTCCTGCGGCAGGTAGCCCAGCACGTCGCGCAGGCGGTCCGGTTCCTTCGTGATGTCGATGCCGTCGAAGGTCATGGTGCCGCTGTCGATGGCCTGCAGCGTCGCGAGGCTGCGCATGAGCGACGACTTGCCCGCGCCATTGGGTCCCAACAGCCCGAACATGCCCCGGGGGATGGTGAGGGTGACGTCGTTGAGGGCCTTGACGCCGTTGGGGTACGTCTTGGTGACGCCGGTGAGCACGAGTTCCATGAGGCGCGGCAAGCTAATCGCCTCGTGTAAGAGTTCACACTTCAACAGTCCGGGCCGTGTGCTTAGAAGTCTGGCCATGTCCGAAATCATCCAGGTCAAGGCGCGGGAGATTCTCGATTCACGTGGCAACCCGACGGTCGAGGCAGAAGTCATGCTCGACAGCGGCGCAACCGGCCGTGCGGCCGTGCCCTCGGGCGCGAGCACGGGCGAGCACGAGGTCGTCGAGCTGCGCGACGAAGACAAGAAGCGCTACCTCGGCAAGGGCGTGCTCAAGGCCGTCAGCCACGTCAACGATCTCATCGCCCCCGCGGTGCTGGGCCTCGAGGCCGGTGACCAGGCGACCCTCGACGCCGAGCTCAACGCGCTCGACGGCACGCCCAACAAGGCCAAGCTCGGCGCCAACGCCATCCTCGCGGTGTCCATGGCCGCGGCGCACGCCCAGGCCAACGAGCTCGGGTTGCCCTTCTACCGCTACATCGGCGGCGCCCAGGCGCGCACCCTGCCGGTGCCGATGATGAACATCCTCAACGGTGGCTCGCACGCGGACACCCGCGTGGACGTGCAGGAGTTCATGGTGCTCCCCTGGGGCGCGAAGTCGTTCTCGGAAGGCCTGCGCTGGGGCGCCGAGGTGTTCCACGCGCTCAAGAAGATCTTGAAGGCGAAGAAGCTCGCCACCGGCGTCGGTGACGAAGGCGGCTACGCCCCGGAGCTCCCCTCGAACGAAGAGGCGCTCAAGCTGATCATGGAGGCCATCGACGCGGCCGGCTACAAGGCCGGTGAGCAGATCGCCCTGTGCCTCGACGTCGCGGCCAGCGAGTTCTACGACCAGGCCACCAAGAAGTACTCCTTCAAGGCCGACGGCAAGCAGCTCGACAACACCGGCATCGTCGCCTGGTACCAGGAGCTCGCCGCCAAGTACCCCATCGTGTCCATCGAAGACGGCTGCGCCGAGGACGACTGGGACGGCTGGAAGAAGCTCTCGGTCGCGCTGGGCGAGAAGGTGCAGTTGGTCGGTGACGACCTCTTCGTGACCAACGTCACCCGCCTGCAGCAGGGCATCGACAAGGGCATCGCCAACTCGATCCTGGTGAAGGTCAACCAGATCGGCACCCTCACCGAGACCTTCGACGCCGTGCGCATGGCGCACCGCGCGGGCTACACCTCGGTGATGAGCCACCGCTCGGGCGAGACCGAAGACACCACCATCGCCGACCTCGCCGTGGCGCTGGACTGCGGCCTCATCAAGACCGGCTCGGCCAGCCGCAGCGATCGCGTGGCCAAGTACAACCAGCTGCTGCGCATCGAAGAAGAGCTGGGCGCCCACGCGCGCTACGCGGGCCGCGGCGCCATCAAGCAGTGATGACGCCTCGCATCCTCGTCAGCAACGACGACGGCATCCACGCCCGGGGGCTCCACGCGCTGGTCGAGGCGGTGGCGCCTTTGGGTGAAGTCTGGGTGGTCGCGCCCGAGAAGGAACAGAGCGCGACCAGCCATTCACTTTCGCTTCACCACCCGCTGCGCATCCGCAAGGAGCGCGAGCGGTGGTTCGCGGTCGACGGCACCCCCGCCGACTGCGTGTACGTGGCCATCAACCACCTGCTCAAGGACCACGCGCCGACGCTGGTGATCTCCGGCATCAACCACGGGCCCAACCTCGCCGACGACGTCATCTATTCGGGCACCGTCGCCGCGGCGATGGAGGGCTGCATGCTCGGATTCCCGGCGATCGCCTTCAGCCTCGTCTCGCGCAAGCACTTCGAGTTCGAGCACGCCGCGGTCTTCGCGCACTCGCTGGTGAAGGCGGCCCTCGCGTCGCCCTTGCCCCCGCGGCTGCTGCTCAACGTCAACATGCCGGCCTACGGCGCCATCAGCGGCTACGAGGTGACCCGACTGGGCCGCCACAGCTACGGGGCCGACGTCATCGAGAAGGAGGACCCCCGCGGCCGCCGCTACTACTGGATCGGCGGGACCGGCTACGAGCACGTCAAGGAGCCCGGCACCGACGTGACCGCGGTGCACGACGATCGCCGCGCGTCGGTGACGCCGTTGATGCTCGACCTGACGCAGCACGAGTTCCTGGCGCCGCTGCGCGCGTGGAAGCTCGACGGCTTCACTCAGGGCACATGAGCCTGCTGCCCGGCTGGTGGGAGATGCTGCGGGAGATCCGCAAGGGCAACGTCAACCTCAGCTGGGTGGTGGTGCTGATCGGGTGCCTGGTCAGCGTGCCCGCGGTGCTCATCAGCTACGAGCAGGCCGGGGGGGACGTGTCGTTCCTCCATGGGGCTCGCGTCGAGGTGACCAGCAACCGGCCCAACCCGGTGTTCGACGTCGCGGTGAAGAGCGCCGACGGGCGCGCGGAGCTCGTGCAGACCGCGATCAGCACGGGGTGCCTGGTGAGCTGCCGGCGCGGTGATGCCCTGGTCTGGTCGAGCGAGGGCCCCTGCGTGGGTGAGCAGTCGTCCCGCTACTTCCTGAGCGACGACTGCGAGGACCTCGTGGCGGTGAACCGGGGGCAGGTGAAGCGCTTTGCCCGCGCCACCCCCGTGGCCTCGCCTTCCGAGGAGTCCTGGGCGCTGCTCTGGGAGCCGCGCTACGCCCGCGACGGTCGGGCCGTGGAGGCCGAGAGCGACGGTTCGACCCTCTCGGTGCCCCTCCGGCGGCCTTAAAAGTTGAGCCGGGCCCCGGCCAGACGACACTGCGTGCCATGACGTCGTGTTCGCCAGCGCGGTGGCTGGCAGTGGCCGTGGTGTCACTGCTCGCTTCGGCGTGCGTCACGACGCAGGGCGTGTCGAAGGCGGGCGTGCTCGACACCCACGTCGAGCCCGACCAGGCCCTGGTCACCCACCTGGTGCAGAAGAACCAGACCCTGTACCGCATCGCCCGCGCCTACGGCCTGGGCGTCGAAGAGCTGATGGACGCCAACCGCATCGACGACCCGCGCGAGCTCAAGGCCGGCGAGCTGCTCTACGTGCCCGGGGCCAGGGTGCGCAAGGCGGTGCCCGAGTACGACGCCCCCGAGCCCGAGCCCCCGGCGCGGCGCCCCGCGAGCCCCACCGCCAACGCCCCGCCCGAGAAGAAGCCGCCCAGGTCGGTGCGCGTGGGCAAGGGCAGCGGGGTGCTCGAGTGGCCGCTGCGCGGCGTGCTCTACGCGCGCTTTGGCAAGAAGGGGAAGGAGCCCCACGACGGCATCGATCTCGCCGCCCCGGCGGGCATGGGCGTGAAGACGGCGGCTCCGGGGACGGTGCTCTTCGCCGGCGAGCAGAAGGGCTACGGGCTCATCGTCATCGTGGAGCACGACGGCGGGTTGATCACCCTCTACGCCCACAACCGCGACCTGCGCGTGAAGACGGGCCAGAAGGTGCGGACCGGGCAGGTGGTGGCGACGGTCGGCGACTCGGGGAGGACCAGCGGGCCGCACCTGCACTTCGAGGTGCGCAAGGACGGCGTGCCGGTGGACCCCCTCGACTTCCTCGGGGCCGTGCCCCCGGCATGATCGTGACAGCGCGGGGAGCCCATACGAAAGTGAGCGCGTGCGTCGCTTCCTCTTCGTTCTGTGCCTCGTCCTGACCGCCTGCCTCAAAGCGCCTCCCAGGCGCGTGGTCGAGGTGAAGAAGGTGCTGGAGCCCGCCGAGGCGGTGCGCGAGACGCTCGAGAAGGCTTACCGCGCCGTCGAGGCGGGGGACGCCGACCAACTGGAGCCGCTCTTCACCGAGGACGCGCTGGTCTTCGGCCTGGGGCCCTCGGACACGTGGCTGGGCGGCATCGTCATCGGGGAGCGCGCGCGGCAGGCGCTGCTGCCCATCGGCCTGGCCGGCGACACGCTGACGCTCGAAGACTCGCGCATCGTGGTGGGCCTCGCCGTCGACGACTCGGCGGCCTGGGCGTTCGATCTCCCGAAGGTCACCACCACCCACAAGAAGAAGACCGACGTGTGGCTGCCGCGGCTCACGGCGCACCTGGTGCACGAGGGAGATCGCTGGCGCATCGACGCGCTGCACGTCTCGCTTTCGGTGCCCGACCAGCTCGTCTTCGCGCCTGATGCCACCAAGCGCCTCATCGCTCCGGCCGACGTCAACAACGAGCGCAGCCCCGACGCGGACCAGGTGGTGGGCGTCGTGCGCCGGTCGCTCGACGACTACGGGGTGAAGCTCGACCGCACCAGCGAGCGCGCGGAGTTCGTGCAGCTGGGCACATCGGCGGCCGAGGTGTTCATCGGCGGCAAGTCGTTCAAGGAGCTCATCAAGCCGCAGCTCGGGGCGATCAAGAAGGCCGGGTACACGTGGAAGCTCGACGGCAACCTGCGGGTGAAGCTCGCGCCGGGCGGCAAGTCGGGCTGGGCCGCGGCGGTCGTGGTGCAGCGCCTGGGCACGGGGAAGAAGGCCCAGGTGTTCCCCGCGTTCCGGTTCTTGTGGACGCTCGTCGAGGAAGACGGCGTGTGGAACATCTCGTCGGAGCACCAGTCGCTGGCGGTGAAGGATGATCTCCGCGACCCGGCCACCGAGGAGCAGCTGAAGGCGTGGAAGGCCACCCGCGACCTCGCGGAGAAGACCATGGCGAAGTCGTCGAAGCCGAAGGTGGGCAAGGCGGCGGAGAAGAAGGTGCCGGTCGAGAAGCCCGAGGACAAGAAGGACGGGGACATCGGCGCGTGGTGAGGCTTCGGCGGGAGGTTTGCGTCTCCTGCGATCGGCACCGCTCGCCTGGTTGATTGGGTGCCGGGGGTCGCCCCTATCCCTTCCTTTCCCCCCTGGGGAAAGGGGACCGCTCGGCCGCGGGGGCCAGACGGGATGCAGAGTCGAATGGGGCAAGGCCTCGATGTGCAGGACCGACCGGAGCGCAGGACGCCGACGCTTCTTCTCGATGGTCTTGGAATGCGCCTGAGCCACCGCCCAGGCAGCAACATCTGACGTCCCGCAGTTGCTGCCGAAGGGCAGCGGCAGCCGTTGGATGCTGCTGCTTCAGCGCCGCGCGTCGCCACTCACGAAAACCGTCGAGGGCCGACGGTGGATCAACCCCCACCGACCGTTCCTGAACATTGAGGCCTTGCCCCATTCGACTCTGAATGCCGTCTAGCCCGCGCGGCAGATGAGCGCTCCCCTTTCCCCGGGGGGAAAGGAAGGGATTGGGGCGATCCCCGGCACCCAAACCCAGAGACGACCTGTGCCGATCGCGGGAGACGAACGCCTCCCGTCGAGGCCCCCTGCGTGCGCCTCAGTTCCGGCGGCGCCGCGCCCCCAGCACCATCAACGCCAGGGCCAGGAACGGCGCCCCGAGGTCCGCCGGCGAGGCACAGCCACACCCCGTCCTCGCGTTCGGCTGCTGCGTGGTGTTGCCCATACCGACGGACCACAGGGTCGTGGTGCCCGTGGCGTTGCCGCCGCCGGTGCCACCACCAGTCCCTCCGCCCGCGCCACCACCCGTGCCACCACCCGCGCCACCACCAGTCCCCGCGTCAGGCGGGGGCACCATGCAGTTGACCAGCGGGAAGACCTGCACGGTGACGTTCTGCAGCGTGGCGCCGCCGCCGGCCGCCGCGAGAGTGACGTACACCTCCGAGTTGCACGGCGCGTTCACCGTCACGTCGCCGGTGAGGTTCTGGCCGCTCTTCACCAGGTCGGCCGTCGCCTGGGCGTCGTTCTGCAGCGTGCCGCCCTGGCGCGCGAAGGTGATGGGGCTCGTCGTCTTGGCGAGGATGGTCACCGTGGGCCCGGCACCGCCCAACGGGTTGCCCTGGCTGCCGTCGATGCCGGTGACGCGGATGCGCTGCGCGCCCGCCGGCGCGAGCACCTTGATCTGCACCGGCCCGGGAATGACCGAGTTGCCCAGCGCCGTGGGCGCCGTGGCGATGCCGAAGTAGGGGCGGGGGAGGTTGATCCCGTCAGCGGTCAGCACCTTGGTGCAGCCGATGACGCCGCGGCTCTGGAAGATCTGCGTCAACTGCGCCGCCGCCGTCGTGTTGCCCGGGAACGAGCGCGCCACGCGATCGGCCATCACCTGCGCCACCATCGCGAAGTCGGCGTTGGGGGTGATCGACACCAGCATCGCGTAGAACGCCGCGTCGAAGGTCTCGCCGCTGTCCGTGCCCTGGAAGAGGGTCTTGCGCGCCGTCCACAGCGCCCCGGCGACGTGCTGGCTGTCCTGGTGCACCTCGCCCCACAGCACCGCGGGGCAGGCCAGCGTGTTGTCCATGGTCCGCAGGTAGCTGTCGGTGCGCACGCCCGGCGTCATGGGCTGCCCGGCCAGCGCGCGCGGCCCGAAGTACGGGCCCACCTCGGCGAGGTTGTTGAACGCCGCCGCGATGTAGTCCGCGAAGCCCTCGTGCAGCGCCCCGCCTTCGTTGTTCGCCGACCGCGCGTCGAGGGCCAGGGTGTCGAAGCCGATGTTCGCCGTCGCGTAGACCACGCCATGGCCGAACTCGTGCTGGATCACCGTCGCGTCGTAGGCCGCGTCGGCCGCGTTGCCCTGGAAGATCATCAGCGTGTCGGCGCCGGTGTCGAAGCCCGGCAGCGGCAGCTGGGCAAACTGCTCCCGTGGGAAGAACGCGGCGTTGTCCACGCGCATCAGCGTGTTGGCCCGGCACGGCGGGTTGGTGATGCACCCGATGCCCCCGGCGAAGAGCTCCTGGAAGTTGGGGAACATCACGTTGCTCCACACCGCCACCTTCACCGCCGGGTCGCGCTTCTCGTCGCGCATCTTGAAGGGCGCGATGACCAGGCCCGCCGGCATGCCCCCGTCGTACAGCGGCGCCGCCTTCGCCGAGAGCTTGCGCACCCAGTCGTAGACCGTGTTCACGTGGTAAAACGAGTGCACCTCGGCGAACGGGTCGGAGTTGGCGGGATCGCTGTTCACCACCGTCACCGGGTCGCTCGGCGGGTCCACGGGCACGTAGACGTAGTCGCCCGTACCGTTGGTCACGTTCGAGGCCCGCCGCACGCGGTCGCACACCGCGACGTCGTACTGCACGGGGAAGCCCATGAAGTTGAGCGACCCGGCGATGCGCTTGCTCCCCGCGTCAGCCACGCAGCCGGCGGTGGGGCAGCAGTCGTACATCATCAACTGCGTGCCGCAGAGCTCGCCCGCGTCGTTGGGGAAAGAGGGGAACCCGCCGTCGGCCTGGGGCACCACGCAGGTGTCACCGATCATCGATCCGCCGTCCGCGTGGCGCAGCTCGCGGGTCACCGTGGCCGTGCGGCCCACGCCGGCATCGAGGCCGCCCGGGCTCACCGGGTAGACCTTCGCGTCGAGCGCCCCGTGGTGCACCCGGTCCTGCACGAAGAGCCGCTCGCCCGTCACCGCGTCGATGGCCACGTACCAATTCTTCGTGAAGTCCAGCGAGTGCACGTTCGCCAGCCAGCCGGCGTGCAGCTCCTCGCCGACGGGGAAGTAGAAGCGCTTGGCGCCGCCGTAGGGCACCCCGTCGGGCCGCAGCGCCACCAGGGGCAGCGAGGACGACGCCCGGCGCATGGCCTGCTCGAGGGTCAGTCGCTCGCCGTCGACCACGCGCGCGAACGTCACGAGGCTCGAGGCGACCTGCACCACCTGCCTCCGCTCGTCGAGCGTGACCACCAGCTTGCCCTGGTACACCTCGAGGCCGGCCAGCTCCTGCTGGAGGTGGAAGCTCGCGCCCAGGCGCGTCGAAAAGGCGTCGCTCGACTTGAGCGTCGAGGCCGCGGGCAGCCCGTAGTGCTCGCGCTGCCCCAGGGACCAGAGTCGCACCGCGTTCGCGAGGTCTCCCGTCAGCGGGGCCGAGAGCACGCCCAGCTCGAGCTTCGGGGCGCCCGTCTCCGGGTTGACGAGGAGCTGCGTGGGCTGGGGCGTGAAGACGCTCGCAGCGAGGACCAACGGCGTGAGGAACGACAGCATGAACTCTCTCCCGGGCGAGTCGACGGCCTCGACTGGCCACCGCAAAAGGTGAGCGGACCCTATCACCGGGCGCGGGCTTTCTTGCTGAATCAGGTATGCGCGGACGCCAGGCAAGTCGCGCTTGCCCTCACCCCACGGAGCCCCCGCACATGGCCTACGTCGTCGCCGAGCCCTGCATCAAGTGCAAGTACACCGACTGCGTCGAGGTCTGCCCGGTCAACTGCTTTTACGAGGGCGCCAACTTCGTCGTCATTCACCCCGACGAGTGCATCGACTGCGGCGCCTGTGAGCCGGTGTGCCCGACCCAGGCCATCTTCCCCGAGGGCGATCTCCCCGAGCGGTTCAACGAGTACAAGGCGCTCAACTCGGAGTTCGCCACCAAGTGGCCCAACCTCAGTGAGAAGCGCCCGGCGCTCGCGGAGGCCGAGCAGTTCAAGGCCCAGCCCCACAAGCGCGCGCTGCTCGACCCCAACCCCGGCGGCACCTGACCTTCAGGCCACCGACAGGGCCGCCACCCTCAGCCCGCGCGCGCGCAGCGCCTCGCGGATGCGGCTGACGGCCTCGGCGCTCGGCGGCCCGCGGTGCCCCACCAGCCTCAAGGCGATCTCCTTCGGCCCGATGCGCTCGATCTCCACGTGCGCGCCGAGGCTGTTGTTGAGGGTGAGCGCCAGGCCCGGCCGCTGCGAGCGCACGAAGCGCTCGATCTTCTCGATCAGCGCCACCGCCTGCGCGGCCTTCGCCTCGGGCGCGGCCTCGGCCTTCGGGGGGCTCGCGGGCGCCGGCTGCAGCGCGTGCCCGGGGGCCGGCTCCACCGCGCGCGGCAGGGGGTCCTGGGCCAGCTCGCGGGTGATGAAGTCGATGATGCGGGCCTCGGCGCGATCGACGCTGGCCTCGCGGCGCTGCGCCCGGGCCAGGGTGAGCGCCTCCGCCGTCTGCGCATGCTCGCTGCGCACCGTGCCCAACCGCTGGGCTTCCGTCTCGGCGTGCACCCGCGCGCGCTGCTGCACCGGGCCCGTCGCCGAGGTGACGCTCTTGATCGCCTTGAGCCCGGGCGGCACGGCGAGGGGCGTGGCCGGCTTCGGCTCCTTCTTCAGCTCGGAGCGCGCCTCAGCCAGCAACTGCTTGAAAGGCTGCGCCTTCCCCAACACCACCTGCGCCGCCACTGCCTTGAGGTCGACCTTCATAGGTCGGCCCCCTTGAGCATCCCTCGTGCCGCCTGGGTTTCACCGTCATTCCAACTGCTTGGGACTCGAGGCGAGTCCACTGGCAGGGCACTGGCGGTGATCCGACAGCAATTTTCCAAGTGCGCTGGAAACCCACAGCGCCCGGGAGGTCAGTGCTTGAAGCCGCCGGGCTGCTGGGGCGCGGTGCCGGTCAGCTCGTTGATCGCCGCGGCGCAGGTCGACACGTCTTCCGGGCGGCCGAGGAGCACGCCCTGGGTCCAGTCGCGATCGTCGAAGATCAGGCCGTCGCGCACTTCGAACTCCGTGGCGTCCTTGTTCATCTCCCAGAAGCGGCCCTTGAGGAGCACGCGCTGGCCCCGGTGGAACTTCTCGATGTCGGCGTACTGCTTGGACTGGAGCCGCACGTAGATGGTGACCGGGGTGACCTTCACCGGCGCCTGGGCGAGCAGGTTGACCTGGTTCATGCGCGGGTCCTGGGGGATCCACTGGAGCACGGCCACCAGCTCTTCAGCCGCGGCGTCCCGGTAGAGCTTCTTCTTCGCCTTCTTGCCCGCCTTGGGCTGGTTGATGCCGATGTCCACCAGCGTGGCCCCACCCCAGGCCACGTCGCGGTCGAGGTACGAGTCGCGGAAGCTGGCGATGACGTCGGTGGTCACCGCGCTGTTGGCGTTGAGCGCCTCGACCAGGTAGCGCTCCCGAAGCACCGGGATGCTGAAATACGAGGAGTCGATGAGCGAGATCTGCTCGTTGATCATCTTGAGCTTCGCGAGATCGATGAGCTTCACCTTCTTGTTGAGCGTCTGCGCGGTGGCCAGCCACTCGTCCGACAGGCGCTTGTCGATCATGATCCGCCGCACCATCGACACCAGGTAGGCGACCGCCGGGAAGGCCGGGGTGCTCAGCTGGGTCTGCACCGCGTCCTGGATCTCCGGGGGCAGGGTGAAGTTCTCGTCCTTCTTGTGGAGCATGGGGGCGATCTCCCCGAGCGCGACGAAGAGGCCGCCCACCAACTGCACGCAGCCGGGGTCTTCGGTGCCAGCCGTCAGCAGCTTGGCGAGCTTCGACTTGGCGAAGCGCTTGTCCATCGTCTCTTCGCGGAAGTTCGGCGGCTTGCCGGTGCCGAAGATCTCTTCCTTCTGGGCGAATGCGGGGACGGCAACGACGAGAACGAGGAGCGTGGTGAGAGCGTGTCGCATCGGCTGGGAAGGTATCATCGCCCCGCTCTACGGGAAGCGCAGAGGCTTCTTCACGCCGGGCCGGCGCGCAGCTTCTGCGCAGGGCTCAGCGCCATCACCAACGCGGGCAGCAGGGCGGCGAGGGCCGCGAAGGCAAACAGCTGGTGTCCCCCGACGCGGTCGTAGAGGGCGCCGGCTCCGCGGTAGCCCACCATGCCCCCGATGCCGAAGGTGGCCGCCACGAAGAGCGCCTGGCCGGTGGCGCGCAACGAGCCCGGGGCGCGCTCCACCATCCACGCCACCGACGAGAGGTAGAACGCGCCGAAGGTGAAGCCGTGCAGGGCGGCCGTGGCCACCAGCACCACGGCGTTGGTGGTGACCGCCATCACCCCCCAGCGCGCCGAGCTCACCACGAAGCAGGCGATGAGCAACTTGCGGGTGGGGATGCGCGGGGCCCAGCGCGACCAGGTGAACATCACGACGATCTCCGAGATCACCCCCACGCTCGCGCTCAGGCCCACCACCGAGGGGGGCAGCCCCAGGTCGTGGACGTAGGGCGCGAGGCTCCCGTGGTACGGCGCGCAGGAGATCCAGTGCAGCGAAGTGGCGAGCAGGAAGAGCACCATCTCCGGGTGCCGGGCCAGTTCCAGCGCGTTGCGCAGCGTCGGCCGGGGCCCGGGGTGCGTCTTCACCGGCATGCGCGCCAGGGTCAGCGCGCAGGCGACGGCGGCCAGGCAGAGCAACGCCAGCGGGACCAGCACCGTGGTGCGATCGATGTCCTTGACGAGGAAGCCGAAGGGCAGCGAGGCCATCACGAAGCCGATGGACCCCCAGCTGCGAATGCCCGCGTAGGTGCCCCCGTGCTGCTGCACGTGGTGCAGCGCCAGGGTGTCCGCCAGCGAGGTGATGCTCGAGGCAAAGGCGGCGTGCACGCAGAGGGCGACGAAGGCCTCGTGAAAGGTGGTCGCCCGGGAGAGCAGGGCGTACCCCAGCGCCCCCCCGGTGGTGCTCACCAGCAGCACCAGGCCCGGCCGCCCCGAACGATCGGCGAGGTGGCCCCACAGCGGGGGCATGAACAGGGCGAAGCTCGGGCCGACGGCCAGCAGGGCCCCCGACTCGGCGCCCGTGAATCCCAGGGTCTTGAAATAGCCCGGCATGAACGGCAGCGAGACGCCGACGGTCATGAAGAAGAGGACATAGAAGACGATGAGCGGGTACGGGCGCTCGATGGGCTGGGCACTCACAGAGAATTCCTCTATAGGGCCGACCCATGTCGGGCGATACCGCAGCGAACGTCGTGATCAAGCCCGTCGAGAACGAAGGCGAGCTGTTCCAGGCCCTCGCCATCCGCGAGATCGTCTTCATCGAAGAGCAGAGCGTGCCGGAGTCGCTCGAGCGCGACGCCGAAGACGCCCAGGCCTTCCACGTGCTGGCCATGGCCGGCAAACACGCCATCGGCACGGGCCGCCTGGTGTCGCTGCCCCAGCCCCCGGCCGGTGAGCAGGGCGCCTGGGGTCGCGTGGGCCGCATGGCGGTGCTCCAGTCGAACCGCAAGGGCGGCACCGGCTCGCGCCTGCTTCAGGCCCTCGAGGCCGAGGCCCGCCGTCGCAACCTCGCGGGCATCCTGCTCCACGCCCAGCTGTCGGCGATGGAGTTCTACAAGCGCCATGGCTACGAGCCGTACGGCGCCGTCTTCGAGGAAGCCGGCATGCCGCACCTCGAGATGAAGAAGCGCTTCTAAGCAGCGCCGCTTCGCCCCGCCGCCCCCACCCTCAGCTCAGGGCTTTTCGGGCTCGGTCTCGGGGGGGATGCCCTTGCCCGACAGGCGCTCGCGCAGCTCGATCAACGACGGGAAGAGGATGGTCGTGCCCAGGAAGGTGCACGCCACGCCCACCACCGCCAGGAGCCCCACGCTGCGCAGGCCCGCGTGCCGCGCGATGAGCATCGAGGCGTAGCCCGCGGCGTTCGAGCAGGTGGCCACCACGGCGGTGACGCCGGTGTGCCGCATGATGCGCGACATCGAGCCGGGGCCGTCTTCCTGGTACCGGTGGAAGACGTGCACCGAGTTGTCCACGGCGATGGCCAGCAGGTTGGGCAGCACCACCACGTTGAGGAAGTTGAGCGAGATGCCGCCCAGCCACATGCCGCCGGGCAGGCAGGCCATGCCCGCGAACAGGGGACCGGTCACCATCAGCGCGTGGGTGAACTTCTTGAGCGCGATCCAGATGGTCAGGAACACCACCAGCGAGGCCAGGCCCATGATCAACGGCCCGTCCTGGCGGATGAGGGAGAAGATCTTCGCGGCCAGGCGGTTGGCGTCGAGGATCGGGGCGTGCGCCCCGGCGGCCTCGGCCCGCTTGCCCACGGTGTTGAGATCGGAGGCCCACTTCTCGAGCCGGTTCATGTCGTGCAACCCGTAGCGGGGGAAGAGCAGCACGAAGGTGCCCTTGCCGTCGAAGGGCTCGAAGCGCCGGCGGAACTCGGTGGGCAGCTCGTCGATGGTCCACGGCTTGGCCTTCGTCATCTCCACCAGCGTCTTGACCCGCTCGTCTTCCTTCTTCGAGTTGGGGAGCTTCTCCAGCAGCACGCCCAGCTGCGCCATGATCCCCAGGCGGTGCTCGGTGTCGTCGGGGAGCAGGTCGTTGAGCGAGGCGATCTGCGCGATGCTGCTGGTCTCGCCGCCGCCCTCGCGCTCGACGTCGTGGGCGATCTTGCTGACGCTGCGCGCGGTGGCCAGGCTGTCCACCCACACCACGCCGGGCACCATGATGATGCCCATCTCCTGGGCGATGTGAATCTCCAGCTCCGCGGCCTGGCCCTCGCCCTTGAGCTTGAGGAGGTTGGTCTCGAAGCCCACGTTGTGGCTCACCGCCACCGACCCGATCACCGCCACCGTCATCAACAGCACGATGGTGCCCAGGAAGGCGTTCGACGGGCGCCACGCCGGCGGCTCGTCACCCTGCGGCTGCACCGGCTTGGGCTTGCGGATGGCGAAGCGCTCCGAGAGGAACAGGAGCGCGGGGCCGAAGGCGTAGGTCGCGACCAGCGTGGCCATCACGCCGAAGGCGGCGATCTTCCCGAACTGCTTGAAGGCCTCGAACTCGGCGAACACGAGCACGAAGAAGGCCGCGGCGTTGGTGACCGCCGACGAGAGCGCCCCGCCGAAGGTGGCGTGCACCGTCTCCAGCATCGCCTCCATGGGCTCGTGGCGCGCCCGCTCTTCCCAGTACCGGATCGCCAGGTGCAACCCGTACTCGATGCCCAGGCCGATGAGGATCGCCCCCAGGAAGCCGGTGACCGGGTTCAGGTGGCCGATGAGCACCCAGGCGAAGGCGAAGGTCGACGAGATGCCGATGCCCACGGGAAAGGCGACCACCGCGATGATCGCCAGGCGCCGGCTGATGGCCAGGATCAGCACCAGGGTGAGGATCGCCGCGATGACCACCGAGGTCGCCAGGTCGGCCTGCATGGCGTCGTCGTCTTCGACGCGGACCACGTAGGCGCCGGTGTACGCCAGCTTGAGCTGGGGGAACTTCGCGCTGAGCACCTGGCCCGCGGCGCTCTTCACCTCGCCGATGAGCTTGCGGTTGAAGTCGAGGTCGGCCGGCGTGGAGGTCGCCTTGACCAGCAGGTACAGCTCGTCGCCGTCCTTCGACTCCAGGTAGTCACCCTGCTTGGTGCGCGGCGCGTACTTCTTCTCGATGGCCTCGAAGTCGAGGGGCGCGTCTTCTTCGCCCAGGTCCACGTAGAGCGGGTTGGCGATCTTCTTCTCGAAGTCGATGCGCGTCGAAAGGTCGTTCTTGAGCGACTGCAGCGACTCGGTCTCGAGCAGCAGCAGGGCCCGCTTGGCGAGGAACGCGGTGTCGAACTTCCACTCGACGAAGCGCACCACGTCCTTGTGGGCCTCGATGGCGGCGGCGGCGTCCTTGGCGAAGGCGCGGCGGTCTTCCCGCGCCCCCCCGAGCACCTGCACGATGAGGTACCCGGTGCCACCGGCACGGTCCTCGATCTCCTTGAGGTCCTTCACCTCGGCGGTGGTCGCCGGGAGGAGCTCCGTGAAGTCGCCGCGGAACCCGAGGCGGCTCGACATGGCGGTGGCGACGACGGCCGCGATCACGGACACCGCGACGATGCGCCACGGGTGACGCGCCGAGGCGGAGATGAACCAATCGAGGAAGCGCTTCATCGAGGTGCCGAGCGCCTATCGCCTCTGCCGGGGCACCGCAATTGCCATTCCCCGCGGGCTCAATTCGGGGTGAACGGGCCCAGAAGCGCCAAGATTGCGTTCGAGGCCCCGGGTGACAGGTGTCGACCAGCGTGCGCGCGTGGCAAGGTGCGCCTCCGGTGAGCGGGGGTCTGACGCATGGTGGCTGAGAAACTGTGGTTCTCGCATTCGGTCGAGGGGCTCTTCGTGCGGGGCCTCGGGCCGCGGCTGACCCCAGCCTTGCGCGCGAAGGTGCTGGCCCAGGGCATCGATCTCGATCGCCTCAAGCCCGGCTACCCCATCGAGGACATCGTCGCGGTGTGCCGGGCGTTGCTGCCTTCGTTGTGGCCGACGCTCTCGGAGGCCGAGGGCTTCCAGTTGCTGGGGAACGCCCTGCTGCAGGGCTATTCCCAGACCCTGCTGGGCACCGCGATGGTGCAGATGATGAAGCTCATCGGCCCGCGCCGCTCGCTCGAGCGCATGCAGAAGAACTTCCGCACCGGCGGCAACTACATCGAGACGCGCTTCACCGCCCTGGGGCCCACGTCGGTGGAGCTCTGGCTCAGCGACGTCACCGGGGTCCCGACCTTCTGGGCGGGCATGGTCGAAGAAGGCGCGCGCATGACCGGTACGAAGAACATCCGCGTCGTGGTGCACGCGGAGTCGCCTCCGTCGGCCACGCTGCGCGTCGACTGGGACGCCTGATTTTCAGAGGGTGAGGCCGACGGGCAGGGTGTCGCCCAGCGCGCGGGCCTCGTCGGCCTGCGAGAGCTGCACCACCTCGGCGACCAACTCCCGCCACGACGCGGGGGACTTCTCGAGGGCCCCGAGCACGCGGGTGCGCAGGGCGTCGTCGAGATCCCGGGCGCGATCTCCGGTGCGCCGCGCGAGTTGGGAGAGCGCGAAGAGGGCGCCGTCGTGCACCTTCGGGTCGAGCCGCAGCAGCACCTCGGCCCAGGCGGCGGCGGTCTCGGCCGGCACCACCCGGTGGGCCGCGCCATGCACCGGCACGCGCGCGCCCAGCCGGCCCAGGGCCCAGGCCCACGGTCCCCCGGCGGTGTCCGGGGCCTCGAGCCGCGAGACGATCCACCCGCCGAGCTCGGCCTTCTCCTGCGGGGGCAGCAGCTCGAGCGAGGCGGCGCAGCGCACCATCTCCTCGAGACCCTGTGGCTGCACGCCCTTGAGCTTGGTGGTGGGCGGCGGGAGCCCCACGGGCACGCGGCGCAGCAGCTGGGGCTTGAGCGTGTTCCACAGCTGCGTCTGCGCGGCCTCGCTGAGCCCCCCGGCAATGCGCCGCCAGAGGATCCAGAACTCCATCCAGATCGGCTGCTCGCCGTGGTTGGTGAGGAGATCCTTGAAGAGGGTGAAGGTCTGCTCCACGCGCCACGGGTCGAGCGGGTAGCCCACGCCGGGCCGCAGCGAGTAGCCCAGCAGCTGGAACATCACCTTCTCGTGATCCGGCGAGCGGCGGCGCTTGCTCACCCCGGCCCACAGCGGCGTCCACAGCTCGCGGAGCACCGGCACACTCCAGCCTTCGCGGGGCCCGAGCACGCGCTCGAGGGTGCGGAAGAGGTTCTTCACGTCCTTGGGCTCGACGGGCAGCGGCTTGGTGCCGAAGACGCGGTCGACCTCCAGCGTCGCCTCGGTGAAGCGCGCGGGCATCGACTCGGTGACGGTCAGCTCGCCGGTCTTGGCGGCGCCGCGCAGCTCGAACTCGAGGCGCCAGCGCTGCTCGCCGGCGACGCAGGAGAGGGCGAGGGTGCCCACCTCGGTCAGCGTGGCCACGAGGTGCACTTGCACCGTGGCCCCCTTCGCGCCGGAGAGGATGGTGTGGATCGGCGGGAGCGCCTTGAATGCCTCGTCGTCGAGCGAGATGACCTCGCCGGGCTTGTCGAGGCGATCGGCCGTGGTCGAGCACAGCTGGAACTGCACCGGCCGGCCCAGGGTGAGCGTGAAGGTGCGCTCGGAGAGGGTGACGGTCTCGCCCTCCTCGAGGCCGCGGGGAATGAGGCACACGCCCTGCTTGCCGCCTTCGCCTGCGACCACCGCGTAGAAGGCCCGGGGCGCACCGCCGCCGATCTTCTTGCCCAGCGCCCGGCGCGCCAGCCCCGAGTACGCCGCGCCGCGGGCCACCGCGAGATCGAGCGAGTCGTGGGGCAGCAGGGGAATCTTCGGCGCCGACGGCCACAGCGCGGAGACCGAGTCGATGAGCGACGCGGTGAGCACCGGCGAGTTGAAGACGCCGCCGTTGAGGAGGATCGCGTCGGGCCGGGGCAGCCCGTCCTTGTGCTCGGCGTTCGCGTGGTGCGCCTTGAGGAAGGCGACGACGTGGCGGGTGATGGCCGCGTCCTGGGCGAAGGGCAGGCCCAGCTCGACCACCGCGCCGCGCTTCTGCGCCTGGGGCACCGAGTCGGGCGTCACCGCAGGGAAGAACCCGCGCGCCACGACCTCCGCGACCTCCTCCCGGGTGAGCTCCACGGTGAGCGTGCCGCCGATGAGCTTGCTGCCGCCGGCCGCGATGGTGAGCTTCTGGCTCGCCGGCGCGCCCTCGCTGAGCAACGCCTCCTTCGCGGTTCGCGCCACCTGCACGGCCTGCAGCCACTGCGCGCCGGTGAAGCGACGCCCGTCGGGGAAGAGCTTCGACTCCACGAGGCGGGCCAGGGCCGCGTCCATGTTGTCGCCGCCCAGCAGGAGATGATCGCCGACCGCGATGCGCTTGAGCGCCGGGCCCTCGGGCAACATCGCCACCTGCACCAGGCTGAAGTCGGTGGTGCCGCCGCCGACGTCGACGACCAGCACCAGGCCCACGCCGGTCAGCGCCTTCGCCAGTGAAGTGCGGTGCCGCGAGGTGAAGTCGTAGAACGCGGCCTGGGGTTCCTCGAGCAGCGAGAGCTTGCCCAGCTCGAAGCCGGCGTCGCGGGCAGCCTGGAGGGTGAGCGCGCGGGCCGCCTCGTCGAACGACGCGGGGATGGTGAGGACCACCTCTTGCTGCGCCAGCGGGGCTTCGGGGTGCGCGTGGTTCCACGCGTCGGCGAGGTGCTTGAGCAGCGTGGCCTGGGCGGTCACCGGCGACATGCGCGGCACGTCGGCGCCGGCGCCCCAGGGGAGGATCGCGGCCTGGCGATCGACGCCCTGGTGGATGAGCCAGCTCTTGGCCGAGGTCACCGCGCGGCCCGGCACGCGGCCGCTCTGCCACCGGGCGAACTCCCCGGTCACGCTTGACGGCGCGCCCCAGGGAAGGGCCAGCGAGCCTTGCGGGAACTCGCCCTCGAACGGCTGGTACACCACCGAGGGGTAGAGCGCCTTTGCCGAGGTCTCACCGGGCCGGGTCAGCTGCGGCACGGGGAAGTCGACGATGCGCGCGGCCGCGCCACCCGAGGGATCGGTGTACGCGACGGCGCAGTTCGAAGTGCCGAGATCGATGCCGATGACGAAGCTCAAGGGTCGCAGTGAATCGGACTTCGGTGCGCCCCGGTCAACACC
>CAIVGN010000084.1 GCA_903905455.1 uncultured Archangium sp.
CCCCTGGTGGCGGGCCACACGATGGGCTTGCGGAGCGGGGCGTGGTGGGCGCTGGGCACGGTCGCCGTCGTCACCGTCGCGCTGCTGGTGGCCCACCGCAGCAGCAGCCCTCCCCTGGATGACTGGCTGCTGGCCTCGAAGGCATTCAACCTGGTGACGACCCTGGGGATGGTGACCCTCATGGCCGGGCGCAGCGAGGTGGCCCACCACCGGGACCGCGCGGAGTCGCGCCACTACAAGGAGAAGCTGCAGGGCATGGTCTTCGACGGCGCCGTCGTCGCCGAGCGCCAGCGCCAGCGCCGGGGGCTCGCCGTGGACCTTCACGACGGCATCGGCCAGAGCCTGGCCCTGGCCCTGCTCCGCCTCAAGGACTCCCAGCGAACGGTCGACCCCCGGTCGGCGGGTTCCCTGTCCCAGGGCATCGACTTCATTGAGCGCGCGCTGGTCGAAGCCCGCTCGCTGATGTTCGAGTTGAGCCCGCCGCTGCTCTACGACCTGGGGCTGCCGGCGGCGCTGGGGTGGCTGAGTGAGCAGCTCGAGGCGCGCCACGGGGTGCGGGTCAGCGTCACCACCGACGCCCCCTTCCCCAGGCTGGACGACGAGCTGGCGTCGCTGCTGTTTCGCATGGTGCGCGAGCTGTTGCTCAACGTGGTCAAGCACGCGGCAGTCACGGCCGCGTCGGTGAAGGTGCGGCACGAGGCGGGGGCCGTGTCGGTCCTCGTGGAGGACGCCGGCCCGGGCTTCGACGCCTCGCTGACGGCTCGCCACGACGGTGGTGGAGGCTTCGGCCTCTTCAGCGTGCGCGAGCAGATCCTCAGCCTGGGCGGCACCTTCGAGATCACCTCGAGCCCGGGGAAGGGCACGAAGGTCGTCCTGCGCGTGCCGCTGAAGGTGCCGTGAGGGCCGCGCGCAGCGACACGGCGCTCAAGCATGGGGCAGGCACCTGACGGCTGCGCTCACTCCGGCGCCGGCGCGGTGGCCAGCAGGAAGCCCAGGCACATCTCGTCGGCGGTGCCCTCGCCCCAGTTGAGCTCGGTCGCTCCGGGCGCCGAGTTGTCCCAGTGGCACTCGAGGCGAAGGTCGTCCTTTGCTTCCACGCGCTGGGGGTGGTCGAAGAGGTAGAGGCCCTGCCAGTGGAAGTCCCACCGGGGCAACTCGAGCAGGCACTGGCTGGCGGCCGGCGCGGCGTGGCGCTCGACGGACAGCGAGGCCCACGTGCCGCGGGTGTGCATGTGCAGCACCGCGCCGTGGACCTCGAAGGCCGACGTCCTGGGCAACACCCCCGCGCTGATCTTGTCGGTGAAGTCGGTGCCCACGTGGCGAAACGCGTGGAACACGTCCTTCTGGCCGGCGGCGATGTTCATTTTCGCGCTGCGCACCCAGTTCGGGTCGACGAAGGGAATGAGGAAGGCCTCGCGCTCGACGGTGTCATCGACCTTCAGCAGCACCTTCGAGCGGTCGACCGTCGGCATGCCCGCGGCGAGGTTGTAGTGAACCTGCACCACCAGCTTCGAGCCCACCTTCATGCGCGCGCCGAGGCCCGCGGGAAAGTCGACGCCCAGCGCGCCCGGGGCCCACACGCCCACCATCGAGGGCACGCCCAGGGTGGTGATCTTCTTGCTGGTCGAAGGGTTCGGTCCACCGAAGCACGAGTAGCCCGGCAGCGGGTCGTCGACGTCGGCCTGGAGCAGCGGCGCCGTGTTCTCGGGGGCGATCCGGAAGAGGATGACGTGGTGCACCTCGGCCGCCTGGTCAGGCTCGACGCCGAAGCCGGTGATGAAGCGCTCTTCGGTGTCGGGCCAGTCGATGAGGAAGCACCGGTAGTCGTCGGGCGTGATGGTGGGCTGGTACGGCTCGGGCAGCGGCAACTCCCGGTCCACGCGCGAGAGCCCACCGGGCGCGACCGGCGCGTGGGCCACCGCCCCGGCGATGTCGGCGCCGCTGTCGATCCAATCGCGCAGGGTGACGATCTGCGCGTCGGTCAGCGAGCGATCGTGCGCGTAGGTGTTGCACTGGTTGCTCGGGGGCCACGGCGGCATGCGGCGCCCGCAGACCGCGCTGCGCAAGGTGGGCGCCAGGGCCTTCGCTTCTTCCGGCGACTGCAGCGAGAAGGTCCCGATGCCCCCCGGGCGGTGACACGTCGCGCACTTCGTCTCGAGAATCGGCTGCACCTGCGTCACGAAGTCGACCGTGGTCTGCGGCGCGTCCGCGCACACGTCGGCCGGTGGCGGCAACGGGTCACGCGCCCGCTCCGCGCAGCCCACCGTCAACGCCAGACAGCCACCGAGCCAGGCCCACTTCCATACGGAGGAGTTCACGGCCTCCACTCTGTCCTGGCGTGATGGAGGATCTGTGGAGTCGCGCAACAACCCGGGGGTCCGGCCAGGGCCCTACTTCGCCTCGACGGAGAAGTAGCCGAGGGAAGGCGAAGCCGTGGTGTACGGGTAGTCGGTGTGTCGCTCGAGGAGCGCGCCGGTGGCCTTGTCGAAGACCTCGTAGGTGCCGCGCACCACCAGCCCCCCGTAGGCCGTGGCGAACGAGTAATCGAGGTCGCTCTTCGAGGGCGTCATCGTGAAGTCGGCGCGCAGCGTGTGCCCCGAGGAGCTGCCGGTGATGGTGCCCCCCGGGCTCACGTAGAACTGCTCGTACTGGGGGTCGAAGGTCACGCTGGCGACGGTGAACACGGTGCGCGTCGAGGCCTCGTTGGGCGGCGACTCCTTGACCTGCGGCGACACGCTGAGGTTGTTGAACTCGAGCACCAGGCGCGCCGGCTCGCTGGGGGCGACGGTGAAGGCGTAGTTCATCACCCCGCGCTCCGGTCGCGACGCCACCAGCTTCGGCCGGGTGCCCGAGAGCGTCCAGGTCAGCTCACACGCGTAGGTGAACTCGCCGTTGGGGTCGACCGGGTCGAGGTGCTCCGTGCCCGTGAGCGTCTCGGGGAGCGAGGCCTCGGCGACCAGCGCGTGGTGCAGCTCCATCACGCTGGACGGCGCCGTCAGCCGCGCGGCCCGGTGCGCCAGCGCGCCCCCCCGGGCCACCTTGCCCGGGAGATCCATCACCGCCTTCACCGCCTTCTTGCCGCCCCACTTCGCCCACGCAAAGAACTGCTTCCATGCGGACTTCTGCGCGTCCTCGGTGAGCTTCTCCGAGGCCTTGTCCACGGCGGCCTTCACGGCGTTGAACCCGATGGCGTAGAGGTCGCTGGCTTCGATGAGCGCGGGGCCCTTCGAGTCGAGCAGCGCCTCGAGGTCCACCACCAGCTGCTGCACCACCTCCTGCCCGACCTGGGCGCCGACCTCGCTGCCGAAGACCTCGCCCGCACCGGGCACCAGGCTGACGGCCTCGAAGGCGCCGGCCGTCACGTTGTGGATGAAGGCCGCGCGCGCCTCGGCCGGGAAGTGGCCCGCGGCGAAGTCGTACTCGGCGGCGGGCGTGCCCACCCCGAGCGCACCGCTGAAGAAGCGCACCTCGTAGAAGCCGGGCGCACCCATCACCAGGTCGTCGTCGGGGGCCAACGGCGTGCTCCAGAGCTTCGTCGTCCACTTCATGACGTTGCCCACCACGTCGGCGTACGAGGCGTACGAAGACGCAGCGACGTACCCCGAGGCCACGGGCGCGCCCCAGGAGCGCACCACCAGCGCCTCGGCGGCGAGGAAGGCCGGGTCGTCCTTGCCCAGCGGGAACTCGGCGGCCGGCAACGGTCGCACCACGTACAGGTAGTCGAGCGCGGTGCCGGTGTCGGTGCCCGGCTTGAGCGCCTTGCCTCCCACGCTCTCGAGCCGGGTCACCACGCGCGTGCCGTTGGCGAGGGTCACCAGGGAGGCGCCCGTGAGCCCCTGCTGCGTCGCGCCGCCCTCGGCGAGGGGGGCAACGAGGGGCAAGCCCAGCTCGGCGTCGGTGAGCGCCTGGTGCAGCGCGGCGAGGAACGCGGGGTCGGCAAAGGGGTCGGCCGCGGCGCTCAGGGCGGCGTCGTAGCGGGTCGCCGCGTCGGCCACGGCGACCCAGTTCGCCGACAGCGTGGTCGCGACCCACTCCAACTGCCGGCGCTGCACGTCGGGCGCGGGGTGCGCGAACATCGGGTGCTGCAGGACGAAAGACACCACCGTGGTGGTGGCGTCGAGCGTGGCCGGGCGGGTGGTGGTGACGGCCCACGAGGGGCCCGAGAGCCGCGCGCCACCGGCGATGGGCGTGAGGTAGAGGCCCGACTCCGGCGCGAGGGCGAGCTGCGCGTCTTCGCGGGGCACGGCCATCAGGAAGCCCGCGCGCGAGGCCGCCACCGAGGCGGTGAAGGTGCCATCGCCGCCAATCTTCCCGGGCGACTCGGAGCCCGGCGCATAAAGCGCGTAGTCCGAGGCCTCGAGCCCGCGGGCCGCGGTGAACTTCCCCGTCACCTCCACCTGCGACGGGGCTTCGCAGGTACACCCCACCAACGAGATCAGGCACAGCATCGGGAGACGGCGCATCGCGAACACCTCGGCCTCGAGCGTCAGCAGCCCGCGTGCCGCGGTGGGAGGGCGCAAGGCCCCGAAAGCAGTGAGGCGCTTCGGGACCCGAACGCAACCCGTGCGCCCCGGAGACGCGCCCGCGCTACAGCCCCACCAGCTCCGCGCTCTTGCGCCACAGCTGCTCGCCCAGGGCCTCGTCCCGCGCGAGCGCCGAGGGCGTCTTCACCTTGTTCTTCTCGAAGTAGAGGCCGCTCTGGCCTTCCACCTCGGGCGCGGTCGCCAGGAAGGTGATGGTCTTGCTGCCCTGCGCGGGGGTGATCATGAACAGCGCCTTCAACGCCGCGAGGATCGGCTGGGCCCACCCCGGGGCGCCGCCCCAGATGTTCGTCGCCACCACGCCGGGGTGCAGCGCGTTGACCGTCACGCCCTTGCCTTCCAACCGGCGGGCGAGCGCGCGCGTCATCAGCACGTTGCCCAGCTTCGAGCGCCCGTACGCGCCCATGATGGAATACCCGCCCTTCTCGAAGCCCAGGTCGGTGAGATCCATCGTGCCGCGGTAGTGCCCCGTGGACGCCACGAGCACGATGCGCGCAGGGGCGCTCTTGATCACCAGGTCGAGCAGCAGGTTGGTGAGCAGGAAGTACCCGAGGTGATTCACGGCGAAGGTGTTCTCGATGCCGTCGGTGGTGAGCCCGCGCTCGTTGAACACGCTGCCGGCGTTGTTCACCAGCACGTCGAGCCGGTCGTACTTCGCGCGGTAGGCCTGGGCGAGCGCGCGGATGGACGCCTGCGACGTGAAGTCACACGGCAACGAGTCGACGTTCGCCGAACCGGAGCGCTGCTTCACGTCGGCCACGCACTGCCGCGTCTTGGCTTCGTCGCGGCCGACCATCACCACGCGGTGGCCTTCCTTCGCGAGGGTGATGGCCGCTTCGAGGCCGATGCCGCTGGTGGCGCCGGTGAGGAGAGTGGTCTTCATGGCGAGCGATGTAGCCGGTGCGCCCGCGGGGACGTCACCAATTCACGACCGCGCCCAGTGGACCTGGGCCAGAATCGCCGGCACCCATGCAAGCCCCCGTCGCACGTCCGCTCTGGCGCGGGTTCATGCCTACCGACCGCATCGCCGACGCCATCACCCACGCCCAGCAGGGCGGCATCGCGGTCCTCTACGCCAGGCGGCACTGGCGGCTGCTGGGCCGCGCGCCCGGGGCCGCGGGCACGCCGCTGCCGGAGCTGGTCGACTGGGCCATTCGCGCCGTGGAGGCGGTGCGCTTCAAGCGCGTCGACCCCGCGTTCATCGCCGACATGGTGGAGGCCGTGATCCCCCGCGCGTGGCAGGAGCGCGTGGAGGAGTGGATCGTGCGCGACCTGCCCTTCGACGGTGCCACCGCGCTGACCGACTTCGACTGCATGAAGTGCGGCGCGTGCTGCTTCGACAACAAGGTCGAGCTCGAGGCGACCGACCTCGCGCGCTTCAAGGCCGCCGGGCGCGACGATCTCCTGCGCCGGGTCTCGCGCCAGAAGGGCAAGCTCCTGCTCCCCCTGGCGCCCACGAAGGACAAGCCGTGCGTTCACTTGAAGCAGCTCAAGTGCACCATCTACGACGTGCGGCCCCACCTCTGCCGCGACTTCCCGGTGGGCACCGAGAACTGCCTCTCGTCGCGGGAAGAGCTCTACGGCACTCCGTTCCCGCAGGGCCGGTAGCGCTCCCGGGTCGAACGGCTCGTCAG
>CAIVGN010000085.1 GCA_903905455.1 uncultured Archangium sp.
GACCACCAGCACGTCGGGGTCGAAGGCCGACAGCGTGTTCCAGGTCACCGTCTGCACCAGCTTCAGGTAGCGGCGGCGCTCGAGTCCCACCTCCTCGCGGATGGTCTTGGACGGCAACTTCACCGCCGCGAAGCCCTCGCGAAAGATGACCCCGTCGGCCTCCGACGAGGTGAGGAAGAGCACCTCGACGTCGGGCGAGAGCCTTCGCAGCGCCCGCGCGATGGAGAGCAACCGCGTGACGTGGCCCAGGCCCAGCCCGTTGACCGCGTAGAACGCCACCCGCGTCGTCACGAGTGCTCTCGCAGCTCGCGGTCGCTGCGCCGCGACGAGGCAGACCGCGCCGCGGCCGCCGCGGCCACCGACGCCGCATCGGCCTCGACCAGCGCATCGAGGTCCACCACCCGCGAGATGACCGCTGCGCCCACGGCCCCCAGGGCCACCGCGCCCGCGAGCTGGGCCAGCGATGAGAGGTCCGCGCCGGTACGCCGGAGCGACGAGAGCGGCGCCTCGGTGAAGGGCGCGGTGCCCGAATAGAAGAAGGTGTACGGGTCCAGGCCCTGCTTCGCCCAGTGCTCGCCGTTCTGCAGCAGCGTCACCGGCGGGGCCTGGTGCGGGCCGACCTTCCGCGCACACGAGGCGCAGGTCACCACGGCGTGCTCCCGGGCCCCCTGCTGGAGCGTGAGGCGCTGCGCCGACTCGGGCGTCGGCAGGGGCCGCGCACAGAAGAAGCAACCCGCCGCAGGTCCCCGGGCGACGTCGAAGGCCGCCCCGTGCAACGCCTGCAACCGCGCCTGCGCCTGGTCCGCCGCGGCTTCGCTGCGCTGCACGGCCGCCGCGAGGTCCGCGGGCGTCCCCGGGCTGCGAGCGAGGGCGATGCCCCGACGGGCCTGCTGAAAGTGCGCCGAGGCCCGGTCCAGCTGGCCCCGGGCCTCGGCGTCTTCGCCCAGGCTCATGACGTGCTCGAGGCGCGTCAGCTTCGGACCGAGCCTGGCGAGCGCCTGTCTGACCGCGGTGAAGGCCGCCGGGTCGAGCTGCGCGGGGGCCCGACCGGGGTCGAGGCTCGCCTGCGCAGGGGCGCCCGCCGGCGTGCGGAACCAGAAGAACGCGAAGACGATGGCCAGGGCCCCGAGGCCTGCGACCAACCAGCTCGAGACCTCGAAGCCCGAGCCCGACTTCGCACGGGGACTCGAACTCGACGACGACGGGGGCGCCAGCTCGCTCAGCTTCTGGTCGATCTCCGACTGCTTGTACTGCGGGTCGAGGCGGCGCGACTCCATCAACGCGGTGACGGCCTCGGCGTCCCGCCCCAGCTTCTTGAGCGTCAAGCCCCGGTTGTAGTGCCAGCGCGCCTTGCCCGGCTCGAGCACGATGCACACGTCGAACTTCACCAGCGCGCCCGCGTAGTCCTTCGCGTCGTAGCGCTGCTTGCCGACCTCGTAGGCCTCGGCGGCGTGCGGGTTGTCCTGCGCCAGCGCCAGCAGACCGAACAGCAACACGACGGTGGAGATGAATCGCATGGGCTTCCCCCGCGCACCGCGAGAGGGGGGAGCGCTGGGCGGCTCCTATAATACGGAGCGGGCCCACCTCCAGACGGGTTCAGCGCGGCAGGGCCGCAGGCACGCCCTGGCGGGGCCGCGCCCCGGCGACGCCGGACCACGCAGGGGCGCGCGCGGGCAACTGGCGCACCGCCGGCCGCGAGGGGCGCACCGGGGCGACCTCCGCCACGTGCTCCCGGGCGGCGGCGCGGGCGGGGCGGGCCGCCTCCGACTCGCCACCCACCAGCGCCTTCAGGTCGTGCACCGACTGCGTCAGCCGCGACGACTCGTCCTTGAGCTCCATCGACACGCCGGCGCTCTCTTCGGCGCTGCCCGCATTGCGCTGGGTCATCTGGTCAATCTGCGCGATCGACTGGTTGAGCTGGGCGATGCCCTGGCTCTGCTCGCGCGACGCGGTGGCGATCTGCGCCACCAGCTCGTCGGCCCGGCGCGCCTTGGCGACGATCTGAGTCAGCCGGGTCGAGACCCGGGTGTTGATCTGCACGCCCGCCGTGGCCTTGTGGATCGAGTCCTCGATGCGGTCGGCGGTCTCCTTCGCTGCCTGCGCGCTGCGCAGCGCGAGGTTGCGCACCTCGGTGGCCACGACCGCGAAGCCCATGCCCGCCTCGCCGGCGCGCGCCGCTTCGACGGCCGCGTTGAGTGCGAGGATGTTCGTCTGGAACGCGATCTCGTCGATGGTCTTGATGATGGTCGCGATGTTGTTGCTCGATGCCTGGATGGCTTCCATGGCCTGGGCCAGTTCGCCCATGTCCACGGCGCCCTGCTCGGCGACCTCGCGAACCTCGCCGGTGATGGCCTTGGCGCTGGCGGCGTGGTCGGCGTTGCTGCGCGTCATGGCCGACATCTCCTCGATGGAGGCGCTGGTCTCTTCGAGCGCCGCGGCCTGCCGGCTGGTGCTCTCGGCGAGCGCGGTGCTCGAGGCCGAGATGATGCTCGAGGCCGAGTTGACCTGGCTGGAGCCCGAGGCCAGCGCGTCGATCAGCACCAGGAACGAGCGAGGAATGCTGCGCGCCACCAGCCAGCCCACGGCGGCGATGAGGAACAAGGCCACCGCGATGCCCACGCCGAGCATCCACCAGAAGCTCGTGCGCGCGGCCTCGGCCTGGGCACGCACCTCCTCGGCGCGCCGGTCGAGCAGCCCGCTCGTCTCCGACATGGTGCCCTCCAGGGCCCGGAACTTGAGGTTGAAGGTCTCCATGTTGCGGGTCGCCGCCGCCGGGTCTTTCGCCGCGAGCCGCACCATCATCGTCGCGGCCTCGAGGTACTCGGCCAGGGGACCCTGCACGCCGGCCAGCGCGGCCCGCGTCGGCACGTCGAGGTCCAGCTTGCCGTTGGCCGCGAGGGCGCCCTGGAAGTTGGCGATGTGCTCCTCCAGGCCCTGTTGCACCGCGGCGGCCTCGGCCGGCTCCGTCGCCAGGCGCGCGGCGAGCACGTCGGCCCGCAAGGCGTCGTGCATCATGTCCGCCTCGAGGTGGTTGGTCAGCGCCTTCGAGATGATCGCGAGGTCAGCCTCGCGCTCCACGTTGCTGGCGAACTCGGCGTAGACCACCCCCCCGAACATGAGGAGGATCGCTGCCACCACGACCACCAGGCCACCGACCTTCTGATTGACGCTCCAGGGCATGGCGGGCCCTTGTGCAGTCAGCGTGCCCTGCGCGATCACCCGAGATGCCGGTGGCTTGGGTCGCCGCGCAGTGAGTGCGAGCTTCCAACTGGGTGTGCCCTGACTTCAAACTGCAAGCCTTGCGGCAAGGTCGGCACCCCGCTGAGGGAAGGCACCGAAATGACGACTCAGGGCGCGCGGCGCCAGTCGATGACGTTCCACCACAGCGAGTCAGCCTCGCCCCACTCGGGGCCCTGGAGCTCGGCGCGTACGGCGGCGAGGCGCGAGGTCAGCACCAGGGGCACCAGGGGCAGGCGCTCGAGCCAGGCGCGCTGCAGCGACTCCTCGAGGTGGGCGCGGCGCTCGTCGTAGAGCGAGGTCACGAAGCGATCGTACCCATCGATCATGGCCGCGTCGAAGTGCGCGCCGTCGGGCTGGTCGAGCACGTAGCGCCCGCCTTCGTAGGGCACGTTCATCAGCCGTGACGGGTCGGAGGTGTCACGGCCCACCAGCAACAGCCCCTCGAAGTCCCCGCGCTGCGAGAGCTGGTTGAGCTCCGCGTGCTCCACCACCTCGACGGTGAGGCCCACCTTGCCCAGGTCTTCGACGATGCGCTGGGCGAGCAGCGCGTGGGTGGCGCCCTTCGCGTTGAGCGGCGAGACGTGCAGCTTCACCGTCTGCCCGGCGAGCGCCTGCAGCCCCGGCCCCGCGTCGAGCCGGCCCGGCTTCGCCAACGCCTTCCACCCCCACGCCACCTGGGTCGGCGCTGGCTCCAGGGCGGTGACCATGGCCTTGCGATCGAGCGCGGCCAGCAGCGAGCGGCGCAGCTCCAGCGAGTCCCACGGCGGGGCGCGCAGGTTGGGCATCAGCACCCACAGCTGGTCGCCGGGCTGCTCGAGGATGCGCACCCCCGGCTTTCCCTTGAGCAGCTCGTAGCTGTCGGCGGTGAGCACCGGCAGCACGTCGACCTCGTTGGCCAGCAGGGCCTGGGCGCCGGCCATCGGGTCGAGCACGCCCACCTCGACGCGCTCGAAGACGGGCCGCGCGCCGGCGAAGCGCTCGTTGCGCGCGAGCACCAGCCGCTTGCCCTGCTCGAAGGTGGTCAGCGTGTACGGCCCACCCGCGGCGAGCCGACCCTCGCTGGTCGCGCGGCCCAGGACCTCGCGGCCCCCATCGACCACCAGCGGCGCAGCGGTCTTCGGGAACACGCCGAAGCCGGTGAGCCACTGGCTGCGCCGCTCGGAGAAGGTGACGTCGACGGTGCGCGCGTCGATGCGCTCCACGCCGGTGCGCAGCGGCTCCACGAGGGTCGAGAGTGAGAAGACGAGGTCGTCGGCGGTCAGCGGCGTGCCGTCGCTCCAGTGCGTGCCTTCCTTCAAGTGCCAGCGCACCCGCATGCCGCCCTCGGGCAGCAGCCGCACCAGCGCGTTGGTCATGGCCGGTGCTTCCTGCGCCAGCGAGGGCCGCAGCACGCCGTCGGCGCCGCGGGTGACCAGGCTCGCGCGGCGCGGGGGCAGGCCGCCACCAGCCGGGGTGTCGAGGGAGGCCACCGAGATGCGCAACACCGGCAGCGAGGGGCGCGCGAGCTCGGGCGGCGTCACCGGCTCCGGGTCCTCGTGCCGGCGCACGCCCACGGCGAGCCACACCATGCCCAGCACCGAGAGCGCAGGGAACAGCCACACCCCGAGGCGATCGACGTGCCGCGCCGTCGCCGGTCGGTGCTCGTGCAGTCGGAACGAGAGCACGCTGAGCAGCAGGGTACCGGCCACGAAGACGTAGGCCCCGAGGAACAGCTTGTCCGCCGCCACGAGGTAGGTGACGTCCGGCAGCGTGTCGGCCTGCGTGTAGTGAAAGGCGATGCACGAGAGCAGCGCGGTGATGCCCATGGCCGAGCGCACGTCGAGCCGGTCCGCGGGCAGGAACAGCGCCAGCAACGCCATCAGCACGATGAGCGCGAGCGGCAGCGCGAACTTGATGAGGTACGGCCCGAAGGGGCGATGCATCTCGACCGCGAAGGCCGCCAGCCGCAGCCGCGCGCTCTGCCCTTCCTGGGTGATGCTGCCGAGGTCCGACCCGAAGCGCTTCAGCTCGGTGCGCGCGGTGAAGTACGGCTCGTAGGCCCAGCCGGTGATGGAGAAGCCCGGGCTCATGCCGCTGGCCCCGAGGTCGGGCACCAACTTCCCCTCGCGCTCGTTGAGGCCGAACACCACCGGCAGCGTCTGGTGATCGAAGGGGAAGGTGTAGAGCGGGAAGTCGCCGCGGAAGGTGCCCTGCACGCGCCACTGCACCGAGTGCCACGCGCCATCGTGCTCGCGGCCCTGCTCGTCTTTCGAGTCGAGCTCGGCGTTCTCGAAGGTGACGTTGGGCACCGTCTCGTCGCCCAGCCACTTCACCCAGACGCGCAGGTCCGCCTTGAAGCGGCCCGCCTTCAAGTCGAAGTCGGAGACGTCCGTGAGGTACGCGCCCACGTAGACGTGGCGCTGGGAAAGAGGGGCCGGAGGCGGGGCGACGGCGCACGCGAGCAAGGTGACGGCGAGGAGCACGCGGCGGACCATAGGCCCCGAGAGGTCCGGTGGCAGTGGAACTCACACGGGGGGCCTTGAGCCCGGGGCCGACAGGGGAGCACCGTGAACGTGCCCAACGAAGGAGGCGCCCATGAAGCTCGTCCGCGATGTGATTCAGGAGAAGGCGTTGAAGGAGTTGATCTCCGTCGAGCCCTCGACACCGCTGCTCAGCGCGGCGGAGTTGATGACCCGGTGGAACGTGGGCTCGCTGCTGGTGATGACCGGCAGCACGCTGCAAGGCATCGTCACCGAGCGCGACTACGTGCGCAGCGTGGTCGCCGCCGGCCGCTCGCCCATCGGCCTGACGGTGGAGGACATCATGTCGCGCCCGGTGCACGTGGTGCCCGGCGACCTGAGCACCGAGGACTGCATGGGGCTGATGACCCACCTGCGCCTGCGCCACCTGCCGGTGATGGAGGGCTTCGAGGTGCTCGGGGTCGTCTCCATCGGCGACCTGGTGAAGGACGTCATCAGCGAGCAGACCTTCGTCATCGAGCAACTCGAGCGCTACATCATGCGCGCGGCCAACGCGTAGGCCGCCGGCTCAGCGGGGGAGCAACACCTCGACGTCGATGGTCCGCGCACCGCCGGTGAGGGTCACCGTGCCGCCGGGGAACTCGAGGGCCGCGCCGTCCTGGAGCCGGGCCACCGGGTTGGGACCCGAGCGGTCGACGCAGCCGCGCTGCGCGCCCACGCAGGCGGCGAGCTCCACTCCGTTCTCGCGGAAGGTGGTGCCCTCGCCGGTCGTCACCACGCAGCGCGCGCCGTCGCGCTCGGTGAACTCGCCCGCGCCACCGGCCGCCACGAAGAGCACGCGCTCGTTCTTCACGTCGTCGAGGTCCACCGTCGGCGGCTGCGCGGGCAGCAACGTCTCGACGCGCGCCGGCAGCCGGGGAATGCACGCGCCCTTCTTCACGAACAACGGCAGCTCGCCCATCGGCGCGCTCACCGTCACCTCGGTGGGCCCGGTCACCTGCTGCGAGCCGTCCCACGACACCCACGCGCCCGCGGGCACGTACACGCTCCTCGAGACGGCGCCCTCGTCCACCACCGGCGCCACGAGCAGGCTGGGCCCCAGCACGTACTCGTCGCTCACCGTCCACGCGCGCGGCTCACCCGGCGCCACCATGGCCAGCGCCCGCACCAGCGGCACACCCGTGGCCTCCGCTTCGGCCGAGAGCCCGTCGAGGTAGGGGAAGAGCTGGATGTGGAACCGCGCCCAGCGCGTGTAGTGCGCCAGCGTCTCGGCGTCGGAGTCGAGGCGCCAGTTCTTCCGCGCGTCGATGCCGTGGTGCGTGCGCATCACCGGGGTCAACGCGCCCAGCGAGGTCCAGCGGAAGAAGAGCTCCTTGGTCGAGGTGGGGTTGGTGCCCGACTGGTAGCCGGCGATGTCGTGCGCGTAGAGGCTGACGCCCGCGAGGCCGAGGTTGATGCCCAGCGGCAACACGGTGAAGAAGCCGTCGTCGCGCTGGAAGCTGGTGCGCTGGTCGCCCGCCCAGACCACCGGCGTCACCGCGTTGCTCCCCAGCCAGCCGGCGCGAGAGAAGAAGAGGCGCTGCGTGCCGTCACCCGCGCGCTCGGCGAGCACCTCCCAGTTCAACTTCGCCCACTCGCGCGCGTAGCGGTTGTGCGCCTGCAGCGGGTCTTCACCGCTGGCGAGCACCGCGTCGTGGGGCAGCCACTCGCCGTAGTCCGCCATCCACCCGGTGAAGCCCACGTCGAGGGCGCGGCGCAGGTAGCCCTTCACCCACTCGCGCGTCGCCTCGCGCGACAGGTCGGCCATGCCCGTGGGCTTGAAGGTGACGCCGCTGACGAAGTACGCGCCGCCGTCGGGGCTGCCCACGAGGTGTCCGCCGGCCTTCGCCTCGGCCGCGATGCGCGTCTCGTCGACGATGAAGGTGTTGAAGTACGCCTGCCACGAGAAGCCCTGGGCGCTCAGCTCGGCGGCCAACGCCTCGGGCTGCGGGTAGAGCGTGCGGTCGGTGTCCCACTCCTCGATGAGCCGGTAGCCCGTCGACTCGTCGCGCCCGCCGCGGAAGTCCTCGGTCCAGAGGGCCGACGAAGGCACGTGGTTCTGACGCAGCAGCGCGGCGACGCGGCGAACCTCGGCCGGCCCGAAGATGGCGTCGTTCCAGGGTGCGAAGGCCAGCGGAGGCGGGCGCAGCGGCCTCCCCAGCACCGACGCCGTCGCGCGGCTCACGGCCTTCGCCGGGTCGCCTTCGAAGACGTAGAGGGTGAAGCTGTTGCTCCACACCTCGATGCGGAACACGTCGTCGGCCTTGCTGCACACCTCGAAGATGGACCGCGCGTCGCTGTCCACCACGCCCTGGTAGCCACGGCTCGAGGTCCACGTCGGCAGGCCGAAGCTCGAGGCGTGCCGCGTGCCCACGAGGAACCACAGGTCGGGGTATTCGTCGTCGGTCACCTGCTTGCCGATGCCGGGTTCGCTGGTCCACAGGGCGACGGTGTGCCCGCGGTGATCGACGGCGTCGGCCTGCGCGCCGAAGCCCAGGAAGTGGTCCGCCGCGTCACACCGAAACGCGAGCGAGAGCCGATTCGTCGCCGGGTTGGCCGCGGTGTAGGTCAGCGCCAGCGAGCCTTCGCCCGCCTCGGCGACGGAGAGCGACACCACGTTCGCGCCGCTGCTGTCCTTCCAGGTGCCCTTCGCGGCCGCAGCGGTGACGCTGTCCCAGGCGAAGCGCTGGCCCTCGTTCCAGGTGGGCGGGTTGTCGGTGATCTTCCAGCTCCCGTACTGCATGTCGTAGCGGGCCTTGCCGACGCGCGTGGCGACCGGGGCCACCGTGGTGGCACTCTCGAGCAACGCCACGTCCTTCAACTTCACCGAGAACTGCTTCTCGGTGACGGAGACGGTCAGGCCGCCGAAGACGGGGTGCTCCGGCGCACAGGCCGCGAGCACGAGGAGCAGGGTCGGAGTGAGGAGACGCACCCCGTGGGTTCTACTTCGTCGGCGCGGGCGCGGGGGCCGGAGGTGCAGGCGGCGGAGGGGGCGGCGTCGTCCCGGGCAACTCGCGGTGCTCGGAGGGCTTCGCCGCGGTGCTCTTCTCCCAGGTGCCGCCGTCCTTCTTGCACTGCTTACGGGTCTTCTCGACCACGACCCCGTCCTTCATGCACTGGTGGTTCTGCGGCGTACCGGTGCCCGCGAACGAGGGCACGGCGAGCAGCGCAACGACGAGCAAGGTCAGCTTCATGGTCGAACTCCGTTGTGGGGCAATCAGGGGTGCTTCAAGGCCCGGCCGCGTCGCCACGCCAGGGCGAGCAAGCCGAAGAGAGACAGGCCCGCGTCGGCCGAAGTGCAACCGCAGCCCGTGGGCGTGGTGGGCTCCATCGCGCCAGCGTCGACCTCTGCCACCGGCGTTCCGGCATCGGCCACCGGCTCGTTGACGGTGTAGCTGGCCTCCATCGACTGGCTGGGGGCGAAGCGCACCGAACCGACATAGCTCGCGCGCGCGACGTGGGTGCCCACGGTGATGGGCCCCGCGAGCCGGGCCCGGCCGTCGGCGTCGAGCGTCAGGGTCACCGGAGCAGCGCCATCGACGACGACCTCCACCGTGCCCACGGGGATGGCGACCGCCGAGGTCACCTCCACGTCGAGCCGCGTGCCGAAGGCGCTCAGCGAGATCTCCGTCGGTACCAGCACCACCTCCACCGCGAGCTCCGGCGCCACGCTGGCGCCGAACGTCGCGTCACCGCTGTACGTCGCCGCGAGCCGGTGCGTGCTCAGCGGGAGCGTGGCCGTGGTGAACACCGCGAAGCCCGACACCAGCGGCACCGTGCCCAGCAACGTCGCGCCTTCACTGAAGGTGACCGTGCCCCCAGGAGTGCCCGTGCCGAAGGCCAACGTCGCCGTCAGCGTCAGGGGCACCGTGACCGGGATGGGGTTCTGGAGCGCGGTCACCGCCAACGTGGTGGCCTGGTAGCCGGGCGCGAGCACCACCTCGAGCGTGAGGCTCGCCTGCGCGCTGCACCCGAACGAGTCCATCGCGCTGACCACCAGCGGGTAGCTGCCACCCTGCGTGGGCATGCCCGAGAGCACCCCGCCCGCGAAGGTGAGCCCGATGGGCAAGGCGCCGGTCAGGATGAACTGCGTCTGCGTCGCCGTGCTCCCGGCCAACGCAAACGACACCGGAGTCATCGGGGCACCGGTGGTAATCGTGGGCAACGCGCTGGGCGCGACCGACACCGCGGGGCACGAGATCACCAGCGTCGCCGCCTGGCTGCCCACGCACCCGTTGAAGTCCGTCGCGGTCAACGTCACCGGGAAGGTGCCGGTCTGCTGCGGGATGCCGGCAAAGACGCCCGCGTCGAAGCCCACGCCCGCAGGCACGGTGCCCGTCGCGGCGTAGCTCACCGAGCCCAGCGGCCCGCCGCTGCCGAGCATCACCGGGGCAAACGCCGTCCCCACCACGCCTGCAGGCAGGGTGACGGGATCGAGCGTCACGGACCCCGCCACGCATGCAGGCGTCGAGCCCCCGAGAATGCGGTTGTTGCCGAACGAGTGCACCCGACCCGCGCCGGTGACGTGCGTGGGCCCCGCGCCGTTCTCCGTCACGTTCGCGTTCGAGAGCCGAATCACTGCGCCTGCCAGCGCCTCGGCGCCCAGGCCGTTGCGGGTCAACTGTGAACGCTCGACGTTGATCTCCACGGCGCCGCCGTCGCTGACCGCGAAGAGCCCCGCCCCGACGTTTCCCGCGACCACGCCGTCGACCAGCGTGACCTGCGCGCCGGGACCCGCCCACAACCCGCGCGCGTTGCCGACGAAGCTCGACCCGCTCACCACCACGCGCAGGGGCATGCCCGTGGAGCTCGATGCCAGCCCCGCGCCCAGGCTGCCGCGCACCGCGACGTCGTCGAGGAAGAGGAGCCC
>CAIVGN010000086.1 GCA_903905455.1 uncultured Archangium sp.
CTCGCGCGTGCGTGTGATCCCCCTGCTGCTCGCGCTGTCCTTCGCCGGTTGCGCGACCGTGGGCAGCCTCACGCCTCCCCCTGAACCCGCCGAGGACGACTGGGCGACCTGGCCTTTGGCGCCACCGCCTCCCACTCCGCCCACCAACACCCTGGCGGCGAAGGCCGGTTCCCTGGTGGGGCTCAGCTCGCTGCACCTCGTCGCGCCGCACCTGCCCGACGACTGCACGGGCCTGGTGCGCGCGGTCTACGACAGCGAGGGCATCGTGCTGATGGGTGCCGGGATGCCGGGCGACAACGGGGTCACCGCGATGTACCGCCTGGCCTTCGAGCACAGCGCGCTCCACACCTCGCGGCCCCTGCCCGGTGACCTGGTGTTCTTCCGCGAGACCTACGACCGCAACCGCGACGGCCAGGTGAACGACGGCCTCACCCACGTGGGCGTCGTGGAGTCGATCTCCGCCGACGCCACCGTCACCTTCGTGCACCGCTCGGGCTCCGGCGTGACGCGCGCACGCCTCAACCTCGACGCGCCGCTCGACCGCCACCTCAACGACGTCCTCCGACCCCGCCGCAAGGACAGCCCGGCGTTGCTCACCGGCGAGCTCTTCGTCACCTACGCCTCGGCGGCGCGACTCGGCGCGCGTTGAACGCCCGAGGTCCGCGCGGCCCCACTTCACAGACCGCCACGTATGCGTCGGCGGCGCGGCGCGGAGCGCTTTGCCCCGAGTGACCTGAAGCCCCGCGCCGCGAAGTGTGGAGTGCGCTTCAGCCTCGGAGCTTGCCGTGGAGGGCATGCTATGAAGTGGCCCGGTAATCCGGTTCGTCGCGCCCACTTGAGCAAAGAGACCTCCACGCATGAGCCCCCCCGCTGCTGAGTTCCGCTTCGACCAACCGGATCTCCTGACCGCCTTGCAGTCCCTGAGCGACGGCGAGTTGGATGCCTTGCCCTTCGGCGTCATCGGCTTCGATGAAGAGACCATCGTGCGCCAGTACAACGCCCACGAGTCCCGCGGTGCGGGGCTGTCACCGGATCGGGTGCTGGGTTTGCCGATCTTCACCGCGGTGGCGCCGTGCATGAACAACTTCATGGTGGCGCAGCGCTTCGAAGATGCCGCGGCCCAGGGCGTGGCGCTCGACGCGGTGCTCCCCTACGTCCTCACGCTGCGCATGCGCCCGGTCAGCGTGCAGTTGAGGCTGGTGGCCGCGCCTGGCGTGGGCACGCGCTACGTGGTCGTGCAGTGGAGGCCCTGACTTGCCCCTGATCCACAGCGAGGCCCCCGAGATGGAGGCCATGCGCCAGTTCCTGAACGCGGCGCCGGTAGGGCTGATGCAGATCAATGGGCTGGGCGAGATCGAGCTGATCAACGCCGCCACGGCCAGCCTGTTGATGCCCGCGCTGCACCGCGTGCAGCAGGTGCAGTTGAGCAACCTCTTCGTGGCGCTCGCACCCTGGGCGCCGCAGCTGGCAGCCCAGGTGGCCAACTTCCGGGCTGCGCACGGCAGCGTCGTCAAGGGCCTGCACCTCGAGCTGCCGAGCCAGCCCTCAGGCGACGCCGTGCAACACCTGGAGTTGTCGGTGGAGAAGCTGGGTGAGGACCGCTACTTCGCGACGCTCACCGACCTCACGCTGCAACGCCAGGCCGAGGCCGCGCAGCGCAGGGTGCTGGAGCTGCAACTGGAGAACCGGCAGCTCTTGCAGGTCTCGCGCATGAAGAACCGCTTCGTGGCCACCATGTCGCACGAGCTGCGCACCCCGCTCCACGCGGTGATCGGCTTTGCCGACCTGCTGCGGTCGGGCACGGTGTCCGCCGACTCGCCCGAGCACGGGGATTTCGTGACGCAGATCGCCACCAGCGGCCGCCACCTGCTGCACCTGATCGACGATGTGCTGGACCTTTCCAAGCTCGAAGCCGGCAAGCTCGAGTTCTTCCCCGAGGCTGCCCACTTGCCGGTGCTGGTCCAGGAAGTGCTGGACGTGTTGAGGCCCATCGCGTTGGGCAAGCAGTTACCGGTGGAGGTGGAGATCGCGCCGGACCTCGGCGAACTCTTCATCGACCCGGCCCGCCTCAAGCAGGTGTTGTTCAACTACCTGTCCAACGCCATCAAGTTCACCCCGGCGGGTGGCCAGGTGCGCGTGCGCGCGTGCGCTGAGGGAGCGGCGCAGTTCCGCCTCGAGGTGCACGACACCGGCATCGGCATCAAGGCCCAGGACCTGCCGCGCCTGTTCGTCGACTTCCAGCAACTCGAGAGTGACCGGAACCGGCGCTACGAGGGCACCGGCGTGGGCCTGGCGCTCACGCGGCGGCTGGTGGAGGCCCAGGGGGGAAGCGTGGGCGTGACCAGCCAGCCCGGCGTGCGCACGGTCTTTCACGCGGTGCTCAATCGAAGGCACGCGGTGCCGGTCACCGATTCGATGCCCGCGGCGCGACTCAGCGGGCGCTGAGACACCCGGGCCTGATCAGCTCCACTTCACCTCGTACAGCGCCACCTGCGCCTGGTGCTCGAGCAGCAGGACGCTCAGCCCCTTCGCCCCGGCGATGGCACAGCCGGACCCGAGCAAGCCCACGAACAGCCCCGGCCGCGTGACGTGGGTGACGCGCACCTTGTGGTGGTTGGCGGCGAACGACTCCACCGTCACCTCGGTGTAGTTGTTCGCGGTGCGGAAGTTCCGCGTCATGCGCTCCAACGTCCGCCGGGGCCCCAGCACGCGCAGCACCGCCATCAACGCCTGCCCGATGATGGTGTTCTCGTAGCCCTTCATGAACAGCCGGCCCACCTCGGCGAACTTCTCGAGCGGCGCGAGGTGCCCGAACCGGCTCGCCCCGCAGGCGTCGAGCAGGTCCGTGTACTGGAGCAGCGGATACGCGGCCTGGAAGCCCTTCCCCGTGATGCCCGCGCGCGCGAACGCCGCGGCCTCGAGCGGAGTCGGCGGCTGCAGCGCCCGCCACATGCCCTCCATCGACGAGGAGAAGACGAGCTGTTCGGCCGGCTCGGTCACTGGCAGCGGCCGCCGAAGCCGGTCGGCCCGTTGAGGGGCGCGCACGCCTGGCCGCTGCCGCACACCGCGCACGTGGCCCCGCTGGCGCCGCACGCTTCGATCGCCACGCCCCGGAAGCACGAGCCCGAGCCGTCGCAGCACCCATCGCAGTTCGCGGCGGTGCAGCTGGTGCCCGTCCCGGTCGTCGCCTTCGCCCGGCACAGCTGGGCGCTGCACTCCTGCGCCAGGGGACAGGTGACGCACAGCGAGCCCCCGCCACCACACAGCGCGCCGATGGTGCCCGCCTCGCACCGGTCCGTGTCCTGGTTGCAGCACCCCATCGCGCACGTCGTCGGGTTGCACTTCGCCACCGCCGGACCACACGCCGACAGACCGAGCACCGCCACCAGGAGAAGGAGTCGCATGGCCGCCGCACTTAGCCGAAAACCCATGCAAAGGTGACCGCGTGTCGCACTCGAAGTTCGTCGTCGAAAACGTCCGCGGGAAGAGCGTGGTGGTCGAGGCCCGCTCCGAAGCGCCCTTGCGGTTGCTCAACCCGGCCAACGACGGCGACGGCGCCTGGGTGTTCCTCTCGAGCCTCGGCGGCGGCTTCGTGGGCGGTGACGCGCTCGCCCTCGACCTCGAGGTGCGCGAGAGCGCGAAGCTGTTCCTCTCGTCGCAGTCGTCCAGCAAGGCGTACCGCGACTCCCGCTCGAGCTTCACCCTGGACGCGCGCGTCGGATCAGGCGCCACCTTCATCGCCTGGCCAGAGCCGGTGACCTGCTTCGCCGGCGCGGGGCTGCGACAACTGCAGCGCGTGTCCCTCCAGCCCAGCGCCTCGCTGCTCTTCGTCGACGCCTTCACCGCCGGCCGTGTCGCCCGCGAGGAGCGCTGGGCCTTCGAAGACCTCGAGTCGCGGCTGCACGTCGACGTGGGTGACACGCCGTGGCTGCGCGAGGGCGTGCGGCTCTCGAGCACCCACGGCGAGGTGAAGGCCCGCATGTTCGGCCTCGACGCCTTCGCGACGGTGGTGCTGGTCGGCCCGCAGTTCGAGGACCTCGCGCGCGCGCTCACCGCGTCGCTCCACCAACGCTCCCTGAAGGAGTCCGTGCTCGTGACCTGCAGCCCGCGTGATGGCGGCGCGCTCCTGCGGCTCGCGTCCCCGGGCGTCGAGGCGTTGCACCTCGAACTGCAGGCCCTGCTCAGCTCGTCTGTGACGACCGTGTTGCGCGACCTGCCCCTTCCCTCCCGGGGGTGAAGGTGTACCTTGCCTCGCGTGCGCCTCTCGCCCGCGGAAGTCGACAAGCTGGTCCTGCATCAAGCCGGAGTCCTGGCCCAGAAGCGCCTCGCGCGCGGCCTGCGCCTCAACTACCCCGAGGCCGTGGCGCTCATCGCCACGCAGTTGCTGGAGTTCATCCGCGACGGGAAGTCGGTCGCCGAGGTGATGTCCTCAGGCAAGCGCCTGCTGGGCCGCTGCGAGGTGATGGACGGCATCCCCGAGCTGATCACCGAGGTGCAGGTCGAGGGCACCTTCGCCGACGGCAGCAAGCTGGTCACCGTGCACCAACCCATCGCCGCTGAGCATGGAGACCTCTCGCTCGCGCTCCACGGTTCCTTCCTCCCCGTGCCCGAGACCTCGCGCTTCGCCCCCACGGTGCAGCCCTTCGTGCCCGGCGAGGTCACGCCTCTCGACGGTGAGCTCGAGCTCAACGCGGGCCGCCGCACTCTGGCCCTCGCGGTCACCAACACCGGAGATCGCCCCGTGCAGGTCGGCAGCCACTACCCCTTCACCGAGACCAATCGCGCGCTGCGCTTCGATCGCCAGGCCTCGGTCGGCTTCCGCCTCGACATCCCCGCCGGCACCGCGGTGCGCTTCGAGCCGGGGGACACGAAGACCGTCAAGCTCGTGGAGCTCGCCGGCAAGCGCGTGGTGCTCGGAGGCAACGGGTTGATCAACGGCCCCGTCGATGACGCGAAGGACCTCGCCGCGAAGTGCGCCGCCCTCGGCTTCCAGGACGCGGGGATGAAGTCATGAGCCACCACATCAAGCGCTCGCACTACGCCGACATGTTCGGCCCCACCACCGGCGACACCGTGCGCCTGGGGGACACCGGCCTGCTGGCGCGCATCGACCACGACGCCACCGTGTACGGGGACGAGTGCAAGTTCGGCGGCGGCAAGGTGCTCCGGGATGGCCAGGGCCAGGCCGCGGGCGTCGCCGCGAAGGACGCCCTCGACCTCGTCATCACCAACGCGGTGGTCATCGACTGGACGGGCATCTTCAAGGCCGACCTCGGCATCAAGGGCGGCCGCATCGCGGGCATCGGCAAGGCCGGCAACCCCGACCTCATGGCCGGCGTGACGAAGGGCATGGTCGTCGGCGTCACCACCGAGGTCATCGCGGGCGAAGGGCTCATCGTCACCGCGGGTGGCATCGACAGCCACATCCACTTCATCTCGCCACAGCAGGTGCCCGTCGCGCTCGCCAGCGGCGTCACCACCTTCATCGGCGGCGGCACCGGGCCGGCCACGGGCACCAACGCCACGACGTGCACGCCTTCGCCCGAGTACCTCCGGTTGATGTTGCAGGCCACCGACGGGCTGCCGATGAACTTCGGCTTCACCGGCAAGGGCAACAGCGCGCGCCCCGAGGGCATGGTGGAGCAGCTCGAGGCCGGCGCCATCGGGCTCAAGCTGCACGAAGACTGGGGCACCACCCCGGCAGCCATCGACGCCTGCCTGACGCTGTGTGAAGCGCACGACGTGCAGGTGACGATTCACACCGACACGCTCAACGAGTCGGGCTTCGTCGACGACTCCATCGCGGCCTTCGCCGGGCGGACCATTCACACCTACCACTCGGAGGGCGCCGGCGGAGGGCACGCCCCGGACATCATCCGCGTGTGCGGCCTGCCCAACGTGCTCCCCAGCAGCACGAACCCCACGCGCCCCTTCACCGTCAACACCCTCGATGAGCACCTCGACATGTTGATGGTCTGTCACCACCTCGACCCCGCGCTGCCCGAAGACGTGGCCTTCGCCGAGAGCCGCATCCGGGGCGAGACCATCGCCGCCGAGGACATCCTCCACGACCTCGGCGCCATCAGCATGATGTCCAGCGACAGCCAGGCGATGGGGCGCGTGGGCGAGGTGGTGATGCGCACCTGGCAGACCGCGCACAAGATGAAGCAGCAGCGCGGCGCGCTCGCGGGGGACGGCAGCGCGGACAACGAGCGCATCCGCCGCTACATCGCGAAGTACACCATCAACCCCGCCATCGCCCACGGCATCGCCCGCGAGGTCGGCTCGGTCGAGGTGGGAAAGCTCGCGGACCTCGTGCTCTGGCGCCCCGCGTTCTTCGGCGTGAAGCCCGAGCTGGTGATCAAGGGCGGCTTCATCGCCTGGGCGCAGATGGGCGACGCCAACGCCTCCATCCCCACCCCCGAGCCGGTGTTGATGCGCCCGATGTTCGGTGGCTTCGGGCACGCCGCCGCGAAGACCAGCCTCGCCTTCGTCTCGCGCGCGGCCGCCGCGCTCGACGTGGGCGCGAAGTACGGGCTGGGTCGCCGCGTGGTGCCGGTGGCCGGCTGTCGCGGGATGGGGAAGAAGGACATGAAGCTCAACGACGCCCTGCCCCGCATCGAGGTCGACCCCGAGACCTACGAGGTCCGCGCCGATGGCGTGCACCTCACCTGCGAGCCCGCGAAGGTGCTGCCGTTGGCGCAGCGGTACTTCCTCTTCTGATGAACGCGCTGTTGCTGCAGTTGACCGACTCGGGGTTTCCCGCCGGGGCCTTCGCCCACTCCGGTGGCCTCGAGGCGCTGCACCAACTGGGGTTGCTGCGGGGCGAGGCGCAGCTGCGCGCGCGGTTGGTCGAGTTCACGTGGCACGCCGCGCTGGGGGCGTTGCCGTTCCTGCACGACGCGCATGCGGGTGACGCGAAGCGCGCCGACGTCGCGGCGCAGGTGTTCCTGTCGAACCACGTCGCCCAGCGCGCCAGCCAGGCCCAGGGGAAGGCGTTCCTGCTCGCGGCCGAGGCCACGCTCGAGGTGGCGAAGGTGACGGCCCTGCGAGACGCGTTGCCGCACTCGCACCTCGCCGTCGCGTATGGCGCGGTGCTGGCCACGCAGCCTTCGATTTCCCTCGACGAGGCGCGACAGGCGTTCCTGTTCAGCACCGTGCGTAGTGCGTTGTCGTCGGTGGTGCGGTTGGGCGTGGTGGGGCCGCTGCGCGCCCAGGCCGTGATGCGCGGACTGCACCCGGTGATGGAGCAGGCGTTGCTCGAGTCTCGTGGGCTGCGGGGTGAGGACGCGGTGAGTGTCTCGCCGTGGTTGGAGACCGCGCAGGCCGCGCATGACCGGTTGTACTCGCGGTTGTTTCAGTCGTGAGGCGGTGACGTCACACCCCACGGCCCTGGGGGACGCGGGGGGTCTGGGCTTCGTGGCGGTGCTCGAATCAAACGAGCCCCTCTCCTCGCGCGCCAGGGGGCCTGTGGCACTTCAGCTTCGTGATGGATTCGCCCGAGGGAGGGGACGGCTCACGGCGAGGACCTATGACAAAATGTAGGTCACCCCGGAGCCGACCTACATTTTGTCATAGGTGCTCGGACCACTCGGGTCCGGGCTCACCACCACATCGCTTCGCGCACTGCGCACCCGGGAGCGTCGCGCCGGAGGGGCTCGTTCGGCGAAGGCACGGCGCAGGCGCCCTCAACCCCCACGCCCCATGGGCTGTTCTTCAACGTCCGACCGGTCCGCGTCGGGCTCGAAACGCAGCGCCCTCGCGCGCCCCTCACCCGGCCTGCGGCCGACCTCTCCCCGCTTCGCAGGGCGAGGTAAGAGAGGCGAATGGGCCACGACTACCCGCACGACCACACCCACGAGCACTGGGCGCACCCCGGCACCTTCGACGAGCGCGACCAGCCCCGCACCCGCGACTTCAGCCGCCGGTCCTTCACCGTCGGCATCGGTGGCCCCGTGGGCAGCGGCAAGACCGCGCTGTTGCTCGCCCTGTGCCGCGCGCTGCGGGACACCCATTCACTGGGCGTGGTGACCAACGACATCTTCACCCGCGAAGACGCCGAGTTCCTGATGCGCCACCAGGCGCTCCCGCTCGAGCGCATCCGCGCCGTCGAGACCGGCGGGTGTCCCCACGCGGCCATCCGCGAAGACATCACCCCCAACCTCCTCGCGCTCGAAGACCTGATGAAGACGGTCCACCCCGAGCTGCTGCTGGTGGAGAGCGGTGGCGACAACCTCGCCGCCCAGTACAGCCGCGAGCTCGTCGACTACACGCTCTACGTCATCGACGTGGCCGGCGGAGACAAGGTGCCGCGCAAGGGCGGCCCGGGCATCACCCAGTCGGACCTGCTGATCATCAACAAGACCGACCTCGCCCCGCTGGTCGGCGCGAGCCTCGAGGTCATGGCCCGCGACGCGAAGAAGATGCGAGGCGACGGGCCGGTCATCTTCGCCCAGGTGGTCCACGGGCAGGGCGTGGCGGAGATCGTCGAACACCTCCTGGGCGCGTGGAAGAAGGCCGTGCCGCCGCCCATGGGTGGCTGAATGGGTCCGTGGATGCTGTTGGCCGTGGTGGCGGCGAGCGGTGGCGAGGTGACGCAGGCGCAGGACCTGGGCGCCACGCGCGAGGCGACGCGCTTCCACGCCGCCGTGGGTGTCGTCGGGACGTTCGGGTTCGGCGGCTACACCCTGGGCGGTGGACCGGGGCTGACCGGCGAGCTCGGGGTGACGGTGCAGGATCGCTCGACGTTCGCGGTGCGCGGCTCGCTGGGGACGGTGCTCCTCCTGACCGCGGCGTCCCTGGGCGTCTCGTGGGACTACGCGCTGTCGGATCGCTGGTCGCTCGGGACGGGCGCCATGTTCGGGTACCTGGGCGGCTTCCTCGCGACCGACCTGCCCAACGCGCTCCTCGTGCACCTGCCCCTGCGCGCGCAGTTCGCGTTCTGGGCCCGTGACCCGCGACACGTCTCCCGCAGCGGCCTCAAGCTCTTCCTGGAAGCAGGCCCCGGCGTGGTGCTGTCCGGCACGCGTGGCCATCAACCCCCGACGAGCGAACCGCTGCCGCGCTGGGCGGTGATGACCACCCTGGGGCTCAGCTGGGTCTTCTGATCAGCCCGGGGGGAGCGACGCCGGCGCCTCGCGCGCGAGGAACTTCAGGCCTTCCTGCAGCTCCGAGAGCCGCACCGGCTTGGACAACACCGCGGTCGCCCCGGCCGCGAGACACGCCGCGCGCTCCTCGGCCCCTACGCCCGCGGTGAGCACCAGCACCGGCACCCGCGGGGCCCCCACGTCGCCCTCGCGCAGTTGCCGCAGCAGCTCGAGCCCATCGACGCCCGGCATGTGCAGGTCGGTCAACACCGCGTCGAAGTGGTGCTCCTCGAGCAGCATCAACGCCCCCATGCCATCGCCGGCGACCTCGACCTCCAGGCCCAGCTGCCGCAGCATCTCGCGCAGCACCAGCTGGTTGACCGGGTTGTCGTCGGCCACCAGCACCCGGCCGTCGAGCGTGCCCGCGACGGTCGAGGCGGCCACCTGCGCGCGCGCGTCGGCCGGCGCTTCACCCTCGGCAGCACAGGGCAGGTCGAGCGCGAGGCGGAAGGTCGAGCCCGCGCCTTCCACGCTCTGCGCCTCGAGCCGGCCTCCCATCGCCTCGGCGAGCTGCCGCGAGATGACCAGGCCCAGGCCCGTGCCCCCGTAGGCCCGCGCGGTGCTCGCGTCGGCCTGCATGTACGGTTGAAAGAGCCGCCCCAGCGTCTGCGCCGTGAGGCCCGGGCCGGTGTCCACCACCTCCAACACCAGCGCGCAGGTGGCGCCCTGCACCTGCGCCCGGCAGCGCACCTCCACCCCGCCCTTCGCGGTGAACTTGAGCGCGTTGGCCACGAGGTTGCTCAAGACCTGCCGCACGCGCAGCGGGTCACCCTTCACCACCGGGGGCCGCGCGGTCCAGCTCGAGGCCAGGGTCAGCCCCTTGAGCTGCGCCTTGGGCTCGAAGAGCCGCACCACCTGCTCGACCTCGCGGGCCACGTCCATGGGCACCGCTTCGACGTGGAGCCGCCCCGCCTCGGCCTTCGAGAGGTCGAGGAGGTCGTTGATCAACATCACCAGGGACTGCCCCGACTCCTGCACCGTCTGCAGCAACCGGCGCTGGTTGTCGTCCAGCACCGTGCCCGCGAGCAGGTCGGTCACGCCCAGCACCCCGGTCATCGGGGTGCGGATCTCGTGGCTGATGGTGGCGAGGAAGGTCGACTTGGCGCGGTTTGCGGCGTCGGCGGCCAGCGCGGCCCGGCGTGCTTCGTCGAGGGCGTGTTCCAGCTCGTCGTGCTGCCGGGCGATGAGCCGGCGCTGCTGGAACTCGCGGCGCTGGCTGCGGCCGAAGACCAGGGCCAGCACCAGGCCCAGCACCATCACCGAGAGCCCCTTGACCGAGTTCGACAGCCGCACCGCGACGTCGGGCTGGAACTGCCACTGGCCCGCGAGGAACCCGGTGAACGACACCCCCAGCGCACCCAACATCAGGGCGTCGTCGAGGCGCACCAGCAGCACCATGGCCACCACCACCATGAGCCACGGCGAGGTGTCGGAGGTCACCGCCTGGTCGAGGCCGGCGAGCGTCGCGCCCAGGCAGAGGTAGACGAAGGCGAAGACCGCGGGCAACCACCGCAGGCCCTGCGTGGCGCGCCGGGTGAGCCCCAGCACCACCGCGTCGAAGCCGAACACCACCAGGTGCGCGGCGATGATGCCCAGGCGCCACCGCGCGGTGAGGGCGCTCTCGGCGTCGCCGCGGGTCAGCCAGAAGACCACGACGTGCAGCGCGTGGGCGACCATCGCCAACCACGCCGCCGAACGGATCCGCGAGAGGTTCGTCGCGTGCCGCTCGAGCTCCAGCGCCGCTTCATCCGCCGCGCTCAGCGCCGGCGTGTCACGAAAGAGGCGTGCTGCGGGGGCCGACATGCCGTGGGTATACGGCCGCGGCCCCCGTGAAGCTCTCAGACCTTCGGGTAGCCTTCGATCTTTCCCTTCGCGAGGTCGCTGCCGAACTTCTGCAGGAAGTCGAGTTGGTCAGGCAACGCGCAGCCGAACTTCTTCGCCTCGGCGATGGCCTTCTCCGGGGGCCAGCCCTCGACGGCCATGCGGTACGCGGCGACGGCCACGCCGGTGCGGCCCTTGCCCGCCTGGCAGTGCACGTAGCAGGGGCTGTTCTTGGGGTTGGTGGCGAAGTCGAGCACCGCCTTCACCTGCTTCTGCGTGGGCGCCGAGTTGTCGAGGATCTGCACGTTGAGCGTGTTGAGCCCCGCCGCCTTGCCCGCCTTGGCGTCGGTGGTGCCCTCGATGGTCAGGTCGATGATGCCCTTGAAGCCCTGCGCTGCCAGCTTCTCGTGGCCCTTCGGGTCGTCGATGCGCGAGCCGCGGGTCAGCCCCTCGGAGACCTTGAACTCGTACTTCGAGACCGGGTAGCGCAGGCCCACCAGCTCGGCCACGCCCACGCTCTCGGCGCCGAACGTCGCGCCGGCGTTCTTCAGGTCCTTCACCAGTTCCTTGCGGCCCGCCGCCGACCAACCGCCGTTCTTCACGTCACCGGCGACTTCCTTGAAATCGGCCTTCACGTCATTCCCGAACTTCTTGAGACCTGCGGCGATGCGCGGCTGAGAAGCGGGCTTCGTGACGATGCGAGACACCATGAATGAAACTCCAGGGCTGAAAGGGAGCGGGAGTCTATGCGCACTGCCAGCCCCTTGAAAACAGCGGGGCAAATTGACCTGCATGCGCGGTTGACAGTCCGGGTGCGACTTTTGGATACGGTGGAGCTTTCACGTCGCAGATCCGGGCCCTCGCGCGCGCCGCGCTGATCAGCAAGTTGGGTGACTTCGCCCATGGCACGCGGTGTGGAAGGGGCCGCCTTCATGAAATTGCGATTCGTCGTTCCCCTGCTCGCCGTCACGGCGTTCTCGTGCGGTCCTTCCACCTCGACCACCAGGATCGCTGACTGCACCGGCGCCTGCGTCGCGGGCACGACCTGCGACTCGCTCACCGGCAACTGCGTCGCCAACGGCACCACCAGCGCAGGCGGCGGCACCGGCGGAGGCACGGCCACCGTCACCGGCCTGCCCTGCGACGTGGCCGGCGTGCTCGCGGCGAACTGCACCTCCTGTCACGGCGTCGTGCCCAGCGCCGGCGCACCCAACTCCCTCGTCACCCGCGCGGACCTCCTGAAGCTCAGCCCCTCGGGCGCCAGCTACGCCAGCCGCTGCCTCACCCGTGAAAAGGACACCCAGAACCCCATGCCTCCGGGCGGCGGGCTCTCGGCGGCCGACCTCGCGGCCTTCGAAGCGTGGGTCAACGGCGGCTTCCCCGGCGGCGCGTGCCTGAGCGCGGGCAGCATGCCCACGGGCGGCGGCACCGGCACCACGGGCGGCGGCACCGGCACCTCGGGCGGCGGCACCGGCACCACGGGCGGCGGCACCGGCACCACGGGCGGCGGCACGGGAACCACGGGCGGCGGCACCGGCACCTCGTCTCCCTACTGCCGCGCGTGCACCGCCGACGCCGATTGCGGAGGCACCACCAATTTCTGCCTCGGCTTCACCTTCGGCGACTTCTGCGGCAGCGACTGCACCAACAGCACCTGCGGCACCAACCAGCGCTGTGCGAACATCATCGACTCCGCGACCTCGGCGGTCATCGGCCGCAACTGCGTGCCCGTCACCGGCCAGACCTGCGCCACCACGGGCACGGGTGGTGGCACCGGCGGCGGCACCGGGACGGGCGGCGGCACCGGGACGGGCGGCGGCACGGGCACCGGCGGTGGCGGCGGCACCACCACCTGCACCACCGACACCTGGGCCAGCTACGGACAGGCCTTCTTCGCCAACAACTGCGCCAGCTGCCACCACCACACCGGCGAGTTCACCACCAAGGCCACGGTGATCGCCTCCAAGTCGAGCATCAACTCGCGCATCACCTCCGGCAACATGCCCCCCGGCGGCCTGACCGCGACCGACAAGGCGCGCATCCTCAAGTACCTGAGCTGCGGCGTGCCCTGAGTCGAACGGCACGACAGCGACGCCGGGGTTGAGGCATCATCCCCGGCCCATGGAACAACTCGGACCGGTCCTGGCCATCGGCGGTGTCGTCGCCTTCATCGGCGGCATCGTCTACGTCGCGTGGTTGATGGAGAAGAAGCGCACCGAGGCCATGACTGCCTGGGCCCAGGCCCACGCCTACAACTTCGAGGGCGAGCGCCCCTCGCTGGTCGACGAGCTGGCGGCCTTCAAGCTCTTCAACCAGGGCCGCCGGCGCACGGTGAAGAACCTGATGCGCGGCTCGAAGGACAGCGGCGCGGTGCGCCTGTGCGACTACCAGTACACGACCGGCTCGGGGAAGCACCAGCAGGTGCACCAGCAGACCATCGTGGTGCTGCAGACGCCCGGCCGCCAGGCGCCCCACTTCTTCTGCCGCCGCCAGCGCGCCCTCTTCGACAGCCTCGGCAAGCTCTTCGGCGGCCAGGACATCAACTTCGACGACGACCCGGCCTTCTCCAAGGCCTACGTGCTCCAGACCACCGGCGACGAGCAGCAGCTGCGCCACTTCATGAACCCGGGCCTGCGCGACATGCTCACCAAGATGGGCGACCGCAACCTGGTGCTCGAGGTGGTGGGCGACACGCTGGTGCTGCACCAGGGCAAGCGCCTCAAGCCCGACCAGCTCGACGCGCTGGTGGCCGACGCCATCAACCTGCGCCGCCACTGGAGCTGAGTGCGGCACGTCCTCTTCCGCCTCGAGAAGGACCGCTACGCCCTGCCGCTGGACGCGGTGCGGGAGGTGGTGGTGGCCCCCGAGCGCTACACCCGCGTCCCCCACGCCGGCCCGGCGGTGAAGGGCGTGATGACCCTGCGCGGCCGCGTGGTGCCGGTGGTCGACCTGGCGAAGCTCCTGGGCCTGGGCGGCGAGCCGGGCACCGTGGGCAAGGTGGTGCTGCTCGAGTTCTCGCGCCGCGACCTGGGCCTCTTCGTCAGCGACGTGGAGGGCATCGAGCCCATCGAAAAGGTGGGCCCCCAGCCCCGGCCCTCGCGCCTGGTCCGCGGCCTGACGCGTGTAGGTGCGCTGGCGGTGACGGTGCTGGATCTCGAAGGGCTCGACAGCGCGGTAGCCGCGTCATTCGGCAACAGGTAGGGTCTCGGGCCAGGTGACTCTCATGTCCAAGCGGGTGCTGGTCGTCGATGACAGCGTCTTCATGCGCGACATCATCAAGGACATCTTCGCCGCCGGCGGTTTCACCGTCGTGGGCGAGGCTGGCAATGGCGTTGAAGCGGTGGAGAAGTACAAGGAGCTGAAACCGGATCTCGTGACGATGGACCTCGTCATGCCCTACCGGAACGGCATTGATGCCACGCGGGAGATCCTGCGGGGTGATGCCAAGGCGCTGGTGGTGATGTGCAGCGCGCTGGGCCAGGAGACCATGGTGATGGAGGCCATCGAGGCCGGCGCCGTGGACTTCATCGTCAAGCCCCCCCGGGCGGAAGACGTGCTGGCGGTGGTGAAGAAAGTGCTCGGCGACAGCTGAGCGCCGCGGTGGACGACGCCGACCCCTCAGCCGCAGTAGGCTCCTGAGCCCGTGGCCGCCCAGTGGGATACCTCGCGTTACCTGAGCCTCTTCGTCAGTGAGGCGACTGAGCACCTCGACGCGCTCGGCAAGGAGCTCGTGCGCCTCGAGGGCGGGGTCACCGGCGAGGCCATCGACTCGCTGTTCCGCCACGCCCACTCGGTCAAGGGCATGGCCGGCTCCATGGGCTTCGAGGCCACCACCAGCCTCGGCCACCGGCTCGAAGACCTGCTCGACCGGGTGCGCAGCGCGCCCAACCGCTTCGACCGGGCCATCGCCGACCTGGTGCTCCAGGCCGTCGACGCGCTCTCGTCGCACGTGAAGGCCGCGGCCGCGGGCGCGCCGTTCCCGGACGCCTCGGCGGTCATCGCCCAGCTCGAAGGCGTCACCCGTTCGCTGCGCCCGGGCGCCACGCCGCTGCCCTTCTCGGCGCCGCCGGCGCCGCCGCTCGTCGAGTCGTCGCCCTCGACCGAGCCCGCGCAGCCGCCGCGCTGGCTGGTCACCCTGCGCGTGGCCACCCACTCGGCCCAGCCCGGGGTGCGCGGCTTCCTCGCGTACAAGCGGCTCTCGTCGCTGGGCAACCTCTTCCGCTGCGAACCGCCGCTCGACGAGGTGAAGAGCGGCAAGATGCCGGGCAACACCTTCTCGGTGGAGCTGGAGAGCACCGAGCCCGAAGCGGTGGTGCAGAAGACCGTCAGCCAGGTGGCCGACGTCGAGCTGGTGAGCCTCACCCGGGTCACCACCCCGCCCCCCACGCCGAGCGCGCCCACCGAAGAGAAGGCCGCCGAGGCCGACCCGCGGGTGGTGGGCCAGGAGCCCAGCCGCACCATCCGCGTGCGCACCGAGCTGCTCGACGAGTTCCTGGACCTCGCCGGCGAGCTGCTGCTGGCCACCGCCGGGGTGCGCGAGGTGGGCCGGTCGCTGCACGAGGAGCTGCGCGGGCAGCTCAACGAATCGGTGGACCGGCTCCATGGGCTGGTGCGCGGGCTCCACGACAAGGTGATGGAGGCGCGCATGACGCCGGTCTCGGTGATCACCGACCGGCTGCCCCGCGCCGCCCGCGACATCGCGCGGCGCCGCGGCCGGGAGATCGAGCTGATCATCTCCGGCAGCGAGGTGCTGCTCGACCGGGCCATCGTCGACGAGCTCAACGACCCGGTGCTGCACCTGCTGCGCAACGCCATCGACCACGGGGTGGAGCCGCCCGAAGAGCGCCGCATGCGTGGCAAGCCCCCCCGCGGCACCGTGAAGCTCTCGGTGCGCCGCGCGAGCGATCGCGTGCTCTTCGAGGTCGAAGACGACGGCCGCGGCATGGACGTGGAGCGCCTCAAGGCCGTCGCCGTGGAGCGCGGGTTGATCACCGCGGACCAGGCCCGCGACCTGTCGGAGAAAGAGGCGCTGCTGCTCTCGGCCGCGCCCGGCCTGTCCACCGCCTCGTCGGTCACCGACATCTCCGGCCGCGGCGTGGGCATGGACGCGGTCAAGCGCGCCGTGGAGGCCGTGGGCGGCACGCTCGAGATCTCCAGCCGCCGCGGCCAGGGCACCACCTTCCGGCTCTCCCTGCCGTTGACCGTGGCCATGGTGAACCTGCTGCTGGTGGCCGTGGGCGACGACGTCTACGGCCTGCCCATCGCCAAGGTGGCCGGGGTGGTGGAGACCAGCCGGGCCGCGCTCAGCCGCAGCCAGGACGTGCCGGTGCTGCAGTTCGGCGCCTCGGTGGTGCCGGCCCGCGAGCTGGCCGCGGTGCTCGAGGTGCCCGGCCGCCCCCACGACGTGACGGTGCCCTCGCCCTTCGTGGTGGTGGACACCGACGAGGGCCGCGTGGCGCTGGCCGTCGACGCGCTGCTGGGGCAGGAAGAGGTGGTGCTCAAGGCGTTGGCGCGGCCGCTCGACCAGGTCCGGGGACTCGCAGGCGTGACCGTGCTCGGCAGCGGGCGGCCGGTGTTCATTCTCGACGTCACGCGGCTCGAGGCGCCGGTGCGCGCCGCCGCGGTGGGTGACGCATGACGACCCTCCTCACCGAGCGGCAGGAAGACGCGCTGCGCGAGGTGGCCAACATGGGCTCCGCGAAGGCGGCCTCCATGCTCGCCCGCCTCGTGGGCGACGTGGGCGTGCTGGTGGACGTGCCCGTGGTGCTCTCGGCCAACCGCTACCAGCTGGGCTGGCTGCTCGGAGGCCGGGACGTGCGGGTGCACGCGGCGGTCTTCGAGATCGAAGGCGAGCTGACGGGCCACCTGTGGTGGGTGTTGCGCGAGGGTGATGCCCAGCGCCTCGGGCAGCGGCTGCTGGCCCGCCCCGGCGTGTCTGGCCCGCTGTCGTCCTCGGCCGCCGCGGCGCTGTCGGAGGCCGCCAACATCGTGGCCTCGGCCTGCGTGTCGGCCATGGGCACCCTGGTGCACGCCAACCTGCTGCCCACCACGCCGCTGGTGCAGGTGTGCACCGTGAAGTCCCTGGTGGGCGACGTGGAGCACGAGCTGACGCAGACGGTGCTCGCGGCGAACTTCACCTCGACCAACGCGCCCACGTTCTCGGGCTGGCTGGTGGTGATGTTCGACGGCCCCACCACCGACCGCGCGCTCGAGCGCCTGGGCGTCTGAGACCGGGTCGATCGCGGTTGTGACAGCGTCCTCGGGCCCTTTCGGGTAAAGGAGCGGGGCTTCACCTTCCCCGTGTCGGCGTGCGCCGGCCTCCCTGGAGAGCCCATGAAGAACAACTTCAGAAATCTGATGCTGGGTGCGCTCGCGTGCGTGCCCCTGCTGCTGACCGGCTGTGCCCCGGAGTGCGTCGACTCGTTCGACTGTGCCGAGAAGGGCATCAAGGACAAGAAGACCTACACCTGCAGCACCGCGGGCCTGTGCGTGGCCGCGACCCCGGTGACGGGTGGCGGCGCGGGTGGTGGCTCGGCGACCGGCGGCGGTGACGGCACCGGCGGCGGGAGCGAAGTGACGGGTGGCGGCCAGGGCGGCGGCGGCGGCACGGAAGAAGACGCGGGCATGGAGGTCGATGCCGGCACGGATGACGCCGGCACGGAAGAAGACGCGGGCATGGATGACGCGGGCACGGTCGTCGACGCGGGCACGGTCGTCGACGCGGGCATGGTCGTCGACGCGGGCACGGTCGTCGACGCGGGCACGGTCGTCGACGCGGGCACGAC
>CAIVGN010000087.1 GCA_903905455.1 uncultured Archangium sp.
GGCCCAGCAGAAGGACCTCACGGTGCAGAAGGCGCTGGGCGTGGGGTTGATGGCCGCGGGCGCGGTGATGGTCGGCCTGGGCGTGTGGCTGATGCCGGCCGAAGACGCGCGCACGCGCATCAGCGCCCGCATCGTGCCCGGGCTCGACGGCGTGGTCCTCGTGGGAGGTTTCTGATGTGGCGCCGACTGCCGTGGCTCGTTCCTCTCTTCGTCGCCGCCGCCTGCACCGGGCTGTATCTCGACCACGGCAACGCCTACCCCTGCGACTACGCGAAGGGCCCGGGCCTGCGCGACGAGGCGTGCATTCCAGGCGACGTGTGCGGGGCGAACAACCTGTGCCAGATGTACCTCTACGAGGGCCCGCGCTTCGAAGGTGGGCAGGTGACCGTGCCGGAGTACGGCGCCGGGAGCGGTGAAGGCACGTTGATCCACCCGCTGGTGCTCAAGGACACGCTGACGCTCGTGTCGCGCGACCTGCCGTACAACGGCCCGCGCAGCCTGAGCTACGCGCGCAGCGACAAGGGCGAGCTCTTCGCGCTCTCCAGCCGGGGCAACCTCGCCTCGGCGACGCCGCAGATCGGCACCCTGCCCAACGGCTCCACGCCGGGGGCCGTGCAGCCGTTCATCAGTTCGGTCTCGCCGCTCACCGCGCTGCTGCGCGGCAACGATGGGAGCACCTGGGTCTCCACGTTGCCGAGCATTCGAGCCAACGACCTGGTGCGCGAGGGCGCGGCCCTCAGCGATCCCCCGTTGAACCCGAAGGAGGTGCGCTTCATCGACGTGCAGCCCTCGGCGCGGGTCATCACCTCGGCCCCCGTGGTGTGGGACGACACGCACTTCGGGGTGCTCGTGCCGTCGCCCGGCGTGTTGCCGTGGCACCTCGACCCCGTGTCCGGCATCGACCCCAGGGCGCTGCTCGACCTCGCGGGCTTCTCGCTGCCGGGGCGCACGTGGGTGTTCACGCTGACCCGCGACCAGTTCTCGCTGCTGGAGGTGGTGTCCCAGGCGGTGACCGACGGCGGCCTCGGCACCGAGCGCATCGCCCTCGACGCCGGGGTCACCGCGCTGGCGACGCTCGACGCCACCAACGGCATGCTGCGCACCGACCGCGACGGGCGCGTCGTGGCGGCCGCGCGTCGCCAACCCAAGGGAGACGTGCTGTCGACCTTCCAGGTGACGGTCGGCACCAACGGCCCGACGCTGACGCAGCCCTGGCCCGACTGCACCCCCTGCCAAACAGCGGGCCAGCACATCGGGGTGATGTCCGCCTCGGTGGCCACGGGCGTTCCGGCCGTCGAGGTGGTGTGCACCGGCGCGGGCCCGGCGAAGTGGCTGCGCGTCATCGGAAGCGTGGCGCTCGAGCAGGCGGACGCCTGCCGCACCGAGAGCTTCGAGCTCCCGGTGGCCCCGGGCCGCCTGGGGGTCAACGGCCCCAACGCGGTGCCCTGGGTGCACCAGACCGGGCTGCTGTTCGGTGGCCCACGCGGCGAGTTGTGGTCGGGCGAGACCATCTCCGGCCTTCACCCCGCGTTCCTCGACCGCGTGCCGCTCGACGTGGCCCCGGCGCTGGTCGGCGACGGCGGCGCGCCCACGCTCGCGGCGCTCAGCGACGACTCGCTCTCGGTGCTGCAGACCGACGCCACGCTGCAGGCGGTGTTCGACGGCGGCCTCGAGCGGCTCAACGGCTTCCGCCGCATCGACCCGCGCGAGCTGGGCATCAGCGACGACACGAAGCTGCTGGGCCTGGTGCACGGCACGCCGGGCTGGGCCGTGACGAGCGGCGGCGACGTGGCCCGCACCACCGTCACCGCCTCCGGCCTGGTCATCACCACCGCGGCGAAGCTGGTCACCGCGAGCGGCGGACCGATCCACGCCAGCATGGGCGGCGAGGCCTTCATCTCCGACGACGCGGGCCTGCAGGCGGTCTTCGCGCTGGCCGACGACAGCCTGTACTTCGTGAAGGAACCCCGCGCCCTGGTGGCCCAGGGCCAGGCCGACTCGCTCCCGCCCGACCTGACCCCCGAGCCCTCGGTGCCCATTCGCAGCCTCGCCCTCGAGCGCACGCCGCTGGGGACCGACGGCATCTCCCGGGCCCGGGGCTACGTGGTGACCTCGCGCAACGTCTACGGCTGGGAGCTCGCGGGCGGCCGGTGGAGCTCCACCCCGCTCGCGCTGGCCGGCGGGGAACCGCTGGAGGCGTGGTTCGACTCGTCGCACAGCGCCCAGGGCCGCGTGGGGTACCGCGACGGGGAGATCCTCACCCTGCCCGGTGGATTCCAGCTGACCGAGTCCCTTCCCATGCTCGACGGCGGCGTGCCGCCGCAGGTGCTCGACTACGAGAACCTCGGGGGCTGGCCGGTGGCCTACGCCACCACGGGCCTCTACATCGCCGGCTGGGAGTTCGTGGGCGGCGCGCTGCAGAACCGCTTCCCCGACGGTGGCATCAACCGTCCCATGACCTGGCGAGAGGTCAGCCTCCCCGACGGCCAGCAGCCGTGGATGAAGCAGCGCCAGTCCCGCCCCGCCAAGCTCTTCGTGCAGGTCGACCCGCGCGTCGACGGCGGCACTCAAACGCACCGCCTGCTGCTGTTTCTGGATGACGAGGTGCTGCAGGTGGCGCATCACGTGCGCCACTGATGAAGCTCCTGTCGCTGTCGTACGAGCGCTTTCGCAACCTCGAGCCGGTCTCCTTCGAGCCCTCGCCCCACGCCACCATCGCGGTGGGGGAGAACGGCCAGGGCAAGACCAACCTCCTCGAGGGGCTGTACCTGCTGGCCACGCTCAAGCCGCTGCGGGCCAACCGCCTGAGCGAGCTCATCCGCTTCGGCTCGCCCAGCGCCAAGGTGACCGGGCGCTTCTTGATCAACGGCGCGGAGCGGGAGATCTCGGTGGAGATCATCCCCGGGGGGCGCACCGCCTTCGTCGACGGCAAGCGCGCCGGCTCGCTCGACGCGTACTTCGGCGGGGTGTCGGTGGTGGCCTTCACGCCCGACGATCTCTCGGTGGTCAAGGGCGGGCCCGACGGGCGCCGCGCCTTCCTCGACCGCAGCGTGTTCAACGTGCAGCCCGCCTACCTCGACGAGAGCCGCGAGTACGCGCGCGCGCTGAAGAACCGCAACAAGCTGCTCAAGGACCACGCGCCCATGAGCCACCTCCAGGCGTGGGACGCGACGCTGGCCAAGCTGGGCGCGAAGCTGTGGGTGCGGCGGCGCGCGCTGATGACCGCGCTGGTCGAGCGGGCCCGGGCCTCGTTCCAGCGCATCGGCCGCTCGCCGCTCGAGGCCCAGTGGCACTACGAGCCGGCGCACCTCGGCGAGGGCATCGACTTCTCCGCGGCCTCCGAGGCCGAGCTCACCGAGCGCATGCTGGAGCGCCTCGACGCGCGCCTGACCCGTGACGTCGAGCGCGGCTTCACCTCGGTGGGGCCGCACGCCGACGACGTGGAGATCACCCTGGGCGACAAGCCCGCCCGCGCCTTCGCCAGCCAGGGCCAGTGCCGGGCGCTGGTGCTGGCGTGGAAGGTGGCGGAGATCGAGAACCTCCAGCAGGCCAACGGCTTCCTGCCGCTGCTGCTGCTCGACGACGTCTCCAGCGAGCTCGACCCCGAGCGCAACGCCTTCCTCATGGGCTACCTCGCAGACTCCGGCGCGCAGACGCTGCTGACGACCACCGACGCGGCCCTGGTGCAGCGCGCGGCGGGCGCGGACACGAAGTGGTTCCGGGTGCGCGCGGGCACGCTCACCGAGGAATTCAGGTCGGCTTCAAGTACCGGCTGAGCTGGGCGTAGAACGCGGCGACGTCGATGGGCTTGCCGAGGTAGCCGTTCATGCCCGCGGCCAGGCAGCGCGCGCGCTCGTCGTCCAGGGCGTGCGCGGTCAGGGCGATGATCGGCAGCCGCTCGAACCGCTCGAGGCGCCGCAGCATGCGGGTGGTCTCGAGCCCATCGAGCTCCGGCATCTGGATGTCCATCAACACCACGTCGAAGTCGGCCGGGCCGCGCTCGAGGCGCTCGAACCCCAGGCGCCCGTTCTCGGCGACCTCGGACGACGCGCCGGCCTTCTTGAGCAACGAGGTGGCGAGCAGCTGGTTGACCTTGTTGTCTTCGACCACCAGCACCCGCAGCCCCGCGAGGTCCACGCGCGGCCCGGGCGTGCGGGGCGAGGCGGCGAGCTCGAGGGTGGGCGCGGGCACCACGCAGGTGAAGGTGCTGCCCTCGCCCGGGGCGCTGTGCACCGTCAGGTCACCGCCCATCAACCGCGCCAGCTGCCGGCTCAGGGCCAACCCGAGGCCCGCGCCTCCGTGGCGTCTCGTCGAGCTCTCGTCGAGCTGGGTGAAGGGCTGAAAGAGGCGCTGCTGCTGGGCGGGCGAGAGGCCCACGCCGGTGTCGGTGACGGCCAGGGTGAGCCGGCCCCTGGCGGCGCTCACCACGACGCGCACCCCGCCGGCCTCGGTGAACTTCACCGCGTTCGAGAGCAGGTTGGTGAGCACCTGGCCCAGGCGCACCGCGTCCCCCTTCACCACGGGGGGCACGTCTTCGTCGACGCGCGCGGCCAGGGTGAGGCCCTTGTGCTGCGCCTGCGCCCCCAGGAGGTCGACGGTCTGCGCGACGAGCCCCCGCACCTCGACGGGCCCCTCCTCGATGCGCAGGCGCCCCGCCTCGAGGCGCGAGACGTCGAGCAGGTCGTTGGCCAGCGCCAACAGCGTCTGCCCCGCCCCGGCGATGGTGCCGAACAGCGCGTGGGCCTCGTCGAGCGACGCCGCGCCACGGCCCAGCTCGGCGACGCCCACGATGGCCGAGAGCGGGGTGCGCACCTCGTGCGACATGTTGGCGAGAAACTGGCTCTTGAGCTGGCTGGCGGCGCTGGCCTCGGCTGACGCGCGTCGCAGCGACTGCTCGAGTTTTCGCGTGTCGGAGATGTCCTGGCCGCTGGCATAGATCACGTCGGCGCCCTCGAGACGAAGGCGCGCCAGCGTCATGCGCATGGGTATGAGGTGGCCGTCGGCATGCAGGCTGTCCCACTCGAAGTGCGCCCCTCCGTCCTTCAGGGCCCGCCCGAGGTGCTCGAGGATCAACGTCGCCGAGGGCCCCCCGGGCTGCGTGGGCATCGAGAGGTCGAGGGGGCGCAGGCCCACCATGGCCCGAGGCGATGGGAAGCCGAAGGCCGCAGCCGCGGCGAGGTTGCAGTCGAAGAGGCGACCGTCGCGCATGAGGAACGAGGGGTCGGGCGAGCGCTCGAAGAGGGTGCGGAAGCGCGCCTCGCTCTCCTTGATGCGGCGGCTCGAGCGGGCGAGCACCACGGCGAACAACGCCAGCGCCAGGGCCAGGCTGCCGAGCGAGGCGACGGTGATGCCCACCCAGCGCGGCGTGGGCGTGGGCGCCTCGTAGAGGAAGCCCTCGAGGTTCATGCGCGGGGGGAGCTGGCTGGTCTCGACGTACACGTCGGCGATGTCGCGCCACCGCGCGGCGCTCATGTACCCGGGCTCCACGAGGTCGAGCTGGAGCAGGGGCCGCATGGCGTCGGCCTCGAACTGCAGCTGCGCGCGGGTCTTGCGCAACGAGCGCTGGAGCACGAGGTCGATGGCCGCGTTGGGGTCGAGCATCGCCTCGCGCCACCCGTGGAGGCTCGCCTCGCGAAAGGCCCGCACCACCTCGGGCGAGCTGGCGACGAAGGCCTCGGTGGTGAAGAGCGTGTCGCCGTAGAAGTCGATGCCCGCGCTGCGCGGTTGGAACAGCTCGTAGGGGATGCCCCGGGAGGTGAGGCTCCACGGCTCGTCGGTGACGTAGACCGACATGGCGTCGACGCGGTGCTCGAGGAGATCGTTGACGTCGAAGCTGTGCTCGAGCTCGGTCACCGCCCCGGGCGCGAGGCCCTCGCGGTTCAGGAAGGCGCGCAGCTCGGCCGAGTGTGACTCGAGCATCACCCGCTGGCCGCTGAGCGCGCCCAGCTGCGTGGGCGGCCCTTCGCTGAGCTTCATCAGCGCGGTGGGCGAATGCTGGAAGACCGAGGCCACGGCCACCACCGGTTCCCCGCGGTACCGGTAGAGCAGCAGGTCCGTGGTGCCGATGCCGAACTGCGCGCGGCCGGCGAGCACCTCCTCGATGGGCTTGAGGCCCGGCTCGGCCTCGACGAAGCGCACCTCGAGCCCGGCCTCGCGGTAGTAGCCGCGCGCCTGGGCCACGTAGTAGCCGGCGAACTGGAACTGGTGCCGCCACTTGAGCTGCAGGGTGACGGGGGTGAGCTCCCCGGCCTGGGCGGCGAAGGCGAGCAACGCGAGGCCACTGAGCAGGGCGCGCGCGTGGCTCACGGGTCAGCCGACCGATTCGTTCTCGAAGGCGATGGGCGGCGCGGGCGTCTCGTGCGCGCGCAGGTGGCGGCGCAGGGCGACGGTGGGCAGGTGGAAGTCGATCTCCAGGGTGTGGCGGCCCTCGAGCGGAAACAGCCGCTGGTAGGAGAACGCCGCGAGGCTCTCGGCGACGCGGCGGCGGTGGAAGCGCGCGTCGAGCACGCTGGCCCGGTGCACCGCGGCGGTGACGTTGGGCGCGCGGAACACGCACAGCGCGAGGCGGCCATCCATGGCGGCGTCCAGGGCGAGCTCGAGGCCCAGGGCGTCGTCGACGAGGTCGAAGCCGAGGACGTCGAGGGGCTGCAGCTTGGTGGCGCGGACGAAGTCGTCGCTCGTGGCGTCGCTGCCGAGCATGAACTGCCGCGCGGCGCCGGGGCCGGGGTTCAGGGGCAGGCCCAGCGGCTCTTCGAGCGAGGCCACGTGGCGGCCCTCGGTGACGTAGCGCTGCAGCAGCGCGGCGAGCAGCGTGGTGCGGCCGCTGCCCGGCTCCCCGCTGATCAGCACCAGCCCGCGCTCCAACTGGAGCAACGGCGCCTGCACCAGCGGCGAGAGGCCCAGCCCATCCAGCGTGGGCGTGCGCCGGGGCAGCGCGCGGAAGGTGGCGGCGCGGAAGGTGCGCTCGGTGCTCAAGGTGACGCGAAAGCGCCCGAGGTGCTCGGAGGCGACGGAGTGGATGCTGGGGCCGCGCTGCGCGAGCGCCTGCGGGGTGACCACGGGGAGGAGCAGCTCGGTGACCTCGTCGGGGGTCAGCGGCGAGGACGACAGCGCGCGCGAGCCGAAGGCCCCGTGGGCGGTGGGCGGCAGGCCGACGGTGAGGGTCAAGTCGGTGGCGTCGAGCTCGCGCAGGGCCGCGAGCAACTGCGTGAGCGACGGCTCGGTGGCGACGGGTGGCGGCGCCTCGGCGCTGTCCGAGCTGCGCACCCCGCCCTCGGCCGTCTCGTGGAGCGGCTGGGCGCGGCGCAGCAGCACCACGTGCTCCTCTGCCTTGCGCTCGGCGCGCATGGCGGAGCTCTCGAGGATGTTCACCAGCTCCGATTCCCACCCGAACTGCACCGCCTCGCGGGCGGCCCTGAGCGAGGTGCGCGAGACCTGGCGCTTGACCACGCGCAGCGGCAACGAGCCGAAGGCCTGTGCGCCCACGCCGCGGCGATCCAACCAGCCGCCTTCGAGCAGCTGGGCGGCGATGGCGTCGTCACCCAGGGCGAGCGAGGCGATGAGCAGGAAGCGCTCTTCCCACGCGTCGGCGCCGTCGAGGTCGAGCACCCCGCCCTGCTCACCGGCGGTGAGGATGGCGGAGATGAGCGCGCGGGCCGCCTCGTCGTCGAGGGCGCCGGTGTCGGCGGTGCGGGCCAGCACCACGGAAGCCGCCCTGCGCAGGTGCTCGCGGA
>CAIVGN010000088.1 GCA_903905455.1 uncultured Archangium sp.
GGCCTCGTGGGTGACGTGGCGCCCGCGGAGGTGGCCGGGCCCATCGCCCGTGTGCTCGCGGCCCTGGCCATGGCGTTGGTGGTGTTCTCGCACGGCTGGCGCGCGGTCTTGCGGGCGCTGCAGCACGCCGACGCCGCGTGCGTGAAGGCGAAGCACCCCTGGGTGGTGGGCCTGTGGGGCTCGGCCCTGGCGCTGCCCCTGGCGCTGGCGTTGCTGCTGGAGTCGGAAGTGCTGCTGAGCTTCTTCCGATGAGCGCGACGGCGTCGTTCTCTCGGCCCGCGCGCGGCCTGTTCGACTTCGTGGGCGCCGCGCTGTGCCTGTGGGCCGCCGCGTACCACACGCCGGTGGGGGCGCTCGGCCGTGACCTCGGCGCGCGTCTCTTCTCGGCGAAGACCGACACCCGGCCGCTGCTCGCCTACTACACGGGCGGCGTCTACGAGTCGCACGACGTCACCGCCCCCACGCCGCTGACCACGCCGGTGCCCGACGTCGAGGTGCTCGCCAGCGTGCCTCCGGGCCGCGCCCTGGGCCAGGGGGTGTTCGCCTCGGTGGCCGCGCTCAACGACGACGCGCGAAGGCCCGTAGACGCCCTGGCCAGGCGCTATGGCCTGCCCTTCGCCTCGAGCGACGACGCCGCGCTGGTGGTGGAGCGCGCCCGCGCCGAGCTGGGCAGCGAAGACGCCGCGGTGCTCGCGGTGTTCGCCGGCTACGACGTGGCCCGCTACGCCGCGCGCCGGGCCGACGCCGAAGGCCGCGCCCCCAACCTCGAGATGCTCGCGCAGCGCCTGCCGCCGTCGAGCGCGAAGGCCATCGCCTCGGCCTCCACGGCGCTGATGCTGGGCACCGCCTACGCGCTCTCGTGGCCCGTGGCCCCGGGCACGCGGGTGAGCTCGCCCTTCGGCTGGCGAACCCACCCCACGCTGGGCCGCGGCCAGTTCCACACCGGCGTCGATCTCTCGGTGCCCGAGGGCACGGAGGTGAAGGCCGTGGCCGACGGGGTGGTGCGGCGCGCCAGCGAAGACGCGGTCAACGGGCGGGTGGTAATCCTCGACCACGGCCGCGGGGTGAGCACCGCGTACTGCCACAACTCGTTCTTGCGGGTGAGCACCGGGCAGCGGGTGCGCGCCGGCGACACCATCGCCGACTCGGGTACCACCGGCCGCAGCACCGGCCCGCACGTGCACTACCAGCTCGAGCTGGGTCACAAGCCGATGGACCCCTTCGCGTTCCGCGGCTCGAAGCCGGTGGTGATCGACGCGCCGGTGCCGCCGCCTCCAGGGCCGACGCGCCCCGAGGGAACCGCGCAGCTCAAGAAGGCGTTCGATCAGTTCGGACCCCCGCCGGAATCCGAGGAATAGCCGTGCTAAGCGCCGCGCCCATGATCGTGAACGTGCGTCGCATGCGGCCCTCGGAGCTCCCGCTGCCGAAGTACCAGACGCCGCTGTCCGCCGGCATGGACCTGCTGGCCGACCTCACCGAAGACGTCACCCTCGAGTCGCTCGAGCGGCGCCTCGTGCCCACCGGCCTGTCCCTGGAATTGCCGCCCGGCTACGAGGGGCAGATCCGTCCGCGCAGTGGGCTCGCCCTCAAGCACGGCCTGACCTGCCTCAACACCCCCGGCACCATCGACGCCGACTACCGCGGCGAGGTGGGGGTGCTGCTCATCAACCTCTCGAAAGAACGGGTGGTTTTGAAGCGCGGCGACCGCATTGCCCAGCTGGTCATCGCGCCGGTGGTCCAGGCGACCCTGGTGGAGGTCACCGAGCTCACCCAAACCCAGCGCGGGGAGGGCGGCTTCGGGTCGACCGGGGTCGGACGTTGAAGGAGCGCCCCTTTTGGGCTAAAAAGCTGAGTTTGATTCACGCCTTACGACGTCACGCAGTCGGCTGACCCCCGAGGTCCTACCCGTTGCTCTGCTACCGCTGCGGCACCCACGTTCCGGACACTGACGAGAAATGTCCGACCTGCGGGCAGAACCTGTCCACGGGCGGCTTGCGTCAGGCCACGGGGACCTTCAGCCGCCGTCGCGCCGCGACCAGTCAGATCGAAGGCGCGCCCTACAAGCCGCAAGACCTCCTCGCCAACCGCTACCTGATCAAGGACATCGTCGGCGTCGGCCCGCTGGGCTTCGTCTTCCGCGCCCACGACAAGGAGATCGACGTCGAGGTCGCCGTCAAGGTGATCAACCCCAAGCTGCTGCAGTCGGTGGACGAGCGGAAGCAGTTCGCCAAGCAGCTGCGCCTGGCGCGCAAGCTCTCGCACCCCAACCTGGTGCGCGTGTACGAGGAAGGCGAAGACGCCGACCGCCCGTACTTCACCTCCCAGTTCCTCGACGGCCTGACGCTGCGCAAGATCATCGACCTGCGCCTGCAGAAGGGTCAGTTCTTCTCCCTGGGCGAGATCGAGCCCATCCTCTCGCAGGTCTGCGCGGCCCTCGACGGCGCGCACAAGGTCGGCCCGCACAGCGACCTGAAGCCCGAGAACGTGCTGGTGCTGCCCGACCTGCTCAAGGTCACCGACTTCGGCCTGGGCCTCGCCGTGCCGCGGCTGCCCTTCGTGCAGGCGATGAAGGCCCGCAAGGCCGACCGCTACCTCGCGCCCGAGCTCGTCGAAGGCAGCGAGATCGACGGCCGCGCCGACATCTACTCGGTGGGCGTGATCTTGGGCGAGATGCTCTCGGGGCTGACCCCTGACGGCGCGATCCCCGAATTGCAGCGCCGCAACCCCGAGGTGCCGCAGCAGCTCGAGGGCATCTACCGCAAGGCGCTCAACAGCAACCCCAACGCCCGCTTCAAGACCGCCGGCGAGATGATGGCGGAGATCACCGAGCTCTCGCGCAAGCTGGCGCCGCCGCCCCCGCCCAAGTTCAGCAAGCCCGAGCCCGCCAGCGGCACCGCCCCGGCGCCGCGTCCGCGCACCACCACGGGCATGCTCCAGCTCTCGCCGCGCCGCGAGGGCAAGCCGCCGCCGCCGGTGTCCGAGCTCCCACCGCCCCCGCCGCCGGGTTCCGAAGAGAACCTGATGCCGGACTCGACGCAGCCCGTCGACCCCGCGCAGATCCAGCGGGCGCTGAAGAACGCCAACGACGTCGACTTCCGCAACGACCGGGAAGAGACCGAGGTCATCGACTCGGGCATGTTCATCGCCCAGCTCGACGCCGACGATCACGCCGAGACCAAGGCGATGGTCGAGACCGTGCCTCCGCCGCCGCCTCCCGGGGCCGCCGCGCCGCTGTTCGCCTCGCAGACCCGCAAGCCCGTCAACCGCACCGGCCTGCTGGTGGTGCTCCTGGTGCTGCTGGGCGTGGGCGTCGGGGCCGGCGGTGGCTTCTTCCTCATCCAGCGCCAGCGCGCGCTCCAGCACCAGGCCGACCCGACCCCGGTGCCGACGCCGGTGGTGGGCGAGACCCCGAAGCCCGATGACGAGGCCGCCCGCCTCGCGGCCGAACAGGTCGCCAAGGAGAAGGACGCCGCCGCGCTCGCCCTGAAGGTCGCCGCCGACAAGGCCGCCGCCGAGAAGGCCGCCAAGGACAAGGCCGAGGCCGACCGCCTCGCGGCCGAGAAGCTCAAGCCCACGCCCGTCGACGACCGGGCCGCGCAGGAAGCCGCGGCGAAAGAGAAGGCCGCCGCCGCCCTCGCCGCGAAGGAAGCCGCGGCGAAGGAAGCCGCCGAGAAGCTCGCCGCCGAAAAGCTCGCCGCGAAGGACGCCGCCGACAAGCTGGTGGCCGAGCGGGCTGCCGCGGCGAAAGAGAAGGCCGAGAAGGACAAGCTGCTGGCCGCCGTGACGCCGCCCGTGACGAGCCCCGCGGTGACCGCCTGCCCCGAGGGCATGCGCCCGGTGGCTGCCGGCAGCTTCAAGATGGGCACGGCCCCCGGCGACCCGATGATGGGCTTCGACGAGAAGGCGCTCAGCGCCATCGAAGTGGGCGCCTTCTGCATCGACACCTTCGAGTACCCCAACAAGAAGGGTGTCGCCCCCACCTCCAGCGTCGGCTTCGCGGACGCCAAGCGCATGTGCGAGGCACAGGGCAAGCGCCTGTGCAGCGAGTCGGAGTGGGAGAAGTCCTGCAAGGGCCCCGGCGGCGCCAAGTGGCCCTACGGCAACGGCTTCGACGCCAACACCTGCAACACCGAGGACGACATCGGCGACGCGCGCAGCCTCTCGCCCGCGGGCCGGTTCGCCAAGTGCCGCTCGGGCTTCGGCGTGGCCGACCTCTCGGGCAACGTGGCGGAGTGGACGTCGGACCGGGTGATCAAGGGCGGCTCCTTCGCCAGTGGTGACTACGCGGTGCGCTGCTCGGCCCGGAAGAACGGGGCCTCGTTCGCCAAGTCTTCGGAGGTCGGGTTCCGGTGCTGCGCCGATCAGCGCTGAGCCTGCTGGTGGTCGCCACCCTGGCCCACGCGGAGCGTCCGCGCGTGGCGGTGGTGAAGTCGTCGGCCCTCAACGCCTACGCCCAGGTGGTCGCCGGCTTCGCGGCCGAGGTGAAGGGCCAGGTCGAGGAGTACACGCTCGACGAGGGCCCCGACGGCGCCGCCGCCACCTTCAAGAAGCTCGGGGCCAACAAGCCTTCGCTGGTGCTGGCCATCGGGCCTGCCGCCGCCGTGGGCGCGCGCCGCGAGTTTGGCGACGTGCCGGTGCTCTTCGCGATGGTGCCCTATTACGAGAAGTACGAGCTCGAGGGCCAGAACACCACGGGCATCGCGCTGACCTCCGATCTCTCGCTGGAGCTGACCGCGCTGAAGGCCGTGCAGCCGAAGGCGAAGCGCGTGGGCGTGCTCCAGGACCCGCGCTATTCGAAGGCCCTGGTCGACGGCGCCATGCAGGCCGCGCAGTCCCGGGGGCTGACGCTGGTGGTGCTGGACATCGACGCGCCCTCCAAGGTCGACAAGGTGCTCGCCGGCGCCAAGGGCCGCATCGACGCGCTGGTGATCGTCTCCGACAAGACCGTGGGCAACGCCTCGGTCGTCGAGAGGCTGCTGGCCTGGAGCCAGGACGAGAAGGTGCCCGCGGTGGGCCTCGCCTCGGCGCAGGTGAAGCAGGGCGCGCTCTTCGCGCTGGCCCCCGCGCC
>CAIVGN010000089.1 GCA_903905455.1 uncultured Archangium sp.
ACGCCGAGGCGGCCGACGCGCTGTTGCCGCTGGTGTTCTCCGAGCTGCACCTCATCGCCGAGCGGCAGTTCCGCGGCGAGCGCGCCGGCCACACCCTGCAGCCCACCGCGGTGCTCAACGAGGCCTGGCTCAAGCTCATCGAGCAGCAGGTCGACTGGAAGGACCGGGCCCACTTCTTCGGCATCGCCGCCCAGGCCATGCGGCGCATCCTGGTGGACCACGCGCGCAAGCGGCAGGCGGCCAAGCGCGAGGCGCCCATCCTCCTCGAGGAGCCCAGCGTCGAGGGGGCCACCGTGGACCTGGTGGCGCTCGACACGGCGCTCACCGCGCTGACGGCCCTCGACGCCTCGCAGGCGCGCATCGTGGAGCTCAAGTACTTCGGCGGGCTGACCAACGAAGAGGTGGCCGACGTGCTGGGCGTGTCGCTTGCGACGGTGAAGCGGGGCTGGCAAGCGGCCCGCGCGTTCCTGTTCCGCGCGCTGCAAGGTGAGTGATGAGCGAAGTCGACCCCCGCTACGAGCAGGCCCTCGCCGAGGCGAGCGACGAGGTGGGGCTGCCCTCGTATTACCGCTCGTGCGTGCGCCCCATCGTCAACGCCCCCCCCGAGCGCTGGCCGCGCTGCTGTGGCGGGGGCTGCGAGCCGTGCAACGAGGTGCTGTCCGAGGTGGCGCGCCGAGTGCTCGCCAAGCTGCAGGCCGCGCGCTGACAAAGAGATGACATGGTGAGTGGGAAGGTGGGGGCGATGGCAACACTGGCACTCGAGATGGAAGAGCCGAAGGTCAAGCCGCTGCTGCGCGGCACGTTTCATTCGTTCGGCTTCGTGGCTTCGTTGTTCGGCATCGCGGAGCTGGCGCTTTCGCCGGTGGAGGGCTGGCGCTACGTGGCGGGGATCATCTTCGCCAGCTCGCTGACCCTGATGCTGGGGCTCTCGGCGCTGTACCACCGGCCCATGTGGAGCCACGCCGCGCGCAACCGCCTGCGCATGGCGGATCACATCGGCATCTTCTTCCTCATCGCCGGCTCGTACACGCCGTTCGCCGCGTTGATCAGCCCTCACGCGCCCACCTTCGGGTTGATCGGCATGTGGGTGGGGGCGGTGGCGGGCATCCTCTACGCCATCTTCAACAGCCACGGGCACCGCGCGCTGCGGGCCATGACCTACGTGGTGCTGGGGCTGTGCGCGGCGCCGATGATTCTCGGGTTGCCGGTGCACATCGGCTGGGCGCGCACGGGGCTGCTGCTGGCCGGCGCGGCGGTCTACATCGTGGGCGCCGGGGTGTACGCGAAGCGCTGGCCCAACCCGCGGCCCAACGTCTTCGGGTACCACGAGGTGTTCCACGTCATGGTGCTCGTCGCCGCCGGGCTGCACTACGCGGCCATCTGGGGCATTCAGCAGGGGTGATCAGGCGCCTGGCTCACGGCGTCATCCGCCCCACAGTTCGTCGGTGAGTTGCTCGAGGGACCGGGTGTCGAGTTCCGGGGTCCGGCGCGCCTCGTCGATGAGGTCCATGACCCGGGAGCGCGCCTGTTCTGTGGACTCGCCAAGCGGGGCCACGGGGGCCTGGGTTGCCTGGGAACTCTCCGCGGTGGTCGCCATGCTTCGATCAAGCTACCTGCGAGCGCTGGACGCGACCACCGACCGGTGCGGCCTGAAGGAGCCGTCGACCTCGCGCCCATTCTTCGCCATGTTCGGCGGATGCGAGTTCTCGTCGTGTCGATGGTGGCGTTGAGCGCCTGTGGCTCTTTTGATCCCGGACTCGATCCGGTGCCTGGCTCCGACGCCGGGTGCAGCGCGCTGACCAACACCTCGACCCCGGGCGGCGCCGACGGCGGCGTCTCGTACACCGCGGTGGACGCGCTCGAGTTCCCGCACAGCGGCATCATCTGCCTCGAGGCCGGCCAGCAGTACCTGGTGCGCGTCGAGCCGCACGCGCTGGCGTCGTTCGAGTTGTCGGCCCGCGGTGCGCTGTTCGACGTGGTCCTGCAGCGGGGCCCCTCGCGGGTGAAGGCGACGCGGGTGGGCGGCACCTGGGGCGCGTGGGCGTTCGCCGGCAAGAACCCGGTCACCTTCATCGTCAGCAGCGTGGCGAGCGGGCCCTCGGTGTTCAGCTACAGCCTCTCGCTGGCCGCGCTCAGCGGGTCGATGATTTCGCCGGTCGCGCTGCCTGATCTCCGCACGGGGTTTGGGCCCATCGAGCCGACCGTGAACCCGGCTTCGGCGCCGCTCTTCACCCCGGCCATGGCCGGCGACTTGCCGGAGTTCGCCATCGGGCTCGATCGCGCGGTCGAAGAGGTGCTCGACGACTCGAAGTGTGACGCGACGCCGGTGTTGCCGGAGCGCTACGTGGCCGTCGACCTCGACGCGGGCATGTGGAAGCTCACCGGCTCGCTGGGCGGGCCGTCGTACCGGGTGAAGGCCGTGCGCTCCGACGGCGGGGTCCTCGCGGCGGGCATGTTGAACCCGCTGGCGACCATCGACCTGACGCTCACCACCGCCGACCGGGTGGCCATCGGCGCGTCGCGGCCGATGTCGCTCGAGACGTGCGGGTTCGATGGGGGCTTGCCGCCGCCGCTCACCGGCGTCGCGAACTTCTACGTGCGCTGAAGGGCAGGGATGAACGGCGGCGTGCCGGGTGGCCTTCGTGGCTGCCCAGCACCAGCAGCCCCTGGACCCGAGCGCTTCGTGACGAGGAGGGGCGGGGTACCCGCTGGGGTCTCCCGGTGCATCATCAAAATTGACAACGTCCAGTTTCAACCGGAGCGGTCGTCAATTTTGATGACGCACTCGCGGACCAGCGCACCCTGTCGAGGTGACCTTCCTCGAAGCCTGGACGAGCGGGTCAACCCGCGTTCGAGGCGAGGTGCTGCGGGCGCTGGGCGAAGCGCACGTCGTCAGGTCGCCCCCGCGTTCACTCCCTGCTCTCGAGCGCCCAGGCATCGGCCCACCGTTCCGCACCCGACGCTGGTGCAGGCACGGAACTCGACTCGCCCTGTGCCATGCGCAACTTCTCGGGGCTTCGGTGAAGGTCCTCGTCACGGGCGGCCCTCATCTCCCTGTCGACGCAGGTCAAGGGCAACGCGGCCGACGCCGTGCAAGCGCGGGAGTCCTCACGCCTGGCGCGCGAGGGCGCAGACGAAGGCGAAGGCCGGGACCTCAGCGCCGCCGAGGAGCTGTCGGTCACCGTCAGCGGCTGAGCGCGGGGTGGGCTTCGGGGCGTCGCGGGTCTAGAAGTCCGCGTCGCTCGACCCACTCAAGGAAACAGTGATGCGCTCCTCCGTCTTTCCCGGCCTCTTGTGCGTGGCCCTCTTCGCCTGTGGTACCCCGGCCACCCCGTGTGACGTCGGGTCGTGCCCCTTCGGCTGCTGCGACGCGAAGGGCGCGTGCCAGGCGCCTGCGAGCAACACCTGCGGCACCCAGGGCAACGCCTGCACGGCGTGCGCCTTCGGGCAGGGCTGTCAGTTCGGCGCGTGCGTGTCCGGCAGCGGCACGGGCGGCGGCACCACCACTGGTGGCGGCGCGGGAGGCGGCACCGGGACCGGCGGCGGGAGCGGAGGCACCGCGACCTTCACGGCCTACCGGCTCACCACCCAGGCCGTGAACGTCCCCGCCTCGTGCTTCTGGACCGTGCCGCCCAGCACCGCCCTGCCGGGCCGCACCATCGACGTGTTGGTGTGGAATCAGCCGGGCCAGCGCTTGCTCGCGATCAAGGACCTCGCGACGGTCGTGCTGGGTGACTCCACGCCCATCCGCTTTCCGCAGGCCATCCAGGGTTCAACCCTGAACCTCGATTTCGCGTTCATGATCACCACCCGGACGCCCGTCTCCGACGCCTACGACGAGGCGCGCCAGACCCAGGCCGCCTTCCACTTCGACGCGTTGGGTGCAGCGCCGACGGGTGCGCTGAACTTGAACTCGCAGTTCGCGTGCGTCCAGGGCCGCCAGAGTTGCCCTGCGCTGAACACGCTGCGGGAGAGCAAGTCGTGCAGCCTGAGCGTGCCCTTCACGGCCACCAGCATCGCCATCGACCCCGCGTACTTCCAGCCCACGACGCCCATCACCGGGGCGCAGCGCTACCTGAGCGCGTGGGACTTCCAGCCGGTGAAGCAGGTGAGCACGCCCTCGTGCTTCCGGAACAACACCCTGCCCGCGGGTCGCGGCGACGTCTCCGAGCAGAACACGCGCGCGCTGGTGGTGCTGCAGGTGGTGCCCCCGACGCCGGTGCAGGGAAACTGCAGCTCCAGCAACTGCGCGGGTTGCTGCACCCCGGGTGGCGTGTGTGAGCAGGGCTCGACGGTCGACGCCTGTGGCACGCAGGGCGCGCGCTGCTCGGTGTGCCAGGGCTTTGGCAACACCTGCACCCTGGGCTCCTGCATGTTCCCCGGCGCCCCGCTCGGCGCCCGCACGCTCTCCCTCGATGGAATGCAGCTTCAATTGGGAGATGCGCCGCTCATCGCCACGCCGGACGACCTCGGTTGGCTCTCTCCCTCCTTCGTGTGGACCGGCCAACGCGAGACCAGCGGCGCCGGCTATCGCGAGGTTCGCCAGGCTCGGGCCAACGTGCCCTTCCCCGAGGGCTCCGGTCCCAGCGCGGGGGTGGCGCGGTTCGACGCTGACTACGCGTGCATCAGGGGCACCGCCCCGTGCCCCACGGGAAGCCTCGCCGCCGTCGACGCGGCCAACTGCAGCGCGAGCGTTCCCTTCGTCGCCGCGCCCGCACCCTGAGGGTCTGAGGGGGCCCCGCAGGCGACGCTGGAGTTGGCCGCCAACATGGAGCACGAGGCCTCCGGTGAGAACTTCCTGGGCACCGCTGCGCCGCTCGTCCCCCCGCTGGCCCGGGGCTGCTTCGTGAGCGCCGCCGTCGAGGTGACGGCGCCGGCCGTTCAAAAGCCGCTGTTGCGCGGGGTGCTGCACACCTTCGCCGCGGCCATCGCAGCAGGCGCGGGCGCGACGCTGGTGAGCTTCACGCCGGGTGTGCGCGAGTCGGTGGCGGTCGCGGTCTTCGCGGTGAGCCTGGTGTCGCTCTTCACGGTGAGCGCGACGTACCACCGCATCAACTGGTCGGTGGGCGGACGCGCGTGGATGCGCAGGGCCGACCACGCCTCCATCTTCGTGCTCATCGCGGGCACCTACACCCCCATCGCCATGCTGGGGCTCCCGCGCGAGACGGGCACGCAGTTGATGTTCGCCATCTGGGGCGGCGCGGTGCTCGGGGTGCTGCAGTCGCTCTTCTGGGTGCACGCGCCGAAGTTCGTGGCCGCGGTGCTGGCGCTCGCCGTGGGGTGGACGCTGGTGCCCTACGTGGGCGACGTGCGGCGCGCGTATGGCGACGGGGTGCTGGCGCTCATCCTCGGAGGCGGTGTCGCGTACAGCCTGGGAGCCGTCGCCTACGCCACGCGGCGGCCGGCGCTGTGGCCGAAGGTCTTCGGGTACCACGAGGTGTTCCATGCGCTGACGCTGGTGGGCGCCACGATGCACTTCATCGCGGTCCGGGCGATCGTCGTCGCGCACTGAGGCCGGAGTCGCGAACGGTGCTGAAGGGCAGGGATGAACGGCGGCGTGCGGGTCGGCCTTCGTGTCCGCCCAGCGCCAGCAGCCCCTGGGCGCGAGCGCTTCGTGACGAAGAGGCGCGAGCTCCCCGCGGGGGTCTCCCGGTGCGTCATCAAAGTTGACAACGTCCAGTTTCAATCGGAGCGGTTGTCAACTTTGATGACGGACTCGTGGACCCTCGCACCCTGCGGAGGTCCCCTTCGGCGAAGCCTGCACGAGCGCGTCAACCGGCATCGGGTCGAGGTGCTGGAGGTGCTGGAGGTGCTGGGCAAAGCGCAGGTCGCCCTGTCGACCCCGCGTCCCCTCCCTGCTTTCGCGCGTTAGGGTGCGCGTCCCTTGAGCCTGACCCTGCTGCTCGCACTCCTCGCCAGCCAGACGCTCGTGGGCACGGTGGAGGCGCGCGGCACCCGCGAGCCCGTCGCGGTGGCGGTGCTGATGGACGCCGACGGCGGGGTGCTCGCCGAGACGGACGCCGACGGTCACTTCACGCTGGCCCTGGACGGCGGCACGCATGCGCTCACCGTGCGCGCGTCGGGCTACGCGCCGCTCTTCGTGACGGAGAGGCTCCAGGTCGCCGAGCAGGTCTCCGTGAAGTACCGGCTCGAGCGGGTCATCACCACCTGGGAGACCACGGTGCGCGCGCGTCGCGACGAGGGCCCGGCGCGCATCGAGCTCACGCGCGTGGAGCTCACCGAGGTCGCGGGCACGCAAGGCGACCCCTTCCGCGTGGCGATGCTGCTCCCGGGCGTGGCCTCCATCGCCTCGGGGCTCTCGTACCCGGTGGTGCGCGGCTCGCAACCCGCGGCGACGGGCTTCTTCCTCGACGGCGTGCGGCTGCCGCAGCTCTACCACCTGCTCGCGGGCCCGGCCGTGGTGCACCCGGACTTCATCGAGAAGGTCGACTTCTTCCCCGGGGTGTTGCCCGCGCGTTACGGGCGGCTGCTGGGCGGCGTCATCGACGGGAAGTTCGGAAAGCCATCGCCGCGCGTGAAGGTGACCGCAACGGTCGACCTGCTCAACGCCGGTGCCTTCGTGTCCGTGCCCTTCGAGAAGCAGAACCTCCACGTCACGCTCGCGGGCCGGGTCAGCTACAGCGGGCCCATCGCCGCGGCCGTGGCGGGCGCGCTCTTCCCCTCGACGCCCGAGAACCCCACGCCGACGCCGGTGGTGAACTTCGCCGACTACCAGGGCCGCGTGGAGTGGACCCCGCCCACCGGCAAGCTGCGGCTGCTCGCGTTGGGCGTCATCGACGAAGCGGGCGTGAAGGAGAACGGCCCGGGCACCTTCACTGCGCTGCTCACCTCGCAGTTCCACCGGCTCGATCTCTCCTGGAGACAGCCCGCGCACGGAGGACAGCTGGAGCTCGGGCTGCTCGGCGGCACCGAGCGGCTGGGGCTGCTGGGGGAACGAGAGGGCGCCACCTTCGGGCAGTTCCTGATGACGCGGCAGGCGCTGCAGGCCCGGGTGCGGTGGCAGGGCGCGCTGTCCGACGTCTTCGACCTGGAGTTCGGCTTCGAGGGCGAGCGCCAGGCGACCTCGTTTGCCATCGACCGCAACCCCTCGGCCACGGCCGGCGCGGCGGCGAGCTTCCGGGAGCCCTCCACGGTCGGCGCGCTCACCACCGCCTACGGCGAGCTCGGGTGGAAGACCGGGCGATGGTCGGGGCAGGTGGGCTTCCGGCTCGACGGCTACTTCCTCGACGACGGCCCTTCGCGCGTCGCGCCCGAGCCCCGCGCGGGGCTGCGCTACACCCTCACCGAGTCCCTGGGGCTGCGCGCCGGCGCCGCGTTGGTGCACCAGGCGCCGACGGTGTTGCTCAACCTCCCGGTGACCGACCTCGCGGGGCTGCGCGACGGTCTGCAGGAGGCGGTGAAGGTCGAGGCGGGTGTCGACCTCCAGCTGCCCTTCGACTTCGAGGCCAGCGGCAGCGTGTACTGGAACCAGGTCACCCGCCCCATCGAGTACTCGCTGGAGGACCTGATCAACAACCGCACGCGGCTCGGCGCGACCGTCGCGAAGTCGGGGCGGGGCTATGGCCTCGAGTTGATGCTCCGGCGAAGGCCGCAGGGGCGCTGGTTCGGCTGGCTCTCGTACACGTTGCAGCGCAGCGAGCGGCTGCGCACGGTCTACGACTTCGGCGACCGCGGCGAGGTGCTGCAGGTCAAGCAGGAGTGGGTACCCTTCGAGTTCGACCAGGCCCACGTGCTCCACCTCACCGGCGGCGTGGTGTTGCCCTTCGACATCCACCTGAGCCTCGGCTTCCACCTCAACACCGGGCGACCCGAGAGCGGCATCATCAGCAGCCGCGCCATGCGACCGGGCCTCGAGCCGGGCACCTTGCTCCCCGCGTGGGTCCCCGAGTCGCTCTCCAGCGAGCCGCGCCTGCCGCTCTTCGCCCGCGTCGACGCGCGCGTGTCGCGCACCTGGGCCTTCGACAGCTTCACCTTCGAGCTCTTCCTCGACGTGCTCAACGCCAGCGCCACCTCGGAGGCGCTGGGTTACACCTACCTCGCGAAGGGCACCGGCACGACGCGGGTGCTGCAGAAGCAGGCGTTCTCGTTGCCCCTCATCTTGCCGTTCCTCGGCGTGAAGGCGAGGTACTGACCCATGTGGCGTGCGGGGTTGATCAGCCTGTCCGTGCTCACCGGGTGTCCGTTGCCGGAGGACACCTTCGTGCTCTCGGGCCACACCGAGCCGGGCGCGGAGGTGACGCTCTCCCGCAACCGCTTCGCGTCGGACACGCGTTGCGACGCCTTCGAGGTGCTCGACGTCACGCACGCCGATGACTCGGGGAACTACGCGTTCCCGGTGATTCGCCAGCAGGTTACTGGCGGCATCGAGGCGCGGCGCTTCTTCAGCGTGTCCGCGCCGAGGCAGGGCGGGACCCTCACCCAGCGCTTCTGGTTCCCCGACGCGGACCTCGACCTCGGCGAACTCGAGGTCCCCTTCGAGGGGAGTTGGACCACCAGCGAGGGCCGCCTCGATGGCCACGTCGCGTGGCGGGCGGACTCGAACTTCGGCTTCGCCATCCCCCTCGACCGCACCTACGAGCAGCACGTGGTGCAGTCTGTGCGGGAATGGCGCACCGTGGCCGTCGACTCCTTGGGGCGCTTCGACGTGGTTCCCGTGGAGTCGCGCTTCGAGTCGGTGCTGACCACCCATGGCGCCGGCATCCAGGTGCCTCGCGGGCGCGGCGCCGAGTGTCCGTTCATCGACGTGAAGCCCTGCCCGCTGACCGATGGCCGGTTCCTGCCGTACTTCTTCCCGCCGGAGACGCCGCAGATCATCCTCAACTTCGGTCGCGAGACCAGCGTGAAGGACCTCGCGTTTCACGGCCTGGTGCTCGCGCGGCCCGCGGTGAAGGCCCGCTTCGACTTCAACTTCGTCGTCGACTACACGCAGTGGAATCCGATGATCTCCGCGAAGCTCGACGGCCGCGTGCAGACGCTCTCGGCGGATCAATGTGACGAGCCCGGCGCGTTCTTGAGGGTCAGCGCCCAGGGCTTCGCCGACCCGGTCCTCTTCCGCGTCACCTTCGAAGACGCCGAGGGGCTCACCGTGCCCATCGTCTCGTTGCAGGAGTTGACCGTTCGATGACGCGCTCCGTTCTGCTCACGCTGGTGTTCGCTGCGTGCTCGGCGCCACCGCCCGCGGTGCCCGGTGCGCCGGTCGTGCCCCTGCTCGAGCCCGCGGCGGCGCAGGTCTACCGTCGCGCCTTCACCCTGCTCGGCGCGGCGCCCGGGGCGGCGGTGCTGCGGCTCTTCGTCGACGAGGCGTGCGCGGGGCCGGTGTTCCTCGAGGTCAGCTCCGAGGCCCTCGCCGCCGGCCTGAAGCTCGACCTGGTGGAAGGCGACAACGTCTTCTCGGCGCACGCGGTGTCGTCGGCGGGGCTGGTGTCCGCGTGCTCCACGCCGGTGCGGGTGCGCTTCGTGTCCCTCCCCGTCCCGGTCACGCCCCAGTTCACGGTGTTTCCTTCCGAGACCGCCAGCACGCGGGTGTTCACGGTGAAAGGCACCGTCGGCGAGTACGTGAGCGTGGTGCAGTTGCACGACCTCGATTGCCAACAGCCCGTGCTCGACACGCTCACCCCCGAGCGCTTCCGCGACGAGGGCTTCATCATCACCTTCGCCCGGGATGGCTCGCGCCGACTCGCACTCGATGTCCTCGATATCAATGGACAGCGCTCGTCGTGCGCGATGACCTTCGTGACGTCTGATCAGACGCCGCCTGAGCGCGTGGACCTCCAGTTCCGGAGCCCGACGCCCAGCAACCAGAACAGCGCGTACCTGGAGATCTACTCGCCCGATTCGGTGGAGATTCGCCTCGGGCCGGAATGCACCGGTCCCCTGGGGGCGTTGTGTAGCCAGGGCTCGTGCCTGCAGGTCGTGCAATTCCTCTCGCCCGTGCCGCAGCCCGTGCAGTGGAGCGCGGGGGTGACCGACCTCGCGGGGAACACCGCGTGCTTCGCCGGGCCCCCGTGGACCTACGAACCGATGCTCGCCACCGAGCCCATCGAGCTGACCTGGAACAACTCCCGCGTGGGAGGAAAGGTGCCCACGGGCCGCCGAGACGTCGAACTCTTCGCGACGGCCGACTGCACCGGGCCATGGCTCACCGTGCTGCCCGTGCTCGACTTCCTGCAGTCGGGCCTCTACTACCCGGGCCCTGACGACGGCGGCGTCCGGGTGTTGAGCGGCCACGCGACCTGGCCTGACGGAACGGTCGACCCCTGCAGTTCGCCGGTCACCGCCCCCTGAGCTAAGCCTTCGCGCATGCGAGGCGTGGAGCAGATTCCCTGGGCGTACGACGCGATGTGCTTCTTCATGGAATGGAGCGGCCTCGCGAAGTGGCGCGACTGGTTGGCGAAGGGCGCGAAGGGTCGCACGCTCGAGGTGGGCTGCGGCACTGGGCGGAATCTCCCGCGCTACGAGGCGGGTGCGCTGGTGGTCGCCGTCGAACCCGAGGCCGACGCGCTGCGGGTGGCGAGGCAACGGGCGCCGGGCGTGCTCTTCGTGCGCGCGAGCGCCGAGGCGTTGCCGTTTCGCGAAGGGGCCTTCGACACGGTCATCTCCAGCCTCGTGTTTTGCAGCGTGCCGCGCCCCGAGGTGGGCCTGGGTGAGTTGAAGCGCGTCCTGGCCGACGCGGGCCAGTTGCGCATGCTCGAGCACGTGCGCAGCGAGGGTTGGTACGGCCCGGTGCAGGACTTCATCCAACCGGCGTGGACCGTGGTCGCCGGCGGGTGTCACCCCAACCGGCGCACCGAGGTGACGGTCGAGGCGAGCGGCTTCGTCATCGAGGTCGAGGGCCGGCGGAGTAACGGGACGATGCGGCGATTCACCGCGCGGAAGAAGCCTTGAGGGTCGAAGGGGTGTGAGGGGCGTGTGCCGTGCCCATGCCTCGCGTGCCCCTCACGACGAGCCCCGGGTGACTCGCTCGACGCCGGCTTCGGTGCCACGAGCACTCTGACGGACTCCGTGGGGGTCAGCACCACCACGGAGTCCGTCAGTGTGAGTCAAGGCGGTGTCGTGCCGAGAGGCCTGCCCGCAACGGCTCCTGCGCCACGAACACCGAGCCCCCACCCACCCTCAAGGCCGTTGCCGTTTCACCCGAGCGCAAAGCGCAGCGTCCGTTCGAACAACCACGGACTCCTCGCCAGCAACCCCACCACGCCCTTGCGCAACCACGGCCGGTGCGCGGTCCACACCAACGTATGCGCGAGCCGCGCATACCTCGCGAACGCTGCCTGCGCCGCGCGCTCATACGGCGCGAAGGCCTCCACCGCGCCTTGCTGCGCGATGACCTCGGGCAACACCGCCACCAGCGCCGCGGCGCCCTCGAAGGCCTGGGTCAGCCCCTCCCCGGTAATCGCATCGACGTAGCCGGCCGCGTCACCCACCAGCGCGAACCGCGGCGCGACCCGGCGCTTCACGTGCTGCAACAACGGCCCGGCTCCGCGCGGCGTGGAATCAAACGGCACCCCGCGCAGCCGCGCTTCAATCACCGGGAACCGCGCGAGCAACGCCTCGAAGCCCAGGTCACCCGACAGCGCCCCGTCTTCCCAGAGGAACGCCACGCCCACGCGCTTCGTCCCCGCGGGCGTCAGGTACGCCTCGACGCCTGGCGCGAAGTGCACCTCGACCGACCGACCCCACGGCGCGAGCTGCACGTGCCGGCGCAGCCCGAAGCGCCGCAGCGACGCGGTGGGCCCCGCGAGCCCTTCGCGTTCCCGGCACTGCGAGTGCAATCCATCGGCGGCCACGAGCACCTTCGCGTGGAACGTGCCGGTGTCCGCGGTGAGCTCCACGCCTTGCTCCGTGCGCGCGTGCGAACGAATGCCCGTGCGCTCGTGCAGCACCACGCCCACCTCGACGGCCCGCTTCCGCAGCGCCGCCGACAACGCGAGCCGCCGCACCCCGAGGCCTCCCGGCGCCGGCAGTCGCCCCACCGCCCGCGTGCCCGACTCCTGCACGTAGGTGATGGAATCGAACGGGGCGCTGTCGTGGCGATCGAGGTGCTGCAGGGCCCCCAGGTGCTCGAGCGCCGACAACCCCGCGGGCATCAACCCCTCGCCGCACGCCTTGTCGATGTCCCCGGCCTGCTTGTCGAACACCGCGACCGAGAGCCCCCGCAGCGCCGCGCCGATGGCCGTGGCGAGCCCCGCAGGTCCACTCCCGATGATGGCCACGTCGTTCATTTCGTCAGTCCGAAGGCCTTCGCGTACTTCGTGCCCAGCGCCTCTTCTTCCACCCGGATGCGCACGCTCAACAACGCCGCGTTGCCCACGGTGAACACCAGGGCCGTCACCCACGCCCCGTGCACCAGCGGCAGCACCAGCAGCTCGAGCACCACCGCCACGTAGTTCGGGTGACGGAAGAAGCGGTAGGGCCCGGTGGTCACCGGCTCCCACTCGGGCAACACGATGACCCGCGTGTTCCAGCGCGTGCCCAGCGTGGTGATGGCCCAGTACCGCAGCAACTGTGCGAGCACCGCGAGACCCAGCGCCACGAAGCCCCAGGGGGCGACGAAGGGCCGGCCCAGGAGCCATGGCTCCAGCACGCACGAGACGAGGAACGCGGTGTGGAACACCGTCATGAACCGGTAGTGCGGTTTCCCGTGCTCCTGGCCCCCGCGCGCGAAGGCCCACTGGGCGTTGCGCAGCGAGAGCCGCAGCTCCACCAACCGCTCGAGACCCACGAGGGCGATGAGGCCCGTGTAGAGCCACAGCGAACTCACCATCGCAGCAGCACCAGCTCCGAGCAGAAGCCCGGACCCATGGCCATCATCAGCCCCACGTCACCGGGCTTGGCGGTCTTCGATTCGAGCAGGTCGGCCAGCACGTAGAGCACCGACGACGACGAGAGGTTGCCCACCGCGCGCAGGGATTCCCAGCTGCGGGCCAGCGCGTTCTCGGGCAGCTCGAGGGCCGACTCGAAGGCCTCGAGCACCTTGGGCCCGCCGGTGTGCGCCACCCAGTGGTTGATGTCGCGGCGCGTGAGCCCGTGCTTCGCGAGGAAGCCGTCGACGTTCCCGCGCACGTTCTTCGTCACCATGGTGGGCACGTCAGCGGTGAGCACCACGTTGAAGCCCGAGTCGCGGAAGTCCCAACCCATCACGCCCTCGGTGCCCGGGTAGAAGACCGAGAGCGAGTCGACGACCTTCGGGCCGCTGGCGTTCGTCTCGCCGCCGCGCAGCACCACCGCCGACGCGCCGTCTCCGAAGAGCCCCGCGGCGATGATGTTCGAGACCGAGAGATCATCGCGCTGCACGGTGAGGCTGCACAGCTCGACCGAGAGCAGCACCGCGGTCTGCTTCGGGTACCCGCGCAGGAGGTCGGTCAGGCGCGCCGTGCCCGCCACGCCGGCGACGCAGCCCAGGCCGAAGATGGGCACCCGCTTCACGTCGGACCGCAGCCCCAGTTCGTTCATCAGCCGCGCGTCGATGCTGGGCGTGGCGAGGCCGGTGATGCTGGTGAAGCACAAGACGTCGATGTCGCGCAGCTCGAGGCCGGCCTTCGCCACCGCGTCGCGCACGGCGATGCCCCCCAGGCGCTGGGCTTCGCGGATCCACACCGTGTTGCGCTTCTCGAAGGTGTCGAGGGCCGCGTAGTCGGCCATGGGGATGGCGAGGTGCCGCCCGCGCACCTGCACGGAGGTGTGCAGCGCTTCGATGCGGGTGCGGTTGAGGGTGGTGCGGTCCTTGGCCCAGAGGTCCTGCAGGGCGCGCGAGAGCTCGAGCTGCGGGTGGTAATGGGGCGGGAGCGCGCGGGCGACGCTGGCGATGGTGGGGTGAGTCACCGGCGCTGACTAACGACTGCCCCTGAAGCGCGCTCAATCATTCGTGTTTCAAGGCGTCGCGGGCGCGAAGACCCCGCTCTTCGGGGCAACGCGGAATGGCGCGCAAGGGCCGGGTGGTTACTTGAACTGACATGTGGAGCTGGCGGCTGGCGCGGGTTTTCGGCATCGACATCAACGTTCACCTGAGCTTCCTGCTCGTCATCGTGCTCGGCGCGATGCAGTGGGGCAGCTTCGGCGTCGAGGGCGCGGTCTTCGGCGCGGTGTTGACCCTGCTCACCTTCGCCTCCGTGACGCTCCACGAGCTCGGCCACTCGCTGGTGGCCCAGGCCTTCGGCATTCCCGTCAAGGACATCACCCTCTACCCCATCGGCGGCGTGGCCCGGCTCGGCAAGCGCCCCAAGACCGCGGGCCAGGAGTTGCTCATCGCGCTGGCCGGCCCCGCGGTGAACGTGGTCCTGGTCTTCGTGCTCGGTGCGCTCGGCGCGTGGGCCTTCGGGCTCGAGGCCATGCAGCACGCGCTCCAGTTGGGTCGCACGGAAGACCCCACGGTGGTGACGCTGCTGGCGACGCTGGTGCTCTCCAACGCGGTGCTCGCGGTGTTCAACATGATTCCCGCACTGCCCATGGACGGCGGGCGCGTGCTCCGCGCGGTGCTCAGCTGGTTCATGGGCGCGCAGCAGGCCACCCGCGTCTCGGCCTTCATCGCCCGGGTGCTGGCCGTGGGGCTCTTCGCGCTCGGCGTCTTCTACAACCCGATGCTCACCCTCATCGCCGTGTTCGTCTTCGTCGGCGCGGGCCAGGAAGTGCAGGAGCAGAAGATCTCCCGCATCCTCGACGGGGTACAGTCGGCCGACGCGGTCGACCCCTGGGCCCCGCGCTTCGCCCCGGACAGCACGCTCGCTGACGCGGTCAACGTGCTCACCCGCACCAACTGGGACGCCTTCGCCGTCGAGCACTTCGGGCGCCTGGTGGGCGTGGTGACCCGCGCCGACGTGCTCAAGGCCGCGCAGGACCAGGGGCCGTACGCCTACGTGGCCGGCGTGATGCGCCGCACCGCCCCGGTGGTCGACGGCCGCGAGCCGCTGGAGGCCGCGCGCTTCAAGATGAACGAGAGCGGCGAGCCCTTCGTGGCCGTGGTGCGTGACGGCCTGTTCCTGGGGTTGATCACCGAGCTCGAGCTGGTCACCGTCGCCGAGCGCATGGCCAAGGCCGGCTTCCAGCGCAACGACGCCACCCTCGCCCCCGAGGTGAGCCTCGAGGTGGGGAAGCGCTCGAACTGGTAGCGGTGGTGCTCCGCGGCCCGCGTCCCCCACGCAGGCGCCCTGCACGCCGACCAACGGGTCGAACCGCAGCTACATCGACATGAAGTACGAGTTCCCCGTATCAATCTCGTACTGAATCACCCCGTGCAGGACGACGAAGTAGAGAATGTTCGAGTCGGCGGGGTCGAGCGCCACGGCGCCAAAGCCGTTGTAGTTGTCGTTGTCGAGCGCTCCCTTCGCGCCCTGCACCTGGGGGTACTTGCCCTGGAGGATCGGCATGGTCTGCCCAATCTGAAACAGCCCCTGCGCGGCGTTCCCGTCGGCGAGCCGGTGGACGGAGCACTGTCGAGACGCGACGGAGCCAGAGGCAAAGAGGAGCTGGCGGCCCTCATCGACGAAGAAGCTGGTCTCTCCGATGCCAGTGACGTTCGACCACAGGCTTCGGTTGCCCGTCGTGGCGTCGATGGTGAGCAGCACGTCCTTGGTGTTGGCGTAGATGAGGCCGTTGCGGAAGAGCAGCCCACTGATGGTGCCGTATTGAGGCGTGAAGCCGGTCCCGATGTCAGGCAGCGGCGCCGTGAGGTTGCGCGAGGCCCAGCGAGACACGTGGGTGCAGCTCGAGCCATCGCTCGAGATCTTCACCACCCCGACGCCATCGTTGTTCCAGCCGAGGAAGAAGCTCCCCTCAGGCCCCAGCGCAAAGGAGCGCTCGGCGAACTGCACGGGCTCGAAGCCACCCGCGTAGTTCGGGCTGACGCGGCCGTCGAAGCACTGCGGCCAGGGGAACGCCGTGTTGCTGGCCTCTGCGAGCGACTGGCGCCGCCAGATGAGCGTGCGGGCACCCGTCGTCGGGTCGATGCGGGTGATCTCCACGTGGGTGAGCGTGTTGGAGCCCAACCCGTAGATCATCCCGTCAGCCCCCAGCTTGATCTCGGTCAGGAAGGGCAGCGCTTCACCCTGCACGGTGTGGCCACTGCCGACGTCGACGCGGCCGTTCGCTCCGAGATACGAGCCGGAGACGACGCGACGATTGCCGGTCTTGATGTCGATGGCGTAGATCGCCCCCGGCTTCAGCGCGCTCGCGGTACCGCCGGTGTAGTGCACGGGCGCAAACAGCTCGCCGTCGTGAATGAAGCCGCCGCCCCACTTCGCGAAGTTGATGCCGTGAAGGTTGGGCCCGGTGCCGAGACGAAGGCCCATCCCCCACGCGTCTGCGCCCGGTCGGCACGCCTGCATCGCTGCGTTGGACCGGTTGCAACGGCAGTCCATGTACAGCCCGGTGGTGGCGTGCATGTAGATGTCGTCGTCGCAGGCCAGCGCGTAGAACGGGCTCGACTGTTGCGAAGGGTCCATGGACGACGCGCAATGCGCCCCTGCCGCTTCGTCGACGCTGCCGTCTGCCAACCACGTGTACCAGCAGCGTTCGCCGATGAGACAGGTCTTGGCGACCTCCGGCTTGAGCACGCCGCAGCCGTCAAACTCGGAGAGCGTGGTCTCTTCCGGGCCACTGGCCGCGCCCTTCGTGTTGCACCCCAGGATGGGGGGCGTCGGCTGCGCGCAGTTGCACTGGGCGCCGTCGAGCGGGCAGAAGAGCTCGTTGCCGGTACCGCAAAACGCGCTGCCGCCCGTCGTCGAAGGCAGGCACTTCTCGTCGTTGAGGCACTTCTTGGTCGTCGCGCCGGCGCTCGAGACTCCGCAGCTGTCGGCCTGGTAGAGCAACTTCGGGTCGGCATCCTTGCAGACGTACTTGACCGTGCCGTCAGGCGTGCAGGCGCCCGTCGATCCACCGGGCCCCGTGGCGCTGCAGGCGCCAAGAAGCAGGGCGACGACGAAGAGGGTGCCGGCCAGCCGGGAGCGACGAGTCATGGGAGATCTCCTTGAGTTGAACTGCAACCAACTACCAGCCTACGCCGGCCTCCGACTGTCGTAAGAATTACGAGGCTGACGCGCGCGAAGTCCCGCTCGGTGGTGGCAGGGTGGAACTTTCGGCTCCTGACGGATTTGGCGGCGCGACGGTCAGCACACCTTACGGCGCCGACAATCCGGCGGCCGGGACGGCCCTTCAAGAAGTGCCAGCCTTCGGCCTGCGTTTCGCTAGAGGTGTGACCGCAGCCGGGTCAGCCATTTCCCCCAGGCCCGCCGAAGGTGTTCCGTTGAATGACAGCGCGTCGCCGTTCCCCCTCGTGGTCTCGGTGCTCCTCGACGCCATCCCCACGCCCGTCTTTCTGAAGGACGTCGGCGGCCGCTTCATCGGCGTCAACCGGGCCTACGAAGACGTCACGGGTCTCGAGCGGTCCGCGATGGTGGGCAAGACGGTCTACGAGCTGTACCCGGTCGACCTCGCCGACCGCTACGCGGCCGCCGACAGGGTGCTCTACGCGTCGAGCCAGCAGCGGCAGACCTACGAGGTCCCGATGGTCGGCCGCGACGGAGCCCGGCGCGACGTCTTCGTCTCGAAGTCGGTCTTCCGTGACGCACAGGGGGCGATCGCCGGGTTGATCGGCACCTTCACCGACCTGACGGATCAGCGCCGGTCCGAGCACGCGTTGCGGGAGGTCAACGAGCGGCTCGAGCACCGCATCGGCGAGCGCACCCGGGATCTCGCCCGGGCCAACGCGTTGCTCACCGCGACCCTCGAGTCGACCGCCGACGGCATCCTCGCCGTGGACCACCGCCACGAGGTCGTCGCCTGCAACGACCGCTTCCTCTCCTTGTGGGGCATCGACCCCACCGTCTCGCGCACCGGCAGTGACGAGGCGCTGCTCTCGTCGGCGGTCACCCGGCTGCGCGACCCAGGCGCGTTCCTGCTTCGCGTCAACGAGCTCTACGCTGGCGACGACGAGGCGGTGGACCACGTCGAGCTCGCCGACGGCCGTACCTTCGAGCGCTACTCCATGGCCCTGCGCCTGGTGAACGAGCCGGCGGGGCGGGTGTGGTGCTTTCGCGACGTGACCCGCGAGCACCAGCTCGAGCTCGAGATGCGGCACGCCCAGAAGATGGAGGCCGTGGGCCGGCTCGCCGGCGGCGTGGCCCACGACTTCAACAACCTGCTCACCGTCATCCTCGCCAATGCGGGCATCGTCGCCGACACGCTGGGGGAGGAGCACCCGGCGCTGCCAGACGTGGCCGAGATCCGCACCGCCGGCGAGCGCGCCGCGGAGCTCACCCGGCAACTGCTGACCTTCAGCCGCAAGCAGCTGGTGGTCGCCCGCCGCGTCGACCTCAACGCGGTGCTGCAGAACATGCTGCGCATGCTCGAGCGGTTGCTGGGGGCCGACGTGGCCATCGAGCTGCGCTGCGGCCACGACCTGGGGTTGATCAACGCCGACCCCGGCCAGCTCGAGCAGGTCATCGCCAACCTCTGCGTCAACGCCCGCGACGCCATGCCCGGCGGCGGACTGCTGGTGCTCACCACCCGGCGGCTGACCCCCTCGGCGTCGGGCATCGTGGGGCTGCCCATGGGTGGCGTCGAGCTGTGCGTCACCGACAGCGGCACGGGCATGAGCGAGGCCGTGCGCGAGCACATCTTCGAGCCCTTCTTCACCACCAAGGACCGCGGCAAAGGCACGGGCCTGGGGCTCTCGACGGTCTACGGCATCGTCAAGCAGGGCGGCGGCCACATCGAGGTGCAGACCGCGCCGGGCCAGGGCACGACCTTCCGCATCACCTTGCCCTGCGCGCCCGAAGGCTCGCTGGTCGAGGAGGTCAGTGCGCCCCCCCAGCGCGCGCTCACCGGCGACGCGAGCATCTTGCTGGTGGAAGACGAGGCGTCGCTGCGCCGGGTGCTGG
>CAIVGN010000090.1 GCA_903905455.1 uncultured Archangium sp.
GCCTTGCGCTCGGCGCGCATGGCGGAGCTCTCGAGGATGTTCACCAGCTCCGATTCCCACCCGAACTGCACCGCCTCGCGGGCGGCCCGCAGCGAGGTGCGCGAGACCTGGCGCTTGACCACGCGCAGCGGCAACGAGCCGAAGGCCTGGGCGCCCACGCCGCGGCGATCCAGCCAGCCGCCCTCGAGCAACTGCGCGGCGATGGCGTCGTCACCCAGGGCGAGCGAGGCGATGAGCAGGAAGCGCTCTTCCCACGCGTCGGCGCCTTCGAGGTCGAGCACCCCGCCCTGCTCACCGGCGGTGAGGATGGCGGAGATGAGCGCGCGCGCCGCCTCGTCGTCGAGGGCGCCGGTGTCGGCGGTGCGGGCCAGCACCACCGAGGCCGCCCCGCGCAGGTGCTCGCGGAGCGCTTCGGGTTCGAGGAACCGCGCGTGGATCAGCCCCACGTCAGAGGTCGAGGTTGGCGTTGAGGGCGAACTTCTCGATGAAGTCGCGGCGCGGCTCCACCTCGTCACCCATGAGCAGCGAGAAGAGGCGCTCGGCCTCGACGGCGTCGGACACCTTGACCTGCATCATGGTGCGCACCGCGGGATCCATCGTGGTGTCGCGCAGTTGCTCGGGGTTCATCTCGCCCAGGCCCTTGTAGCGCTGCATGGTGACGCCGTGCTGCGCGTCGTCGAGCGCCAGCTTGAGCACCTCCTGGTAGGTGGTCGCGGTGAAGAGCGCGTCGCCGATGTGCAGCTCGTAGGGCGCGGGGCCGAAGGCCTGGAAGCTGGCCTTGAGCGCGACCAGCTCGCGGAACTCGGGCGAGGTGAGGAAGGGCACGTCGATGATGGTCTCGCGCGACGCGCCGTTGACCTCGGTGGCGATGATGTACTTCTTCGCCGAGTGCTCCGGGTCGGGCACGCGCCGGGTGCCGTTGCGCGCGAACCACTCCACGAGCTCCGGGTGGCGGCCCTCGAGGTACTTCACCATCTCGTCGAACTGGTCGGCCGAGGCCTCGTCGTCCTTGAGCAGGTCGGCGGTGAGCGTGGTGGCCTGGATGAGCGCGTCGATGACCCGGTGGTCCTTGCGCAGCGACATCTTCTCGAGGCGCGTCTCGTACTTGATGACCTTCGAGAGCAGGTCCTTGAACTCCTGGCCCTGGACCTCGCTCTTGTCGGCGCGGACCAGCTTGGTGCGCTCGGTGGCGATGTTGAGCAGGTATTGGTCGCGGGCCTCTTCGTCCTTCACGTACAGCTCCTTCTTGCCGCGCGTGATTTTGAAGAGGGGAGGCTGGGCGATGTAGATGTAGCCGCGCTCGATGATCTCCGGCATCTGCCGGAAGAAGAACGTCAGCAGCAGCGTGCGGATGTGCGAGCCGTCGACGTCGGCGTCCGTCATCAGGATGATGCGGTGGTAGCGGATGTCGTCGGGCTTGTAGTCCTCGGTGTTGTTGCCCGCGCGCACGCCGGTGCCCAGGGCGGTGATCAAGGTCACGATGGCGTCGGACGAGAGCATCTTCTCGATGCGCGCCTTCTCCACGTTCAGGATCTTGCCGCGCAGGGGGAGGATGGCCTGGAAGAGCGCGTTGCGGCCCTGCTTGGCCGAGCCGCCTGCGGAGTCACCTTCGACGATGTAGAGCTCGGACTTCGCGGGGTCCTTCTCGCGGCAGTCGGCGAGCTTGCCGGGCAACGAGAGGCCGTCGAGCACGCCCTTGCGGCGCACGGTCTCGCGGGCCTTGCGGGCGGCGATGCGGGCGCGGGCGGCGTCGCCGATCTTGTTGACGATCTTCTTCGCGGTCTGGGGGTTCTCGTCGAGCCACTGCTGCAGGCGCTCGTTGACGATGCTCTCCACCAGGCCCTTGACCTCGGAGTTGCCGAGCTTCTGCTTGGTCTGCCCCTCGAACTGCGGCTGGGGGATCTTCACCGAGATGACCGCCGCGAGGCCTTCGCGCGCGTCGTCACCGGTGGGCTGTTCCTTGATGTCCTTCCACGCGCCGCTGCGCTCGGCGTAGCCGTTGATGCTCTTGGTGAGCGCGGCCTTGAAGCCCGAGAGGTGGGTGCCGCCTTCGGGGGTGTTGATGTTGTTGGCGAAGGTGAAGATCTTCTCGTCGTAGCCCTCGTTCCACTGCATCGCGATCTCGACCTGGATCTGGTCCTTGTCGGCCTTGAGCGCGATGGGCTTGTCGTGGATGGGGGTCTTCGCGGAGTTGATGTACTCGACGAAGCTGACGATGCCGCCCTCGAAGCAGAAGTCGTGGCTCTTGCCGGTGCGCTCGTCGTTGATGGTGATGTGCAGGCCGGCGTTCAAGAACGCCAGCTCGCGCAGGCGCGTGGACAGCGTGTCGAAGTCGTAGTCCTTCACCTCGAAGATGGTCGGGTCGGGGTGGAAGCTCACCTTGGTGCCGCGCTTGTCGGTGACGCCGATTTCGGCGACCTGCTGCTGGGGCACGCCGCGGGCGTACTTCTGCTGGTACACCTTGCCGTTGCGCTGCACTTCGATGTGCAACCAGTCGGACAGCGCGTTGACGCACGACACGCCGACGCCGTGCAGACCGCCGGAGACCTTGTAGGCCGAGTTCTCGAACTTGCCGCCGGCGTGGAGCTTGGTCATCACCACGTCGAGCGTGTCCATGCCGATGACCGTGGGGTGCGGCCCGACGGGGATGCCACGGCCGTCGTCGATGACGGTGATGGAGTTGTCCACGTGGATCAGCACGTTGACCTGCGTGGCGAAGCCCGCGAGCGCCTCGTCGACGGAGTTGTCGACCACCTCGTAGACGAGGTGGTGCAGGCCGCGCACGAAGGTGTCACCGATGTACATGCCGGGGCGCTTGCGTACGGCCTCCAGGCCCTCGAGCACGGTGATGCTGGCGGCGTTGTACTCTGCGGGCTTCGAGGCTTCGGGCTGCGGTGAAGTAGAGTCCATGAAGACGGTGATTCCTCTGGCGGGGCGCGCTTGAGCCAAACGCGCGAAAACACGAGTTCGGCCATAGCATGTTTCACCCTGTTGAAGGGCCCTTTCACTGGACTCTAACAATTGAGAATTCCTGCTCTTTTTGTCGTGATCGCCGGCTGTGCGACGACCCCGGTGGAGACCCCCATGAGACCGCTGACGGCGTACGTGGAACAGGCGAAGGAACCGGGCCCGAAGTTGGCGCCGGAAGCAGCGCTGGTGGCGTGGCTCGAGGGGGCCGGCGACGCGGTGCTGCGGCTGCCGCTGACGATGGTTGATCAGGGCGCGCGGCTGGGCAGCCTGGCGGTCGAGGTGGATGACACGGCGCTGGGCATCAGCCTCGCGGATCGCGTGCGCCAGGCGTGCCCTGGGGGGCGGCCGTGCCGGGTGTGGGTGGAAGGCCGGTGGAAGCACGGCACGGTGCAGGTGCTGCACTTCGCGCGGGCGGTGGGGGCGGACGAGGCGGCTGACGCCGTCGAGCGGGAGCGCTGAGACGAAACAGGGTTGATGGCCGCCGCGCGGCCCCCTCGCTGCTGCCTCAGGCGCCCGCTCTCGCCGCGCTGTAAACTGTTACGAGGAAACCTGTGTCGTCGATGATCCACGCCTCGACCGGCTCGTTCGCCGTCATGGCCTTAAGCGCGTAGCGAGCCGCGACGCGGCGCACCGCACGGTCGTCCCAGCTCGAGTCAGTGAGGAAGTGCAGCAAGCGCTGGTGCATGGCATCGACAGCCTTCGCGCTACCGGTCGCGCGCGCAGCGATGGGCTCGACGCTCTTGCGCTCGCCGTCACCCAGCAAGCCCATCGCGTAGGTCGCAAAGGATGCTCGTCGCTTCTCGTAGCCGAGCACTTCGCCGACCAGCTCCAGGTAGTCTTCCAGCCGCGCTCGTCCCGCGTCGGTAAGGTGCGCCATGGCGCTGTTGGATCACGCAGCGAGTGCCTCGGCAAGGCACCGAAGACGGGTCGGAAGTGTGGATCAGCAAACCTGCGCTGGAGCCGGGTTCTCGGCCTCCGCGGCGAGGCCGCGATCGCAACCGGCGGACTTCAACTCAGTAGTGCTAGGCCTGCAGTACGCGTTCACGGGGTGGGGAGCAGCGAAGGGGATGAGCGCCTGTTGAGCGCCGCCTGAATGGCATCGGCGAGGTAACTCAAGACATGGCGACGCTGCTTGCGGCAGGTGTGGATGACAGATTTGAGATTGGCGGCGAAGCGTTCGCCGCGCTCGCTCTGACTTCCCAGCGACGTCTTGCGCCACAGCACGAAGCCGCGCAGTTCCTGCTCTGCGTGGTTGTTGGTCGGTTCGACGCCTTCCTGAGCGACGAAGCGCCAGAGCGCGTCGCGGTGCTCGAGGATGTGCGCGCACGAGCCCGCGATGTCGAGCACGTGAGTGCCTCGACGAAGGAGCACCTCGATGGTGTCCCGGGTCGCGCTCGTGTTGCGCCTGAACGTCTCGCGGCTGATGCACCCGTCGCGCGCGCGGTGCCACTCGTGCATCAGGAACTGGGCGCGGCCCAGCAGCGCGAGGCCAAGCTGCCCCGCTTCACCTCGTTGCTCCGCGTACCAGGCGAACTTTCTGAGCAGATGCGCCCAGCAAATCTGTCTGCGCTTCATGGCCCAGAACGAGAGTTGGCTGCCGCGATCGCTGACGAGAACGCCCTTCTCGCCCATCCACGCCTTGAGCGCTTCGATGGTGCCCGCCTCGAAGATGGTGAAGACCGTCACCGCCTTGGTCGCCATCACCCACAGCGCGCGGAAGATGTGCGCGCGGTACCAGGTCGTGCCGTCCGCGTGCTTGACCTCTGCGGCCATCGCGTGGGCACGCAGCTCTTCGACAGGTGCGGTGAGGGCGTCAGCCACGACGGCTTCGGACTCACTCAGCGCGCCCAGCGAGATGTCGACGTTGAGGAGATCGCTCAGCAGCGCCTGCATCTTGCGGCGGCTGACGTGACAGTTCGCCGCCAGGAGCCCGACCAACGCCAGCAGCCTCGGCCCCATGAGGCCCGAGGGCGTTCCGACCGGCGGCATTCCACAGGTGACCACGCCGCAGTCGCAACGCACGCGGTGCCTGCGGAATTCGTCGACGTCAGGCGTCACCACTGGAAGGTCGATCACCTGCTGTCGCAGCGGATTCTGGTCCGGCACCTTCGGCAGGGACTTGCCGCATCCGCGGCAGCTCTCAGGGAAGCACTCCGTCGTCCGCGTTGGCGTCAGCAGCTCACGGCGGTGCCCCTTGTGGCCTGGCTGCCCGCCCGGCTTGCGTCCGCTGGGCTCGGGTCGAGGGCTGCTGCTCGATGGTGCCTCAGGCGGTTTCCCGCTCCCATTCTGCTTGCGCTCGAGTTCGGCGACGCGCGCCTGGAGTCGCTCAATCACGGCATCCTTCTCCGCGATGGTGCGCTGCCCTCTCTGACAACGTGAGTGAGACAGCGACCCCGGTGAAATTTACTGTCGAGGGCGATGGAGTCGTCTCGCATGTGTCGTTCTACCTGTCGTAGTCGTCCAGTTGTGGTCGGTCGTCCCGCCGGAGCGAAGCGGAGGCGGCCCTGTGGGCCGGAGTTTCAATGAGCGCCGTGGTGCAAGATGTCGAGGTGATCGCCAAGGCGAAGC
>CAIVGN010000091.1 GCA_903905455.1 uncultured Archangium sp.
CGGCGCGACCCGCTGATGCGACGGGCGGTAGGCGGGATCGTGAACGACCTCCAGGCCGTGTTCGTCGATGTCCCGCCTGGCGTCGATGCTGACTTGATGGCCGGACGTCGGCCGCTCGAGCGCGACGAACTTCCCTTTGGCGCGGCCTGCGCGCTCGCCCGGATGCTGCTTCGCGACGCGGGACTGGGGACCGGAGAAGCGGACCGTGGACTTGGCTTCCTGGTGCGGCTCGACGCGCTGTTCGAGAAGGCGGTAGTGAAGGCCCTGCGCGATGCAGGCCTCCCGGCGGAAGCGAAACGACCGGCCGCTTACCTCCGCCTCGGTGAAGAGGGCTCGTCACGACACGCGAATCGGGAACTCGACTGCTTCCTCAGGATGCCGGACGGTCGCGGCCTGGTCATCGACGCGAAGTACAAGAGTGACGTGTCGTGGTCGAACATCGACCAGATGCTCTCGTACTGCCATCTCACGGGGGTCACGGAGGCGGTGCTGGTCTTCCCCGCCGGGCAGCTGAAGGATCGTCGTGCGTACGAGCTTCGCAGTCCAGAGAGGCGGAGCGTTCGGGTGGCGCTCGCGGAGTTCGATACCTCCGGCCGCAGCGTCGCGAGTTGGCGAGCGAACGGGCTCGCGTTCGTGGAGTGCCTTCCGCTCGGAACGGGCCCATCGGAGATGGCTCGGAGTTGAGACCGGAAGCGACCTCTCGAAACCTCAGCGTGTCGCTCCTCTCGACCGCCTGACGCCTACTTCTGGCTGAACGAGATGCCCATCTGCACCTTCACCGGCTTGCCGCCTTTCGGCTTCGGGAACATCCACTTGCGGAAGCGACCCACCATGCACGTCTTCGCGTTCTCGTCGGGGAGCGTGGCGCTGACGATGCTGCTGGCCGTCACCGCGCCGCCCGGGTCGATCTCGAACGCGAACGTCACCTTGCCCCCAAGCGCGGGGTTGGTCATGAGGGCGGCCTCGTAGCAGTAGCGGAGCTGGCCCCGGTTCGCGTGCACGACCTTCTTCACCAGCACCGGGTCGAGCAAGCCGCTGACCTCGGGCAGGTCGTACTCGATCGACGTGCCCTGCACCGGAGCGCTGGAGTACGTGACGTCGGCGGGCTCGGGCTCGGGCGGCAGCGGCTCGGGCAGCTTCCTGGGTTCCTTCGGCAGCGGCACCGGGGTGAGGCCCAGTTCGGGAATGGCGCTGGTGATGACCTGCTCGAACGGGTCCACCAACTCGGTGGCCGTGGTCTGCGGGCCCGACATCGTGCTGGCGCCGCTGAACATGCGGCCAAAGGCGCTGTTGCCGGCGCCGCACCCGTCGGTCCACATCAGGTAGCGGCCCTGGAAGCGGTTCGACTCCGCGGTCATCGCGCCCTTCACGTCGGGGATTCCGCCGTGCACCGCCCGGCCGAGCTTGAACACCAGGTCGTCCGGAGCGCTGTCCTTCGTGTAGCGCAGGTGCAGTCGCGTCAACGTCGCGGCCTGGGTGAACGCGGCGACCTCTTCGTCGGTCTTGATGTTGGGCAGCAGGTCGACCCCGAGGTAGCGCGCGAGCGGATCATCGATCAGGTGGGGCGGCGGGCACGGGTCGCACGTCACGCCGTAGATGCCGCCCGACACCATTCGCTGCGGAGGAGGGAGCGCGCCCTGCCACGCGAACTCGGTCACCGCGGCGCCCGGGTTCAGCTTGAACGTGCGCGAGAGCAGCTCCTTGTAGAAGCCGCCGAACTGCGCGCGGGCGCGCGGGCTGACGTCCACGTTGGTGGGCACGAAGACGTTCTTGCCGTTCGCCAGCTCATACCGGCCCTTCGCGACCACGTGCACGATGAGGTCTTGCGTGCCGCCGCTGTTCACCAGGCCCAGCCGCACCGGCAAGGAGAACGTCTCGCTGTCGTAGTGAAAGCGCAGCGGCGAGAGGAGCAATTGGCTCTTCTCCTTGCCCGACGCGTCCTTCACCTTCTCGAACTTCGCCTTCTTCGAGTCGACGCGCGCGACGAAGAACTTGCTGCCGCTCTGCACGTAGGGCTGCAGCAGCGCCGCCGCGCCCTCGGGGATCTGGTACTTGTTCTCCTTGAGCCAGGTCTCGAGGCCGAGCGAGTACTTCGCCGAGAGCACGACGATCTCGTACTCATCCACCTCGAACCTCGCCTCGACCTTCACGCCCAGGCCCCCGCTGCCGCTGCCGTAGCCGCCGGTGCCTCCGCCGCGGCCCAGGGTGCCGATGCCACCGATGCCGAGGACCGGGCATTGCTCCTTCGGGATCTCGACGAGGCGCGGCGAAGCCAACTGGTCGATGCGCCGGAAGGCAGCACGGGGAATCGTCTTCACGTTCTCCTTCGAGAGGATGACGGGCACCGGGACCACGAGCGCGAAGTCTTCAGCAGGCCCGCGGTAGTTGTTCTGCATCGACAACACGGTGCGGGTGCCGTCGCGCAGGAGCACCACCATCGACGCGTCGTTGAATAGCTTTCCTCCCGCGCCCGACACGTAGAAGCCACAGAACGCGGAGGCACTGAGCGGCAGCATCAAGAGAGCGAAGAGGAGCGAGCGCATGGGCGGACGCTGCTACGGACTTCGCTCGATGTCGCGCGGTTCGAGGTGCTGACCGCCCAGCTACCGCGTGACGGAGCTCGACCTGCTCGCGTCCGTGCGGGCGCGCAAGGTGGCGCTACCGAACCTCGAGTGAGCCGCCGACCACGAGCACCGGGTGCATCACCGCACCGTCGTGCTGGCTCACGGCCTCGAGGGTCTTCACCAGCAGGCCCACCGTCACGTCGTCCGCGGCGGCCACGCGCACCGCCTGGTTCCCCGGCACCTCGGTCTTGACCTCCGCCACCTTGAGGTTGAGCGTTCCCCAGTCGAGCGGGATGGGGTCGAGCTCCCCCTGGATCATCCCGAGGTGGAAGCCTTCCGTGCTCACCGACACCGCGAGGTGAATCGACAGGCCCGTCTCCGGCTCGGGGTTGGGGGCGCTCAGGTCCTGGAAGCGGAGCACCCGGGGCGTCGCGTCCGAGCCGCGCACCACGAAGGCGAAGACATGACGGTTCGCCTCGCCCGCCGCCCGGAGCACCCCGCGCAGGGTCGAGAAGGGGACGCGCTCGTCGACCAGCAACGGGAGCACCGAGTCGCTCCCGGCGCCCTCGTTCAACGCCCTCACCAACGCCGCGCGCTCGACCTGCGCCCCATCGAGCCACAGCGCCTCGGGCGTGACAGCGACGCGCGCGGCTCCACGCAGCGAGCGCCACGAGCCACTGGCCGGAGGGAGCTGGAGACCGACCGGCGCGGCCATCGTCGGCTCGCCCGAAGGCAACGGGAGCGAGGCGTGCACCAGCACCGCGGCGAAGGCGGCGAGGGAGAATGCGCCCAGCGCGAGGCCGACGCGCACCCGGCCCCGCAGCACGCCAACCACCCCGGTGAGCAGCGGCAGCCCCGCGGCGAAGAGCGCCAGCCGCAGGTTCAGGCGCGCCTCCCCGGAGCCTTTGAGCAACAGCAAGTCCTGCAGGTCATCAGGTGCGTTCTCCACCGCGCGCAGCGTGCTGGTCAGGGCGAAGAAGTGACCCAGCTCACCGAGCCCGAGCAGCGCCAGCACGCCCAACAGGCACAGGGCGGCGGCGATCTTCGCGGCCTCCGACTTCGACGCCGCCGCGAGGCCCAGCGTAAGCAACGAGAGGACCACCGACGCGCAGCCACCCGCGACCACGACCCAGGCGAAGGGCCCTGCGTCCTTCATCGACTGCAGCAGCGAGGTGAGCATCCGATGCGAATAGTGGAACGGAGGATCACCGTCGACGCTCGAGCGCAGCGGGGCCTCGCGCGAGTTCAGGGTTGCCGGCACCGATGGAGACGATATGGCGGCGGGATGATCGCCTTCCTCGGTGCGGGCAAGTTGGCTGAAGCCGTCATTCGTGGGGCCCTGTTCGCGGGCTCGTTGCGTGCGGATCAGTTCCTCGTCAGCGCACGCTCGCCCGAGCGCCGGGCCGAGCTGGCGCGCATGGGCTGGCAGGTGCTCGACGGCACCAAGCGCCTCGAGGAGGCGAACCTCGTCATCCTCGGCGTGCGCCACTTCGACCTGCCCACGCTGCTCGAGCAGGTCGGCCCCGCGCTCGAGGGCAAGCTGGTGCTGTCGCTCGCGGTCGGCGTGACGCTGCGCCACCTCTCGGCCGCGCTGCCGAAGTCGCGCGTGCTGCGCGCGCTGCCCAACGCACCGGCCGAAGTGCGCGAGGCCGTCACGCTGCTCGCCCGCGGCGCCCACGCCACCGACGAAGACGTCGCGCTCGCCGCGTCACTCTTCACGCCCATCGGCCGCGTGCTGGAGCTGTCCGAGGAGCACCTCGACACCGCCAACGCCGTCAGCGGCGCAGGCCCCGCCCTGGTGTTCGCCTTCTTCGAGGCCTTCCTCAACGCCGCCGAGAAGCGCGGGTTGCCGCCCACCATCGCCGCGCAGGCCGTGCGCCAGACACTGATGGGCGCCGCGAAGATGGTGATGACCGGCACGCCGCCCGGCGAGCTGATCAACGCCGTCGCCACCCCCGGCGGCTCGACGCAGGCCGGCCTCGACGTGCTCGCCCGCGCCAACCTCGAGGAGCTCTTCACCGAGGCCATCGACGCCGGTCGCGCCCGCGCCGAAGCGCGCAACGTCGAGTCCGAGAAGAACTTTGCGCGCTGGCTCTGAGCCGCGGCCCGCGACGACGAAAGAAGGGCTGCGCGTGTGGCGCGAGACCCTGAAGAAGCTCGCGCCGGCGACGAGGGGCGTCAGCGCGGCGCGAAGTCGAACGCCTGCACGATGACCACCGGGCCGCGCTCGAGCGCAGGGAACGTGGCCCACGTGATTCGACGCAGCACGCACGCCTCGACTTCGACATTCCCCAGCGTCGAGGCCTCGAGCGCGACGCCGGTCACCAGGCCCGCGGGAGTCACCTCGAAGCGCACAGTCACCGTGCCGCGCAACTTCGGAGACGCCTCGAGCTGTCGGTCGTAGCAATACCGCACCGGCGTCATCGCCGAGCGCAGCGCCGCCTTCGCGAGCTCGCGCTTCAGCGGGCCCGTCACCACCGGGTCGCGCGGCATCGGGTCCTTCGAGCGCCAGCGGGGCACCGTGCCCAGGTCGTTCCACGCGCGGCTCACCCCACCATCGGCGAGCGTCTCCACCACCTTGTCCGCGCGCGCCCGGGCCAGCGCCCGGTCGTGGAGCCCCTCGCTGTTCAACAGCGGAGAGAAGAGCACCCGCCCCCCGGAGAGCACGCCTTCGGGCGCGGTGGTGACGAGCATCGCCTCGACGCACGCGTCACCGGCCTTGCGCCAGCCACCGAGCGCGGGGGGGATCGTCACGCGCATCTGCCGCGGCCACTCGAGCTCGTCGTCCGCGCCCCAGAAGAACACCAGCGCCTCGTGCAACCGCAGGCAGGCCGGCGTGCCCCGCGACGTGAAGTCGGTGAGCGCCGCGCCGAGTTCCCGGGTGAAGACCTGCTCGATGGACTCCGGGGGTTTCGCAGACAGGACCGTGAACACCAGGGCGACGCCAATCCACATGCGCGCAGTGTAGTGCGTCCCGCTCGCGCCGTTGCCCGTTACTCGCGCCGGGGGCGGTCGGTTAGAGCCGCGCGATGCGCCTGGTGCTCGTGCTTGCCCTGCTGGTCCTCGCCGCCTGTCCCACCACGACCCCTGCGGCCAGCGAAGTGCTGTGCGGTACCGGCACCACCCTCCAGGGCAGCACCTGCGTGGCCACCTCGACGGGCGCCACCTGCGGTGCGGGCACCGTGCTCTCGGTGCACGGTGGACTGCACCACGACCCCCGTGTGCACGGACCTCTTCCCCGGCGGCACCATCTGCAACAGCAGCAACTACTGCTACTGAGGTGACCCGCCTCAGAACACGCGCTCGAACTGCCGCGTGAACTCGTCCATCAACACCTGCAGCCTCGGGTCGTCGCGCTGGGCCGGGTGGTAGAGCGCGTGGATCGGCAGCTTCGCCACCGGCGCCTCGAAGAGCCTGAGCAACTCGCCCCGCGCGCGCAGCGGTTCCCCCAGGAACGTCGGGAGCAGCCCGAAGCCCGCGCCCCACACCAGCGCGTCGGCCAGCGCGCTGCGATCGTCCAGGCGCACGGCGGGCTGCAGCGCGCCCAGGCCCTTCACCCGCCGCAACAACGCCTCGTCCCCCGGGGTGACGAGCAGGGGAATCCGCGCCGGCGCTTCGTTCCGGTAGCGGGCGCTCGCGTAGGCCCACACCGTCGCCGAGGCCAGCCGCCGCCCACGCAGCCCCGAGTCCGGCAACGGCCCGCCGCGGAGCACGAGGTCGAAGCGGTCGCGCACCAGGTCCACGGGGTCTGCCTGCAGCTTCACCTCCAGCCGCACCCCGGGGAGCCGGTCCCGGAACGCGGCGATGACCGGCCCCACCAGCATGCGCCCCATGGGCACCGGCACCGAGATGCGCAGCAGGCCGCCGCTCGCGCCCGCCTCCAGCCCCGCCTTCGCGACCTGGGCCGACCGCAGCACGTCGCGCACCCGCTCCACGAAAGCGAGGCCCGCCGGGGTCAGCGCCACGCTGCGCGTCGTGCGCTTCACCAGGGACTGCCCCACGCGCGCCTCGAGGTTCGAAAGCCAGCGGCTCGCGGTCGCCTTGGGCAGGTGCAGCTCGCGCGCGGTCGCCCCCAGCGAGCCCAGCACCGCGAGGCGATCGAAGAAGGCCAGGTCTCGCAGGCGGAGGTCGTCGAAGGTCTCGGACATTGGGTCCGAAATATGGAACAAGAAGTCTCACAGGTCGCGTCTTGGACCTGTTTTTCGAGCCCCTATGGTGCGGGGCATGAACGCACTGACTTCGGACCTGTTGATCATCGGCGCCGGACCCACCGGGCTCGCGGCGGGCTGCGACGCCCTCCGCCACGGCCTCTCGGTGCGCCTCGTCGAACGCCGCGCCACGCGCGCGCTGGAGTCGAAGGCCCTCGTGGTCCACGCGCGCACCATGGAGGTGTTCGAGGTGATGGGCTGCGCGGCGGCCGTGGAGGCCCAGGGTCAGCGCTTCCGCGCGCTCAACGTGCGGCCCACGCAGGCAGCGGCGCCGGTGCGCATCGACCTGCTCGCGCGCAACTGGGGTGACACGCGATACCCCTTCTGGCTGTCGGTGCCCCAGTTCGAGGTCGAGCGCGCACTCGAGGCCCGCTTCGTGGCCCTGGGTGGCCGCGTCGAGTGGTCCACCTCGCTCGAGGGCCTCACGCAGACCCCTGAAGGCGTGGAGGCGACGCTGGAGGTAGGCGGCGTCGAGCACGTGCACCGCGCGCGCTGGGTGCTCGGCTGCGATGGAGGCCGCAGCGCGACGCGGTCGGCGGTGGGCCTCGAGTTGCCGCGCGAGGGCCTGGGCGTCACCTTCGCGCTGACCGACGTGTGGACCAACGGCGCGCTGGTCGCCGACGAGGGACAGGTGGTGCTCACGCCCGAGGGCGTGCTGCTCATCGTGCCCATGCCGACGCCGGGGTTGCGGCGGCTCATCGCCCAGGTGCCCGCGGACTTCGACGCGGCGGACCTCGGGGCGTGGTCGCGGTTGGTGGAGTCGCGCGCGGGCCTCGACCTGGGGATGCAGCGGCTCGGTTGGAACTCGCGCTTCGACCTGACCGGCGGCGTGGCGACGCGGTTCCGCCACGGGCGCGTGTTCCTCCTCGGCGACGCGGCGCACGTGCACAGCCCCGTCGGCGGGCAGGGGCTCAACACCGGCGTCCAGGACGCGCACAACCTCGTGTGGAAGCTGGCGTTGGCCAGCCGCGACGGCCTCGATGACGCCGCCCGCGAAGCGCTGCTCGACACCTACGAAGCCGAGCGTCGGCCCATCGCGGAGGAGATGGTGCGCATGACGACCCTGGCCACGCGCGTGTTGACGCTGAAGAACCCGGTCGCACGCTTCGCGCGGGGCGTGGCGGCCCGGGCGCTGCTGCGGGCGCCGTTGTTCCAGAACCAGCTCTCGCGGCGGGTGGGCATGCTCGATCTCCAGAGCGACGGTCACGGGCGCCTCGAGAACCCGGAGCTCCCCGGGGGAAGGCGGCTGCACGACGTGCTCGACCCCCTGCGACCCACGCTGCTGTCGTGGAAGGGGCGCGAGGTGCTGGTGCGCCCCGACCGCGTGGTGGCGCGGCCCGGCCTCTTCCCTGCGAGCTTCGCGTCGAAAGTGACGGTGGCCTGAGATGAACACCATCCTCTCGTCGGTCGGCCTGGTGACGGCGGCGCTGTCCTTCGGCTCGCTGGGCTGGTTCTTCTTCGTGCAGACGCCGGTGCTGGCGAAGCGGCTGGGGCGGGATCGCTTCGTGCCGTTGCAGATGAGCCTGGTGCGACCGCTGTTCACCACTGTGGCTCTCGCGTCGGTGGTGCTGGTCGTCGTCTCTCTCGTCACGGAGCTCAGCCACCTGCTGATCATCTCCGCGGCCGTGAGCCTCGTGCTGGCGCTGCTGGCCGCGACGGTGGTGGTGCCGCGGGCGCTGCGGGCCGGCGGCCGGAGCCTCGCGCAGTCCCTGCCCGACGAAGCCCAGCACTCGGCGGGTCGCTTCGCCGCTGATGGTGGTGGAGACGCGTCGCGGTGGTGGCATCGGGCGCTGGTGCTCGTCACCGTGGGCGTGGTCGCCGCGCAGGTGACGTGGCTGGTCGCGCCCCGGGGCACCGAAGCCGCGCATGCGCACCCGGCGCTCCACGCGCGCACTCGGGCCGACCCGGCCACCACCGACGGCGTGCGTCACCTGCGCGCGTTGGTCGCGGGCGCCCTCACCGAAGGGCCGCAGAACGGCGCACTGGTGGGCGCGGCGCTCCAGCAGGCGTACGCCGACATCTTCACGCACTGCACGATGACTGGAGACGCACACGCAACGCTCCATGGGTACCTCGCGCCCATGGGCGACATGTTGGCGACCCTCACGGCCGCGACGGAGCCGGCGGCTACGCGGGTCCAACTCGAACGCCTCCGCGCCCAACTCGACCGGTGGGACAGCGCCTTCGAGTGACGCAGCGGGGCTTTGCAGCATCGACATGGCCAAGAAAGAAGCGCGCGCGTCCTACTCGGTCATGACCTGCCCCGGCGGCAAGCGGGGGTCATCCGTGAAGTTGGTGTCTGCGTGGAACAAGTCGCCGTGGCCCGCGGGCGCGCGCATTCCCGAGGAGGTGTTGCCGAAGCGTTTCGACTTCGAACTCGACGCCGGCTCGGCTGCCGACCTCAAGGCGATGTACGAGGGCACCATCCTGTTGATGCGGGCGGACCTGGTGGACGCGCTCGCGGGCGCGGGGGTCGAAAACCTGCAAGCGGTGACCGCGACGCTGCGCGACCAGAAGAAGACGGCCCTCTCCGGCGCCTACCGCGCGGTCAACATCGTCGGCGAGGTCGAGGAACTCATGCTCGAGGACCTGGAGCCAGGCGAAGACTACGGGCGGCTGTTCCTGCTCGAGGCGACCGGGGAGTTGGTTGTCCACCCGGAGGTGCGCGCCGCCCTGAAGGGCATCGCCGGCCTGGCCTTCGAAGAGGCCGAGAGCGACTGACCATGAGCGATCCGCGCACGGCTGTCTGCGCGGTGTGCGCCGGCACGACGTCACGCGGGACGGAGCACGAGGATGGGGAGGTGCTCTCCATCCCCCAGGGTCTGGTCGTGCCGGAAGCCCGTGAGCACCTGGCCGAGCTCCGCGGCGGCGTCGTAGACGTGGTCGACGTCCTTGCGCCCCGAGGCGTGCTGCGCCGCCTGGCACTTCGCGATGGTCTCGCCCACGACGGCCGGCGGGGTCCCCGTGACCATGGGCGTTCCTGGACCATTCGAGCCGTCGTACTCGACCGCCCAGACCACTTTCCCCTCGCGGAAGACCTCGAGTAGCGCGCCCATCGAGGTGTCATCGCAGGAGAAGTGGAGTGACTCGGTGCCGATGGAGAGAGAGCGCGCGTGCTCCTCTTCCACGGTGTCCATGAACTCCCCACCATCGCCGATGAGGACAAACCAACCACCCGGCATCGCCAGCGCGTAGTGCCCCGGGTCGTAGATGGCCTCGCTCGACGCACTGTCCTGGACGAGCCCGATGGTGCGGAGCACCTGCGCGGGGTCTGCGTTCTTCACGGCGAGCCAGCGTGCGCGGTAACCCATGGGTACTGCGTATCATCACGGCAGGGAGCCGCCCCCGAGGCACTCGGCCCAGGGGATCGCGGGCGGACGTCAGGCGTGTGTCACCACCGACACCGGCAGCGCCGCGGGGCACGCCCGTTCACCCCCTTGGCTGTTCTGTGGCTCACGCTCCGGCGGCAGCCCCTCCGAAGCTGGAACTCCGCCGAGGCCAGCGCCTACAGTCCCGCGATGTCAAAACGCCTCCTGGGTGCCGCGGTGCTGGTGTTGATGCAGCTCTCCGCATGCACCAGTGGAACGCAGGGCGCACCGGGACCGACAGGCCCCACGGGAGAACCGGGCGCGATGGGAGCCGCCGGCCCCGCAGGTCCCCAGGGTGACGCGGGCGCACCGGGCGCAGGGCTGACGTGGCGAGGCGCCTGGAACTCCGCGACGCAGTACGCAGCGCTCGACGGCGTGGCGTTCGGCGGATCGAGCTACATCGCGGCTGCGACCACGACGGGTGAGGCGCCTGGTACGGATGCCGGTTGGCAGCTCCTCGCCAGCGGCGGCGCCATCGGCCCACAGGGAGACGTCGGGCTCACGGGACCTCAAGGAACCCAGGGCGTCGCTGGCCCGCAGGGAGACATCGGTGCGGCGGGGCCTGCCGGTCCTGTGGGCAGCACAGGCGCGACCGGGCTGACGGGACCGCAGGGCGTGACCGGACCGCAGGGAGCTACGGGCCCGCAAGGCGCGACCGGAGCGCAGGGCAACGTCGGTCCGGCGGGCCCTGCTGGCCCCATCGGCCCCACCGGTGCGACCGGCCCGACGGGCGCGACCGGACCGACCGGCCCGGCGGCAGGAACCGACGGCTTCATCGGCCAGGTTTCATGGAGCTCACCGAACCCCACCGGCGCGTTCATCTTCTCCACCAGCGCGGTGTGGCAGTCGGCGTTTGGCACCTCGGTCACTTTCCCCACCAACGCATTCGTCTCGTTCTCGCTGACGGGGCAGTTCCAGATCTTCTCGCCGACGAGCTCGGCATCGACCTGCTACGTGGGCGTCCTCATCGACGGCGTTCCCGCCAGCGGCGCGTGCGACTCCGTCAACCGCATCTGTCCGTTCGCGCAGGGCACGAGCAACTCCACCGCCATGACTTCGCACGCCATGACCCAGTACGCCTCGGTCACCGCGGGCGCGCACGTCATCA
>CAIVGN010000092.1 GCA_903905455.1 uncultured Archangium sp.
CTGCCTGTGGCTGGTGGTGTTGCTGGGCTGTTCTTCGGCTGCTCCGCAGGACGCGGGGCCCGACCTCAAGGCAGACGCGAGCGTGAACGTGGGCCTCGACGCGGGGGGCGGGGTGCTCTGCACGGGCTGCGCGACCGGCGTATGTGAGACCGACGGCGGCTGTCGCGAGTGCGTCCCCAGCACCGACACCTGCGCGACCGGCACGCACTGCTCGGAGTCCTTCCGGTGCATCGCGGGCTGCACGTCGGGCGCGAGCTGCCAGAGCGGGCGATGCCTGGCGGGCGGCGATTGCTTCGAGTGCACCAGGGACAGCGAGTGCAGCCGGGGCCAGGTGTGCGGCACCGGGGTCTGCGCCCCGCCCTGCACCGGCACCACCTGCGGCGATGGTGGCGCGTGCTGCGCCGGTCGCTGCGTCGAGCCGACCCGCGACGATGCGCACTGCGGTCGTTGCTTCAATGCCTGCCGAGGCACCGAGTTCTGCGAGGGCACGGCCTGCCTGCCGGTGACCCTGGCCGGGGCCTGCGAGCTGCCGCTGGTCTACGTGGTGCTCGATGGCGTGGCCACCGACGAGGACGGCGGCTACCAGGTGGCCCGCGCCCTGGCCGCGTCGTGCTCGCCCGCCCCTGCCATCACCGCCGTGTCCCTCGCCGACGCCGGGGTGGTGCTCGACAGCAGCACCGGCCAGCCCTTTCTGCGCGGCGGCGCGGGCTACGCCATCGTCGGCGGCCCGTACCGCCAGACGACCATCGGGGCCCTCGAGCGCGCCGGCGCCACCGAGGTGCGCGTGACCGGCGACAACATCAACATCAGCTTCGTGCGCAGCGACGGCGGGGTGTTGATCGAGGTGCCCTTCGCCAACGCCACGCCCACGCACGACTGGTTCCTCGTCGAGCTGGTGAAGGACCCCACGCGCGGCGCGGTGGCCCTGGTCACCTACGGCTTCTCGAGCGCCGGCACCGCCGCCGGCGCCTGGTACCTCGCGCACCGCGTGCTGCCGATGCCCAGCGCGTTCGGCAAGAGCTGGTACGTGGTGGAGTGGACGGACACCGGCGACGCCACCGCCGGTGACTCCGACACCTTCACCCCCATCGCCGAGGGGCCCTGAGCGTCACTGCGGCGTGAAGCGCAGGCCCGTGCCCGTGGCCACGCTGGTGGCCGCGTTGTACGAGTGCTGCACGCCCACGGTGCCGTCGGCGTTCTCCACGCCGACCGTGGCCAGGCTGCCGGTGGTCCGCGCCTCGGAGCCGCCCAGCGACGCCATCGAGCAGTAGTGGAACTCGATGACGTCCGTGCCTTCGTAGAGCTTCGCCTGGAAGGTGAGCAGCTCGGGGCCACCGCCCGTGACGTAGGGCGCGTAGGCCGCCCACTCGAGGGTGAAGCGCCGGTTGGGCGCCACACCGAAGGTCGCGGTGAGCGCGCTGGCCCCGGCCGAGTTGACGAGGTCATCCCAGAAGGGCGCCACGAAGTTGTTCGGCGTGCCCACTGTCGGAATCGAGGCGTTGGTGAAGGTCGAGTCGGGGGTGCCGCCCGTCGACGGCCAGAGCTGCGCGAAGCCGTTGGAGGACATCGAGAACTGGGTCACCGGGCTGGCGAAGAAGTTCATCGTGAAGGGCAGCGGCAGCAGCGCCGAGGTCGCGTCGTCGGCGACCGTCGCGGGCACCGGCGTGGCACCGACCATCGAGTCACAGGCCGCGGTGATGACGGTGCGGGCGTAGGGCGCGGGGGGAATGGGGGCCAGGGCCGTGGCCAACCCGAACGTCGCGGTCGCCGTCGCGTTGGCATAGGCGCTGACCACCACCACCACGGTGCGGGAAGCGCCGGTGGTGTTGTCCCAGGTCAGGGTCTCGAGCCCGTTGGAGCTCGTCGCGTCGGCCGCGGCGAGGCAGGCCGCGCCGGCCCCGCAGAGCGTCGGCGGCGTGGTGCCGTCCACCAGGTTGAGCACCCCGTCGAGGCTCGCGGCCGCCTCGGGCGTGAAGGCCAGCGTGAGGCGGTTGTTGTTCGGGACCACGAGCGAGTACGTGATGTCCTTCGCGGACCCGGTGTACTTGCAGCCGCTGGCCGTCGAGAAGAGGTGGTCCGCGCCCACCGACGCGAACGCGCCCATGGTGGTGGCGTTGGCGGTCAACGCCAGCGGTGCCACGCACGAGTCACCCAGGGTGAGGGCGCTCGTCGCGAAGGTCACCTCGAAGGCGCCCGCGGACAGCGTGCTGCCCGTGTTGGCGTCGACGACCACCAGGTAGGTGACCGGCGACATCGAGCCGTTGCCCACCACCACCGTCGACGAGAGGCCGTTGTTGGCGAGGCAGGTGCCCGCGGTGGCGCCGCAGCCAGCGCTGGAGCCGACGACGTTGAGCGCGGGCGAGAAGCCGGGGGTCAACGAGGTGATGGACAGGGTGCCGCGGTTCAGGCCGGGCACGCTGATGGAGTAGACGACGTCGCCGCCGGCGGTCGTCTCGCGGCAGCCGGAGGTCGCGGTGAAGGCGTAGTCGCTGTTCGCGCCGACGGTGGTGCCCGAGAAGGTGCCCACCGAGAGCGAGGCCGGCGTGGTGCAGGTCTCACCGCCGGCGCGCAGCGGGGCGAGCGCGGTGAACGAAGAGGCGATGTCGAAGTTGCCCATGGACGCGCTGCTGGAGCTCGAGTCGACGATGACGGTGTACGCGGTGGCGGTAGCGCTGACGTTGTTCACCACGACCGTCTCGACGGACCCGGAGCCGAAGGCGCTCGAGCCGGCGACGCAGGCGCTGGCCTGGGTGCCGCCGTCAGCGCCCAACGCGCCGCAGTTCAAGGCCCCGGCCACCACGTTGACCACCGGGTCGAACGTCGCCGAGGGGGTCACGGTGATGGTCGCGCGGTTCATCGCGGGCACCATCAGCTGGTAGGTCTTGTCGGGGGCGCCGGTGCTGCTACGGCACTCGGTCACGGCCGCGAAGGCGTAGTCACTGATGCCGCCGTCGGTGGACGAGCGCTGCGTGGTGCCGGCCGCGAGAGCCGCGGGAGTGGCGCAGGTCTCCCCGCCCGTCACGAAGGGCGGCGAGACGACGAAGCTCAGGTTGAGCGCGAAGGGACCCGTGCCGGTGCTGTAGCCGTCGACCAGCAGGTAGACGTCGCGATCGGCGCCGGCGTTGTCGAAGAGAATCCGCTCCGGGTCATCGGCGCCCGCGGCGCAGGTGAGGCCCAACGTGCCGCCCGTCGCGTCGAGGGTGCCGCACTCGTTGAGGGAGCCCACGAGGTTGAGCGTCGCGTCGAAGGCGGGCACCCCGCCATCGACGTCGTTCAACGTCGCCACGAGCCGGGTGTTGGAAGGAACGGTGACCACGTAGGCCAGGTCGCTCGCGGTCGCGGAGGACAGCGTCGCCGAGCCCTTGCACCCATTGCCGCTCAGGAACTGGAGGTTGTTCGTCGCACCGAGCGTGGTGCCGAGGGTCTGCCCCGCGGCCACCCGTGCGGCGGTCGCGCAGGCGTTGATGCCCGTCACCGTGCCGCCGCCACCGCCCGTCGCGCTGCCGCCACCGGTGCCGGTGCCGCCGCCCGTCGCCGAACCGCCGCCCGTCGCCGAGCCGCCGCCCGTCGCCGA
>CAIVGN010000093.1 GCA_903905455.1 uncultured Archangium sp.
AGGCGGGGTGCTGCACGAGGTGGTGCGCCGCGGGTGGCCGGAGCTCGCGCGTGAGGTGTCACTGCCGCCGCGCGTGCACGGGGAGGTGCGCCGGTACCTGGGGTGCGGGCAGCTGGCGCGGGGCTTCGTGCAGGTACAGTGGTGAGTGTCGCGGCGCACCGCGCTTCCGGCGCACGCTTCGGTCTTTCGCTGGACAGAGATCGCCGGCCTCATTCGGATGGAGCCTCTGATTCGCGCGACCTTTTCCGTTTTGACGCAGCGTGAGCCATCAGCGACACCGGGATGACGGCGACCAGCCAACGGCGCAGCCTCTGCCGGTTCTGGAGGTCGCACACGCATGGCAGGTCGGAGAATCTTCGTGTCCTTCCGGTGAGCGTGCTTGGCGATCGCCACCGAATCGGACAGCAGGCCGCTCAGAGCTGAGGCGCGGGCGCGGCGACGGGCCGTAGCGCCGCGAGGGTCGCCTGGTAGCTCCACGGCATCCAGGCCGCGGGCGTGGCCGCGACGGCCTGGTGGTTGCGCAGGAGCGCGACGCGGTAGTCGAAGGGGGCGACCTCGCAGAGCTCCGCGGGGTGGATGAGGCTCATGAAGACTTCGCCGACGCGGGCACCGAGTTGGCTGCGGTAGAAGAGCGAATTCTTGCGATGGAGGATCGCCTTCTTCAGGACCCGCTCGCAGGTGTTGTTGTCGGGAGGCGCGCCCGGCTGCTGGAGAAACAGGGTCAGCTTCGGCCAGTGCTTGCGCATGTACCCTCCGAACCGCCCGCCTGGGTCGAGCCCGTGGAACCGGTTGCGCCAGTCGAGCTGGATCCCCAGGCCGCGGGGTTTCCCTGTGCCGTACGCGCGGTGCTCGAGACCAAGTGCGCGGGGTGCCACCGGCCCGACGCGTACATTCTGCCGATCCCCACGCGAAGCGCCCTGAACGAGGTCGCGCCGAAGTTTGCAACGCGCCTCACCGATCCGAAGAGCCCCATGCCGCCTTTGACGGCGCAGGTGAGGCTGGGCGCAGACGAACGTGCGCTGCTGCTGTCCTGGGCTCAGGGCGGCTTTGTCGGCGGCGCGTGCCCATGAAATCCGTCGGGCTCGCGCAAGATTGCGCCTGCTCGACCCGTCTGGTGTCCCAGCAGCGAAGTCCAACCTGAAGGAGCCGCCATGACCACGAAGCAAGCCACGAAGATCACGACGTTGTCCCTGAAGCTCGACACCTTGCGCGAGCTCGCGCCCGTTGAGGCCACCACCGTGGTGGCCGGGTACGCGACCGGCGACGTCGACAACTGAGCGCTTCAGCGGAACGTCTCCAGGAACTGGTCGCTGATGTCATCGGTCGGGCACGACTCGATCTGGTGGCCGCCGTCTCGAAAGCCCAGCTCGGCCGACACGCCTGCGTCCGCCAACGCGCTCTGCATCAGGACACCCTGTTGCCAGGGGACGACGCAGTAGGCCTCGGCGCGGGCCTGCGGCTCTTCGGTCTGGCGGGCCTCCCCGCACACGCGCACCTCGGTCGTGGGGGTGCGCGCCCACGTCTGATGCTGCTCAACGATGCCCACGACTGGAGCCAGCGCATCTCGAACGCTTCCACTGCCGAGGCGACGCCCCCGAGGAGGCTCGCGTCGAAGAGGTCGTGACTCGGGTGCTCTCGCTGGACACCACGAGCCTCCCTCAGCGCGTCGGCGAGTGCGTCGCAAAGGCGCCGGGCGACGTGCACGCCGAGGCCTCGCCGCAGCGGTGTCATCGGGGCTGGGCTCTCTCCAGCACCGGTCGCCTCTCGAACAGCAGGGTCTCTACTTGGTCGCCAGGCCCGCGATGGTGACGTCGACGGGGGTGGCGCTGGTGCTGTTGCAGTTGGCGACGCCGACCGCCGCGACGCGTGCCTGGTTGCCGGTGATTTCCACCGTGCCCGAGGTGACTTGGAAGCTCGCGATGCTCAGCCCCTGCGACTGGCAGAAGACGTTGAACGACGAGGGGACCGCGTCGGTGCTCGTCCCCGACAGGCCAATGACCGTGTCGGACGACTTGCGCGCGCCGCCGAGGCTCAGGTTGCCCACCGTGAGCCCGTAGATGAGGGTGCTGCCGTTGGTGAATGCGCGGTCGTCGATGCCGACGCCGCCGTCCGCGGTGACGCTGGCGCCGCCGCCGCTGAAGGTGATGGGGCCCAGCCAGGCGCCAGAGAGGTTGGTGCCCGAGGGGCCGCAGCTGGTCGCCAAGGCGATGGCGGCGACGAAGGAAGCAATGAGGAGGTTGCGCAGGGGGGAGATCGTAGGCGGGGCGAACCCAAAGGGTCCCTCTGTTTCTGCGCAGGGGTCACCGCGCGGCGGCGCCACCGCCGCGGCGAACTGCGATGGTGCCTCCCATGAAAATTCTCGTCATCGGGCCTCACAGGGAACGGGTGCGTGGTGCGTGAAGTCAGCGCTGGCGCGCGGGCACACGGTCACCGCCCTGGCGCGCACCCCGGCGAAGCTCGAGCTGACCGACGCGCGCTTGACGAAGGTCGCGGGTGACTTCCACGACGCGGCCTCGATGCGCGCGGCGGTCGCGGGCCACGACGCGGTGATCATCTGCGCTTCGTCGACCTCGCTCTCCGGCTTCAAGTTGAAGCCCGACTACTTCTCGAGCGGCACGAAGCGGTGCATCGACGCGATGAAGGAGCACGGGGTCTAGCGCCTGGTGGTGCTCAGCGCGCTAGGCGCCGGCGAGAGCATCGCCACGGCGAACTGGTTCCTGCGCACCTTCGTCATCGGCGGCCTGCTCAAGCTGCCCTTCCTCGATCACGACGTGCAGGAGCGGCTGACGCGCGAGAGCGGCCTCGAGTTCGTCATCGCCCGGCCGTCGCGGCTGACCGACGGCAAGGCGAAGGGGACCTACACCCGCACCACCCAACTGGTGCCAGTGCCCTCGGCCATCTCGCGCGCCGACGTGGCCGACTTCCTCGTCGAGAGCTGCACCTCGAACACCTTCCTGGGCCAGGCCGAGCTCCCAACCCAGGAAGTGGCCGAGGCCCCAGGCACCGGCGAGGCTGGCGAGCACCCCGGCGAGCCCGCCGGCGAGGCAGAGCACCAGGGCCTCCCCGAGGAACTGCACCAGCACGTCGCCCGGCGTCGCGCCCACCGAGAGCCGCACGCGGCACCGCTTCGGGCCCAACGGCACGCCTTCGCTCGCCACGGCCGCCTCCCGTCAGCTCTCGTTTGCCCGGGTTGTTCTTCCTTCACTTCAACAGCGCCGTCGAGGCGTCGCTCCCTTGAGCTTCATGACCCGACCGTGGTCGCCGGCGAAGGCTGTCGCGACTTCTCCGCCTGGCCGCTCAGTGGCGGCGGTCAACTAGCGTCAGTGGATCTCCAAACCGCCGCGAGGTGGATCTCGATCAGGCCGCCGCCAAAGTCGGTTGAGGGCCGGTGAGCGTACGATCTCGTCCCCGCGGCGGAAGATCTCCACCTCGTCGACCGAGAGGCGGAACTCTTTCGGCAGCCGCCGCAGGGGAAGGTCCCACCCCCGCCGAACGCGTAGGCCAACTCGCGCTCCTCGCGTTGCCGCGCTCGAAGCGCGGTGTGGAGGTGCGCGCGATCCTGGCTCCGTCACCGCCGCGGCGACGGGGCGTCCGGCCTCGACGTGCGCTGCGTGTCCGTGGCCTTCGTCGGCTGCGCCTATTGCTCGTAGCCACCGAAGTCGACGAGCACGCACGGCTGGTCGCCGACGACCCAGGCATCGTGCCCGGGCTCGATCTCGAAGAAGTCGCCCGGACCGACCTCCGCCTCGGCGCCGTCGTCCATCACCATCTTCATCCGCCCTGCGATCACGTACGCGACGTGCCGAGCTTGGCAGCTCTTGGTCCCCGCGATCGGCGCGAGGTGCTCGGACCACTTCCGCCCGGGCTCGAACACTCCCTTCATCACCGCGCCTTGCGCGAGCTTGTGCATCTCGGCGTGCCCCTTCGCCGCGAACGGCCGAGTCTCGTCGGGCGTGCCGCCGGGCTTCACCTGGATCTTCGGCCTCGCCATGGTCGCCATGTCGTTCACCTCGAGGGCGAAGCGTCGTGCAATCGACGTGCGAACGCACCGGCGCGCACGAACGCTACGCCGTGTGAGGAGCGCGAACACCGGGGCATTTCGGCGCGGCCAAGGCCCTCGGTCGGATCGCGCGTCGGGGTCGAACCGCTGGGTGATCCCGCCGGCGTCGTACTGCCGCAGGGCTTCGTTGCCGGGTGGCCCCGGAAGACACGTCCCCCGGGTCTCCAGCGAGGTCTCCTCCGGGCGCGGACGCGCCCTACCCCCACCGAGGGGCCGATCGTGGCGACGACGCGCACGAGACGGCATACGATCGGCGCTCGATGACGACGAAGGAGCAGAGCCTCTGGCTGATCGACGAGGCGCCGCTCGCGCTCGCGCTGGAGACCTCGGGAGCCGGTCGGCTCTGGCGCGCAGGGCACGTGGCGCGCGAGCAGGGGACGGGCAGAGATCTCGTGCGCATCGAGGCGAGCGATGGCGCGGAGGAGCAGCTCTTCGAGTTCCGGGGGCCGACCATGATCGGCCTCGGCGACGCGGATCTCGAGCGCGAACGGGAGCGTATGACGCGGATCGTGCAGGCCGCAGGCGAGGCGCTGGCGGCGATCGAGGCGCACCTCGCGTTTCGCGGGAGCTTCGTCGTCCCGGGCCGAGAGGCCGACCCCGCGCGCGTGCAAGCCCCCGAAGCCGAGCCCGCGGCTGCCCCCGAGGAAGAGTCCGAGGCGGGCCTCGAGGCCGCCCCTCATGTCGCTGCGCTCGAGCGACGCGGGCGCGTGCAGCTCACGCTGTTCCCGGCTGGCTCTCGCTTCGTCGAAGTGCGCTGGACGGTGAGCGCCGAGAGCGACGGCAGCGTCCGCGCGCATGCCGATCGCTTCGCGCCGGGGAGCGCTCGGGCCAACTCGCCGCTCGAGCTCGTGCTCGATCGCGCCGGGGCCGACGACCACCTCGCGGGGTTGATGGAGCTCGACTCGCACGTGCGCTGGCTCGATCAGGAGCCTCCGGCGACGCCCGCACCGGACGGGAGCGTTCTGGAGCAGCGCTCGTTCCCGTGCGCTGCGGGAGGCACGGTCGCCGGCACCGTCACGTGCCGCTTGCCCCGCAAACCAGGCGAGCGACACCGGATCGTGCTGACCGGCTTCTCGCTCACCGGAGACGCCGAGTGGAGCGTCGATCCGGAGAAGCTCTCGGCGCTCCGCACCGCCCTGTTCTGCGGGAACGTGCGCGCCTTGTGGCGACACGACCGCGAGCTCGCGCCGTTCTTCTGCCCCGACTGCGGCGCCTGCTACGCCGCGAGCGTCTGGCAGGCGCACCACCTCTCGGCGACCCGCGTCGACGGGGTCTGCCCCTCCGGCCATCGGCGGCGCCTGTGCGCGGACTGACATGACCGACCCCACATTGCCCATGATCTCCGGAGCGCTCTCGCGGCTTTCGACGGCCGACGACGAGGGGCGGCGGCGCGCGGTGAACGCGCTCGTCGCCCTGGCGACCGGAGAAGGCGAGGAGGCCTGGACGGCGGTGGTCGACGCCCTGCCCGATCTTCCGAGGGCGGCGCAGCTCTCGCTCGCCACGCCCCTCGCGCGCCGGGCGTCGGCGGACCCGAGCCCGGCGCTGCTCCGAGGCGTCTCGTGGATGCTCACGGCGGGGCCGGAGCTCGAGGCGGTGGTCTTCGAGCACTACGTGCGGGCCGCGCCCGAGCTCGTGCGGCCGATGCTCGCCAGCTTGTCGCGGTTCGCCCTCGACGACGACGACCTCGTCAGCATCCCGTACGGCACCGCACGCCCTGCCGGCGGCGTGCGCCTCCGCGAGGTCTTCGGCGGCTGCCGCGAGGCGCTGCGGCATTGCCTGATCGACCCGGAGCCCGGGGTGTGCGAGCTCGCGCTGCGCGCGCTCGAGACCCTCGCGGGAGCGGCGGCTTCGAGCGGCGAGGCTCGCGTGGCGCCGCAGCGCGCAGCGCCTCCGCTCCTGGTCGCGCGCGCGCCGACGCAGTGGGGCGGGCAGGTCCTCGCGCTGCAGCCTCGCCCGCCGTTCACGCTCGCGCCGATCACGCAATGGCGACGATGCCGACAGCTCTCGTTCGCGTCCGAGGGCCACGTTCGGTACCTCGCCCAACCGGACGGCAGCAACGCGGTCGCGATCGTCACCCGCAGCACAGGTGGGGCGCCGCTCGGGCAGACGCCGATCGCCGCGATCGAGCCGTCGGGTCGCTACCGGGACGACGGCACGCTGGCGGTCGAGCGCCCCTCCGAGGACCGGGACGCCTACGACGCCCACGGCGACCTCGGCGAGATCGAGCTGGTCCGCACCGGGCAGCGAAGCCCCATGCCACCTCGCTCCACGATCGTGGCGTGGACGGGGCAGAGCCTCAGCGCGGTCGCACTCTCGCCCGAGGGCTCCCACCTCGCGGCGGCGAGCCACGACGGCGAGCTCGGCGTCTTCGACGCGAGCACGGGCGCGAGGCAGGCGCGGCTGGTTCGCGGGGCGCGCGCGGGCACGGCCGTCGTCCTCGCGCTCGACGATGCGGCCACGCGACTCGTGGCCGGGCGCGCGGACGGCCGCATCGAGGTGTGGGCCCCGACGATCGGCGCGTGCATCGCCGAGCTCGAGGTCGGGCGCCCCCCGCTCGGCGTCGCGCTCTCGCCGCACGGTCGGCTCCTCGCCGCCGCGTTCGAGGACGGCTCGGTGGAGGTCTGGGCGATCGCCGGCGCGAGGCTGCTCGCGCGCGTGACGGACCTGCCGCACGCGGCCACCTGCGTCGCGTTCAGCCCGAGCGGCCAGCTCCTCGCGGCCGCCGGCGAGGGGCCGCACGCGCGGATCTGGGACCTCGCGCTCGTCGCCGCCCGCTTCGAGAATCGGACCGCGGAGCTCCTCGGCGACCCACCCGAGCGCCTGCGCGCGCGCCTCTCGGCCAGCTGCATGTCGGGATTCTCGGGCGGCTGGCAGGTGGTGCTCGAGGGAGATGGGAGCTGCCTCGTCGTCGTGCTCCGGCTCGCCACGCCGGCGAGGGCGCGCCTCCTGCTGCAACGGGGCAAGGCTCCGGGGCTCTGGGAGGTGTGCTTACGGCGCAAGCTCGCCCCCGAGGAGGCGCAGGCCTTCTTCGCGCGATGCGTCGAGGCGGACGTCGCCTCGAAGCCGCTGCCGCCGCCGCGCGTGAGCCGGCCTGACGAGCCCTGGGTCTCGCTCACGCTGCAGAGCGCCTCGGGCGCGCGCGTCGACTTCGGCAAGCCGAGGGGGGTCGAGTCGCCCGGGATCGATCCGATCGTGAAGGCGATGTCGCAGCTCGTCGAGGGCTTCGGGGGCCAGCAGCCCGAATACGAGGGACCGCCTCGCAAGCTCGAGGGCAGAGTGGCGAGCACGCCCCGCGCCGCGCGCTTCGGAGCGATCTCCGCGACCGGCGCGCGCCGCGCGAGCGCGCCGGTGAGTCTCTGGGGGAAGGGGGAGCTCCGCTCGGCGGCGAGCTCGACGGACGGCCGCTCGCTGGCGGTGGGCACCAGCCTCGGGATCTTCCTGAGCGATCCGAGCACGGGGGAGTCACGACGCTTCCTCGCGACGGCTCTGCCCGTCCTGCGCGTCGCGCTCTCGCCAGATGGGCGGTTCGTCTCGGCCGCCACGAAGCGGGTGGTCACGCGGCTCGGCGTCGGCGGGCGGGTGCTCGGCTTCGGGCTCACGGGCTGGGACGCCCTCACGGGCGAGCGCCTCTACGCCCTCGAGAGCGCGAACCAGGACTGGATCGCGCCCGGGATCGGGCCGAAGACCGAGCGTCGCTGCGCCTGGGACGAGCTGGCCGCGTTCGATCCGACCGGCCGGCTGCTCGCCTCGACGACCGCCGTGGAGCCCCTGCACGTCCGCGACGCCCGGACCGGCGCGATCGTGGCGACCTTGCACGATCCCCGACCGATCGAGCAGCTCGTGTTCAGCCCCGACGGCGCCATGCTCGTGGCGGCGGTCGGGCCCTCCGAGGCCCGCAGGGGGGAGCCAGCCCTCCCGGCAGGCCTCGTCGCCTGGGACACCCGCGACTGGAGGCGACAGGTGCTGCCGGATCTCGTTCGCCCCGCGCGCTCGGCACTCGGGTTCGCCGCGGTCGCGATCTCGGCGGACGGTCGGCTCGCGACCGAAGACGCCAGTGGAGACATTGCCATTCACGATCCGCGCGAGCCGGATCGGGTGCTGCGCATCGCCCTCCCGGGGCAAGGCCGCCTCGCCTTGATGGCCTTCTGCGATGCGGGCGCGCTCGTGACGGCGCAGCACGGCGACGAGTCGATCCGGTGGAGCGAGGTGGAGTCGGGCCGACCGCTCCGACGCGAGCGCTGGCCGCACGTCTGGATCGAGGCGCTGACGTTCGACGCCGCCGGCGATCTGCGCGTGACCGCGTCCGAGCAGGCCCGCTCCGCCGAGCCGAGACGGACGCTCTCGCTCACGCTCGATCCGACGGGAGCGGTCGTCGGCGAGTCCTCCTGCGCCGAGCCCTCCCCCGAGGTACGTCGGTCCGCGAGCGGGGCGATGGCCGCCGAGAGCGTCGCCTGCGTGGTGAATCGGTACGTCTCGATGGGCGACTGGGAGGACTTCTCGGTGCCGTGCGATCTCCGCCTCACCGACGCCGCGACCGGAGAGCTCCTGCACTCGTTCCGAGGCGGCACCGACGAGCTCCGGGACTTCGCGTTCTCTCCGGACGGGAGCCTGCTCGCGGCGGCGTACGACAATGGCAATCTCATCCTCCGGTCGGCGGAGGTCCGAGTCTGGTCCACCCGGACGGGCGAGCGACTCCAGGCCCTCTCCGCGGGGAACTGCGTGCCCGGCCCCGTGCGCCTCAGCCCCGACGGTCGCCTCGTCGCGGTCGGGGCGGGGGCCGTCGCGGGCACCGTCCTCGTCTTCGACGTCTCGACCGG
>CAIVGN010000094.1 GCA_903905455.1 uncultured Archangium sp.
ACCCCGCGCGAGAAGCGCGACGCGAGCCCCGGCTGCATCAGCGTCTCGATGATGGTGCCGTCGGGCGGCGAGGAGCGACGCCACCCCGCGCCGTACTCCCGGCTCCCCACGACGCCGTCGGGCCCCTGCGTGGTGAGGGCGACGCCCTGGGCCCCCTGCTGCGTGAAGTAACTCGTCGCCCGGCCTTCCGGCGAGGTGTACGCGACGCCGTCGTCGATGGGCTTGAAGTCCTTCTTCGCCCCGCGCGCGTTGGTGTGCGTCAGCAGTCCGCCCGCGTCGTCCCAGGTAAACGCCGTGGGGTGTGCGTTGGCGTCCTTCCGGACGTCAGGGTGGAGAAGCTGACGTGCGGAGTCGTGGTGTCCTGGGTGTGGCCCGGCCAGGTGACTCGGTAGTGCGTCACGGGGCCGAGCGCGGCCGGCCAGTCGACTTCGGCGGAGGTGACCGTGGTGCTGGTGACAGAGAGGTGCGCGCCCTCGGGCCAGGCGAGTGCGAGGGGCTCGGGCGGCGGCTCCATGCCTCCGTCTGGCTCTGTGCCCAGCCCGCACGTGCAGCCCGAAACCAACACCATCGAGAGCAATCCCCAACCCCACGCAGTCGACTTCATCACGCCCCCAGTTGCTCAACGCAGAGCAGCGCTTGTAGCACGCGCTGCTCAGGCTCGGTGGGTGCGCCCGAGGCTGCCGACACAGTGGAGCGCGCCCTCATGGGCCTCGCGTCGTGTGAGCTTGTGCTTCCCTCACTCAATCTGCGCGAAGCTGCCGCGATGAACGGCGACGAGCTCTTCGCGGACAGCGTGTCGACCCTCGAGCGCCAGGTGGCCGAGGGGCACGGCGGCAAGGTGCTCGACGCGCTGCTCGTGGCGTGGAGGCTGCGCCGACTGCCCGTGCTCACGGATTCCATCGAGGCGCTCTCGGCGCGCTTCGAGAAGGTCTTGCCGCCCATCAGCGCGAAGACCGAGAGGGCCCGCTACGAGACGCTGCTCGACCTGGTGGCGCGGAAGCAGAGCGTCGACGTGGCATTGATCGTCGCCGAGCTGCCGCTCGCCACGGTGATCCGCGCGAGGGATCATGTCGACCGCCTCGCCGCGATGGAGCCGGATCCGCGGGTGGCGCGGGCGCTGGTGGACCACGTGGCCCAGCAGCGCTTCACCCTGAACAACACGGTGTGGACGGGCATCTTCCGCGAGCTGCTGCGGCACGGCGACGTACGCGCCCGCGAGGCCCTGGCGAAGCTCCCACTCCCCCTCGAGGGTGAGGGGACCCTCGGCGCCGACAAGCTGCGCGCTCGCATCATGCGCAGCCTGGACACCCTGCCCAGCGAGCTGCCCGCCAGCGCCGAGATCCTGCGGCGGCTGACCGCGGTGCAGGCCTCGCTCGACGGGCTGCGGCTCGACGTCGCGCCGCCTCCGGCGAAGGCGCCGGCCGGGCGCAACGAGGCCGAGCTCTTCGCGGCGGTGCTGGCCTCGCCCGCGGACGACGCGCCCAGGCTCGTGCTGGCCGACCACTACACCGAGCGGGGCGACGTGCGCGGCGAGTTCATCTCGCTGCAGGTCCAGAACGCCCGCGGCGCGACGCCGAAGAACCTCAAGAAGGAAGCGCAGCTGCTCAAGCAGCACCTGGTGACGCTGCTGGGTCCACTGGAGCCGGTGGTGGACCGCGGCACCGCCCGCTTCGCGCGCGGCTTCCTCCAGCACGCCCGGGTGAAGTTCAAGACCGCGGCGCAGCGCAAGGAACTGCTCCACCACCCGCTGCTCTCCACCCTCGAGTCCATCGACACGCGCGAGTTCGAGCTGATCAGGAGCGACACCCTGCCCGGGCTCCGCACGGTCTGTGGGCTGTCGTGGAAGAAGCTGGTCGAGCTCGCGCACGGCGACCCGGTGCCGAAGCTGCGCCGCGTGGAAGTCGAGCTCACCACCAACGATCCCGGCGACGTCGTCCTGCAGCACCTGGCCGGGCTGCCTTCCCTGGCGGAGGCGCACTTCGAGCTCTTCGGCGAAGGTGGGGCGTACAGCCCTGAAGCCTGGACGTGGCTGCTCGACAGCCCGCTGCGCCGGGTGAAGCTCGAGATCCGCACGGAGCTCTCGCGCGGCCGGCTTGCCCCGACGCTCGAGGCGATGGACCGCCGTCCCGAGGCGAACGACGTGGTGCTGCTGATCCCGCTCGCGCAATCGCATGTCGGCCAGCCCGAATACGCGGCGCACGTCACGCGCACCAAGGACGGCTACCACGTGGTGCTCCGCTCGCCGGAACACTCCCTCTACCTGCACAAGACCGTGTTCGAGAACCTCAACCGGCGCGACGTGAGCGTCGAGATGCACCCACCCGCGCAGCAGACGGACACGCAGTTCCGCGACGCGGTGGCGTTGCTGCGCCGGGCCACCGGAGATCGCGTCACCGTGATGGCGGGGTAGCGGCCGAATGGGGGCTTTGGTTTGCCCGGAGATCCGACGGTGCTACGCACGCCTCATGAATCGATCGCCGTGGCTCTGAACCCGCTCGACCCACCCCGCGATCTTCTCGACTTCGACGAGCTCACCGCCGTCGAGCGCTGGCAGATCGAGTTCGTGCGCCGGACCTTTGCGTCGGCGCCCGTCGACCGGGTCATCCGCGTGCTGCAGCGGCGCCTCTCGGCCAACTGGATCGACCTCTCGACGCGCAACCTGCTCCACGTGCACGGCGTCGACCGGCTCCCCGCGTTCGGTCGCGACACGAGCACCATCCTCGTCTCGAACCACCGCAGCTTCTTCGACCTCTTCGTCGTCTCGTCGGTGATCGTGAAGCGGGGCCTCGAGCAGCGCCTCATGTTCCCGGTGCGCTCGCAGTTCTTCTACGACTCGCCGCTGGGCCTCGCGGTGAACGGGGCGATGAGCTTCTTCGCCATGTACCCGCCGCTCTTTCGCGATCGCGACAAGACCGCGCTCAACCGCGCCAGCGTCGACGAGCTCGTCCGCCTGCTCCGCGCGGGTGGCGCGCTCGTCGGGCTCCACCCCGAGGGCACGCGGAACAAGGACAAGGACCCCTACGCGCTCCTCCCGGCCCGCCCGGGCGTGGGCCGCATCATCCAGGCCACGCGAGGCCGCGCCGTCGTCATCCCCGTCTTCGTCAATGGCCTCGGCAACGACTTCGTTCGCCAGGTCGCGGGCAACTACTCGAAGCGCGGCGACCCCATCACGGTGGTGTTCGGGGCTCCGCTCGACTTCGACGGCGTGGCCGACGGCCCGGATGCCGACCAGCGGATCTCGGACCACGCGCTCGAGGCCGTGCGCGCGCTGGGCGAGGAAGAGCGCGTGCTGCGCGCCAAGCTGTAGCGTCGTCGAAGCGCTCGCCTTGCGGCAGCGGCGGCGCCCCCGTAGCTTGCCGACGGAGTCCCTCGCATGCCCCGCTCAGCCTTCGTCCTCATCGCGCTCGTCATGGTCGGCTACTCGGTGCGCGGCGTGCTGCGCGGCCAGATCCAGGCCCGCCAACTCTTCGTCCGGAGCGATCAACCGTTCGGATTCTGGCTCCACGTCCTCACCTTTGGCACCTGCGGCCTGTTCCTCATCTACCTGGCGATCAGGAGTCCCACGTCACCCTGAGCCCTGGCGGCGCGCTGCCAGGACGTCATGAGCGCCACCACTCAACGCAGGCTGCTGATCACCGAGCGCCACAGCGCTTCGGAGGCGGGTCGCGTCGGCGCGCGCAGCTCCATCCACACCAGCCCGCGCGGGCCGTGAAAGAAGCCAAACCAGAGCGTCGTCGCAGCGTCCCCCTTCGGGTGCGCGCTGGCGAAGAAGCCATCGAACGGTCCGAAGCGCGCGGGGCCTGAAGCGAGCACCTCGGCCTTCGCCACCTCGTAGAACGCTCGCGCCCCGGCCTCACTGAAGGGCACGTCAGCGAGGGTGTCGTAGAACGACAGTGACGCGTCAGCCGGCCCGCTCGCAAAGACGAAGCCGGCGCCGCGAATCGAGCCGCCACGCCAATCACCGGGCAGCGTCACGTGCAGCGCGTAGGCGTCGAGCGCCTGCTCGCGAAAGGGTGGATCGGGTCGCTTCGAGCACCCCACACCCATCATCAGCATCAGGACCACCGCCGCGCGCACGAGGGGAACTTGCTCTGCTCATGGGTCGATCGCAAACGGTCCGAGGCGCCGCGGTTTCGAAGGGCACTTCCACCTCAAAGTTCGCGCGTACCCGCATCGCGTGGCTCTGAGCGCAGCGCGCCGTGCCAACATGCGGTGATGAATCCGACGCACGCCGTCCTGCTGTTCGCCCTGTGGTCCAGTACCGTCTTTGCTGTCCTGCTGCCCGACGGCTCGAGCTGTGCCCAGGGCACCGCCTGTCAGAGCGGCGCGTGCGTCGACGGCGTGTGCTGCAACACCGTGTGCGGCGCAAATCCCGCGACCGCGAGCACCGGCAACGCGCCCAGCGGCGCATGTCAGGCCTGCAGTGTCGCCCGGGGCGCAGCGTCCAACGGGACTTGCGCGGCCATGACGGGCACGGCCTGCAACGACGGCAACGCCTGTACGCAGACCGATACCTGCCAGGCGGGCACCTGCACCAGCGCGATCCCGGTGACCTGCACCGCGCTGGACCAGTGCCATGCCTCGGGCACCTGCAACCCCGCGACCGGCGCGTGCTCGAACCCGTTGAAGCCCAACGGCACCACTTGCAACGACAGCAACGCCTGTACACAGACCGATACCTGCCAGGCGGGCACGTGCGCCAGCGGGAACACGGTGACCTGCACGGCGCTGGACCAGTGCCATGCCTCGGGCACGTGCAACCCCGCGACCGGCGTGTGCACGAACCCGTCGCAGGCCGACGGCACCGCCTGCAACGACGGCAACGCCTGCTCGCAGACCGATGCCTGCCAGGCGGGCTCGTGCACCGGCGCGAACCCGGTGACCTGCGCGGCGCTGGACCAGTGCCATGCCGCGGGCACCTGCAACCCCGCCCTCGGCGTGTGCTCGAACCCGTCGAAGGCCGACGGGACGGCGTGCACCGACAGCAGCGTGTGCACCAGCAACGACGTGTGCGTCAGCGGCGCGTGTACCGGCGCGGCGACGACCTGCCGCGCCGCCGAGGCGTGCGAAGTAGCCATCGCCTGCGATGCGCAACAGGGCTGCACTTTCCAGTTCCAGCCTTCGACCGTGTCGTGTCGGGCGGCGTCGTGCGTCGGCGGGCAAGCCCTCGCCGCGATGAACTGCTCAGGCTCGAGCGCGCTGTGCCCCGCGGGGGCGCCGCTCGACTGTGGCCTCTTCACCTGCGCGTCAGGCGCGTGCCTCACCACCTGCACCGACGACCTGCAGTGCGCGAGCGGCGCGCGGTGCAGCGCGGGCACCTGCCTGGCGCAGCCGGGGCTCGGAATGTCGTGCACCACGTCGACCGGCTGCCTCGGCGGCCTCCCGTGCGTCGATGGCGTGTGCTGCGGTGAGGCGTGCGATGGGCAGTGCGCCGCATGCAACGTCGCGGGTCGACTCGGGCAGTGCACGGCCGTCACCGGCGCGCCCGGGGGTTCGCGCGCGGCGTGCGGTGGCACCGGCGCCTGCGCAGGGGCGTGCGACGGCATGAGCCTCACCGCCTGCGCCTTCCCCGGCGCGTCGATCGAGTGCGCCGGAGCGTCGTGTGACGGGGGCACCGCCACCGCCGCGTCGACCTGCAACGGCACGGGCCAGTGCAGCGCCGGCGCGACCACCACGTGCGCGCCCTTCACCTGCGGCGGCGCGACCTGCACCATGAACTGCACCAGCGACACCGATTGTCAGAGCCCGTTGGTGTGCCGCGCCAGCGCGTGTGTCACGGCCCCGGTCGATGCAGGGGTCGGCGCGGAGATCGATGATGCGGGCGTCCTCGTGGCGGACGGCGGCGCAGTTGGAGCGGGAGCGGACGGTGGCGACGACGGCCCGGGCCCGCAGGCGTCGTGCGGTTGCACCGGCGGAGATGGCGTCTCGATGCTGGGCCTGCTGGCGGTCGGGTTGCTGCGGGCGCGGCGACGTTCCACGCGGAGCTGACGCAGCCCAGGCGGGAGCGCCGCTCCTTCAATACGAAGGGGCGGCCCCTCGTTGCCAGCGTGCAACCTGTGGATTCACCGGAAGGAACGGAGCGGCCCGGGCGATGCACACAGGGCGCCCGCTGTACCCACACCCCACGGAGAATCCCATGCTCAACATCGAAACCATCAAGCCCGACATGCCCGTCGTCTGTTCCAACAATGGCCAGTTCGCCGTCGTCGACCACATGGAGGGGAAGGACAGCATCAAGCTCAAGAAGGACGACGCCGGAAAGCACCACTTCATCCCGGTGAGCTGGGTGAAGAGCGTCGACGGCAAGGTGCACGTCGATCGTCCGGGTGCGCAGGCGATGAAGGAATGGCGCACCGAGGCCTGAATTCCCAACCGTCGTGACGCTGCTGCGCGGCCCGCCATCCCCGGGGGCTGCGCTCCAGCGCTTCTTCCTCCAGCCCTCGGGCTTCAGGTCCTGGTCGTCGGTGAAGGTCTCGAGCACCTCCAGCTTCGCGAGCGGCTTCGCCGAGGCCGGCAGTCGCGAGTTCATCTGCACCGTGAGGCGCAGAGCGGCGGCTCTCGAGAGATCACCGGGGCGTACCATCTCGAGTCGCCCGCTCGAGGCCAGCCGCATCGAGGCCGCGACCAGCGCCACCTCGACCCCCGACTCACGCGCGCATAGAACCCGCCGATGCGCTCGCTCGTTTCGGCCCTGACGCTGGTGGTGCTCTCGGTGCTGCTGCTCGCCCGGTCCAGCGGGGCTCGTCCCGCCTACAAGTCGCAGACCTACGAGTTGAAGCCCGTCATCGGGGCCCTCGAGACGAACCCCGCGGCGAGGCACCTCCTGGCCGCGGCACGTTGGCACGCGGAGGTGCTCCAGCAGGACTCGATCACGGCCTTCGCCCTCTCTTCGAATCCGGAGGCGGTCGCGGTCGCGGCGCTGGGGGCGTCGGTGGCGTCGCTCGCGGCCAGGTCCTGCGGCGCACCCACGCCGGGGGAGCTCAAGGCCGCCGGCGCGCTGCTCACCGAGTTCGGGGAACAACTCCCGGTGCCGCTCCGGGCCTACACCCTGGGACACCAGGGACAGCCCAGGGCGGCCGCCGACCTCCTCGCGACCTGGGTGGAGTCGCACGCGAACGACTGTGACTCCAGGACCGCGCGGGAGCTGTCCTTCGCCGTCACCTGCATCGAGAAGTTCACGCCGACGCGCGACGTGACCAGCCTCAAGGCATCGGCCCGGCGCGTGGAGCAATGCGAGGAGCGACACCCTCGGATGGGCTGAACGGACAGAGCCGATTCACCGGGGTCCGACACGCAGGGGGCTGCATCGCGGGAGGGCTCGTGGATAGATGACGGGCATGAGCGGGAGCCGGGGCACCATCGCCATCGTCACCCTTGGGCTGGCCTCCTGCGCCTCCAGCCCCGAGCGCGCCTGCGAGCGCCTGACCGTCGGCGAGCAGGGCGTGGCGCGGGCCGACTACCTGCCCTGCGCGGCCGCGATGGTCGAAGCGATGAACACGCTGGACCGCCTGGGCGAGACCCTCGCGAAGGGCCGTGATGCGGCCACCGAGCAGGACGCGAACCGCGAACTCTTGCGCCTGCAGCGGATGGTGAAGGCCGTCGGCGGCGTGAAGGGACTTCAGCAGGAGTGGGGCGACGGCGTGGTGTCGCAGTTCAACCGCGCCACGGCCGACGCGCTCGGCATGTACGCCGTGGCGTTCTACGGCGTCGGCGTTCCCTTCAACCCGATACCCGGGATCTCCGCACACAACGTGCAGATGGCGAGAGAAGCCGCGGACCCCGCGCGTGCTGCGTACGAGCAAATTCGCCAGGACAGGTAGTCAGCGACGGACATCCGAATTCGCACCTCGCGCCACCCAGCCTCGAGACGGGCGAGGTCGGTCTTCTGTGCTGGTGCGGTTCAGCGTTCTTCGGGGGCGCCGTGCTCAACGAACTCGCGCGCACCTCGCCGGGGGCGCAGCATCAGCGCGCTGGCCCACCGAAGGGGGAAAGTCATGTCGCTCCACCGCTCCTGCCTCGTTCTCTGCCTGGGACTCGCCGCCTCCGCCTTCGCCAAGGGTGACAAGCCCGGCTGCACCGATCACCCGCTCTTTCCCACGCGCATGCCGGGCTACGAGCTGACGGGCTGCACCACCTCGGAGTTCGACGGCTACGACTTCTTCGTGGCGAAGGGCCCGAAGCACCGAGAGGAGGGGAAGTTCTTCTACCTCCTGTATTCGATCCCCGACCGCAAGCAGGAGCAGAGCGGCGTGGCGGTGGTGCGCAACTACGAGAACGCCCTGCAGAAGGTCGGCGGCCACATCGAGGCGAGCGATCCCCAGCGCTGGGTGAACGGGAAGCTCACCGTCGATGGCAAGGAGGTCTGGGCCCAGGCCGAGAAGGGCAACGGCGTCATCTGGCTGCGCATCATCGAGAAGGGCGCCATGGCGCAGCACATCGTCGCGGACGCGGCCACCTTCGCGACGGGCCTCGAGGCGACCGGGCACGTCGCCGTCGAGGGCATCTCCTTCGACACCGGGAAGTCCGTGCTCAAGCCCGAGTCCACGCCCGCCCTGGAGCAGGTGGCCAGGCTGCTCGAGGCCGACGCGAGCCTCAAGCTGTGGGTGGTCGGTCACACCGACGCGGTGGGCAAGGTCGACGACAACCTGAGGCTCTCGCAGGCGCGCGCGGAGGCGGTGGTGACGGCGCTGAGCACCACGCACGGCATCGCCGCGACGCGGCTCAAGGGCTACGGCGTGGGACCGCTGACGCCGGTGGCCAGCAACGACGCCGAAGAAGGCCGCGCGAAGAACCGGCGCGTCGAGTTGGTGAAGCAGCCGTGAACTCCTGGGGTGCGCCGAAGACGGCGATCGCTTACGCC
>CAIVGN010000095.1 GCA_903905455.1 uncultured Archangium sp.
GTGGGGCGCCCGCTGCTGGTCGATGGCGTGTCGCACACCGCTGCGCTGACCGAGCCAGCCCCGGCGGACGATGAGCTGGTGCGCACGCTCCGACGCGCGGCCGAAGGTGAGCACGCGGCCATTGCCACCTTCGCGCGCACCCTCTGCGAGCTGATGGCCTTGGGCGCCCCGCTCGAGCTGATCACCCGCACCCAGCAAGCCCTCGCGGACGAACTCCGACACACCACCATGACGTTGGCGCAGCTCGCGCGCCTCGGAGACGAAGCGCACGCCTTCGGGCCGCTCCCCGAAGCCACGGCGTCGCTTGAGCGCTCGGTGGGGGAACTGATGGCCGACGTCTCCCTCGGAGCCGCCAGCGAACGGGCCGCGGTCGAAGAGGCGAGGGCCGATGCGGCGCGCTGCACGGATCCCCAGCTGCGCGAGTTCTTCAGCACCATCGCCGACGACGAGGCCCGACACGCCCAGCTCGCGGAGGACACCGTGGCCTGGCTGGCGCAACAATCGCGAACGAGCGGTGGGCGTTGAGCCACCCAGCTCAGGGGTCCTGAAGCGGATTCCGCAGGTCCAGCCGGCACACGAACAGCCCCGGGTCGACCGGCGATGGGACGAGGGTGACGGGACGCTTGTCCGACGAGCCACGGCCGAACGTCTCCCGCGCCTCGAGGTTCCGACCGAGTTGCGCGACGTAGCTCGCCCCGTCGAGCAGCCACTGAAGCGCCTCGTCCTTCTCTGGCTCGAAGCAGCGGACTTCGAGCTCATTCAGCCCAAGCTGCGTGAGGCCCTGGCTCAGGTAGCTGAGCATGCCCGGTGGCTCCCCCTTCGCGACGCTGACTCCGCACCACAAGCCGGTGAGCGGCCTGTGCTTCTCAGCGGTCTCGATGACGTACGCGGCCGGGTGGGTCGCCTCGACCGAGGAGACGCCACTCGCGTCGAGGATCTTGGCGACGGCAGCGACGATCATGGAGTGCAGCTCGAGGTCAGCGAACGTCACGAGGCCCACCTTGCAGGACGACGTGACCGCGACCTGAGCCGCGTGCACCGTGGGCGGGGTGGGTGGCGGGAAGTTGAAGAAGCGTGCCGCGCTGCGCTTCATGCCTTCACTGACCTCAGCCGCGGGAACGGTTCCCCGGAGCGGCACGACCAGCGTGTGGAGGTTGCCGATGTCACAGACGAGGCCGTTCACCTCGCGCACCGCGGCCATCGGAGCCCGACAGCGCATCGCCCTCAGTTCGCGGAGCACGTCGTCCGGCGTGGGAATACCGAACCAGGGAGTCAGCACGAACGTATTGAGGCTATTGCGAGACATTGAGGAGGCTCCAGTCGCCCCACAACAACAGACAAACACCCGAACAACAACAATGCCGAACTCGAGGATGCGGGCGTTCGTCGCGTTCTCTGACGTTCCCAAACGTCAAACCAACAAGGCCCACGACCCGCGAAGGTCTCCACACATCAGACATCAAACCATCACATTTCCGACGCGCGACTCCGCGAGAATCCTCGCGTTGACGAAGAGGCCCGTTCCCGAAGACACGACGCCCGCGCGACTGCCTACGCCCCCGTCGCCTCGGCGAGCGACGCGGCCAGGCGCGGCTGCACGAAGTCGAGGAAGGCACGGGTGCGTGGCGGCAGGTGCTTCCCGCCGACGTGCACGAGGTGCAGCGGCGTCGGGGGCGGCGCGTACGACTCGAGCAACCCGACGAGCCGTCCCTTTCGGATCGCCTCGTGAACCACCAGGATCGGAAGGCGCGCGATGCCCAGCCCGCGCTCCGCCGCCGAGCGCAACACCACGAAGTCGTCGCTGACGAGGCGGCCGCTGACAGGCACCTCGCTCATCCGCTTCCCCTTACCGAAGGGCCAGGTCGTCCGCACCGCCGTGCCGAGCTTGGTGAAGCGCAGGCAGTGATGCGCCGAGAGCTCCGACGGGCGGAGCGGCGTGCCATGCCGCGCGAGGTACGCGGGGCTCGCGACCACGCGGTAGGCGGAGCTGCCCACGAGCTTCGCGAACAGTGACGAGTCGGGTAACGCCCCGGCGCGCACCGCGACGTCGAAGCGGTCGGCCACCAGGTCCACCGGCCGGTCCGTCAGGTGGAGCATCACCTCGAGGGAGGGATACGCCTCGAGGAACGCCGCGACGATCGGCGCGAGGAACAGCTCCCCGACCGGCACCGTCGCCGTCACTCGCAGCTTGCCGCGCGGCTCCCGCTGGAGCTCGGTGACGGCCTGCTCGGCAGCCTCGAACTGGGCGATGGCACCCTCCGCCTCCTCGACGAACGCCGCGCCCGCGTCGGTGAGAGACACGGTCCGCGTGGTGCGCTGGAGGAGCTGGGCGCCCAGCTGTTCCTCGAGTTCCGCGAGCTTCCGGCTCACCGTGGTCTTCGACACGCCGAGGGCGCGCGCTGCGTTGCGGAAGCTGCCGGACTGCACCACGCGCACGAGCACGAGCGCGGCGTTGAAATCGACGTGGCCCATAATCGGGACAATCTATCCCCGTCCTGCTGACTTGTCCTGACGCCCGCATGCGACCAAGAGTCCTCGCGTCGCACCAACCGTCTGTGGAGAGGCCCGCATGAAACTTCTGACGTCGACCCAACTCGGCAAGCTGCACCCCAGGAACCGCGTCGTCATGGCGCCGATGACTCGCAACCGTGCGGACGCGGCCGGCGTCGTCGGCGAGCTGACCGTTCAGTACTACCTGCAGCGCGCCACGGCGGGCCTCATCATCACCGAGGCGACGAACGTCTCCGCCGAGGCCAAGGGCTACCCGATGACCCCCGGCATCTGGACCGCCGAGCAGGTCGAGGCGTGGAAGAAGGTCACCAGCGCGGTCCATGCCGCCGGCGGCCTGATGGTGATGCAGCTCTGGCACACCGGCCGCGTGGGGCACTCCGACGTCCGCGATGGAAACCTCCCCCTCGCGCCGTCGGCGGTCGGCATCCAGGGCCAGCAGCACTTCACGCCGACGGGGCTCAAGAACTACGAGGTGCCGCGCGCGATGACCACCGACGAGGTCCGCGCGACCGTCGACGACTACCAGCGCGGCGCACGCAACGCGATGGCGGCGGGCTTCGACGGCGTCGAACTCCACGGCGCCTTCGGTTACCTCCCGCACCAGTTCCTCGTGGACTCGGCCAACCAGCGCACCGACACGTACGGCGGCAGCATCGAGAACCGGGCGCGCTTCGTGCTCGAGATCATGGAGCGCCTGGTGCGCGTGTGGGGCGAAGGCCGGGTGGGCATTCGGCTGTCACCCACGCTCGCCTACAACGGCATGGTCGATTCGAACCCGCTGGCGACGTTCTCGTACCTCATCGAGAAGCTGAACAGCCTGCCGCTGGCGTACCTGCACCTGATGCGCGCGACGCCCGACGCCGAGCGCTTCCCCACGTGGCCGCGCGACACCATCGCGACCTTCGGCCCGCTCTTCCGCGGGGCCCTCATCGTCAACAGCGCCTTCGATCGCGATTCGGCCGAAGCCGCGGTCACCAGCGGGGCGGCCCAGGCCGTGTCGTTCGGCGCGCCCTTCATCTCGAACCCCGACCTCGTGCGACGCCTCGAGCTGGGCGTGCCCCTCACCCCGGCGGACCGGCAGACCTTCTACCAGGGAGGCGCCACGGGCTACGTCGACTACCCCGCGCCGCATGCCGACGCGCCGGCCGCGGCGAAGGGGTATTGGGTCGTCCAGGCCACGGTCACCGAGCCGGCGCAGTTCGGCAAGTACACCGCCGTCGCCGGGCCGCTCATCGCCTCGTTCGGCGGCCGGGTGCTCGCGCGCGGAGACGTCTCCCAGGTCGTCGAGGGCTCGGTGCCGCGACGCCCGTACCTCATCGAGTTCCCGAACTACGGGACGGCGCGCGCCTGCTTCGAGTCCCCTGGCTACCAGGCTGCCATCGCCCTGCGCGCCGGCGCGGCCCACTTCGACATCGTCGTGGTCGAGGGCACCACGGCATAGGCTCACGAGGTCTGCGTCACGGCGCGGAACGCCGCAGCACGTCGAGGCGGAGCACGCGAACTCGCGAGGTGGCATTTGGGCGCCCGAGACCCCGGGTGAAGTCGCACCGGGGCCTGGCATCACAGTGAAGGCCACCCACTTCAGAACGACGGACTTCGCGCAGGAGACCCTTCCATGTCGCGATTCGTCATCGTCGACCTGGTCGCCGAAGGTCATGGCTGCGGCCTCTCCCGGAACCAGCCGCGACGGGGCGTCGTTCGCCGCGAACGCAAGACCTGCGGGTCCTGTCGAGTGTCCGCTCGGCGATGTCCGCAAGGATTCACGAAGGAATGCGCCCCCAGGGGTCAGGCCCACTTCGTGCTTCCTCGTGAACTCCACCATGCGAGCCGTCGATGTCGATGCTGTCACTGAGACCAGGGCGCCCGCGGCGACTGCCATGATTGGCGTCACCGACGTCCTTCAGCTCGAAGGGCTCCTCGGCCTTTCGGAGGACGACGCGCGCGTTCGCCTGGGGAAGGAGGGCCCGAACGAGCTCCCTGCACAGCAGAAGCGCAACCTGCTCACCATCGTGCTCGAGGTGGTGCGCGAGCCGATGTTCCTCATGCTCGTCGCCGCGGGCATCGTGTACCTGCTGCTCGGAGAGTCGGCCGATGCCCTGATGTTGCTGGGCTTCGTGTTCGTGGTCATGGCGATCACCATCGTCCAGGCACGACGCACCGAACATGCGCTCGACGCCCTTCGCGATCTCTCCAGCCCGCGCGCGCTGGTGATCCGCAAGGGTGAGCGCCGGCGCATCGCGGGCCGGGAGGTCGTCCGCGGCGACCTCGTGGTCGTCTCCGAAGGTGACCGCGTGCCGGCCGATGGACTGCTGCGCCAGGCGCTCCACCTCGCGACTGACGAGTCGTTGCTGACGGGAGAGTCGGTGCCCGTTCGCAAGGTCCCTTCCTCCGGAGCCACCGCCCTCGATCGACCCGGCGGAGACGACCTGCCGTCCGTGTTCTCGGGGAGCCTGGTGACTTCGGGCCAGGGCATCGTCGAGATCACCGCCACGGGCCCGCGGACGGAGCTGGGCAAGATCGGCAAGGCGCTCGAGCAGACGAAGGCCGAGCCGACGATGCTGCAGACCGAGACGCGGCGCATCGTCCGCATCCTGGCGATCACCGGGCTCGCGGCGTGCTGCGTGGTGGTGGTGGCCTTCGCGCTCACCCGAGGGGGGAGCGCCGACGCGTGGAAGCAAGGGTTCCTCGCCGGCATCGCCATGGCGATGGCCATTCTTCCCGAGGAGTTTCCGGTCGTCCTCACCATCTTCCTCGCGCTCGGGGCGTGGCGCTTGTCGCGCAGCCGGGTGCTGACGCGACGGATGCCGGCGGTCGAGATGTTGGGCGCCGCCACCGTGCTCTGTGTCGACAAGACGGGCACCCTCACGCAGAACCAGATGACGCTGCGCCAGCTCTCCATCGGCGGCCGGTCCACGGACCTTGCCGGTCCCGACGTGCGGCTCCCGGAGGACCTGCAGGGGCTGCTGGAGCACGCGATCCTCGCCAGCAAGAGCGACCCGTTCGACCCCATGGAGCGCGCACTTCACGAGGCGGGCGACCGCCTCCTCGAGGATACGAAGCACCTGCATCCGGGTTGGTCGCTGGTGCGCGAATACCCGCTCACGCCGGGCCTGCTCGCCGTCAGTCACGCGTGGCGCAGCGGGACCGACGACGTCGTCGTGCTGTCGACGAAGGGTGCTCCCGAGGCCATCGCCGATCTCTGTCACCTCGCTCCAGCGCAGCGTGAGTCGCTCGCCCGCGAGGTGCTGGCCCTCGCAACGCAGGGCCTTCGCGTGCTCGGCGTGGCGCGCGGCGAGACCCGCGCGGGGCTCTTGCCTGCCGAGCATCACGACCTGTCACTCGAGCTCGTCGGCCTGCTGGGCTTCGAGGACCCACTGCGACCGACCGTGCCGGGCGCGGTGGCCGAGTGCCAGGGCGCCGGCGTGCGCGTGATCATGATCACCGGTGACTACCCGGCCACCGCCCAGAGCATTGCCCGCCACGCGGGGCTCAGGCACTGCGACACGGTCATCACCGGCGCCGAGCTCGAGCTCATGTCCGAGGAGGAACTCGCGCGCCGCGTCTCGGAGGTGCAGATCTTCGCGCGCGTCGTGCCGGAGCAGAAGCTGCGCATCGTCAACGCCCTGAAGGCCAACAAGGAGGTCGTGGCGATGACAGGCGACGGAGTCAACGACGCCCCGGCCTTGAAGGCGGCCCACATCGGGATCGCCATGGGCGGGCGCGGCACCGACGTGGCCCGCGAGGCAGCGTCCATCGTGCTCCTGGATGACGACTTCTCGTCCATCGTCGAGGCCGTGAAGCTCGGCCGGCGCATCTACGACAACATCAAGAAGGCCATCGTGTTCATCGTGGCCGTGCACGTCCCCATCGCCGGCTTGTCGATGATGCCGGTGTTCTTCTCCGACTGGCCGCTGCTGCTGCTGCCGGTCCACATCGCCTTTCTGCAGTTGATCATCGACCCCGCGTGCACGCTCATCTTCGAGGCCGAGCAGGCCGAGGCCGACGTCATGCGACGTCCTCCGCGGAGCCGCGACGTGGGCCTGTTCTCGAGGGACACCCTGGGGATCGCGCTCCTCCAGGGCTTCAGCATCTTCGCCGTGTGCCTGGGGGTCCTCCTGCTGGCGAGGAGGGACCACTCGGACGAGGCCGCTCGCGCGTTGACCTTCGTCACCCTCGTGGTCGCCTTCGTCATGGTCATCCTGGTCAACCGCTCCTGGGTGCGGTCGGCCGTGACCATGTTCCGGGTGCCAAACCCGGCCGTCCGCTGGGTGCTCCTGGGCGCGGTGGGCTTCCTCGGCGTCGCAGTCATGGTCCCGTTCGCGCGCCGCTTGTTCCACTTTGCGCCGCTGCACCTGGCGGACTTGCTGATGAGCCTGGGGGCCGGGCTGGTCTGCGTGCTCTGGTTCGAAGTCGTGAAGCGGGTGCGGCGAGGGCGGGCGGAAGTTCTCCTCACTCCGTGCAGGGCACCTGGCTCTTGATCGCCGGGTCGACGAGGTACGTCACCTGGCGCGTCTCGAGGTTCCACAGGTGCACCCGGCTCGCGTGCTCCACGGCGACCCACTTCCCATCGGGTGACGCCTCGAGCGCGCGTGACACGTGCTGGATGCCGTACTGCCCCGGCGCGCCCAGCGTGCCGATGCGCTTGAGGTCGAGGTCGTAGATCTCCAGCCGGTCGCCCTCGCGGCAGAAGATGCCCTCGGCGCGCGGGCCGGAGACGGTGCGAATCCACATGCCCTGCTTGCCCGGCACGTACGGGTCGCGACCGCGCTCCTCGCCGGTGAAGACGTCGAAGGTCATCTGGTCGAACTTGTCGTCCCCGGCGAAGAGCCACTTCCCGTCGGCGCTGAAGCCGTTGGGCACGAGCCCGTTGCGACTGCTGCGCGCGCGCCACAGCTCCTTGGCCGACGCCAGGTCGAAGACCACCAACTGCGAGTCGAGGTGCATCGCCAGCAGCCGGCCATCGGCAGAGAGCACCGGCTGCCGCGGTGACGTCCCCGCAGCGAGCACCCCGGGCGCGACCTCGGGCTCCCCGAGATCGAACACCCGCACCTTCGCCAGCGCGTTGCGGTCGCGCGCCATGGACACGATGACCAGCCGATCCCCCGCGGTCGCGGTGAAGCTCGCTTCGACCCCGGGCAGCGCGTGGCGAATCACCTGCGTCGGCGCGTCGAGGTCCACCACCCGCAACGAATCACCCTGGAGCCAGGCGACCCTCCCGCCCCGGGATCCACCGATGACGGCCCCGAGGCGCCGCGAGAAGTTCTCCAGCGCCACGAAGCGTCTCGCGAACGGCGGCGCCAGGGTGAGCTCGAACACCCCTCCCTCCACCGCGCCCACGAAGTGCCCGCGCTCGTCGAACACCCCGCGCTTCGGCGTCTGCTCTTCGGAGACGATGGCCTCGGGTCGCCCATCGAGCGCCCACACCTTGAGCCCGTCCGCGCCGGTCGAGACGAGGTGCTGGCTGTCGGGGCTGAAGGCGAGCCACTCGGTTTCCCGGCGGTGGGCGCAGGACCGCTCACCTGCGGCGCTCACCCCAGGAGCGCTGCCTCGACACCCCAGCCCGACCAGCACCAGCCACAGCCACGTCGCCCGCATGACGGACCTCCACGTCAGCCCACTGCCACCCCGAAGAGTGCACCCACACCCGCGGTGAAAGCCATGGCCAGCGCGCCCCAGAACGTCACCCGGAGCACTGCCTTGACCACTTTCGCGCCGCCCGCCCTCGCCGAGAGGGCCCCGGCCACGGACAACGCCAGCAACGAGGCCCCACCGACGCCCACCAGGGTGAACGACCGCGGGGTGACGACCGCGACGATCAACGGCACCAGCGCCCCCACCGAGAACGCCGCGGCCGAAGCCAGCGCCGCCTGGATGGGCCGCGCCGCTGCCTCCTCGGTGAGCCCCAGCTCGTCCCGCAGGTGCGCGTCGAGCGCGTTGGTCTTCATCATCTGCTCGGCGACCTGCTTCGCCAGCTCGTGGGTGAGCCCGCGCTTGACGTAGATCCCCTCGAGCTCGCGGTGTTCGCCGGCGCTGTCGGTCGCCAGCTCGTGCTTCTCGCGTTCGATCTCCGCGTGCTCGGTGTCGGCCTGCGACGAGACCGAGACGTATTCACCCGCGGCCATGGACATCGCGCCGGCCACCAGCCCCGCCACGCCGGTCAGGAGCACGGCCTTGGGCTCGACGTTCGAGGCCGCCACGCCCATCAGCAGGCTCGCCGTCGACACGATGCCGTCGTTGGCGCCCAGCACCGCCGCCCGGAGCCAACCCAGGCTCCCGGTGCGATGGCCTTCAGCGTGTCTCATGGTGCGCGGCATTTCGGTTCGCCTCCAGGCGCTGACTAAGCACACCCCGGCGCGCTCCATCGTCTCATCACCGGGTGCCGCGGCGACCTCACCGCGAAGGCGCGACCTCGAGGGCAGCCTCGACCAGAGGGTGGAGCCCGCTGCCCTTTCTCCACGCGGCGTAGATGGGGAACGACGCCGCTGGCCGCTCGAGCTTCTGCGCGATGACCCCGCTGAGCTTCGGCCCCCCGCTCGTCAGCCACGGTACCAGCGAGAACCCCAGGCCCGCGGCGACGAAGCCCAGGATGGTGTCCGACGAATCGGCCGCGAAGCCCTCGCGCGGCGCCACCTCGTGTTGCCGCAGGGCCTCGAGCTGCAGCCCCTTGAGCGTGCGGTCGCTGTGGTACGCGATGAAGGGCACCCGCTCGAGCGCAGCCAGCGACAGCTTGCCCTTCTGCGCGAAGGGCCCGTGCGTGGGCGCGACGATCCACCCCTCGGTGCGGCCGATCTCCTTCGTGGCGATGTCCCCGGGCACCTCGGGCAACCAGTCGACCAGCAGGTCGGTCTCCCCCGAGCGCAACAGCGAGAGATCGGCCAGCGGCACGTCGGTCAACGCCACCGTGATGTCGGGGCGCTTGAGCTGCAACCTTCGCAGCCACTCGGGCACCAGGTGCCGCAGCAGGTGCCCCGCGGCGTGCATCTTGAGCGTGCCGCCCACCACCCCACCCTTCACCTTCGACTCGATCACCGGCAACTGCTCGAAGAACGTGGACACCGCCTCGAAGAGCACCTGTCCCCGAGGCGTGAGCACCACGCGGTCCTTCCCGACTCGCTCGAAGAGCTTCACGCCCAGGTCTTCCTCGAGCCGCCGCACCTGCTGGTGCACTCCGGGCTGGGTGATGGGGTACGGAAAAGCCCTCGCCGCGCGCGCGTAGCCCTGCGTCTTCGCCACCCAGTAAAAGCCCTCGAGCCGCTGCAGGTTCATCATGAACCGCAAGTTATCAATCAACCCGATTCCGTTACCTGTCCGTTTCATGGCTGCGGCCTGACCCGGGCTGTTCCTTCTCGCTGTCGTGATTTTTCTTCCGGCCCCGCACCCTCGGAATTCCGTGGAGGGACACGGCCTGCAGGTCCATATTCCGCGCCGTGCCAGTCATCATTGGAGTCCCGAAGGAAACGCTGCCCGGCGAGAAGCGCGTCGCGGCAACCCCTGAGACCATCAAGAAGCTCAAGGAACGCGGTCTTGCAGTTCACGTTCAGCGCGGCGCAGGCCAGGGCGCGGGCATCACCGACGAGGCCTACGTGGCCGCCGGTGCCGAGCTCACCGACACGCCCTGGGCGAACGACGTCGTCTTCAAGGTGCGCCCGCCCACCCTCGCGGAGGCCGGCCTGCTGAAGGAAGGCGCCCTGCTGGTGAGCATGGTGCAAGCCGAGCGCAACCCCGGCCTCGTCGACGCCCTCAAGGCGCGCAAGGCCACGGTGCTCGCGCTGGAGAAGGTGCCGCGCATCACCCGCGCCCAGAAGATGGACGTGCTGTCGTCGATGGCGAACCTCTCGGGCTACCGGGCGGTCATCGAGGCGGCCACCCACTACCAGGGCTTCTTCAGCCCGCAGATCACCGCCGCCGGCGCGTCCCCCCCGGCGAAGGTGCTGATCATCGGCGCGGGCGTGGCCGGCCTCGCCGCCGTCGGTGCGGCCCGCGCGCTGGGCGCCGACGTGCGTGGGTTCGACACCCGCGCCGCGGCCCGCGAGCAGGTCGAGAGCCTCGGCGCCCGCTTCCTCGAGGTGAAGCTCCAGGAGAGCGGCGAAGGCCAGGGCGGCTACGCGAAGGTGATGTCGCCCGAGTTCATCGCCGCCGAGATGGCGCTCTTCCGCGAGCAGGCGAGGGAGGTGGACGTGATCATCACCACCGCGCTCGTGCCCGGCACCAAGGCCCCCATCCTCGTGCCGCGCGACGTGGTGGACTGCCTCAAGCCCGGCTCGGTCATCGTGGACATGGCCGCCGAGCAGGGCGGTAACTGCGAGCTGACCAAGCCCGGCGAGAACTTCGTCTACAACGGCGTGCAGATCCTCGGCTTCACGGATCTCGCCAGCCGCATGGCCGCGACGGCCAGCCGCTTCTTCTCGATGAACCTGTGGCACCTCGCCGGCGAGCTGGGCAAGGGCGACGCCGTCACCATCGACCTCGAGAACGACGTGGTCCGCCCCGCGCTGGTGCTGCACCACGGCGAGGTGTTGCCGCCCCCGCAGCCCAAGGAGCCGACCCCCGTCGCCCCGAAGCCCGTGGCCGCGGCGATCATCAAGCCGCCCCCCAAGGCCGTGGCCTCCCCGGCCGAGCGCGCCGCCCGCAGCACCGTGGGCGGCATCGCCGTGGTGGCCCTGCTCTCGCTGCTCGGTCGCTTCGCCCCCCCGGAGTTCCTGCAGCACTCGACCGTCTTCGTGCTCGCCTGCTTCATCGGCTGGCAGGTGATCTGGTCGGTCTCGCCGGCGCTCCACACCCCGCTGATGAGCGTCACCAACGCCATCTCCGGCATCATCATCGTCGGCGGCATGCTGCAGGTCGGCGGCACGCTGGACATGGCTTCCATCCTCGGCGCCCTCGCGGTGCTCTTCGCCGCGATCAACATCGCCGGCGGCTTCCTGGTGACCCAACGCATGCTCAAGATGTTCCGCAGAGATGATCCCGCACCGGCCTCGACGGGCGGAGGACACGGTCGATGAGCGGCCTCCTCACAGTCGCGTACCTCGTGGCCGGCGTGCTCTTCATCCGCTCGCTGGGTGGGCTCTCGAAGCAGGAGACCGCGCAGAAGGGCAACCTCTTCGGCATCGTGGGCATGGTGCTGGCCGTGGTGATCACCGCGGCCTCGTGGATCATCGCTGACGACGTCTCGTCGCGCTTGAACGGCCTGGCGCTGCTGCTGGGCGCGGCGGTCGTGGGCGGCGTCATCGGCGCGGGCCTCGCGCGCCGGGTCGAGATGACCGGCATGCCGGAGCTGGTGGCGGTGCTGCACAGCTTCGTCGGCCTCGCCGCGGTGCTGGTCGGATTCTCGTCGTACCTCCGCCCGGCCTCGGCGCCTCACGCCGGCGTCGAGCACACCGTGCACGCCATCGAGATCTGGGTGGGCATCGCGGTCGGCGCCATCACCCTGACCGGCAGCATCGTGGCCTGGGCCAAGCTCAAGGGCACGCTCTCGGGCAAGCCGTTGCTGCTCCCCGGTCGCCACGCGCTCAACGCGGTGGTCGCCGCGGCCATCGTGGGCCTGGCGGTCCCCTTCCTCAACGCCGAGGGCACCACGGGGCTCCCCTTCCTGCTGATCATGACCGGGCTGGCGCTGTTGATGGGCGCGCACCTGGTGCTGGCCATCGGCGGCGCGGACATGCCGGTGGTGGTCTCGCTGCTCAACAGCTACTCGGGTTGGGCGGCGGCGGCGGCGGGCTTCATGCTCGCCAACGACCTGCTGATCGTCACCGGCGCGCTGGTCGGCGCCTCGGGTACCATCCTCTCGATCATCATGTGCCGGGCGATGAACCGGTCGATCCTGAGCGTGGTCTTCGGCGGCTTCGGCACCGGCGAGTCGAAGCCGGCCGCGCCGGGCGCTGCGCCCGCGGGCGACGTGCGCGAGATGAAGGCCGACGAGGTCGGCTTGCGGCTGCTGCAGGCCAGGAACGTGGTCATCGTGCCGGGCTACGGCATGGCCGTCTCCCGCGCCCAGGCCACGGTGAAGGAGCTCACCACCACCCTGCGTGAGAAGGGCGTGACGGTGCGCTTCGCCATTCACCCCGTCGCTGGCCGGCTCCCCGGTCACATGAACGTGCTGCTCGCCGAGGCCGGCGTGCCGTACGACATCGTGATGGAGATGGAGCACATCAACACCGACTTCCCGCAGACGGACGTGGTGCTGGTCATCGGGGCCAACGACATCGTGAACCCCGGCGCGCTCGACGACCCGAGCTCGAGCATCTACGGCATGCCGGTACTCGAGGTGTGGAAGTCGAAGCTGACGGTGGTCTTCAAGCGCGGCATGGCGGCGGGCTACGCCGGCGTGGAGAACCCGCTCTTCTACCGCGAGACCACGCGCATGCTCTTCGGTGACGCGAAGAAGAGCGTCGACGCGCTGGTGGCCGAAGTCCGCAAGTAGAGCTCCCTCGCCCTGCGAAAGCGGGGAGAGGGCCGGGGTGAGGGGCCAACGAGCCCCCGCCCCTGTCCCGCCCCACTCAGTCGATCATCTGCAGCCACCCGTGCGTATCCGGGCGAGCGCCGCGCTGGATCGCACCGATCTCTTCGTACAGCTTCTGCGCCACCGGCCCCGGCTGGCCGCCGTTGATGGTCAACTGCTCACCACCAAACGCCAGCTCGCCCACGGGGCTGATCACCGCGGCGGTCCCGGTGCCGAAGACTTCCTTCAAGGTGCCCGCCTGGTGGGCGGCGCGGATCTCCTTGATGGAGATCGGCCGCTCCTCGACGCCGAACCCGAGCTCCTTGGCGAGCGTGAGCACCGAGTCCCGGGTCACGCCGGCGAGGATCGAGTCGGACAGCGGCGGGGTCACCAGGGTGTTCCCGATGAGGAAGCACACGTTCATGGTGCCGACCTCCTCGACGAACTCGTGGTCCTTGCCGTCGAGCCACAGCACCTGGTCGAAGCCGGCCTTCTTCGCGGTCATCGCCGAGAGCAGCGAGGCGGCGTAGTTCGCGCCGGCCTTGGTGGCGCCCAGGCCGCCGCGGGGGGCGCGGACGTCGTGGGTCTCGACCCAGATGCGCACCGACTTGAGGCCCTTGCCGCCGAAGTAGTTGCCCGCGGGCGAGGCGATGACGAAGTACAGGTACTTCGTCGCCGGCCGCACCCCGAGGAAGCCCTCGGTGCCGATGAGCGTGGGGCGCATGTAGAGCGAGGTGCCTTCCGACTTCGGCACCCAGTCCGAATCGACCTTCACCAGCGCGCGCACCGCCTCGGTCATCTGCGCCTCGGAGGGCGTGGGCATGCACAACCGCGGCGCGCCGATGGCCATGCGCTTGGCATGCATCTCGGGCCGGAACATGCGGATGTGCCCGTCGTTGCCGCGGAAGGCCTTGGAGCCCTCGAACATCGCCTGGCCGTAGTGGAAGACGCCGGCCGCGGGATCCAGCTGGAAGGGGCCGTAGGGCTGGATGCGCGCGTCGTGCCAGCCCTTCTCGACCGTGAAGTCCATGGCGAAGAGGTGGTCGCTGAAGAACTTCCCGAAGCCGAGCTCAGCGTCAGGGGGCTTCACTTTCGGCGCGGTGGTCTTCGTGATGCGGATGTCCATGGCGTACTCCCGGAGACGAACAACGAGCCGAGGCCCTACTACGCACCCGGGGTCAGACAAAGGGTGCCGCGCCGCGTCAGCAGTGCTTTTTTCGAGCGCCTGACGCACCGCGACGACACATCAACACATGGCCGTAGCTCCCCTGGCGATCGTGTCCCCCCCCGAGGGTGCTCACTTCGAGCCCAGCCGGGTCCCGGGCATGTCCGACGCCGAGCTCGACGCGCTCCCCTTCGGCGTGATCTGCCTCGACCCCGACGGGAAGGTGCTCCGCTACAACCTCGCCGAGGCGCGCCTGGCGCGGCTGGATCGCGCGCAGGTGGTGGGCCACGACTTCTTCCGCCGCATCGCCCCCTGCACCGCCACGCCTGAATTCGAGGGCCGGGTGCGCGCCTTTTTCGGCTCGGCGCGAAGGGTCGAACGCTTCCCCGCCCTCTTCGACTTCAAGTTCGGCGCGCAGCACGTGGAGATCGAGCTGGTGCGCGTGCCGGCCAACGACTGCGTGTACCTCCTCGTCAACCGCACCCGCTTCGACGCGCCGCGCGAGGGGCTCCCGGTGGGCTTCCAGGCGCCGCTGCAGGGCGAGCTGGCGCCCGGGGAGTTCGAGCTGGGGGTGATGCGCGACGCGTCGGCCCGGCGCGTGCTCTTCGTCAACACCAGCTTCCTCACCGCGCTGCACCAGACCTGGCTCAAGGTCGCGCCGAAGGCCTGGCAGGGCTTCAGCCGCGAGTGGGGCTGGCAGTGGGGCCGGCACGCGGTGGTCGACCTCGAGGCCGATCTCCTCGAAGAGAAGGGCCAGACGCTGCGCGACCTGTCCATGCGCGAAGCCATGGAGCGCACCAGCCACTGGGCGGCAGTGCACGGCCTGGGCACCATGCGCTTCGACTTCACCGGAGCCCCGCACGGGCTCTTCGAGGTCACCCTCGAGCGCAGCGCAGTCGGGGAAGCCGTCGGCCCGTCGTCTGCGCCCCGGTGCAGCCTCATCGAGGGCCTGCTGGAGGCCGTCTGCGAGCACCTGGCGCATCGCCTGCTGGCCGTGCGCGAACTGCGCTGCTGCGCCCAGGGCTGCCGCGCCTGCGTCTTCGTCGTCGCCACCGAGCACCGCGGCCCGGCGCTCGAGCAGGCCATCGCCGAAGGCGCGCAGAGCGTCGCCCAGCTCGTGGAGGCACTCCATGGAACACCCTGAACTGGTCGCAGGCCTTCCCGACGACGAGATCCCGGTGAACATCTACTTCGACGGCTTCGACTGGGACGGCGCGGGCGATGACCCGGGTGACGATGCCGGGTCCCCCAGCGTCGAAGCGCTCCTCGAGCGCCCCGACTGATCAGCACTCCACGATGTTGACCGCGAGGCCGCCGCGGGCGGTCTCCTTGTACTTGGCCGACATGTCCGCCCCGGTGGAGCGCATGGTCGCGATCACCTTGTCGAGCGACACCTTGTGCTTCCCGTCACCCGACAGCGAGAGCCGCGCGGCGTTGATGGCCTTGACCGCGCCCATGGCGTTGCGCTCGATGCACGGCACCTGCACCAGGCCGCCGATGGGGTCGCAGGTCAGGCCCAGGTTGTGCTCCATGCCGATCTCCGCGGCGTTCTCCACCTGCTCGGGGGTGCCGCCCATGACCTCGGTCAGCCCGCCCGCCGCCATGGAGCACGCCACGCCCACCTCGCCCTGGCAGCCGACCTCCGCGCCGGAGATGGAGGCGTTCTTCTTGTACAGCGCGCCGATGGCCGCGGCCGTGAGCAGGAAGCGCAGCGTGCCCTCGTCGTCGGCGTTGGGCACGAAGCGCCGGTAGTACATGAGCACCGCGGGGATGATGCCCGCCGCCCCGTTGGTGGGCGCCGTCACCACGCGCCCGCCGGCGGCGTTCTCTTCGTTGACCGCCAGCGCCCAGAGGTTGACCCAGTCGATGATCACCAGCGGGTCGGCCCCGGCGCGCGCGTCGGCCTTGAGCCGCCGTGACGACGTCGCCGCGCGGCGCTTCACCTTGAGCCCGCCGGGGAGGATGCCCTCGCGCTCGCAGCCGCGCTTGATGCAGGCGTCCATGGCGTCGCCGATCTCCTTGAGCCCCGCGCGGATCTCCGCCTCGGGCCGCAGCGCCTTCTCGTTCTCGAGCATCAGCGTGGAGATCGACAGCCCGCTCACCGTGCACATCTCGAGCAGCGAGTCGCCGGTGGAGAACGGGTAGGGCACCCGCGGCTGCTCGACGCTGCCCCCGGCCCCCTCCGGCTCGCCCAGCTCGTTGACCACGAAGCCGCCGCCGATGGAGTAGTAGATGCGCTGGCTGAGCACCACGTCACCGGCCATCGCCGTGAAGCGCAGGCCGTTGCTGTGCAGCGGGAGCTTCTCGCGGCGGTGAAAGACGATGGCTTCGGCAGGCTTGAAGGCGATCGCTCGCTCGCCGAGCAACGTGAGCGTGGCGCCGCGGGTGATGCGCTCCACGCGCACCGGCGCGTCGTCGATGTCCACCGTGCGCGGGTCCTCGCCCTCGAGGCCCAGCATCACCGCGAGGTCGCTCCCGTGGCCCTTGCCGGTGAAGCCCAGCGAGCCGAAGAGCTCCACCTTCACCGCCGTGACCTGGCCCAGCTGGCCGTCGCCGCGCAGGCTTCGCGCGAAGGTCCGCGCCGCGTTCATCGGGCCCACGGTGTGCGAGCTCGAGGGCCCGATGCCAATCTTGAAGAGGTCGAAGACGCTGATGTGCATGGTGTGAATTCCCGGTCACCGCGTCAGCGCGGTGAGGATCTCCCCGGTCGACCGGGCCATCTTCACCCCGCGCGTGGCGGGGAACTTCGCGAGCCCCTCGGCCCGCAGCTTCGGCGCCGCGTCGCGCTCGTAGGCCGCGAAGGCCGCCGCGTCGGCGAAGCGGTACCGCACCTCGAACTTCACGGCCGAGAGCTGCACCAGCACCGCCTCCCGCGCCCCGCCCGCGAGCACGTCGGCGAGGTGCCCGTGCTGCAGCCACCCCACCCACTCGGCGGCGACGGCGGCGTCTTCGAACTCTCCCTGCACGGTGTACGCGAAGCTCATGGGCTCTCCTCCTGCGAGGCTTCTTCCCCAGGCCCGCAGGGACGGCACTGTGACATGGTTCAAGGCCATGCGATCCGCCCTCCTCGCGCTGCTCGTCGCCTCCGCCGCCCTCGCCGCGCCCCGCCCCGCGGTCACCGCGTTCCTGCCGCCGACGTCCTCGGACATCACGCTGCAACAGCTCGCGCTCTTGATGGAAGCGCGCGCCTCGGAGCTGGTGGAGGAGACCGGCAAGGTCAGCGAACTGCACATCAAGCAACTGGTGCGCGCGCAGCAGGAAGAGAGCTTCAGCGCCGCGCTCACCAACCCAGGCAACGCCGACGCGCTCCGCCAGGCCGTGGGCGCCGATCGCGCGGTCTCGTTCTCGCTCGAGGCCTCCGGCGACGGCCTGCTGCTCACCGGCGTCGCCGTCGACGGCACGAAGCCGAAGGCCTTCTCCACGAAGCTCCCCAGGGCCTGGCCCGCCGCGCTCGAGCAGGGCTCGGTCGCGCTGGCGAAGGCGCTGCTCGGCTCCGTGCCCTTGCCGAAGAACGCGAAGGCCCAGCCCAGCTCGGGCGACGAAGGCGCGCTGCGGCTCCTCGCCGCCTGCTACCCGGTGGTGATCCGCCAGCCGCTGAGCGCGGAGACCCCGTCCATCCTCGACACCGCCGAGCTCGAGCGCGCCGCCGCGGCCTGCGCCCGGGCCGAGGAGCTCGACCCGAAGCTCTCCTTCGCGCACGCCACCAGCGCGCTGGCCCAGGCGATCCTCGGGGGCGACGCGGCCGCCACGAAGTCGCTCGCGGCGCTGGGCGACGGTGACGAGGCGCTGGAGATCTACACCCTCGCGCGCTTCTGGCTGCTGACGCGGTACCAGTCGAACGAGGCCGGCGTCGCCTTCCTCGGCGAGCTCGTCAAGAAGCACCCCGGCGAGCTGATCGCCCGCAGCTACCTCGGCGACACCCAGTTCGCCCTCGGGGCCTGGGCCGACGCCGAGCAGACCTTCGCCGCTTACGTCGCGCTGGCGCCGAGCTCCGCCTGGGCCTGGGGCCGCCTGAGCAAGGCGCTCGCCCGCCAGGGGCGCCACGACGAGGCGGTGGCCGCGGCGAAGAAGGGCTTCGTGCTCTCACCCACCAGCCCCGAGGCGCGCCTCGAGCTCGGCAGCCGGCTCATCGACGCTGGCAAGCCCGCCGAGGCCAGGGACATCCTCCAGCCGCTGGCGCGCATCACCCCCGCGAAGGGCGAGCACCTGCTGCGCCTGGGCTGGGCTCACTGGCAGCAGGGCGAGCTCGACGCCGCCCAGGCCTACTTCCAGCGCGCCATCGACGTGGCCACCTCGCCCGGCGAATGGCGCACCCGCGGCCGCGCCTCGTACGACGTGGCGCTCGTCGAGGCGAAGCGCGGGCGCAAGGACGCGGCGAAGAGCGCGCTGCGCGCCGCCCTGGCCACCGGCCTCAAGCTGCGGGAGATCGACCCCTCGTTGACCGAGGTGGTGCGCGAACTCGAGCGCGCCGACATGACCCGTGACGCCGGCGCGCCCGCGAAGCCGGCGCTGCCCCGCGAGGCGAGCCTCTTCCCCGTGGACGCGTTCGGCGACCTCGACGTGAAGGCGAAGAAGCCGGCGCCCCCCGAAGGCCTCGTGCTCTTCCGCTTCTAACTCCCTCGCCCTGCGACAGCGGGGAGAGGGCCGGGGTGAGGGGCCGAACTGGCCACCATCGCCGGAGCGAGATGCGTCAGCGCGCGGTCACGCACCGAGGTCGATCTCCGAGCCGCTGCCAGGGTCCGGGCGAGGTCGAAAAACAGCCCAGGGGGACGCGGGCGCTGAAGGCGCCTGCCTCGTGCCCATGCCGAACAGGCCCCTCGGCCCGACCCGCCCGGGGACGGGGTGCGCGCAGCGATGTGGTGGTGACGCCAGGGGCCGCTTGGTTCGAGCACCTATGACAAAATGTCGGTCACCCCCGCGGCGACCGACCTTCGGGCGTGGGGGATCACCCAGAAGCAGAGCACCCATTCATGGGGACGGGCCTCTCGGCAGAGGCCCCGGACCATCGCAACGAAGGTGACTGGACTCGACCGCGGAAACGACCCGCAGCCGCCCTCCTCGTCGCTCGAGAACTCACGCTGCGCCACGCGCTCGATGCGCGGGCCCCGGGTCAACGCTTCGCGAGACGAATGAAGCCGCGAATGATCCGGCCGATGCCCACGCCCACGGCTCCCGTCGCCACCACGTAGCGTCCGCCATTCGAAGCGCTGGCCACGGAGATCACCGTCACGACGACCCCCACCGCCAGGAGAATGCCCCCCACGAGGAAGTCAGACGCCGGGCTGACCACGGGCGACGAGCCCAGGCGCGGACCCGAAGCCACCGGGCCGGTGACCGCGCCCTGCTTGAACGACTCGCGCAGCGCGAGCGTGGCGACCAGCATCGCGCCCAGGTTGAAGAGGCTCACCAACATGGTCCCGTAGCGGTACGCGGGGTTCGCGTAGAGGTTCGTCGCCGCGAACCCGTGCACCAGGGCCACGCTCAGCGCCGTGCGCCCCACCGACAACAGCGCCACCGTCGCCACCAGCGGCAACACCCACGGCCGCGTCGTCCTCGAGCCCTCCACCAGCAACCACAGGAACAGGCCCCGGGCGCCCAGCGAGATGAGCATCGAGAGATCGTAGCTGGCCGTGCTCACCAGCGGGGGCAACGACAGGCGCGAGAACACCAGGGAGCTCAGGTCGACCATCGTCATCACGATCCACGCGACGGCGGTCAGCAGGGGCAACGCCCGTTCCTCCACGGAGTTCGAGAGCTGCAACAACCCCCAGACCATCGCGCTGGCGGGCACCAGCCACAGCAACTCCTCGATCACCCGAAACGGGCCGTCGAAGCCCACCGAGAGAATCAGGGTCACCGCGTACGAGAGGACGATCAGCCCCAGCGAGCCCGCCGCCGACGCCGCCATCCACATCGCTGCTGAAGCCGCCCGGGCCGAGTCGGTGACGCGCACGGGAGGCAAGACACCACGACCCCGACACCACGCGCAGAACTTTGGGTACAACACGCGCATGCAGGCCTTCCTCGACGCGCTCACCCGTGACTTCCCGGCCGACTTCGCTTCGCGCGACGCCGCCGACCTCGCCACCTACGGCGGCGACTGGACGAAGGTCTACACGCCCGCCCCCTCGCTGCTGGTGCGCCCACGCAGCACCGACGAGGTCTCGCGGTTCCTGAAGCTCGCCTCGACCCACGGCATCGCGGTGGTGCCCTCGGGCGGCCGCACGGGCCTGGCGGGCGGCGCGGTGGCGAAGGACGGAGAGGTGGTGCTGTCCCTCGAGCGCATGCGCGCCATCGCCGCCGTCGACCCGGTCGCGCTCACCCTCCACGTCGAGGCCGGCGCCATCACCGAGGTGGTGCACCAGGCCGCCGCCCAGCACGGGCTGCTGTGGCCCATCGACTTCGCCAGCAAGGGCTCGTCCATGGTCGGCGGCAACATCGCCACCAACGCCGGCGGCGTACGCGTCATCCGTTACGGGCTCACCCGCCAGTGGGTGCTGGGCCTGACCGTGGTCACCATGACCGGCGAGGTGATGGAGCTCAACGGCGCGCTCGAGAAGAACAACACCGGCCTCGACCTGCGCCAGCTGTTCATCGGCAGCGAGGGCATCCTGGGGGTGATCACCGAGGCCACCTTGAAGCTCACCCGGTTGCCCGACCGGGTCGACGTGTTCCTCTTCGCGCTCGACTCGCTCCAGGCCGTGCTCCGGCTCTTCGAGGAGGCGCGCCGCGGCCCCTTCACCATCATGGCCTACGAGTTCTTCACCGCGGCCTGCAGCGCCCGCCTGGAGAAGCACCGCGGCCTGCGCGCGCCCTTCGAGCAGGTGCCTTCGCACTGCGTGCTGCTCGAGGTGGAGAACGCGAAAGAAGGCGCCCTCGACCCGTGGCTCGGCGCGCTCTTCGAGAAGGGACTGGTGCTCGACGGCACGCTCGCCGCCGACACCAGCCAGGCCCGCTCGCTGTGGACGCTGCGCGAGGGCATCAGCGAGTCGCTCTCGGCCACCGGCATGCCGCACAAGAACGACATCGCGCTGCCCATCTCGAAGCTCTCGGTGTTCTGCGACGAGCTCGAGACCCTGCTCGCCTCGCGCTACCCGGGCTGGGAGCTGTGCCTCTTCGGCCACATCGGCGACGGCAACCTGCACGTGAACATCATGAAGCCCGAGGCCCTGGGCAAGGCCGAGTTCCTCGCCCTGACCCACGAGGTCGACCGGGACATGTTCGCGCTGGTGAAGAAGCACCTGGGCAGCGTCAGCGCCGAGCACGGCATCGGCTTGCTCAAGCGCGAGTGGCTGGGACACACCCGCAGCGAGTTCGAGATTGGCCTCATGCGGCAGGTCAAGGCGCTGCTCGACCCGAAGGGGCTGCTCAATCCGGGCAAGGTGCTCTGAGCCGGTCCGGGCCGAACCTCACCCGATCGAGATCCGGTTGCGCTTGGGAACCGGGGGCAGCTCGGGGGCGCTGAAGCGGTTGCCGCCGGCCTCCTGGGCCTTCTTGAGCGCCTCGCTCGCCTCGCGCACCAGGCCGCCGAAGCTGACCTGGTCCTTCGCGGTGGCCGTGGGGTCGAACGACGCCACGCCCACCGACACCGTGCCGTGGGGGAACGAGTCGAGCTTGCTCAGCCGCTCGACCACGCGCCCGGCGACGATGGTGCAGCCCTTGAGCGGCGTGTGCGGCAAGAAGATGAGGTACTTGTCTTCGCCAAAGGGCATCGCCACGTCGATGTCGCGCAGCAGCACCGAGAGCCCCTCGAGGGCCTCGGAGCGAATGGCGGCCCGCTGGAACTCCGGCGCGCTCTCGCCCAGGTGCTCGGACAACTTGTCGAGCGCCACCAGCAGCACCGCCACCGGGTACTGGTAGCGCTTGCTGCGTTTGACCTCGAGCAACATGTACTTCTTGAAGAAGGCCTCGTCGGGCGCATTGACCCCGACCACCGACGCCTTGGGGCGAATCGCCGGCTTGGGGGCCGCGGCCTTGAAGGCCTCGAACTTCGCCTGCAGGCCGCGCAGCTGCGCCGCCAGTCCGTTGAGCCGGGTGACGGCCTGCACCACCGAAAGCACCTGGTGGCGCTTGAGCGGCCCCACCAGGAAGGCGTCGGCTCCCGCGGCGCGCGCGCGCTCGGGCGCGTGGTCCACGTCGGCGGGCGGGTAGGCGAGGATGATCGCCGTCTCCGGCGCCACCTTGCGCACCTGCGGCGCGAGCGCCTCACCGTCGAAACTGGCGGACACCGAGGCGATCAACACGTCGACCGGCCGCGCCCGCATCAGCTGCACCGCCTCGTCGACATAACGAACCACCTGCACCTCCGCCCACCCGTCGAGGAACTTCCGAAGGGCGTTGGCGATGGGGGCAGAGGGTTCGGCGACGAGGATGCGCGGCTGGCTCATGGGGTTGGGAACGGCGACCTCACACTTCGAGGACTTCCTTTTCCTTCTTCGCCACCACGTCGTCGACCTGGGCGATGCCGGCGTCGGTCTCCTTCTGCACCTTCTCGCCCGCGCGCTTGAGGTCGTCCTCGGTGATGACCTTGTCCTTGAGCAGCGTCTTCAACTTCTCGTTGGCGTCGCGGCGCTCGTTGCGGATGGCCACCTTGCGCTCTTCGCCGGTCGCCTTGACCGTCTTGGCGATCTCCTTGCGGCGCTGCTCGGTCAGCGGCGGAATGGGCAGGCGAATCACCTCGCCATCGTTCTGCGGCGTGAGGCCCAGGTTGGCCTCGAGCAGCGCCTTCTCGATGTCGCGGATGATCGTCTTGTCCCACGGCTTGACGGTGATCAGCCGGGGCTCGGGCACGGCGACGGCCGCGCACTGCGGCAGCGGCGTGGGCGTGCCGTAGTAGCTGACCTTCACGCCATCGAGCATCGCCGCGTTGGCGCGCCCGGTGCGGATCTTGGTCATCGACTGCTTGAGCTGCTCGATCGACTTCTTGATCGACTCGCTCAGTTCCTTCACCGCGTCATCATGGACGGCCATGTAGTGACTCCTTTTTCCAGGTAGCGCTGCAGTTCAGGCCATCACCGTCTCGGCCGTGCCGACGACGGTGCCGATGTCCCCGGGCGACAGCACCGCGCGCCCGATGTTGCCCTTGTGCGTCATGTCGAACACCACGATGGGCAGCTTGTTGTCCATGCACAGCGAGATGGCCGTGGAGTCCATCACGTTGAGCTGCTTCTTGAGCACGTCCATGTACGAGACCGTGCGGTAGCGCTTGGCGTCCGGGTTCTTGCGCGGGTCGGAGTCGTAGACCCCGTCGACGCGGGTCGCCTTCAAGATGACCTCGGCGTTGATCTCCATGGCGCGCAGCGAGGCGGCGGTGTCGGTCGTGAAGTACGGGTTGCCGGTGCCGGCGGCGAAGATCACCACCCGCCCCTTCTCGAGGTGGCGCACCGCGCGACGACGAATGTAGGGCTCGGCGATCTGCTCCATCTTGATGGCCGAGAGCACCCGCGTGCTGCCGTTGAGCTTCTCCAGCGAGTCCTGCAGCGCCAGGCAGTTGATGCAGGTGGCGAGCATGCCCATGTAGTCGGCGCTCGCCCGGTCCATGCCAGTGGTGGCGCCCTGCACGCCGCGGAAGATGTTCCCCCCGCCGATGACGATGGCCACTTCCACCCCGGCGGCCTTGAGCTCCATCACCTCTTCGGCGATGCGCGAGAGCGTCGGCGGGTGAATGCCGTACTTCTCGTCTCCCATCAGAGCCTCCCCGGACAGCTTGAGGAGGATCCGCTTGTAGCCGCCCGTCTTGGATGGGGTGCTCATGACGCAGCGGACTTAGCTGAAAAAAACACCACGGGCAGGCCGGAAATGAGTCCCGGCCTGCCCGCGGTGAGAAATCAGGAAAGACGGAGGCTCAGCTCTTGAGCGTCGCCGCGACGTCCGCCGCGAGATCCGACTTCACCTTCTCGATGCCTTCGCCGACCTCGATGCGCGCCACGCGGCCCAGGGTGAGCGTGGTGCCGGCCTTCTTGCCGTGCTCGGCCACCAGGTCCTTGATCTTCAGCTTGTCGTCCTTCACCCAGACCTGATCGATGAGGCAGTTGTTCTCGAAGTACTTCTCGAGCTTGCCCGCGATGATCTTGTCCCACATGGCTTCCGGCTTGGTGATCTGCTCACGCTTCAAAATCTGCGTCAGCGGGACCTTCTCGAGCTTTCCGGAGATTTCCATCATGACCTTCTCGGCGTCTTCCGAACGGAAGATGCCGGTACGCGCCGCGCCATCCTTGATGGTGATCTTCCAGGTGTTCGCGAGCTCGTCGCGGAACGTGGCCTTCTCCTTCTCCAGGAGATCTGCCGGCACCTGGTCGCGGGTGGCGTACGGGGGCTTCATCGCCGCCAGCTGCATCGCCAGCTCGTTGGCCAGGGTCTTCGCCTCGGCGCCGTTGCTGCCGAGCACCTCGACGAGGGCGGCGATCTTGCCGTTCGAGTGGAGGTAGCTGCCCAGGGCGCCGTTGCCGTCGACCTGGAAGCGCACGAAGCGGCGCACGGTGAGGTTCTCGCCGATGGTGGCGATCTTCTCGGTGATCGCGTCCTTGACGGACTTGCCACCCTCGTAGGGCTGCGCGTGGAGCGCCTCGGAGTCGGCAGGGTTGTGCTGCGAGACGTGCTTCACCAGGCCCTCGGTGAGCTTCACGAACTCGGCGTTGCGCGCCACGAAGTCGGTCTCGGCGTTGACCTCGACGATCGCGCCCAGCTTGCCGTCATCGGCCACCAGCATGCCCACCAGGCCTTCGGCGGCCACGCGGGCTCCTTTCTTCGCGGCCGAAGCCACGCCCTTCTTGCGGAGCCACTCTTCAGCCTTGCTGAAGTCGCCCGCGTTCTCCGTCAACGCCTTCTTGCAGTCCATCATGCCCGCGCCGGTCTTCTCGCGGAGTTCCTTCACCATGCCAGCCGTGATCTCAGCCATGTGTCGCTCCTGTGTGCTGCGGAATCTTGAATAAGGGTTTGGAACGCAAAGAGCGCCGACTCGCCGGTGATGCACGAGTCGACGCTCCCTCAAGCGGGTAGACGGTCGACCGATTTACTCGGCCTTCGCCTCGACCACCGGCTCAGCCGCAGCAGCGGCGACGGCCACTTCACCCTCGACCGCGACGGGCTCGACGGCGGCAGGGCCACCGCGGTGCTCGACGACGGGGCCGCGACCTTCACGGCGGGGCGCGCGGCGGCGCGAGTCGTCCTGCTGGCCACCACCACGACCCTCGTGGCGACGGCGCTCTTCCTGCGCGTCACGGTCCGCGGCGCCCGAGGCGCGGTAGCGGGCGGCACCCTCGAGGGCGGCGTCGGCGATCTTGCCCGTGAAGAGCTTGATCGAACGGATCGCGTCGTCGTTGCCGGGGATGACGTAGTCGATGCCTTCGGGATCGCAGTTGGTGTCGACCAGGCCGAGCACCGGGATGCCCAGGCGGTTGGCCTCGTGAACCGCGAGCGCCTCCTTCTTGGGGTCGATCACGAACACCGCGCCAGGAAGGCGGCTGGTGTTCTTGATGCCGCCGAGGTTCTTCTCGAGCTTCTCGCGCTCACGCTCGAGGCCCGCGACTTCCTTCTTGGGCAGGCGGGCGTAGGTCCCGTCCTCCGCCATCGTCTCGATCGCCTTGAGGCGGTCGATGCCCTGCTTGATGGTCTTGAAGTTGGTGAGCGTGCCGCCCAGCCAACGGTTGGTCACGAAGTACTGACCCGAGCGGGCCGCCTCTTCGCGAACCACGTCCTGGGCCTGCTTCTTGGTGCCCACGAAGAGCACCGAGCCACCGCGCGCGGTGACGTCAGAGACGAAGCGCAGCGCCGCACGGGCGAGCACGACCGTCTTCTGGAGGTCGATGATGTAGATCCCGTTACGGGCGCCGAAGATGTACGGCTTCATCTTCGGGTTCCAGCGCTTGGTCTGGTGACCGAAGTGCACGCCGGCTTCAAGCATCTGGCGCATGGTGATGCCGCCAGCGGGGGCCATCTGCTGCTGCTGCTCGTTCTGCTCAGTCATGGTGCTGCGTCCTTCTTCTTTGGTTGTTCCGCCACGTGCCCGTGTGGTGGTGAAACCTCCGGCATCGACTCCAGACCCCATGTCTGAAGCACCGTGGCCGGCGTGGCACGTGTGAGTATTTTTGCTGCCGCGCTCCACTTCGCCCAGGTCAGGCGCGAGGTGAAGAACTGGCTGGCGTGTAACAGACGCTTCCGGGCGATCGCAAGCTTCTGGATCAGCGCTCGAAGACCAGCGGCAGGGTCACGTGGCTGACGGCGCGCGACTTGGGAAAGACGTGCGATTCCAGTGCCTTGCGGGCGGCCTTCACCAGCGCCCGGCGACCGGGCTGGTGCTCTTCGGGCGTTCGGGTGGTGTCGGCGAGCACGCGCAGGCCCCGGACCCGCCCGTCGGGACCGACGTCGAAGCCCAGGGAGAGCAGCCCGGCGAGCGGCAACCCGGCCGAAAGCGAGGGGCCAATGGCCTCGGTGACGCGGGCGATGGCCAGCTCCAGCGCGCGCTCCTTCAGGGGGCCCTCGATGAAGGGCCGGGGCTGCACGAACCAGCCGTGGATCACCAGGCGGCCTTCGGTGGGGTCCATGGAGCCGTCGACGCGGCGCACGCCGTGGGGGATGCGGGGATCGAAGGCCACCAGGCGGTTGAAGCGCGCCGGTACCTCGTCGAGCAACTCCGGCTCTTCGACGGCCCGGGTGCTGGTGAAGCCGCGCCAGAAGTCGAGCACCTCGTCGCGCACCAGCAGCGTCTCGCCGCCGCGGAAGGTGCGCTTGTTCCAGTTGGTCAGCGAGAAGACGAAGGCCACCGGCCCATGAGGGAGATCGCCGTGCAGCCGCTGCTCGCAGCCGTTGACGTAGCAGCTGAGCCACGGCGGAGAGACGTCGTGGCAGCCCAGGGTGCGCCGCCCCCACCACACGAGGCGCTGGTGAAAGGCCTCGTAGGTCTCCTTCGGGAAGTACTCCCAGGCCGGGGTGCGCAGCGCGGTGTACTGCTCGGGCACGTGCCACAGGTCCCACACGAAACGATCCGTGGTGGCGCGGCGCGGATCAGCGAAGCGCGCGTCGAAGTGGGACCGCAGGGCCCTGGCTTCGGCCGCGAACGAATCGACGACGAGGAGTCTCATGTCAGTTGCACGACAGCGTGCTGGCGAAGCTGCCGGCGGGCGTCGAGCCGCTGCCCGCGTA
>CAIVGN010000096.1 GCA_903905455.1 uncultured Archangium sp.
CGAGCACCTCGCGCAGCGCCTGGTCGCGGTGAATGAAGTCCACCAGCACACACAGGGCGCCGTCCGCCTGCGTCGCCAGCTCCAGCGCCTTCACGTCGTCGAAGTCGACGATCATCGTCTGGGGGTAGCCGGCGATGGCCGAGGCGAAGTCGAGGCGCAGGGTGAGCATTCCGAAGTTGGCCACGAAGCGCCGCTGCCGCTTCTCGAACCGCTCGAACCAGACCGCCAGGGCCATGGCCGCCGCGCCGCCCAGCACCAGGCCCGCGCTCAGCACGTCGCTCCCCCCCAGCACCAGGCTCCCCACGGCCAGCACCAGCAGCGCGAGGCCCGAGACCCACGAGAACGACGGGCGCCCGGTGCGCGGCTGCCGCAGCGTTTCTCCGATCAACATCGACGGCTCGTAGCGAAGCGCGATGTCGCCCAGCGCGGTCGGTGCGGGGTTCGACTCGAGGGCTTCGGCGAAACGCGCCATGCGATGGGCAAAAAAAAGCCCCGGAGTTTCCTCCGGGGCTTCGTACTCGTTGGACGGGAACGAGATTTGTGACCCTGCCGGGATTCGAACCCGGGTTTATGCCGTGAGAGGGCACCGTCCTAGGCCACTAGACGACAAGGCCAACTGCGTAAAGCGACGCGGCAACTATGTGATTCAAACTGTGCTGTCAACACCCAACCACTTCAACAACGACCACGTACTTCTGAGCGGCGGAAGGGATTCGAACCCTCGACCCCGAGCTTGGGAAGCTCGTGCTCTACCAACTGAGCTACCACCGCGTGACCGCTCAATATCCGCACCTGATTGAGCCCGTCAACGACTTCGGGGACGACACGTGAGGTCACACCCTGACTCGACCCTCCTTGTGGCTCCAAAGAACCATGTAGCACAGTGTCCCACATCGCTCCTTTCCGCTCGACGAGGTGTTCCTTGGACGACCTGTGGCGCAGCCCGGTGCCGGACCTTCTGTTTGAAGATGAGCAGGACACCCGAATCGCCGAGCTCGGGCGGTTGCTCGACGAACCCGAGGCGGTCACGGGCCAGACGCCGCTGCACCGGGTGACCATCTTCCTCACCTACCGCTGCAACCTCGACTGCCCGTACTGCAAGACCATCGCGCGCAGCGAGGCGGAGCTGGTGGCCCGGCCGCAGAAGCGCCTGACGTGGGATCTCGAGCGCTTCGAGCGCTACCTCGACGAGCATGAGGGCACGCCCATCCGCCATCTCCACTTCACCGGGGGCGAGGCGACGCTGCTGCGCACCCTGCCCCAGATGATCCGCAGCGCGAAGGCCCGGGGCGTCGAACAGGTGAGCGTCACCACCAACGGCACCCTCTCGCCGCAGCGCTACCTGGAGCTCATCGACGCGGGCCTCGACGAGGTGCGCGTGTCCATCGACGCCGCCGACCCCTCGCTGGGCGAGGCGATGACCGGGCGAACCCACGCCTGGTCGCGGGCCGTGGAGACGCTCGCTGCGTTGGGCCGGGCGCGGCGCGAGGGGCGTCGCTTCTTCCTCATCGTCAACACCGTGGTGGGCGCGGCGAACCGGGGGCAGCTCCCGGAGTTGGTCTCCTTCCTGCTCGCGCTGGGCCCCGACGATCTCAAGCTCATCACCGACGTCGACCAGCGCGACGGCCTCGGGTCCTTCCCCGGCGCGCTCGACGTCACCCGGCGCCTGCGCGAGGTGCTCGCGAACTTCGCCCCGGCGGCGTTCCCCCTGCTGCGCCGGAAGCTCCGGACGGTCTTCGCGCGCGACGCCATCGGCCTCGAGCACCTGCCGCCGACCGAGGGCTGGCGCTGCTTCGTGCCGTTGACCGAGCGCACCGTCGACGGCGCCTCGTATTACCCGTGCTCCGTCTACCTGCGAGAAGGGGGCACGCCGCTGGGGCCGCTGAGCGACTCGCAGGAGGTGCAGCGCGCCAACAGCGCCCGCTTTGCCCGGGAAGGCGCCTGCCAATCAGACCCGCTGTGTCGCAAGTACTGCCTGCACTGCACCACCACCTACAACGTGCGCGCCAACGGAGCCCGCCGATGACCGCGCTGTCGATGCTCCCCCCCAGCGCGCTCGAGGAGCTGCAGCTGGCCCAGTGGCTCGAGACCCTGGACGCCACCGTCGATCACGGCGCGCCCCCCCTGCCCTGCGGCTTGATCGTCACGCCCGTGGGCATGCCCCAGCGACCCCAGCTCGAGGCCCTGCTCGACGAAGTGGGCATTCGGGTCCTGGCCAGGCGGGTGCTCACCGGCTGGGCGCGCCTGTCGACGGCGATCCAGGTGCGCCGGCGCCACGCCGTGGCCATGCACCGCGCGGTGATCTTCGAGCGCCTGTGGGAAGCCCTGCACCCCGGCGCGGTCGCCGAGCAGTGGCTGCTCTCATTGGCCGACCACGCGCGCCTGGTGGAGCTCAAGCGGGGGCTGCGCGCCCGGCTCCACAACCTGCACGTGGAGCTCGCGACGCTGCCCAAGGCCGCCTGCCTGCACGCCTTCCACCTCGCCGACCCCGAAGACGTCGTGCCCGAGGCGCGACGGCTCGAGGCCGCGACTCACTTGCTGAGCAGGCCGGTGGTCATCACGTCGAGGTAGGTGATGAGCAGCACACCGACCGCGAGAATGAGCAGGAACGGCAGCGCCCGCGCATAGAGGTACGGCAGCGGCTTGCGGAAGCGCGTGGAGGCCAGCAGCAGGTTGATGCCCATGGGGGGGAAGAGGAAGCCCAGCTCGAGGTTCGCCAGGAAGATCACCCCCAGGTGCACGGGATCGATGCCGTAGGCCACGCCGATGGGCGCGACGAGCGGCGCGATGACCACGATGGCCGCGTAGATCTCGAGCACGCTGCCGACGATCAACAGGCCCACGTTGAGCGCGAGCAGGAACACCCACTGGCTCTTGACGTGCTCGGTCGTCCAATCGAGCAGCATGGTGGGCACCTCGGCGTCGACCAGCCACGACGAGAGACCCATGGCCACGCCCAGGAGGATCACCACCGAGCCGACCAGGGTGGTCGCCGTGACCAGCACGCGGGGCAGGTCCTTGACCGGGTGAATGGTGCGGAAGATGCCCATCTCGACCACCAGGGCGTAGGCGCAGCCCATGGCGCTGGCCTCGACGATGGTGCCGAAGCCCGAGGCGACGGTGGCGATGACCATCACCGGCAGCCCCAGGTCCCACTTGGCTTCCCACAGGCCGCGCAAGGCCTCGGCCGGCTTGAACTGCTGCCGGGGGATCTTGTGCTTGATGCCCATGAAGACGCCGTAGCCCGCGACCATGCCCATCATCAGCAGGCCCGGCAGCATGCCGCCGAGGTACAGCTTGCCCACCGGCACCGAGGCCACCACCGAGTAGAGGATCACCGGAAGCGACGGGGGGAACAGCAGGCCCAGCGAGCCGGCCGCGGTGACCAGGCCCAGGCTGAAGCCCTCGGGGTAGCCCTCTTCCTTGAGCATCGGCAGCAAGAGCCCGCCGAGCGCGAGAATGGTGACGCCCGAGCCGCCGGTGAAGGTGGTGAACACCGCGCACACCACGGTGGTCATGATCGCCACGCCGCCGGGCATCCACCCGAAGAAGCCCTTGTACGCGCGCACCAGGCGCTTGGCCGCCCCGCCCTCGGCCAGCACGTAGCCGGCGACGGTGAGGAGCGGGATCGCCGGCAGCGTGGCCGACGACACCAGGCGGAAGGTCTCGGCGGGCACGGCCGCGATCGGCGTGCCGTCGCGCCAGAAGAGGATCATCGCCGCGGCGCCCATCACCACGAAGACCGGCGTGCCGCTCATGAAGGCGATACCCACCAGCACCAACAACACCGTCACCACCACCGACGACGGCGCCATGGCCCCCAGCGCGAACGCGCCGGCGATGGCCGCCACCGCCAGCCCGCGATCGACCCACGATTGCTCACCCTTGCCCGAGCGCCACGCGAAGCGCGCCGCCATCAACACGAAGGCGACGGGCATGATCGCCTCGCTCCATGACACCGGCAGCGAGCCGACGACCGTGCGACCGCTCTCCGCGTCCGCCTGCACCACTTTCCACGAGGCGTAGGCCAGCAGCGCCGACACGGCGGAAGACGTCATGCGCGTCAACAGGCTCGCCACCCGGCGCGGCCACCCTTCGGGGATCGCCTCGGCCGTCGACAACGCGAGGTGCTTGCCGGTGCCCGCCGCCAGCAGCGCGCCGAGGAAGCCGACCCACAGCGTGAGGTGCTGCACGATGATCGACGCGCTGGGAATGTCGGTGTCCGCCACCTTGCGCGCCGCGGCCTGGACCACCGGCAGGGCCACCATCACCAGAGAGAGGAGCCCCACGAAGAGCCCCGCGATGTTGGTCAGGCGACGCTCCAAGGGGGAGAGTCCCGCGAGCGCGTCTTCGAATTCGACTTCCGGTGTCGTGTCAGTGGCCACGGCCGTTTGCTATCACGCCGGGCAGGCCGGAGAAGACGGACGTTGACCACCCTCCTCACGGGTCCCTAAGAGCGGCCTCTCGTTTCTCCCATGGGAGGGGTTGCATGCACCGGTTGGCGCTCATCGCCGCACTCGCGGTTCCGTTTTCTGGCTGTTTTGGCTCGTTCGCCACCAACCTCGTCGCCGACGCCCTCTCGGGGCCCGGCACCCTGGGGGAAGACGACGACCCCGAGCTGGTGCGCGACGCCGCGCCCTTCGGCCTCAAGACCATGGAGAGCGTGCTCGCCTCCCAGCCGAAGCACGTCGGGCTGCTGACCTCGCTGGCGTCGGGCTTCGCGCAGTACGGCTACGCCTTCGTGCAGCAGGACGCGGACATCGCCGAGTTCGAGGGCAAGTCGTCCCTGGCGAAGGTCAGCCGGCTGCGCGCCAAGAAGCTCCTGTTGCGGGGCCGGGACTATGGCCTGGCCGGCCTGGAGCTCTCGAGCCCGGGCATCACCGAGAAGCTCAAGTCGATGCGCGGACTGACCGAAGCCGTGGCCCCCCTGAAGAAAGAGGACCTGCCCCTCGTGTACTGGACCGCGGCCGCCTGGGCGCTCGCGATCTCGAATGGGAAGGAAGACATGGGCCTGGTCGCCGAGCTGCCAGCCCCCGAAGCCCTGATGCGCCGCGCACTGGAACTGGATGAGACGTGGGACGGGGGCTCGGTGCTCGAGTTCTTCGTGTCGTTCGAGGCCGCGCGGCCCGGCGGTACCGAGGCCGGCGCCAGGCAGTTCCTCGACCGCGCCGTCGCCCTGAAGAGTGGCCTGCGCCTGGGCGTGCAGGTGTCCTGGGCCGAGGGCGTGCTGGTGCAGGCGCAGAAGCGCGAAGAATTCGAAGCGGTGCTCAAGGCCGTGCTCGCGGCCGACGTGAACGCCACGAAGCAGGGCCGGCTGGCCAACACCATCGCGCAGCGCCGCGCGAAGCTGTTGCTGGACCACGCGGACGACTTGTTCAACTGAAGGGGAATGACGTGACCAAACGACTGGTGATGGCGATGGTGGTGCTGGCCGCGAACTTCGCGCTGGCGCAGGACGTGACGATCAAGCTGGGCACGCTCGCCCCGCAGGGCTCGACCTGGCACGCGTTGCTCAAGGAACTCGGGGAGAAGTGGAGCGAGGCCTCGGGCGGCAAGGTGAAGCTCAAGATCTACGCCGGTGGCACCCAGGGCAGCGAAGGCGACATGGTGCGAAAGATGGGCGTGGGCCAGCTGCAGGCCGCGTCGATCACCAACGTGGGCCTGCATGACGTGGTGCCCGAGCCGATGATCTTCTCGGCCCCCGGCCTGTTCGACGAGCGCGACTACCGCGACGTCTTCCCCAAGCTCGAGGCGCAGCTCAACGCCAGCCTCGACGCCAAGGGCTACGTGGTGCTCTCGTGGGCCCAGGTGGGCACGGTCAGCATCTTCTGCACCAAGCCCTACGCCACCCCGGAGGCCGCCGCCGACGCGAAGTTCTTCGCCTGGGACGGTGACCCCGCGTCGGTCGAGGTCTTCAAGCTCATCGGCTTTCGGCCCGTGGTCCTCTCGTCCACGGACATCGTGCCCTCGCTGCAGACGGGCATGATCAGCTGCATCTCGCAGGTGCCGGCCTACGTGCTCACCGCGCGCCTTTTCGACAAGGCCAACTACATGGTCGACTACCCCTGGGCGTACCTGGTGGGCGCCACGGTGGTGAAGAAAGACGCGTGGGAGAAGATCCCCGCCGACCTCCGGCCCAAGCTCCTCGCCATCACCAAGGAGATCAACGCCCGCATCGACGCCGAGGTGAAGCGCCTCAACGAAGACGCCGTGGTGGCGATGAAGAAACAGGGCCTCAACGTGGTGAAGGTCGAGCCGGGCCCGTGGGAAAAGGCAGCCCAGCGCTCGTGGCCGGCGGTGCGCGGCAAGGTCGTCTCGGAGGCATTCTTCGACCAGGCCGTGAAGCTCCGTGACGAGGCCCGCAAGGCCCGGAAGTAACGCCCTCACTTCCGGTGGAACGGGAGCAGGTACCCGAACCGGAGCAGGCTCTTCGCAGACGCCGCGAAGCCTGCCCGGTCGGGGATCTCCCAGTCGAGCGCGTCGGCGATGCGGGCGATCTGGTTGAAGCAGAGGGCGACGCGCAACGCGTCCTCTGCCGCTTCCCGGGTGAGCCCCGAGGCCTTCAGGGCGCGGGCATCGTCAATGGTCAACGCCTCCGGCGTGAGCGTCGTCTTCTCGAGGTACGCGAGCATCGCCTTGAGCTGGGGTGACACCGGCGCCGTGCGGTAGTCCGCCAGCACCGCTGCCGTCACCGCCTCACCGAGTTCTGACGACGCGACCGCGCCGTGGGCACCGGTTCAAAATCGACAGCGGTTCAGGTTCGCGATGAAGGTCGCGAAGAG
>CAIVGN010000097.1 GCA_903905455.1 uncultured Archangium sp.
CCTTCGCCGACTCGGCGGGTACGGGGATGATCTCCTGCGACCTGGTCGAGACCGTGGGCGGAGGCTCCGGCACCAGGGCAACGGGCTCGCTGACCGTCTCGTATTTCGGTGATTCGCAGATCTCGCGCTGCACGAACGGGGGCAGCGCCTTGGCGACGTATACGACTGAGCTGACGCTGACGGAGCAGTAGGGCGAGGTGCGAGCTTCAGGTTCGTTGGCTGTTCAACCCGAATGGCTGTCGGCGTGCCGTCCGCTGGTAGTATCCTCGGAACCTCGCAGAGCACGGTTGCCATGGGGCGGGAGGGTTCATGGTCGCATCATTGACTGGATTTGATGCACCACGATTGGCGGCACTGTGCCGACGCGTCGTGGTGAGTTTGGCGCTCATCACCTTTGCTCCTTTGGCTTGGGCCGGTGGCGGCGGGCATTCCGGCGGCGGGCATTCCGGTGCAGGGCTGAGCCCGAATGACCAGAGGTCGAACGCGCTCAACCCGAACAACTCTGCCTACCAATCGGCTCTCGATAATCGCTCCAACCAACTCAATCCGAACAACTCAGCGTTTCGCTCGAGCAGAATCGGGAACCAGGAGGAGTTGGGCTCGCCCTCGGGGGACGATGGCCTCGGCCCTGGGTTTGCGAACGACGATGGAATGGTGACCGCACCTCGACCGCCCTCGGGTGGCGGGATGGTGGCGCCGAATCTCGTTCCGACAGCCGACCGACCCTTCGGTCACGAAAGGTCGACGCAGGGTGTTGCTGGATGGGTACTTCGCGGCCTTGGTATTCTTGGCGGTGGGGCGTTTCTCGCTTTCCTCGCGATGGCGGCGTTTGTTCGCTCGCGTCGCCCGTTCTGAAGAAGAGGAACTACCGCGTGTGGGCTGCCAGCAAGGTCGGCCGCAAATACGCGTGCCCGGCTCGCCGGGCGCAATGCGTTGCGCGTTCGCCGCGCCTGGGCTTCGGCTTCAGGCGCGACGTCAGCCTGCAGTGATGGTCAACTCGAGGTCCCAGCGGAGGCTGCCATGGCGATTGATGACGAGGTGGTGGTGCTCGTGCCGAGTCCGTCCGGTCTCAAGGCGGGCAGCCACGAAGACTTCTTGCGGCGCTTTGGCCAGGCACGGACGACGGTGATCGGGGCGCTTCGCCGGCTGCCCGAGTTTGCCGATGCGCTGGCGGGGCTTCAGAAGGACCGCAAGTTCACCATCGAGTGGCCGGCGGGCATTCGCGAAGCGGTCGAGAACGGGCGCGCGAACTGGCGGCAGTACGCCGACGGCACGTACTCGGTGGTCATTCGCGACGGTGCGAACAAGGACATCGTCAAGCACTTGAGGCTCAAGCGCGAGGATCTGCCGGTCGATGCCGTGAAGGGCTTCTCCGGCATGGCGCTGCAGAGCGCGCTCGCGGACATCTCCCAGAAGATCGAGGAACTCGACGCCAAGCTCGACAAGCTGGCGATCGGCGCCAGTGCCGAACGGATCGGGCGGGTGATCGCGGCCCGTGACGTCTACCAGCAGGCCCGGGTGGCCACTTCGGATGAGACGCGCCGGCTCCTGCTCGGAGCGGCGATTCAGACCGCCGCGGAGGCTCGCGCGGTGCTGCTCAAGAACATCCAGTTGCGGGTCGAGGCGCTCGAGGTTCCAGCCCTCGCCAGCCAGTGGATGAAGTCCGTGCCGTTCATGGACACTCCGTCCGAGAAGTTCGGGGACGAACTGGTCGCGTTGACCGACGAGTTCAAGGCTGCGCTCGTGGCCACCCAGTTGATGGCTGACGTGCACTCCGCGGCGGGGGAGGACGCGATGGCCCGGGTGGCCGTCGAGCAGTTCAATGCATCGGTGGCCGTGCTCGCGCCCCGGTTTGCGTCGCTACTTCGATTCGCGCCGCGGGCCCGAGTCGAGCATGCGGAGACCCTCTGGTCTGGGGTTTCGCAGCGCTTGCTCCCGGCATCCCTGGGGGCGCAGCGCATGCTCTCTTCTTCGACGTTGTCCTTCGAGTTGGACGCTGAAGCACTCACGGAGTGAACGCGATGGGAGCTTGTTCAAAGTGCGGACGGCCACTGCTCACTGGCGAGACCGCGTTGTGTCCCGCCTGCAAGGCCGCGAAGCACGAGACGGGCGGTAAGTGGCTGAAGGCGCTGGCCACCATTGCCACGGTCGTGGGCGGAGTCGTCATCACGGTGGTGACCAGGGGCAAGGTCCGACCGAAGGGTCGCTGAGAGAGGGAATCGGCGGCCCCGCTCCTCGGCTCCCGCTTCCTTCTTCAAAAGAAGGTGGTACCCACGCCACTCACCTTCCGCAGGGCATTTCCCGCCCGCGCCCCCAGGAGTGCCTTCGATGCGTGACCCCCTCTGGCGTGCGGCGATCGCCCTGCTCGTGTTCCTCGGCGGCTGCGCCTGTGAGGCCCCGGAGGCGTTCTGTGGGCCCGAGCGCTGCGCGACGGGCTGCTGCGATTCGATGGGCGTGTGCGTCGACGGGCAGACGACCCTGACGTGCGGCCAGTGCGGGGCGGCCTGCGCGACCTGCCAGGCGGGCGACGAGTGTGTCCAGGCCGCGTGCGTGCCTGCCCTCGTGGTGCCTGGGGACGCGGGTCAACCGCTCGCCGATGCCGGTGCGGTCGATTCCGGAATCCAGGACTCCGGAGTCCGAGACGCAGGAACGCCCGACGCCGGAATCCCCGACGCCGGCCACCCGCTGCCCGATGCGGGGACTCCGGATGCCGGCCGCCCCGTTCCCGACGCCGGCCTGTATGACGCGGGCCTCCCACCGCAGGCCGATGGCGGCCTCTTCTGCGTCGCTTCGACGTCCATCAGCCTCAGCTACGACGTCGCCCCGGTGACGGTCAGCGGCACCCTGACGATCAACGGCCAACCGCTCCCCGCGGGTACTCGGGGCAGCGTGGAGTTCATCGACCGCGAGTGGGGCATGGTGTTGCCCGCGACGCTCGCGACCTCCGGGCCGGCGACGTTCTCGGCGCAGTTGCTGCGAGGCACCTACGACGTCCGGTACCACAGCGGTTCACAGCCGGGCCTCCCCAGCGGCTGGGGCAAGCTCGCGAGTGGCCTGGTGGTCAGCGCCTCGAGCACCCAGGCCTGGAACCTCGACACCGTCGTCGTCTCGGGAACGGTCACCATCGACGGCGTCGCTCCTCCCGAGGTCGGCCAGTACGACGACCGCGGGTTGATCACCTTCCGCGACGCCGCGGGCCTGACCTCGGTTTCGTTCCACCTCGCGCGCACCGGCGCTCCCACGTACTCCGGGCCCCTCTTCGCGGGCACGCTCGACGTGACGTTCGCCTCGACGGTGCCGCAGAGCACCAAGGCCGTCTTCGCGAAGGCCGTACCCTTCACCACCACCACGACCCGGGTCGACGACTTGCCCTTCACCACGTTGACCGCCACCGTCACGCTCGACGGCCAATCCGTGAATTGGCTGAACCTCGCGCTGGTGTCCCTTGAGTTCGTCGACATCGAGACTGGGGAGAACCGCTACGCCAACGTGAGCGCCTCGAGCCCTTCGACCTTCACCCTGGTCGCACCGCGTCGCACCTACGACGTCTTCCTCGTCACCAACGCCCAGCCTGCGCCACCTGCTCCCGCAGGCGCGAGATCGTTGCTGGCCCGCAACGTGACCGTGGGCGCCACCGCGAACTTCGCCTGGCAGTTGCGCGGGTACGATCTCACCACCACCTTGACGCTCGACGGATTGACCTTCCCCGATCGAGGCGGGTCCGAGCGCGGTTCGATCTCGTTTCACGATCGCGTGGGCTCGCAGGAGACGACGGTGCCGCTGCCTCTCACCGGGCCCGCGACGGTGACCGCGCACCTCGCCGAGGGGACCTACGACGTGATCTACCGGCACGCCAACGGCAGCTTCACCGGCGTGCCTGACCTGGACCGGGTGGTGATCGCCCGCGGCGTGGGGCTGTCGGCCAACACCGTGCTGCCGCTCCGGCTCGACACCACCTCGCTCGACGTTTCCTTTTCCATCGACGGCGTCCTGCGCAACGGCATCGCCTGGTACGACTCGATCGAATTGACGAACGCCTGGGCGGGCCGCTCCGGGCAGCTCTTCCCGCTGGGCCTCGCGGCGCGGATGCCGGTGCTGGTCTACAAGAACATGCCGCTCGACGTGGGGGCCTACGCCTTCGACACCGGGCCTGCCGCGGCGAGTGGAGGGGTGACCGTCCTGCGCGGGGCTTCCTTCACGGCCCCCGGGACGCTGGCGCTCAACGCCACCACCGTCTCTGCCTCGGGCACGGTCACCGTCAACGGCCAGCCCGTCACGGACGGCGGCACCAACGACCGCGGCCTGCTCGAGGTCGTGAACTACGTCTCGGGCAATCCCGACCGGTTCACCATCGGCGCTGGGGGGCCGGTGTCCTTCCCTCCGAAGCGGATCTTCGGGGGCCCCGTGGACATCGCCATCTCCCCGCCGTCGGCCGCGCCCTTCAACCTCACGGGAGGCCAGTCGCGCTACCTCAAGCGGGCGTGCATGGCCTCGGAGTGCCGCACCACGAGCACCAACCTCACCGGGACCTGGCTGATGCATGGGCCCGGGGTCTACGATCAGTCGCACCGGTTCCACCTGGTGGAGACCGCCACCGGCATCACCGGCGAGGTGGTCGAACCCTCGGCCTACTACGCGATCGAACGCTCGACGCGCACCGGCAACACCATTCGCTGGACGACGTCGGCGTACAACCCGGCGATCTACACCGTGGAGCTCGAGTCACCGTGCCGCATGACGGGCACCATGGAGGTGCCTGGCTACGGCACCTACCCGTTCACCGCGATTCGCTGAACGGCCTACTGCGCCCAGTACGCCTCGTCATCCAGGCCCTCTTCGCGCTCGGGCAACCCACGCGTGAGCCGGGGCGAGGACTGCACCAGCACCTGGTAGCTCACCCGGTTCGCATACCGGCAGACCTGGCTCATCGACGAATAGGTGAGGAACTCCCGCACGTGCTTCGCGGAGTTGGGCACGCGCGCGCGGTGGTAGCGATTGGCCGCCATGTCGTGCAGCAAGGCCGCCAGGGCCGCGTCTCCGGCGCCGTTGGTGCTGGTGATGCGCTCGGGACCGCCATGGTACGGCGCGATGTGAGCGAAGACCTTCACCGGCTTCACGCACGCCGCGCGGGACATGGGCCGGCTGAACTCGTAGCGGTTGAACTCGGGGATGGCGCCGGGCAGCAGCGGGTACCGCGTCTCGCGCTTCACCGCGTCGTCGGTGTAGCCCGCGAGGTACAGGCCCGTGGCGCCGGCGGTGCACAGCACCATGTCCGCAAACTCCAGCGCGGCCTCGCAGGCGAGCAGGGGGTCTGAGAACCCGGTCAGCGCCTCGCCCTCCTCCTCGTTCATCGCCAGGATGTCGATGTTCTCCTTGATGAACGCGCGCCAGAACTCCGGGCGCTCGGCGATCACGAAGCGGGTCCCCAGGGTGAGGATCACCGGCACGCCCCGCGCACGCGCGAGCGAGATGGCCCGCGCCGTGGCCTCGGGCATCGGGTCGCCTTCCTTGCACCGCAGCAGGTAGGCGGAGATCACCAGGCACGACGCGTCGTCGAACACCTGCTCGGGGATGCTCTCGGCGCGCAGGCCGTTCATCTGGCCCGCGCTGATGGCGAAGGTGCGCTCGCCGTCAGGGGTCACCAGCGCGAAGCAGCGGCCGATGGGCCCCGCGACCGGCTGCAGGTGATCGAGGTTCACCCGGCTCGAGGTGTTCGAGAGGTACCGGTAGCCCGACGTGCCGACGCGGATCTCCTCGCTCATCACGCCGAGGAGGATCGACGCGTCATCGGCGAGCAGCGAGTAGTTGTGCAGCGTGTTGCCGATGGTCCCGCCGGCGAACTCGTAGGAGATCAGCTTCCCCTCGAGCAGCTCGTCGTAGAGCTTCACCGCCAGTTGATCGGGGATCACCGTCGAGGCGCCCTTGGGCAGCTCGTACCGCTGGATCAGGCTCTCGGGGACGCGGGCGTCGATGTCGACGAGCGTCTGGTCCACTCCGACCACGTGGGTCTTCGTCTGGTGCTGATCGACCCCCGTGCGCTGAAGGAGGGGATCGCGGGTTTGAACGGGGAAGTAGTGCTTGTGCTTACGACGTCCAGGGAAGCGCACGGTGCCTCCTCTTGGCGGATTTCCGTGCCCCTGTCTGCCCCCGTGGCGTCACAACGCGGCGCTCATCACCACCGGCTGGCGCTTCCGCCCCCAGGTGCCCGGCTTCGTGTCGAAGCACCCGGCGACCGGGGTGTCGCAGTGCTCGCAGGTGCCCTTGGTGGTCACGTGGTACTCGAGCAGCTGGTACCAATCCCGCACGATGAGTGGCTCGTGGCACCCGTGGCAGAACGTGGTGTCGCCTTCCACGTCGTGCACGTTGCCCGTGTAGACGTAGCGGAGCCCGGCCTCCATCGCCTGGCGGCGCGCGCGGCGCAGCGTCTCGAGCGGCGTGGGCGGCACGTCACGCATCTTGTAGTCGGGGTGAAAGGCCGAGAAGTGCAGCGGCACGTCGGGGCCGAGCTTCTTCACCACCCACTCCGAGAGCTGGGCGATCTCCTGCATCGAGTCGTTGTACCCGGGGATGAGCAGGGTGGTCAGTTCGGTCCACACCTTCGCTTCCTTCACCAGGTACTCGATGGTCTCGAGCACCGGCTGCAGCTTCCCGAAGGTGACGCGGTGGTAGAAATCCTCCGTGAAGGCCTTGAGGTCGACGTTGGCCGCGTCCATCACCGCGTACAGCTCGCGCCGGGGCTCCGCGTTGATGTAGCCGGCCGTCACCGCCACGGTCTTGATGCCCAGCTCGCGACAGGCCACGGCCGTGTCGATGGCGTACTCCGCGAAGATGGTGGGGTCGTTGTAGGTGAAGGCCACCGACTTGCAGCCCAGTTGCTTCGCGCGTTCGGCGATGGCCCGGGGCGAGGCCTGGTCCGCCAGGGTGTCCCACTCGGTGGCCTTGGAGATGTCCCAGTTCTGGCAGTAGCGGCAGCCGAGGTTGCAGCCCGCGGTGCCGAACGAGAACACGCTGCTGCCCGGGTAGAAATGGGCGAGCGGCTTCTTCTCGATGGGGTCCACGCAGAAGCCCGACGAGCGGCCCCAGGTCTTGAGCACCAGCTGGTCGCCTTCGCGCGCGCGCACGAAGCAGAAGGCGCGCTGGCCTTCGTGCAGCTTGCATTCGCGTGGGCACAGGTCGCACTGCACGCGGCCGTCTTCGAGGCGATGCCACCATTTGGCAGGGTGCGAGGTCATGGCTCCTCCCAGTGTGTCGCGGTGAAACGCTCGACCTTCGTGCCCGGCAGCCAGCTGGCCGGGGGCAGCCCCGCCTTGCGCTTGAGGTGCTGCAGGAACGCGCGCTTGTCGGGCAGCTCCTTCCACACCTCGGGGATGAACAGGCCCGAGCGGAACTCGTGAGAGAGCACCACGCCGTCGACACCCTCGCGCAGTTCGCCCAGCAGTTCTTCTTCGCTGTGCACCTCGAGCCGCTCGAGCGGGGAGAGCACCGAGACCTCGAGGCGCACCTGCTCCAGTTCGTGGGGCTGCAGGGGAATGAAGCGCGAGTCATGGAACGCCGCGGACACGGCCGCCTCGCGTACCGCCTCGAAGAGCGGATAGCGGGCGACGATCTGCCCCACGCAGCCGCGGAGGTCGCCGCCCAGCTTGAGGGTGACGAAGACCGCGCGCTTCTCGTCGAGCCACGCCTCGTGGGTGGGGCGGGTGACGGGGGGGGCGCCGAAGCGCTCGGCGATGCTGGCGCGGGCGAGGGACAGCAACAGCGGTCCCCTGTTTTCCGCAGGGGTCATGACCGCGCCCCCGCAGTGAAGGCGAAAGCGCCGTAGCCGACGACGCGGTCTCGATCTCCCGCGGTCTCGCCGGAGTTGCGCAGGTCGAGCAGGTGCACCTCGAGCCCGTGTTCACGCGCGGCCACGAGCAACCCGCGGACCGGCTGCGCGCCACAGGCCTGGTCGGCCGCGAGGGCCGTGTCGTCGAGGGCCGCGATGTTCAGCGCCGTGTGCGCGTCGAGTTCGCGGGCCTCGTCGAAGGGCAGGTAGTGCGAGAGATCCGAGCTGACGAGGATCAACGTCTCGTCCCCGCCCCACACCGCGTCGAGCACGGCGGCGATGTCGGCCGGTGACGCGCGCCCCACGAGCAAGGGCAGCACGGTGAAGGTCCCCAGCGCCCGTTGCAGGAAGGGGAGCTGCACTTCGAGCGAGTGTTCGCGTTCGTGGGCCAGCGCGCTCTCTTGCACGAAGGGGAAGGCGCGCACCTTCTCGGCCAGGTCCTGGTCGACGGGCACGAGGCCCAGCGGGGTCGCGAGCGCGTCGGCATCCGGCAACGCGAGCCCGCGGAAGCCCAGGTGGTGCGCCGGGCCCAACAGCACGACCTTCGTCGGCTTCGGGTTCATCGCCGCGACCACGGCATAGGCGCTGGCCGCGATGGGGCCCGAGTAGACGTAGCCCGCGTGGGGCACGATGAGCGCCTTGGGCCGCACCGCCAGGGTCCGCGCGTGGACGAGGAACGAATCCACCGCGCTGGCCAGGGCCTCGGGCTGACGCGGATAAAAGGTGCCAGCGACCGCTGCCGGTCGGACTGCGTGTGCTGCGTGGCGCATGAAGGTGGTCTCCCCCGCGGCCGCGTCTCGTCACGGCCACCCCACCAGTAATGCAGCGTGATCGCGGAACAAGCGGTGTGGCGGAATGGTGGCCGCCGGGTCAGGCAGGTGGCCGGCGCTCGCGCAGCAACGAAAAGGTCGCGGCGGAGGCGAATCAATCGCCTCCGCCGCGACGGAACCAGGTCTCCCCGCGGAGCCATGGGGCGAAGACGTGCTTCGCCAGTTCGATGGAGACGCGCGGGCCGGTGAGGGGCCACGCGTCGGTCAGGCGAGGCTCAACGCGCGTCGCCGTCGTGGTCCGCGTCGCCGCCGGCCCCGCGCGAGATGGTGACCTTGTCGGTCGGGACGTCGGCGACGGGCGCCTTCGGTGCGGCGGGTGCTGCAGGGCGGGGCGACGGGGAGATGGACGGGGTGCTGCCGACGGGACCGACGCTCATGACTGCTCCATTTCGCAGGCCGGAGAGATTCCGAACCTGACCTTGGGGTTGCAGTCAGTCGTCGGCACGCCCTTGAAGTTCCTGAAGAAACTGAGGCAACTGACCCCTCTCAGCGGGGGCGTGGGGCGCGACGGCGGCGTTGCGCCCCAAGGAGCACGCACAGCAGCGAGAAAGACCCCGGCGCGCTGCTCGACGAGGAGCAACCGCGCGCCCGTGCGCTGACGTCCGGAGCGCCCCCGTCTGCGTCAGCGGTCCCCGCGTCGCTCGGGGCCTGGCAATCGGTGCAGGGTGCCCCGCTGTCGCTCGGGTCGCAGTCGGAGGCGCAGCTCTCGACGGTCTCGGTGCCGCCGCAGGTGCCGTCGCCGCAGGTGCCGCAGCTGCCACAGTCGGCGCCGCACGACGCGCAGTCCTCGGCGCCGTCGCACACGCCGTCTCCGCAGCAGGCCCCGCAGTCGGCGGCGCAGGTGTCACACGCCTCGCTGCCGGTGCAGGCCCCGTCGCCACAGGTGGGGCAGGCGCCGCAGTCGGCCGCGCAGGTGCCGCAGGCCTCGGTCTCGTCGCACACGCCGTTGCCGCAGCACGCGCCGCAGTCTCCCGCGCAGGTCTCGCAGGTCTCGGCGCCGTTGCAGGTGCCGTCGCCGCAGGTGGGGCAGGGGCCGCAGTCTCCCGCGCAGGTGGTGCAGGTCTCGGTGCCATTGCAGGTGCCGTCACCGCACGCGGGGCCCGCGGGCACGAGGCGGACCGCGTCGGCGGTGATGCGGCTCCCGGCGGGCACGGTGATCGTGGGGTGGTTGTCGAAGAGGCGCACGAACTGGTCTCCGCCCGCGGCGAAGTGGAAGGTACCCAGGGTGTGCCAGCCGGTGCCCGTCGACTGGTTCACCGTCACCGGGTGGCTCACGCCGTTGGCGAAGATCTCGTAGCGGGTGCTGGCGAACTTCGCGTACGCGGCGTCGACCGAGAACTCGACGCGGTAGTCACCGGCGGCGGCCAGCTCGAGCCGCCACCACGCCCAGTTGTCAGCGCGGGGGCCGGTGAAGGCGTTGGTCCACACGAGGTTGCCGCCTTGTCCTGCGGCCGCGCTGCGCCACGTGGCGGCCGGGCCGAAGCTCCGGAAGCAGGCGCCGGTGTTGTCCAGCGTGCCGCCCGTCGCGGGGAGCACCTGGCACGCGGCGGAGCTCGAGCAGTGCCCGGGCCGTGCCGGCTTGCCGCTGGAGGTGCCGGCGAAGACGCCCCAGTGGTTGAGCACCGAACGCAGGCCGGTGCCGTTGTTGTTGCCGTTGTAGTCGTTGAGGTACCCGGTGCCCTGCTTCCACAGCTGCGACGAGCCGCCACCGTCGAGGTTGAAGGCCTGCCACGCGCCGAGCTTGTGGATCGTCTCGGCGAGCTCGGTGCCGTACATGCCGGCCGACGTGGTGGTGCGGCCGTCGACCACGAGGAGGATCATCGTGCGGCGATCAGCGGTCAGGCCCATGGCCGTGCGCGGGTGGCGCGCCCGCATGTCGGAGCGATCGGGGAAACACGTCGTCGCCGTGGGGCTGGTGCAGGTGGCGCGCACGCCCTCGGTGACCAGCTCGGGGAACCCGCTGACCAGCGCGAGCGCATCGGGCGGGAAAGTGGCCGTCACGGTGCCCGGCTTCCAGCCTCCGAGCGTCCGGGTGCCGGGGTTCGCCTTCACCTGCCTGGTGTGGCTGAACTCGACGCCGTCGTAGCCGAAGGAAAACCAGCCCGCGTCCTTGTAGTACCACTCGGTCGCGTACGCGGGATCGAAGCCCGTGGCGGTCGAGGGCCACGGCACGCCGTCACCCACGGACTGGCCGTAGACGCGGGTGGGGCTCGCCTTGAAGAAGTCACCGTTGGTGGCGAGCTGCGCGCCCTGGCCCTGCGCCCAGGTGCCCGCGGGGGTGAAGCCGCTCGAGTACTTCGTGGCGTCGACGTGAATGCCGGCCGCGCAGAGGTCGACGAAGACGGCCCACGCGTTGGCCGAGGGGCTGGCGGTCCGGTACTTGCGAAGGGTGACGCCGGGCCACGGGGTCGTCTCCGAGACCTTGGTGAGGGTCACCGCGCCGGCGGGAAGGGCCGCGACGAGACTGATCGCGAGCAGCAGGGCAGGGCAGGCCGAGACGAGCTTCGAAGGCATGAGGTGGAGCGTCGCATGGGCGGCGGGGCCCCGTCGCGAGGGTCGCTCAGGCCGTCGCGCCGGCGTGACAGGGGCGACGGCTCACATCGCGGGTGCGGCGTTGATCAACACCGCCAGCCTCGCCACCACCTCGTCGAGCGTCGCGGTCTGCTTCTGCAGTTCGGTCGCCGCGGCGGCGCTCTGCTCGGCCATCGCCGCGTTGCCCTGGGTGATGCTCTCCACGGAGGTCACCGCCTGGTTGACCTGCTCGATGCCGGTGGCCTGTTGGCTCGAGTCGACGGCCACCTGCGCCGAGAGTGATTCGACCGAGCGGGCCTTTTCCACGATGGCCTCGAGCCCCCGCGAGACGCGGTCGCCCAGGGCCCGGGCTTCCTTCGTGCGCGCGGTCGCGGTGGCGATCTTCTCTTCTGATTCCTTCGCGGCGTCGGCCGCCTGGTGGGCCAGCGAGCGGACCTCTTCGGCGACCACCGCGAAGCCCGCGCCCGCTTCTCCCGCGCGCGCCGCTTCGACCGCGGCGTTGAGCGCGAGGAGGTTGGTCTGGAAGGCGATGGTGTCGATGGTCTTCACGATGCGGCTCACGTCTTCCGAGGCGGCGCTCATCGCGGTCAGCGCGTGGCCGAGCGCCTCCATGTCGGTCGCGCCGGCGTCGGCGGCTTCCCGGGTCTGCCGCGCGAGCTGGTTGGCCTGCTGGACCCGCGCCGTGGTCTGGCCGGCCATGGCGGAGATCTGGTTCATCGCCGCCGCGGTCTCCTCGAGCGAGGCGCTCTGCCTGGTCGCGCCGTTGGCGAGGCTGGTGCTCGCCTCGGCTACCTGGTGGGTGGAACTCTGGCTCTGGTGGGAGATCTCGTTGAGCTCTTCCGAGGCCTGCTTCAGGGAGATACCGAGGGACCGGCCGATCCACACCAGGTTCACCACGCACACGCCCATGGCGAGCGGCACGAGGGTGAACGACGCGACGAGGTTGGGAATCCCGCCGAGCTGGCCCCAGACCAGGCCGGTCGCCACCAGCGCCGTGAGCCCGGGCACCAGCTTCATGAAGAGGACCTCCGAGAGGCCTCGCCCCTGGATCGCCCGAATCGCCCACACGATGGGCCACACCGCACCCGCGGCAATCACGGCCACCAGCACCACCTGCAGTCCCAGATTCATGGTCGCCTGTCCCCTTCGACCCCCCTGTGCAAGCGATGCGCCCCGAGGTGTGGCGCGCGGTTGCGAGGCCTTAGCCGCGCGTCAGTGGTGTCGAGCTTCCCGGGATCGATGTGCGCCTGACCCACGGCCGGGCGCAGGTCAGCGGAACTCCGACGGGCTAGAACGCTCGCATGCGCGATCAGCCCTGGCGTCGAGAGAGCCCCACGACGCCGAGGCCTGGCGGGTGACGCCGGGGAAGAAGCCGAGCCCTGCCCGGTGCTCTACGTGAGCTTCCCCTCGCTCAAGGACCCCGCGCTCGCCGCCCGCGCCGACGCGAAGCACACTGCCGAGGTGGTGACCTTCGTGCGCTACGCCGACTTCGAGGCCCTCAAGCACGACATGGAACGGGTGCTCCTGCGGCAGCTCCTGGCCCGGCTGCCGAAGCTCGCCCCCCTGTTCGACTTCGTGGAGCTCTCGACGCCGCTGTCGACGGAGCACTTCGTGCGGCCGGCCCAGGGGTCCATCTACGGCCTCGAGCCCACCCCCACGCGCTTCGCCAACCGCGCGCTGCGTCCCCGGTCGATGTAGGCAGGTTCGTCGCCAAACACGCCCGCCCCTCGACTTCGGCTGCCTGATGTCACCGAAATCAGGGAGCCGATCGGCCGCCACGCTGCACTTCTGACGCGCCTCTCCGGGCCGACGCAGCTTCTGCGCAAGTTCGCTTGATTCCCCCGAATGCAAAGGGGTTGGCGACGCCCTTGCACAGAGGCGCGCGCAGCGACCACCCCGGAGGTTGTTTCATGAGCAGCACACGGCGGGCACAACCGAGCCCGAAGACGCGAAAAGTGTCCCCGAAGAAGACGGGCTCGATGGCGGTTGGCGTCGCCTCGATCATGACGAAGCGCGTCCAGTCGGTGCGGCCGGACACGAGCCTCGAGATGGCGATGGAGTTGCTCATGTCCCGGGACATCAGCCACCTGCCGGTCATCGAAGACGGCCTGCTGGTCGGCGTGCTGTCGAAGACCGACCTGGTGCGCGAGCGCATGCTCAACGGCTCGAACTCGACGCGCGACGTGGGCATGGCCGGCTTCCACGAAGACGAAGAGGGGCTGCGCACCGTCTCGGACATCATGAGCACCAAGGTGCGCCAGGTGAGCGTCGAGAGCACGATCGCCGAGGCGGCCATCGCCATGACGAAGTTCCGCATTCACGGCCTGCCGGTGGTCAACGAGCGCGGCGGCGTGGCGGGCTTCGTGTCCACGCTCGACATCGTGCGGTGGGTAGCCCAGTCCTCAGGCAGTTGAACAACAGACCTTCGACCCGCGCGCCTCGACCAGGTGCGCTTGCGAAACGGGAGTAACTCCTCAATGGTGACAGACATCGTGATTGGCATGGCCGGCTCCGGCGGAGACGGCATCGTGAGCGCGGGTGACTCGCTCGTGTCGGCGGCGGCCCGGGAAGGGTTCCACGCCGTGATGACCAAGAGCTTCGGCCCCCAGATTCGGGGTGGCGAGTCTTCGTGTCGCGTGCGGCTCTCGACCGAGCGGCTGCACAACCCCGGTGGCGCGCTCGACGTGGCCGTGGCCCTCAACTGGGACGACTTCCTCAAGTTCGGCGCCGAGCTCAAGGTGGATGGCCACACCATCGTGGTCTACGACAGCAAGACCGGCATCGCGCCCGACAAGCTCCCGCTCGTGGGCGTCATGCCCGCCGAGGTGTTCTCGGTGCCGCTGACCGACCTGACCAAGTCCTCCGCCGGGACCGAGAAGGCCAAGACCAGCGTGGTCCTGGGTCTCCTCTCGGGGTGGATCGGCCTGTCGCGCGAGGTGCTGCTCGCGGGCCTCAAGCGCAAGTTCGGCAAGAAGGGCGAAGAGTTGCTCGCGGCCAACGAGCGCGCCTTCGAGGCGGGCTTCACCTACGCGGCCGAGCACCCCATGAAGAAGCCGCTGCTCATGCAGCAGCCGCTGACCAAGGGCATGGGCAAGCTGCTGACCGACGGCAACGACATCACCGCCGCGGCCGCGCTGTTCTCGGGCTGCCAGTTCTTCGGCGGCTACCCCATCACCCCGTCCACCGAGGTGATGCAGTTGCTGGGTCGCGAGATCTGGAAGTACGGCGGCGCGATGGTGCAGGCCGAAGACGAGATCGCGGGCATCGGCATGACCGTCGGCGCCTCGTTCGCCGGCAAGAAGGCGATGACGGCCACCTCGGGCCCCGGCATGGACCTCAAGACCGAGGTGCTGGGCCTGGCGTCGATCGCCGAGCTGCCCCTGGTGCTGCTCAACGTGATGCGCGGCGGGCCTTCCACGGGCCTGCCCACCAAGCCCGAGCAGAGCGACCTCTTCCAGGCGTGCTTCTCGGCGCACGGTGACGTGCTGCGCCCGGTGCTCGCCCCGACCTGCGTCGCCGACTCGTTCGACGTGACCGTCGAGGCCTTCAACCTCGCCGAGCACTACCAGACGCCGGTGATCATCCTCTCGGACCAGGAGATCGCCCAGCGCAAGGAGACCGTCGACCCCATCGACGCCTCGAAGTACACGGTGCTCGAGCGGCGCAAGCCCACCGAGTCGGAGCTGCAGAAGTACGCGCGCTTCGCCCCCACCGAGACCGGCATCAGCCCCATCAGCAACCCGGGCATGCAGGGCGGCGCCTACCTGGCGTCGGGCATCGAGCACAACGAGCTGGGCGCCCCGTCGGCCAGCGGCGCGGTGCACTCGCGCATGAACGAAAAGCGTTTCCGCAAGTTCGCCACGCTGCACCAGCGCCGCGACCTGGTTCGCGTCGAGGGTGACCCCGAGGCGCCGCTGGCGTTGATCGCCTGGGGCTCCATCGCCGGGGTGTGCCGCGAGGCGTTGGGCAAGGCGAAGGCCGAGGGCCTGCCGGTGAAGCTGCTGGTGCCCACGCTGGTGTACCCGTTCGTCGAAGACGTGTGGCGCGAGTTCCTGATGTCGGTGAAGGCAGGCCTCGTCGTCGAGCAGTCGTACCAGGGGCAGCTGTACCGCATGATGCGCATGTTCCTCGACGTGCCCCCGGGCATCTCGTCGTTCGCGCGCAGCGGCGCCAACCCCTTCCAACCGGTCGAGGTGCTCGCGCGCCTCAAAGAGCTGAGCTTCTCGTTGCAGGGCCGCGTCTCTGAGACGCAGCGGAGGGACGCGTAATGACGACTCTTTCTCCCAACGTCTTCAAGAGTGAGTTGAAGCCCATCTGGTGCCCGGGCTGCGGTGACTACGGCGTGGTGCAGGCGCTCTACCGGGCGCTCTCGGCCATCGGCCGGCCCCCGCACGAGGTGGCGTTCATTTCGGGCATCGGCTGCTCGTCGCGCATTCCCGGCTACTCCACGGCCTACGGCTTCAACACCGTGCACGGCCGCGCGTTGCCGGTGGCGCAGGGCGTGAAGATGGCCAACCCCGACCTGCTGGTGCTGGTGGCCGGCGGCGACGGTGACGGCTTCTCCATCGGCGGTGGGCACGTGCCCCACGCCATCCGCCGCAACATGGATCTCACCTACCTGGTGATGGACAACCAGGTGTACGGGCTCACCAAGGGCCAGCTCTCGCCGACCTCGCCGCGGGGCCTCGAGACGGTGACCTCGGTCTACGGCAGCTTCGAGCAGCCCATCAACCCGCTGCTGACCGTGCTCTCGGCGGGCGCGGGCTTCGTGGCGCAGGGCACGCCGGCCGACATGCCGGGCCTGGCGACGCTGGTCGAAGAGGCCATCCGTTACCCGGGCTTCGCGTTCATCAACGTGCAGTCGCCCTGCGTGACCTACGGCGAAGACGACCAGCAGTTGCGCGCCCACAAGACGCGCATGAAGTCGCTGGACAGCGTGGGCCACGACCCGAGCAACTTCATGCAGGCCCTCGAGAAGTCGACGCAGTACGGCACCGAGCTGTACACCGGCGTCTTCTACCGAAACCCCAATCCCCCGAAGAGCTACGACGTGTTGGTGCGCGAACGGCAGGAAACGCTGAAGCCGGCCGCCGTCCCCCGCGAGCGCATGCTCGACATGTTCCTGCAGAAGTGATCGGAGACACGACGATGGCAACCAAGGGAATCGACTTCGCCAAGCTGAACCTGCGCGACGCGTTGGACCTCGCGGTGTTGATCGAAGAAGAGGCGCGCGACCGCTACGAGGAACTGGCCGAGCAGCTGGAGGTGCACCACACCCCGGCGGCGGCGGTGTTCTTCCGCAAGATGGTGCGGGTCGAGGAGATTCACCGCAGCGAGCTGGAGAAGCGCCGCGAGCAACTCTTCGGCAAGTCGCCGGTGATGGTCAGCCGGGCGGCGATCTTCGACATCGAGGCGCCGGAGTACGACGTGGTGCGCGCGTCGATGACGCCCTTCGAGGCGCTCGAGGCGGCGATGAAGAGCGAGGTGAAGGCCCACGACTTCTTCGCCGCCGTGGTGCCGCGGGTCAGCGACCCCGAGGTGAAGAAGCTCTTCGAAGAGCTGCGGCTGGAAGAGGTCGAGCACCAGCAGTGGCTGAAGGTCGAGATGCAGAAGACGCCGGCGGTGAAGGACGTCCCCGGCGACCAGTCCGACGGCCCCAACGAGCAGTGAGCTTCACCCCCGGAGTGTTCCATGCAGAGCTGGATCCCCATCCTGGTGTACCTCGCCATCGCTTCGTCGGTGGGGTTCCTGATGCTGGGTGCGTCGCGCGTGCTGCGCGTACGCGCGAAGGACGTGCCCCCGACCCGCGAGCTCACCTACGAGAGTGGTGAAGAGCCCGTGGGCAACGCGTGGATCCGCTTTCACCCGCGGTACTACGTGGTGGCGCTGGTCTTCATCTTGTTCGACGTCGAGACGGCGTTCCTCGTGCCGTGGGCGCTCAACGTCCGCGCGCTGGGCCGCTTCGCCATCGTCGAGATGATCGTCTTCGTGGTGATCCTCCTCCTGGGGTGGGTCTACGCGCTGCGCAAAGGGGCGCTCAAATGGCAGTGAAGGTCGACGAGAGCGCGCGGAACTACGAGCACCCGCTCTATGACTACTTGTTGCGCGTGCCGGGCCTCGACGTGGCCGTGGCGAGCGTCGACCAGTTGTTGACGTGGGGCGCGACGAACTCCATCTGGATCTTCCCGATGGCCACCAGTTGTTGCGGCATCGAGTTCATGGCCGCGGCTGCCAGCCGGGTGGACCTCGATCGCATGGGCGCGATCATGCGCGCCACGCCGCGCCAGTGCGACGTGATGATCGTCGCGGGCACCATCACCGTGAAGATGGCCCCGCGCGTCAAGCGCCTGTGGGACCAGATGCCCGAGCCCAAGTGGTGCATCGCCATGGGCAGTTGCGCGATCAGCGGTGACTTCTACCGCGACATCTACAGCGTCATTCCCGGCATCGACACCGCGATCCCCGTCGACGTCTACGTCCCGGGCTGCCCTCCGAACCCGGAGGCGGTGATGGAAGGCCTGCTGCGCCTGCAGGACAAGGTGCGCCTGCGCCGCGAGGGCAAGCCGGTGGTGAAGGAAGAGCGCCCCGAGGTCTTCGAGCGCACCATTCACCCGAAGATCGGCCAGTACACGCGGCGGCAGGAGAAGGACGCCGACGATCCGATCTCCATCGGCCAGCTCGAGTCGGCCCTGAAGCTCCAGGTGCGCGGGTTCCCGCTGCCCGAGGGCGTGGCGTACCCGGTGGAGGTCGAGCCGGCGAAGCCCGTGGTGGCCACGCCCGCGGCGCCTGCCGCAGCGGCCCCCGTGGCTGCGCCGGCCGCCGCCCCCGCGCCGGTGAAGGACCCCGAGGTGAAGCCGTGAGCGAGGAGACGATTCCCGGGCCGCCGGTGCTGGAAGGGGCCGCGGCCGTGATGCCCGGCAAGCCCGAGGCCGAGATGCGCGCCGCCCTGGCTGCCGCGAGCCCCGCCGTGGCCGAGCGCAACGCGCGCCAGGTGGCGCTGCGCTCCGAGCGCGCCACGAAGTTCGAAGGGATCCTGCGCGACCGCTTCGCCGTGGAGCCCGACGCGGCCAACGGCGGCCCGCTCATTCCGCGCGAGCGCCACGCCGAGCTGGCCCGGGTGCTCAAGGAAGAGCTCGGCTACCGGCACTACGTCACGGTGTGCGCCAGCCACTGGCCCGCGCTCAAGGACGTGCCCGAGCGCTTCGAGGTGGCCACGGCGTTGCGCACGGTGGGGGAGGGTTCCCACGTGGCGAGCTGGCGCGTGCGGCTCGAGGTGGGCGAGACCATCGTCTCGCTGGTGCCGCTCTTCGCCGGCGCTGATTGGCAGGAGCGCGAGCAGTTCGACCTCGTGGGCATTCGCTTCGAGGGTCACCCCGACCTGCGCCGCCTGATGATGCCCGACGAGTGGGAAGGCCACCCGCTGCGCAAGGACTACGCGATCGACACGAGGTGCGCGCCATGGCGCTGATTCCGACGAAGGCCTTCGTCGCCGACCCGTACCTCGATCTCGAGACGTACCAGGCCGACGCCGACCTGATGACGCTCTCGCTGGGGCCCCAGCACCCGTCGACGCACGGCGTGTTCCGCGTGGTGTTGCACATGGATGGCGAGATGATCGTCAAGGCCGTGCCCCACGCCGGCTACCTGCACCGCGGCGTGGAGAAGCTCTGCGAGAAGCTCTCGTACAGCAACATCACGCCCATCCTGGACAAGAACGACTACGTCTCGCCGATGATCAACGAGCAGGCCGCGAACATGGCCTTCGAGAAGATCATGAACATCGAGGTGCCGTTGCGCGCGAAGTACCTGCGTACGGTGCTCGCGGAGATGCAGCGCATCGCCTCGCACCTGCTGTGGCTGGGCACCTTCGCCATCGACCTCGGCGGCGCCATGGGCGGCGGCACCACGGTCTTCATGTACTGCTTCCGCGAGCGGGAGCTGATCCTCGACCTCTTCGAGGCGCTGACCGGCTGTCGCTTTCACTACAACACGCACTGCGTGGGCGGGAACCGCCACGACGTGCCGCCAGGCTGGTCGCAGGGCGTGCACCAGGCACTCGACCTCATCGAAGCCCGGCTCGCCGAATACCTCGGCATGTTCGACCACCCGATCTTCGTCGACCGCACCAGGGGCGTGGGCACCCTCGACGCAGAACTCGCGCTCGAGCTGGGCGTCACCGGGCCGCTGCTGCGCGCGAGCGGGGTGGACCACGACCTGCGCCGCGACGCGCCGTACCACGTGTACGACCTGGTCGATCTCAAGGTGGCCGTGGCCAGCGGGGGCGACTGCCTCGCGCGCTACCAGGTGCGCGTCGAAGAGATGAAGGAGAGCGCCCGCATCGTGCGCCTGCTCATCGACAACCTGCCTGCCGGGCCCCTGTCGTCGACCAAGCCGCTGAACATGGTCACGCAGTTCAAGGCCACCGCCGGCCAGGTGTACGTGGGCGTCGAGACGCCGCGCGGCGAGCTGGGCACCTGGCTCATCGCCGACGGGAAGAAGGCCACCAGCCCGTACCGCATGAAGATCCGCCCGCCGAGCCTGCACAACGCGGCGGTCATTCCCTATGTCCTGCCCGGGCACACGTTGAGCGACGCCATCGCCATCCTGGGCTCGCTCGACCCGATCATGGGCGAGGTAGACCGATGATGGAGAACCCCTGGATCAGTGGCCTCGTCTACAGCGCGGTGTTGGTGACCGTGCTCATGACGGCCATCGCGTGGATCAGCTGGTTCGAGCGCAAGGTCGCCGGCCGCATGCAGAGCCGCCTGGGTCCCACCCTTGTGGGGCCGTTCGGGCTCTTCCAGCCGCTGGCCGACGCGCTCAAGGCCCTGCAGAAGGAAGGCATCGTCCCCAAGGACGCCGACCCCTTCCTCTACCGCTTCGCCCCTCCGCTCACGATGGCGCTGGCGCTGGGTACGGCCGCGGTCATTCCCTTCACGCCGCACTTCCTCGGGTCTGATCTCGACATCGGCGTGCTCTACGCGCTGGCGCTGTCGGGGATGATGGCCTTCCCCATCTGGATCGCGAGCTGGGCGTCGAACAACAAGTACGCGCTCATCGGCGGCATGCGCATGGTGGCCCAGGGCATCTCCTACGAGATCCCCATGGTGCTCGCGGCGCTGGTGCCGGTGGTGCTCTCGGGCTCGCTGAGCCTGGGGGACATCGTCGAGTACCAGCACGTCAACGGCTGGTTCGTGCTCTGGCCGCCGGGCGTGGGCCTGGGTGCGTTCATGCTCTTCTTCACCACCGCGCTGGCCGAAGGCAACCGCATCCCCTTCGACATTCCGGAGGCCGAGTCGGAGCTCGTGGCCGGCCCCACCACCGAATACACCGCGATCAACTGGACCATCTTCGCGGCCTCCGAATACGGCCACTCGGTGATCACCAGCGCGCTTGCATCGACGCTCTTCCTCGGTGGTTGGAGCGGCCCCTGGCTGCCCCCGCTGGCGTGGATGGTGATCAAGACCAGCGTGCTCTTCGTGACCATCACCTGGATTCGCTGGTCGCTGCTTCGCCTGCGTTCGGACCAGCTCATGGCGCTGTGCTGGAAGTACCTGGTCCCCTTCGCCCTGATGCTGCTGCTGGTGGCCGGCATCTGGACCCACGTGAGGCCGTGACATGGGGTACCTGACCGCTACCGTTCAGTCGCTGTACACGACGCTGCGCGAATCGCTGCGCACCCCGTCGACCATCGAGTACCCGAAGGTGAAGCGGGTCCGCGCCCCGCGCATTCGCGCCAGCTTCGCCCTGACCAGGGACGCCCAGGGCGACGAGAACTGCATCGGTTGCAAGAAGTGCGAGAAGGTCTGCCCCTCGGAGGTGATCGCGGTGACGATGGCCAAGAAGCCCTCGCCGGTCACCACCAAGGCCCGCGGCTACGCGACGGACTTCACGCTCAACCTGCAGGCCTGCATCGTGTGCGAGCTCTGCGTGCAGGTCTGCCCCACCGACGCGATCATCATGGTCAAGGACCAGGAGAAGCCGGGCTACGAGCGGGAAGACCTCACGCTGACCATGGACCGGCTGTACCGCAACGGCGAGTCCAAGGAGCGCTGGGCCTGGTCGAACGCCACCATCCTGGGCGAGCACCAGAAGCCGCCCGAGGCCCCCAAGCCGCCTGCGCCCGCCGTGGCCGCCGCTCCGGCCGCCGCCCCCGCTCCCGTCCCTGCGCCTGAGAAGAAGGAGGGCGCCTGATGCTCGAACAAGTCGCGTTTTTCGTCGTCGCGGTGGTGATGCTGCTGGCCGCCTTCCGGGTGGTGACGGCCACCAACCTGGTGCACACGGTGCTCTGGCTGGGCGTGACGCTCGGGGGCACCGCGGTGGCCTTCATCCTGCTGGAGGCGCACTTCCTCGCGGCCATCCAGATCATCCTCTACACGGGCGGCGTGCTCACCCTGATGCTCTTCGGGGTGATGCTCACCCAGCGCCAGCAGGGCGTCACCACGGTGGGCAACCCCAGCCACCACCTCCCCGCCGGCTTCGTGCTCGCGGCGGCGGTCTTCGCCATGCTCGCCGGCGCCATCTTCCGGACGCCGCTGCCCAACGCCGTCGCCCAGGGCTCGAACACCAGGGCGCTCGGCGTGGCGTTCCTGACCGAGCACGTGCTCGCGTTCGAGGCGCTCTCGCTGCTGCTGCTCGGCGCGGTGCTGGGCGCCATCGTCATCGCGCGTCGCCGTGACGCGGGCGACGAGAGCGAAATCGCGGGGCCGGCCATTCCCGCACGTCGCAAGCTCGAAATCGGAGGGTCACGCTGATGGGTCTCATCGGGTACCTCCTGCTGGCCGCGGGTCTCTTCTCGCTGGGCGTCTTTGGCCTGGTGACGAGGAAGAACGCCGTCGGGGTGATGGTGGCAGTGGAGTTGATGGCGAACGCGGTGAACCTGAACCTGGTGGCTTTCTCGCGCTTTCACGGCGGGAACACGGGGCAGGTCTTCGCGCTGTTCTCCATCGCGATCACCGTGGCGGAGGTCGTGGTCGGCCTCGCGCTCGTCATTCTGCTCTTCCGGGCTCGCGGCGACGTGACGCTCGACCTCGCCAGCGAGCTCAAGGAGTAAGCGGTGCGCGCGATTGACTGGGCCCTGTTGTCGACCTTCCTGCCGCTGGCCACGGCGTTGTTGCTGGTGTTGGTCTCCCCCCTGCGTCGCACCGGCCTGGGAGCGGGCCTGGTGTCCGTGGTCAGCGCGGTGGCGACGTTCGTCGGCGCGGTGATGGTGCTCGCCAGCCGCTTCGGCGCCGAGGCGGGCGTGGTGCACCGCACCATCCAGTGGTTGCCGCACAGCGCGCTGGGCGGGGTGGCCCACGGGCGGGGCGCCATCGAGCTGGGCGTTCACGTCGACGGCATCTCGGCCACCATGCTGGTGGTGGTCACCTTCGTCGCGCTCTGCGTGCAGGTGTTCTCCATTGGCTACATGGCCGAGGAGCCCAAGGCCGACTTCGGGCGCTACTTCACCTGGCAGTCGCTCTTCCTCTTCGCGATGAACTCCCTGGTCATCGCGCCCAACCTGCTGCAGCTCTTCCTTGGCTGGGAGCTGGTCGGCCTCGTGAGCTACCTGCTCATCGGCTACTGGTGGAAGAAGCCCTCGGCGGCCCGCGCGGCGCTCAAGGCCTTCTGGATCACCAAGTTCGCCGACATGGGCCTGCTGGCCGGGCTCATCGTGCTCTTCCTCGCCACCGGCACCTTCGACTGGACGGTGACCACGGCGGCGGCGGGCACGGTGACGCTGCTGCTCTTCGTGGCGGTGATGGGCAAGTCCGCCCAGTTCCCGCTGCACATATGGCTGCCGGACGCGATGGAGGGCCCGACGCCGGTCTCCGCGCTGCTGCACGCGGCGACCATGGTGGCCGCCGGCGTGTTCCTCGTGGTGCGCGCCTTCCCCCTCTTCGAGCAGGCGCCCAACACCCTGACGGTGATGGCCTACGTCGGCTCGTTCACCGCGCTCTTCGCCGCGGTGGTGGCGGTGGTGCAGACCGACATCAAGAAGGTGCTCGCCTACAGCACGTGCTCGCAGCTGGGGTACATGGTGTGCGCGCTGGGCGCCGGGAGCCAGGCCGCCGGCTTCTTCCACCTCACCACCCACGCCTTCTTCAAGGCGCTCCTCTTCCTCGCCGCGGGCAGCCTGATTCACGGCGTGCACTCGAACGAGCTGAGCCACATGGGTGGGCTGCTCAAGAAGATGAAGGTGACGTCCGGGGCCTTCATCATCGGCTCGCTGGCGTTGGCCGGGGTGCCGGGCCTCGCGGGCTTCTTCTCGAAGGACCTCATTCTCGAGGAGGTGCTGCACCGCGGGCTGTGGGCGCCGCTGGGGGCGCTGCTCGTCGCCGCGTTCCTCACGGCCTTCTACATGGGCCGGGTGATGTGGGTCGCCTTGCTGGGCGAGCCGTCGGAGCACGCCAAGCACGCCCACGAGTCAGGCCCGTCGATGTTGGCGCCGCTCATCGGCCTCTCGGTGCTCGCCATCGGCGTGGGCTACTTCGGGGGCACGCTCTCCGGCCTGTACGGGGAGCCGGTGCACTTTCACCTGAGCGCCATCGGCATCGTGGCCACGGTGCTGGGGCTCTCGGGCCTGGGAATTTCGTACTGGATGTTCGGGGCGCCGCAGGGTGGCAAGGCGATCCTCGAGGCCTTCGCCCCGGTCGGTCGCCTCGCGCGCTCGGGCGCGGTGAACGGCTTCTTCGCGTGGAGCTACCGCAGCGTGATGACTCGCGTCGCGGCGGCCATTGGTTGGTTCGACCGCTACGTCATCGACGGGCTGATCAACGGCATCGCCTACGGAACGCTCGAGGCGGGGTCGCGGTTGCGGGTCATTCAGACCGGTCGAGTGCAGGACTACGTCTACGTCGTCGTCGCCGCGATGCTGCTCATCGGGCTGTACGGCGCCTTCTGGGGAAGGTGAGGGCGATGTCCTTCATCAACGATCACCTGTTGTCGATCATCGTGGCGGCGCCGGCTGTGGCGGCGGTGCTGCTGCTCATCGTCGACGACGAGGCGCGGCTCACCATGCGCTTCATCTCGCTCATCGGCGCCACCGTCTCTCTGGCCGGGAGCATCCAGGTCGCGCTGACCTACGGCATGGCCCAGGGCGGCCTGCAGCGGCCCGAGAAGTACCCGCTGGTGCCTTCGCTGGGCATCGACCTCTCGCTGGCCGTCGACGGCTGGGGCGTGTCGCTGCTCCTGCTGACGGGGATCATCATCTTCGCCGGGGTGTGGGCCACGTGGACGCTCACGGACCGGGCCCGCGAGTTCTACATCCTGCTGCTGCTGCTGGTCTCCGGCGTGCTCGGCGTCTTCGTCTGCCAGGACCTCTTCATCTTCTTCCTGTTCTACGAGATCGCCGTGCTGCCCATGTACCTGCTCATCGGCATCTGGGGCAGCCGGGGCAAGGTCGCCGCCGACGGGCCCTTCGCCTTCGTGTGGAAGCGCTTCGACGTGGGCGGGCGCGAGTACGCGGCGATGAAGCTGACGCTGATGCTGCTGGTGGGCTCGGCCGCGATCCTCGTGGTGATCTTCGCCATGTACTTCAGCGCCGGGGGCCGCACCTTCGACCTGACGGTGCTCGGCCACGCCAGCTACCCGCGGCAGATGCAGCTGTGGGCCTTCCCGCTGCTCTGGCTGGGCTTCGGCTCGCTGGCCGGCGTGTTCCCCTTCCACACCTGGTCGCCCGACGGTCACGCCGCGGCGCCCACGGCCGTCTCCATGCTGCACGCCGGCGTGCTGATGAAGCTCGGCGCCTTCGGCGTCATCCGCATCGGCATGATGATGCTCCCCGAGGGCGCGGCGTACTGGGCGCCCTACGTGGGCGGGGTGGCGGTGATCAACGTGCTGTACGGGGCGATCTCGGCGATGAGCCAGAAGGACCTCAAGTACGTCATCGCCTACTCATCCGTCAGCCACATGGGCGTGGTGATGCTCGGCGCGGCGACCCTCACCGTGGACGGCTGGAACGGCGCCATCTACCAGATGTTCGCGCACGGCATGATGACCGGCCTGTTCTTCGCGCTGGTCGGCCTCGTCTACGACCGGGCGCACACGCGCTGGGTGCCGAGCATGGGCGGCTTCGCCAAGGAGATGCCCTGGGTGGCCTCGTTCTTCGTGCTCGCCTGCCTCTCGTCGCTGGGCCTGCCGGGGCTCGCGGGCTTCGTCGCCGAGTTCCTCGTCTTCCTCGGGGCGTGGCAGAGCACGCACTGGTGGTGGGCGCTGCCGGGCATCGTGGGCGCCTGGGTCACCGCGGTGTACGTGCTGCGCGCGGTGCGAGACATCTTCTTTGGCGAGGGGCCGCGCTCGAAGGAGATCCACCATCTCCACGACGCGCACGGCACCGAGTGGGGCGCGCTGTGGGTGCTGGGCATCGGCCTGGTCGTCTTCGGCAGCTACCCCCGCCTCATCCTCGACTTCATTCACCTGGCCACCAACGAGTACCTGCCGCGCGTGGCGAGCATCGCCGCGCAGCTGGCCCAGGCTCCGTGAGGAACCGTCATGCCGACCGCTGATGATCTCCGCCCGCTCGCCGTAGACCTCGCGCTGCTGGGCGCCACCTTGATGTTGTTCGCCGTGGACCTGGGGCTGCCCCACGGCCGCAAGCGCTGGCTGGGCGTGCTCAGCTCCGCGCTGCTCGCCGGGCTCTTCGTGCTCACCTTCTTCGTCGACACCGAGGGTAGCGCCTTCGGGGGCTCGTACGTCGGCGGCGCCTGGCCCCTCCTCTTCAAGCGCATCGCGCTGGCGGCCGGCGCGCTGGCGGCGCTGGGCTCCGTGGACCACGTCGACCGCCACTTCCCGACGCGGCAGGGCGAGTTCTACCTGCTGATGATGTTCAGCCTCATGGGCATGACCCTCTTGCCCGGGGCGCGCGACCTGCTGCTCTTCGTGGTGGCCTTCGAGATGATGGGCATCCCCCTGGCGATGATGGCCAGCTACGCCAAGACCGAAGACTTGAAGGGCGTGCACCGCCACGCGGCCGAGGCCGGCCTCAAGCTGTACCTGATCAGCGCGGTGAGCACGGCGATCACCCTCTTCGGTCTCTCCTACGTGTACGGCCTCACCGGCTCCACGCGGCTCGACGTCATCGCCCAGGCGCCGCTCTCGCCGCTGCTGGGCGTGGGCATGATGCTCACCGTGGCCGGCATGTCCTTCAAGGTCGGCGCGGTGCCCTTCCACATGTGGGTGCCCGACACGTACCAGGGCGCGCCGACGCCCTTCGTGGCGTTCCTCTCGGTGGCCCCCAAGGCCTCGGGCTTCGCCGCCATGACCGCGATGCTGCTGGTGGCGTTCAAGAACAACCGCGAGCAGGTGCTCTCGGTGGTGCTCCTGATGTCGCTGGCGTCGATCACCATCGGCAACCTGCTGGCGCTTCCGCAGAAAGACGTGAAGCGGCTGCTGGCCTACTCGGGCATCGCGCAGGTCGGCTACATGCTCATCGGCCTGGTCGCCGGCGGCTCGTATGGCGTGGGCATGCTGCTGTTCTTCGTGTCGGGCTACGTGGCCACCAACATGGGCGCGTTCCTGGTGCTCGAGGCCATCGCCCCGCAGCGCACCGGCATCACCCTGGACGACGTGAAGGGCCTCTCCCGGCGCTCCCCCTGGCTCGCGGCGGCGCTGCTGCTCTTCCTGCTCTCGCTGGCGGGCATTCCGTTCGTGGTGGGCTTCTGGGGCAAGCTGATGGTCTTCATGGCCGCGTACCAGGCCGGCTACGGCTGGCTGGTGCTCTTCGGCGCGCTGATGGCCATCGTCTCGCTCTGGTACTACCTGCAGGTCGCGCGGGCGGCCTACATGGGTGACGCACCGACGGAAGAGGTCGTTCCCGTCAAGGTGACGCCGACGCTGGCCACGGCGATCGCCGTCTGCCTCACGCTGGTGCTGGGCATGGGCGCGTACCCCCGGCCCTTCATCGAACAGGCGTCGGCGGCGGCCCGGAGCTTCCTGGGGGAAGCCCCGTGATGACCGCCGCCGAGAACCCCGTCACGTCAGGCGGGGTTCAGGTCGAGCTCGGCGCGCTTGTTCTCGCGGGCCTTGTTCGCCTCGGCGTCAGCCATGGCGGCCTTCTTGGTCGAGATGTTCGGCCACTTGGCGGAGAGGTCGGCGTTGAGGGTCTTGTACTCGTCCCACTTCGCGGGCACGTCGCTCTCGGCGAAGATCGCCTTGGTCGGGCAGACGGGCTCGCAGGCGCCGCAGTCGATGCACTCGTCGGGCTTGATGACGAGGAAGTTGGCACCCTCGTAGAAGCAGTTGACGGGGCACACTTCGACACAGTCGGTGTACTTGCACTTGATGCAGGGCTCAGCGACGACGTAGGCCATTTCGGTTTCCTCGGTGAGAGACCGGGGCACCATACCTTTCGATCGACGAGTCGTCATGACCGCTTTGTTCGCTCGCAGAGACGAAGCCAAACCGCCTGATGGGAGGTAGCGATGGAACTGAAACTGGTCCGGAAGAACCTGATGTCGCAGCACGAGACGCTGCGGGGCCTGATGACCGACCTGGAAGGCGCGCTCGTCACGGGCGCTGACACCACGGCGCTGATCAAGGGGCTGCACGACGCGCTGGTGTCGCACAACGCCGCCGAGGAAGCGGTGCTGGTGCCCATCCTCACGCACATCGATGCCTGGGGGCCCACGCGGGTGGAGCTCATGCTCACCGAGCACCGCTCCGAGCACGCGCTGCTGGTCGAGAAGCTGTCCCCCACTGCGCCCGCCGAGACGCTGCGCGAGCTCATCACCCACATGCGCGGGCACATGGCCTACGAAGAAGAGCACCTGCTCAGCGCCAAGCTGCTGCAGGACGACGTGGTGATCGTCGACGCCGACTGAAAGGTCAGCGCGTGCCCCAGCGCTCGTCGCGCACCGTGACGAGCGCCCACGGCAGGATCCACTGCAGCATCACCACCGAGAAGGCCGCGTAGAGCACGCCGTAGACCCAGCGGAAGCTCCGCTCGAAGCGCAGGTAGTAGGCCGCCGAGAACACCGCGCCCAGGCCCAGGGCCACGAGGCTGCGCCCCACGGTGTTCATGTTGGTGTCGAAGAGCCGCGGCAGCTCCATCAGGGCCACGGCCACCAGCACGAAGCGCAGGTTCGACACGAAGAACGTGACGATGGGCATCAGCCGGTTGTCGGTGCGGTAGCGCGTGAACATGAAGCGCGCGAACGAGAACCCCTCGACGATGTAGCTGCGGTCCCAGCGCAGGAACATGCGCGAGAGCTGGTTGTAGTTGGTGGGCACCAGGGTGTGGACCACGGCCGTGCGCTGGTAGACGGTGTCGAAGCCCTGGCGCAGCACGATGTTGGTCAGCGCCTGGTCTTCACCGTGGTTGACGGGCCGGCCCAGGAAGCGCTGGTTCTCCCACTCGTCCATGTACGGAAGGATGATGTCCTTGCGGAAGCTCGAGAGGGCGCCGGGGCAGCAGGCCACCGCGCGGTATGCCGACTGGGCGGCGCGGCCGTAGTCGAAGGCCAGGGCGAACTGCACCTCCAGCATGCGGCTGATCATCGTGTCGCGGTTGAGCACCGACACCCGGCCGGCCACGGCGCCGATCTTCGGGTCGGCGAGGAAGGGCGCGACCATCTCGTGCACGGTGTTGGGGTTGATCTCGCTGTCCGAGTCGATGGTCACGAGGATCGAGCCGGTCGCCGCGCGGAACCCCGCCACCAGGGCCGAGCGCTTGCCGCGGTTGCCGATGAAGCGCACCAGCTTCACCAGGTCGGGGAACTCCCGCCGCAGGTACTGCATGTGGAAGAAGGTGTCGTCGCGCGAGCCGTCGTCGACGACGATCACCTCGAGCTTGTCCTTGGGGTAGTTGCACGCGGCCACCGAGCGGATGCTGCGGGCCACCATGGGCCCCTCGTTGAACGCGGGGATGACCACCGTCACCTTCGGCCACTCCACGCCTTCCGGGGCCTTGAAGACGCGGTAGCGCATCCACAGCAGGCTCAAGATCGCGGTGTAGATGGCCTGGATGATGGCGATGGCCCCGAAGGGGTGGCTCGCCATGGCCAGCACCTTGGACGACGTGCTCTCGGTGGACCCGTTGGACCACCCGAGCCACACCAGCGAGACCACCGCGCCGAACAGGGGCGCCGCACCGGCCAGCGTCCCTCCGAATTTTCGCCAGCGCTGTTTCACGTCTTCTTCCCCTCGGTGAGGATCCTCCGCAGGACTCCGTCAGGCAGCGAGTATGCCTCGGGTGAGGTCATGTCGCCGTGCGCCTCGAGCAACCGAGACTCGGCCATCAGGCGCACCATCACCGTGCCGGCCTCCTGGGCGCGCCGCTTGAGCTCCGCGGGGGCGAGGTGCGCGGTCAGGCCCGTCTCGATGAAGCGCTGCATCACCTGGTTCTCGAGCAGCTTCGTCAGCGCCGCCACCGACACTCGACTCTCCTGCGCCAGCGCGCGCAAGAGCAGCCCCGCCGATGTGTCGGCCTGGGCGATCTCCGACTCCACCCACACGCGCAGGGGAGAACCGCCACGCTCCTCGCGACGGATGGCCTCGGTCGCGCCCTCGATGCCGATGCGCACCGCGCCCAGGGCCCCCTGGCGCGCGCGGTCGGCGTCGTAGAGCTCGAGCACCGAGGTGCCCAGGCGCCGCAGCAGCAGGGGCACGCCGTGCGAGGCCTTGACCAGCGCCGCCAGCGCGTCGTCTTCGAAGCGGATGCCCTGGCGCGAACCCAGGCCCCGCATCATGGCGAAGGCCGCGTCGTCGTCGAGGGCCGGCACGCAGATCGAAGGGAAGGCCCCCATGATCGACTGCCCGCCGAGCGTGGAGAGCGGCGCCCACAGCAGCGGGTGCAGGGCGGCGCAGAGGATCACGCTCACCGAGCTGCCGGCATGGGGCGACGAGGGCTCCGAGAAGGCGCTGCGCAGGCGGCCGGTGAGGGTGGCCATCACCTCGAGCGCGCGGCCCAGCTTTTCCGGGGGCGCCGAGAGCAGCTGTTCGACCTCGTCGAGGACCAGCAACATCGGAGGGGGCGGGGTGCCGCTCGAGGTGCCGCAGGCGCTCGAGAGCGCCCGCAACCAGCCGGCCAGCGTCGGCGCGTCGAGGGCGCCGGTGGGCATCGGGGGCACGGCCGCGGCCGGGTACCGGGCGGTGGCCGAGTCGGACAGGCGCATCACCAGGGTGCGCAAGATGGCCTCGACGGCCACGGCCGGGGTCTCTCCGTACGAGACCTCGTGGTGGAAGCCGGCGAGATCGACGTAGGCGGAGGGGCCGTTGGTGCGCCGGGCGACCTCGAGGGCGAGCGACGACTTGCCGAAGCGCCGCAGGCCGGTGACCACCACCCAGTGGCCCGCGCGGGCCTCGGTGAGCAGGCCGGCGACGAGGCGCTCGCGGTTCCAGAACTGGCTGGAGCTGCGCACCGGGCCGCGCACCTCGAAGGGGTTGCCGCGCAGGCTGGTGGCCTCGACGAGGTCGAGCAGGTCTTCGTCGCGGGTGGCCCAGGCCAGGCGCGAGAGCGCCAGCGGGAGCACCTGCACCGCGCGCGTGCCGCCGCGGGCCGCCCAGTCGAGCGTGGCGCGCACGGCGCCGAGATCGGGCACCGCGGTGTCGGGGTGGAGCAGGAACACCACCCGCAGGTTCTCGCGCATCGCCATGGCCGCGGCGTGGTTCACGTCGGCCTCGCGCAGCGCCGAAGCGGACGGCGAGAGCACGGCGATGGCCTCGGCGCCCCAGCGCTCCCAGGCCGGCGTGTTGGGCAGCTCGAGGGTCAGCACGTCGTGGCGGTCGGGCAGGAGCAGTCGCAGCGGGTCAGGCGTCGCCTTGAGGCCCAGCGCGTCGAGGCTCTCGCGGATGCTGCGCATGGGGCCGGCGAAGACCCGGCGCGCGCGCCGCAGGCGCAGGAACCACAGCAACCCGAGGATCGCCAGGCCCACGGCGACGGCGCTGGCGATGCTGATGCGACGGTACCGGTACCAGGTGGTGTCGAGCTGCGCGGTGAGCTCGCAGTCGTAGCCGGTGCCGGCGCCGCGGCAGGCCTCGCAGCGCTCCCGGGGCATGCCCAGGGCCTCGCAGGCCGGCTCCTGGTTGAGCGTGTGCTGCACCCAGGCGCCGTAGAGCTCGGCCTCTTCCATGCGCGACTTCTCCAGCGGCAGCTGGCCGGTGGCGTCGAGGCGCCAGGGCGAGGCGCTGACCGGCTCGCCCAGGTCCTGCGCGATGGCGGCCAGGGCGGCGAGCGTCTGCTCGAAGCGGCCGTCGGTGCCCGCGCGCTGGTCACAGGCGTGGCGCAGCTGGGTCATCACGCTCTCGTTCTCGTCGTCCACCTTCACCTGCTCCTCGGGGGAGTGGGGGAAGATGAGGGCGGTGCCGCTCCACAGCAGGGTGGCGATCTTCTGGCAGACCTGGGTGTCGGGCGAGGCGTCGGCGGCCAGCGGGGTGTGGGCCCACAGCGCGATGGTGGTCAGCGGCTCCGGGCGCTCCACGCCGCAGCCCTTGGTCTCGAGGCGCTGGAAGGCGCGCACGGCCCGGCCGCAGCGATCGATGGCGTCGCCTTCGCGCACGTACTGCTGGAACTCGTCGACCAGCGGCAGGACCCGGCCGTCGGTCTGCTTGGGCGTGGGCAGCCGCGTGGCGACCCACTTGGCGTACGAGGCGTCGCCCTCGGTGTCGGCGAGGTAGCAGAGGAAGAGCTTGCTCTTCGCGGCGGCCGAGAGCTCGGCGAGCACCGCCTGCTTGTCCTTGGAGCGGCTGGTGGGGAAGTCCTGCAGCCAGGCGCGCACCGTGTCCGGGCTCAGCGCGTCGCAAGGCGTGGCGTACATCTCCTCGACGCGGCGGCGTACGATGAGCGGGCCGGTGTCGTCGAGCAGCTCGACCAGCTGGCGGGCGCGGCCGCACTCGCTGGAGTCGGCGCGGTCTTCGCAGTTGGAGATCTCGAGGAACGACAGGGCGACGCGCAGGGCGGCGGTCAACGGGGGGCCGGCGGGGCCCGCGGGCTCGGCGTGCTCGCCGTTGGCCTCGGTGATGAACCCCTCGGGCAGCGGCCCGCGCGAGTCGAAGAAGGCGTCGATGGCCACGCCGCCCTGGCCCTTGAGGCGGCCCCAGGTGTTCGGCGCGGTGAGCCGGAAGGCGGCGATGAGCAGGCGCCGGTTCCACAGCGGCATGCCGGTGCGCGCGCCGAGCAGGCGGCCCAGCCGGCGCTCCGGGTCGGAGGTGCCCAGCGGCCGGGGCAACACGTCGGAGCTCCCGGTGGCGTAGTCGTCGAGCTGCGTCAGCGACTTGGAGATCGCGAACCACCCGTTGAGCAGTGCCTGCACCTGGGCCTGGGTGTTGGCCGGAACGCAGGCGCCGACGCCGCGCGAGGTGCCCTGGAGCAACGAGGCGGCCATGGCCGCGGCCTCCTCGCACAGCGCGTCCTTCTGGGCGACGCAGGCCTCGACCTTGCCGATGGTGGCGGTGGTCTTGTCGTTGGCGTCCTGCAGCTCGGCTTCGCAGCGATCGCGCGCGGCCTGGTGGCTCCGCGTGGACTCGTTGCAGGCCGTGAGCGCCCGCTGGGTGGTGGACAGGCGCTGCTCGACTTCGACGCAGCTCACGCCTCCGTCAGTCGCGGCGAGCGCAGGTGAAGACACGATCAGGAGTGCGAGGAGGTACTTCATCGCTGGTGGGACCGTGAAATGCCCTCCTCTGGGCGCGGTGGGAAGTGTGAAATGGCGCGGGCAGGGTATAGGGGCCCCCGTGGAGTCCTCAGCCGCCCCTACTGCCGGTCTGCGCCGTGGGTTCCTTTCGGGCCTCAGCGCGGTGGCGATCCTCTTCGTCGCGGCCTTCCCGTCGCGCCTGTCCCTCGCCATTCGCGGGTGGGGATCGTTCTTCAGTCGGGGCGAAAAGGCCCTGGCCGGCACGCTCCTCGACCTGTCGGCGGTGGTGCTGGTCATCACCCCCTTCGTGGCCCTGATGACGCTGCTGGTGCCGGTGGTGCTGCGCCGCGCGCGCACGCCCGGCTGGCAGCGCCTGGGCACGGTGCTGTGGGCCCTGCCGTTCGGCTTCGCGCTGTGGGTGCTCACGGTCCTGGCGCAGGAGGTGAAGTCGGAGCGCGGATCGTTCCCCACCATGTTCGACCTCCTCGAGGGCGGCTCCAACGCGTCCTTCGTCGAGGGCACGGTGGGGTTCCTGCGCTACGAGCGCATCTGGGTGCCTGCGTCCGTGGGGACCGCGGCGGCGGTGGTGGCGCTGACGCTGCTCTGGCGGTGGAAGGGCACGGCGGCGCTGGGCCGCTGGCGCACCTGGGCCATCGGCATGGTGACCGGCCTGGGCACCGGGGCCGCCGGGGTGTTCCTGCTGGCGCTGACGCTCTCGGCCCTGGCCAACCGCTTCACCGCCGCCGCCCTGGGAGACCCGCTGACGGGGCTGGTGGAGAGCACCCTCGATCTCCTGCAGCACCGTGGGCCGGCGACGCCGCGGCAGCTGGTGCTCGACGCCGAGCTCCCCCCGCAGGCCCTGTCCGAGGGCGTGGCCCTGCTGGGCTGGCCTCCGTCGAAGCCCGGGCCGCACCCGCACGCGCGCCCCCTCGACTTCACCTCCGAGCCGATGACGAAGGACCCCCGGGGCCGCAAGCTGGTCGCGGCGCTCACCCGTGCCTCGAAGGCCCTGTTTCCCCCGGACGAACCGAACGTCGCGGTCTTTCACCTCTCGCTCGAGGGCTTCCGCGCCGACGACGTCCACGCGCTCAACCCACTGGCGCCCAAGGACATCGCGCCCTTCACCAGCTCGCTCTACGACGCGGGGGAAGGGGTGCTCACCAGCCGCAAGATGTTCCAGGCGGGCGTGCGCACGGCCCACTGCCTGGGGGCGATGACCTGCGGGCTGGGCACGCTGCCCTACAACCTGAGCTTCATCCGCGACCTGCAGCCGTTCCCCGTGCGCTGCACCTCCGACGTGCTGCACGACGCCGGCTTCGCGCACTCGTTCTTCTACGGCTCCGACGCCACCTTCGACGAGATGCACCGCTATTTCTCCGAGCACGGGTACACGAAGCTCGTCACCCAGGCCGAGCTGCCGCAGGACCTGCCCAAGGGCACCTGGGACGGGGTGACCGACTTCGCGGTGTTCGACCTCGCGGTGAAAGAAGTCGCCGAGGCGGTCAAGACCGGGCCCCAGTTCTCGCTGCTCATGTCGCTGTCGAACCACTCGCCGTTCACCAGCCCGCAGGATCTCCCGGCCTTCGTCACCGAGCGCGTCGATCGCGGGCTCGAGACGGCGGTCAACCGGGCGGACGCCGACGATCGCCTGCGGCTGGTGACCTACTCGTACACCGACGCCGCGGTGGAGCGGGTCTTCGCGCAGCTCGAGACCCTGGGCATCGCGGAGCGGAGCATCGTGATGCTCATGGCGGATCACTCCACGGGCCACGCCTACGTGTGGGGCAAGGAAGATCCGGAGAGTGACGCGGCCAAGTCGCAGATCCCCTTCGCCATCGTGATTCCCCCCGCGTTCCTCGCGCGCGCGGTGGACCCGGTGGCGCTCAAGGCGGCCCTGGCTGAGGCGAAGGCGCTGATCGACGAGGCACCGCTTTCACAGAACGACGTGCCCACGCTGCTGCTGGCCCTGCTCTCGGCGCACCCGGGACTGCGTGCGTTGCCGGCGGAGCAGCGCTGGCACACGCTTGGCGGCCAGGTGACGAGCCCGTACTTCGCGCCCGGAGGAGACCCCTCGAGCTACATCCTGGGCATCAACGGGGTCAGCGAGCTCTTCACGCTGGACCGCACCGGGGCGCGGGTCGGCAGCTACGAAGACTCGGTGTTCTTGAAGACGAGGGCGGATCGCTACCGGGTGACGCCGCGGCTCATTCCCGTCACGGCGGCGCTGATTGAGACGATGAAGTCCGCGAAGTGAGCCGCACCCCGGCGGCCGCGAAGCCCTCGGGGCCCCACTGGTTCCACTCCTCGAAGGACCCCATCGCCTTCACCCGCTCGGTGGGGCTGATGGCCCTCGAGCCTTCCTGCACCCAGCGGGGGCCTTCCCTCACGTAGCGCTCGGTAAAGAAGGCCTCCTCGCGGCGAGCGAAGGACGACAGCCAGTCGAGCCGCGGCTGCGTGCCTGCCTGCGAGGTGTACTTGCCGATGGCGGTGAGCTTGCGCTGCGCGTCGGCCGTGAGGCGCTCGTCGGGGGTGTACGCGGCGAGGGACTTCGGCAGCGGGGGAAGGGGCGCGTCGGGGGTGAAGTAGTGCGCGCAGTCCGAGGGCCAACAGGGGCCGGCATGCACCACGCCGCGGTGCACCCGGGCGGGCGCCACCGGCACCTGGTCGAGCGCGCGGCGGAAGTAGACGTAGGTCATCGCGTGATCGGGGTGATCGTCCAGGGCGTGGGCCAGGTACACCTCGTGGGGCGAAAGCCGGGTGAGCAGGGCCACGAGATCGCCCACCAGCGCGGTCGACGTCCACTCGGCGGGCTGGCCGGTGCGCCGGGTGTGCTCGTCGAGGCGGCCCGCGCCGCGATCGGCGTAGGTGCCGGTGCGGGCGATGCACTGCCCGGTCGCGTCGCGGTGCTCCATGGGCGGCAGCGGCTCGGCGCTGAGCTTGGCCAGCGCGCCGTCGGGGTAGCCCAGGAAGTGCACGTTCTCTTCGCTCACGCCCAGGGTCTTGAGCGCGGCGATGCTCTCGGCCTCGCGCAAGTACCCGTCGCGCTCGCAGGTGTAGTCGCCGTTGGTGACGATGATCACCGCCACGCGCTGGCCGGCCTTCACCGCGCGCTCCATCACGCCACCGGCCAACAGCACCTCGTCGTCGGGGTGGGGCGCCACCACGAGCACGTCGAGGCGATCGATGGTCGGCACGGGCCGCGCGCAGGCACTCAGCAGGGCGAAGGTGACGACGAGACCGCGTGAGGTCACGGCTGGCTCCGCTCTCCGGTCACCGCGCGCGCGAGGGCGGCCAGCTGCTCGGAGGTGCCCAGGGACAGCAGGTGATCGCCGGCCACGAGCACGAAGTCGCCGCGCGGGTTGGCGGTCGGCACCCCGTCGCGCACGACCGCGAGCACCGCGGCCCCGGTCTTCGCCGCGAGCTGCAGTTGCTCGAGCGGCTGCCCGTCGGCGCCGCGGCCCGGGGCGATCACCACGTCTTCGATCGACAGCGAGCGGTTACCCTGGGTCATCGCCGTCTCGAGGAAGTCCACCACCCGGGGGCTGATGAGGAGGTGCGCCAGCCGCCGCCCGCCGATGGCGTAGGGGCTGATGGCGCGGTTGGCGCCGGCGCGCACCAGCTTGGGCACCGAGGCCTCGTCGACGGCGCGGCTGGCGATGAAGCAGCTCGCGTTGAGCAGCCGGGCGCTCAGGATCACGTAGAGGTTGGTCGCGTCGCTCGAGGTGGTGGTGATCAGCCCCCGGGCCCGGGTGATGCCCGCGGCGTGCAGCGTGGCGTCGTCGGTGGCGTCGCCCTTGATGAAGGGGCACTCGAGCTGCGCGGCGATGGCCTCGATCTCGGGGCTGGGGTCGACCAGCAGGAAGGTCGCCCCCGAAGAGCGGAGCTCGATCGCGGCCTCCCGCCCCACGCGCCCGACCCCTGCCACGATGAAGTGCCCGGTGAGGGCGTCGATGGACTTCTGCATCTTGCGTCTCCTGCGCGCGGCCCGGACCTGGTCGCTGGCGGCGTACTCGAGCACCACGGTGAAGGTATAGAAGAGGCTGCCGATGCCGCTGCCGGAGATCGCCATGGTCAACAGGCGGCCCGCGGTGCCCAGCGGGTGCACCTCGGCGAACCCGATGGTGGTGATGGTGATGAAGGTCATGAACAGGGCGTCGAACCAGGTTCCCACGGGCTGCCACAGCGCGTGGTAGCCGGCGGCCCCCACGACGTGCGTGAAGAGGAGCAGCAGCGCCGGGACCCTCAACCGTTCCGCGAGCATCTTGCGCTCGGGCGTCATGATGACGTTCACCGCGCCAGAGAAACACCGATCGAATAGAGACGCGAGCCGCGTGGAGCCCTCGACCCTTTCGACCGCTGAGTCCATCGTGCTCGACGGGGCCAACGGGGTCACGCGCGCCCCCCACGAGCACTTCCCCTCGGCCGGGCTCTCGGGGGGCCTGTTCCTGATCGCCGCGCTGGTCACCGCGGTGCTGGTGCGCCGGGGCCCGCGGTGGCCGTTGGGGGCGCTCCTCGCCCTGGCCGCGGTGCCCGGGTTGATCCACGTGCTCGTGCTGCGCGCCGATGCGCCCGCGTCGCGAGGGGCGATGGCGGACACGATCAGCCGCACGCTCGGCGAACTTCGCGCCCGCGCGCCGTGGCCCCAGTCGAGCGTGGTGATCGCCCGCGAAGATGACGACGTGCTGTTTCCTTTGACGCGCTACGCGGTGCCTGGGCGGCTTGCGCCCACCGGCCCGGCGATCGAGCTCGAGACGCGCGGCGCGCTGCTGGGCCAGCCCTGCCGCACCGAAGGCGCTCGGGTGACCTGCGGGGCCGGACCATGATCGCAATCGTCGGAGCCCTCGTGGTGCACCTGCTCGGCGGGGCCGCCCGCCACCTCGCGACGCGGTGCGGGTTGGCGGTCGCGCTCCGATCACCGACGACCTTCTTCTTCGGCCTCGCGGTGCTCTACGCGTTCTCGCTGGGGCCGGCGGGGCTCGTGGTGTTGGCGGCGCTGGGCATCGGCGTCTCGCTCGGTGTGCGTCCCGAACCCGCGGTGGGCCTCTCGCCGCGGGCGGGGCTGGGGTTGGCGGGGCTCGCCGCGGTGGTGCTCGCGCGGCCCTGGGTGCCCACGCAGTGGGACGAGTTCGTGTGGCTGGCCAAGGCGCGCTTCGCCTCGTTGGGCTTCGCCGCGGGCGTGCAGGCCGCGCTCGACCCCGCGCAGAAGCTGGTGCCCCCCGGCTACCCGCCGTTGTGGCCCCTGGCCGTGGGCTGGGTGTCGCTGGGCGTCGACGCGCTGGATGCGCACGTGGTCGCCGCGAGCCTGCTGGTGGTGCTCTGCGTGGCGGTGGCGGTCGAGTCGTGGAAGGCGTCGCTGGGTTCAGTGCCGCGCTGGAGCCTGCTGCTCCTCGTCGCCGCGCCTCTCGTGCTGGTGCACCTTCGCTCGACCTACGTCGACCTGCCCATCGGGTTGCTCGGGCTCGCCTTGCTGGGCCAGCTCCTGCAGGGGTCCGACCGTCCTGCCCCGGCGGCCCTCGCGCTCGCGGTCACGCTGGCGGGCTTCAAAGACGAAGGCCTCGCGCACGTGCTCGCCGCGACCGCGGCTGCCTGGTTCCTCTCGCCACGCCTCCAGTCCTGGAGGCTCGCCGTTCCTGCGCTCGTGGCCCTGCTCACCTTTGCCACCTGGCGGGTGCTCGTACGGCTCAGCGGCGTCGCGCTCTTCGATCACGCGCTGGGTCTTCCCCAGTGGGACTGGGCGCCGCGGTTCCTGCAACTGCTGGTGTTGCACGCCAGCGATCTGCCCTCGTGGGGTGTCTTCTGGGCGGTGGTGCTCGGCGTTCTCTTCACCAGGCCTGGGTCGTCATCGGCCCGAGCCCTGCGCTTCATGTTCGCCTTCAACCTCTGCTTCACGGCGGCCGCGCTGCTCAGCGGTCCGGAGCGGGTTCGTGTGTTCGCGGAGAACGGCACGTTGATCAATCGGTTGCTGGTTCAGCTGTGGCCAGGTGCCCTCGTGCTGGTGTTCAGCACGTTGCGCCCGACGACCACGTCAGCCATCAGTTCCCGAGGAGCTTGAGGGCGATCTGCGGGGCCTGGTTGGCCTGGGCGAGGACCGAGACGCCGGCCTGCATCATCACCTGGGTGCGCGCCATCTTGGACGTCTCTTCGGCCACGTCGACGTCGCGGATGCGGCTGTTGGCGGCCGAGAGCGACTCCGCGGAGGTCTGGATGGTCTGGATGACCGAGCTGAGGCGGTTGCCGGCGGCGCCGAAGCCCGAGCGGGCGAGCGAGACGGCGCTGAGGCCGGCGTCGATGACGCTCAAGGCAGCCTGGGAAGCGGCCTGGGTCGAGAAGTCCAGGGCGCTCACGCCGAGGGTCGCGGCCGTCGCGTCGACGGTGGTGACGGCGATCTGGTCGTTGGCCGCCACGTTGCGGATGCCGACCTGGAAGGTGAGCGTGGTCGCCGCAGAGTTGAGGAGCGCCTGGCCGTTGAACTCGGCCGCGTTCGCGATGCGGTTGATTTCCGTGATCAGCGCCGAGTTCTCAGTCTGGATGTAGCCGCGCTCGGTGTTGCCCACGCCGCTGGACGCCGACTGCATGGCCAGTTCGCGCATGCGGGTGAGGAGCTCGGTGGTCTGGTTCAGGTTCGCCTCGGCCGTCTGGATGAGCGACTGGGCGTCCATGGAGTTGCGGTTGGCCTGGTTGAACGACCGGATCTGGGCGCCGAGGTTGACCGAGATGCCGAGGCCGGCCGCGTCGTCACCGGCCTGCGTGATGCGGAAGCCCGAGGAGAGCTTGGCGAAGCTGCTCTCGAGCATCTGGCCCGAGTTGAAGAGGTTGCGCTGGGCGTTGAGGGAACCGACGTTGGTGCGGATTGAGAACGACATGATGGCCTCCGGTGAGTTGCGTGGTCTTGCTTCACACCTCGCTTCGTCACTGGATCAGGACGTACTCAGACTGAATTTTCTGCCGGGTGGGGGCGGCTGATCCTGCAGCCCACCATCCCCGCGATGCCGTTTCTGCCGGGTGCGGCCGAGGGGCTCACGTCACGTCGATGACGGGGTGCCCTCCGGCCTCGGGCGGCCCGATCACGGCGCTCAAGGTGCGGTGCCGTTCGTCGAGCCGCCGCACGTACTGCAACACGGTCGTTTTCACCGTGGAGGGCATGTCTTCCGTGTAGCTGACGTACCAGCGCAGCTGGTGCAGCAGATCGTGGAAGGCGTGCACCGCGCGCTGCTCCCGGGGCGTCAGCCGCGCCAGCTCGCTGAAGGTGACGGTGGTGAAGAGGCTCCGGCACAGATCCACCAGGCCCTCGCGGGTGCGCAGGCGGCTGAAGAGGCCCACGGCCTCGTCTTGCTTCGACTCGAGGCGCCGCATCACCTGGTGCGCGTCGAGCGAGAGCAGGTGCCGCACCTTCGCGGTGTCCGCTTCCCACCGCTCGAGGCCGGGCCGGGCGAGGTCGGCGGCGCGGGGCTGCTTCTTCTTCGGGGTTGCCTTCTTCGCGCGGGCCATGGCTTCAGAGCCCCCGCTTGCCGGCCGCGGTGACGAGGGCCGGGTACCCGTCGGGCAACAGGCGCTGCAGCCACTGCAGGGCGACCGCGTCGGCGCCCACCATCACCCGCTTCTTCTTGTCGTAGACCCCGCGGAGGATGATCTCCGCCGCCTTCTCGGGCGTGGTCCGCGCGGCGCGATCGAAGGTGCTGACCAGCTGCTCCTTGCCCGCGGCCCCCTTCGGCGTGCGAGCCGACCTGGCGATGTTGGTCTTGATGCCGCCGGGGTGCACCGAGACTGCGTGCACGCCGGTGCCCTCGAGCTCGTGCCACAGCGCCTCGGTGAAGCCGCGCACCGCGAACTTGGCCGCGTTGTACGTGCCCTGCCGCGGGTAGGCGATGATGCCGAAGATGCTCGAGAGGTTGACGATGGTGCCCGAGCGTTGCGCGAGCATCGTGGGGAGAAAGGCCTTCGTTCCGTACACCACGCCCCAGAAGTTGATGCCGAAGAGCCACTCGAAGTCTTCGTAGCTGACCTCCTCGATGGTGGCGTCGAGGGCCACGCCGGCGTTGTTGATCACCAGGTCGACGCGGCCGTGGCGCGCGATGACCTCGGCCGCCATGGCCTCGACCTCGGGGCGCCTGGAGACGTCGAGGGTGACGCGCTGCGAGCCGTGCTTGAGCAACGCCTGCGTCTCGCGCAGGCCCGGCTCGTCCAGGTCGCACAGCACCAGCGAGTAGTTCTCTGCGTCGAGTTGCTGGGCGAGCGCGCGACCGATGCCGCTGCTGGCGCCCGTGATGACGGCGACGGGTGATTTCATGGCGGCGCACCATTGCACAGCGTCCCGGTGCGTGGTCTGCGGCGCTCATGCGACGCGGGTGGTGCCTCTTCGGGTTGCTGCTCGCCGGTTGCGTGGGGCACGAACGGCCCCTCCTGCGTCCCGCGGCCCCGACCTCGCCGGCCCGCATCTTCACCGTGCGCGCGTGGGTAGACCTCGACTATCGCGACCAGGTCGTCGACTGGCACGTCCGCGTCGCCTCGCAGGTCGCGCGGGCCAGCGCGCGCACCCGGGCCGCGCTCAATGTCGAGCTGAAGCTCGTCTCCATCGAGCCGTGGGACCACCGGGGCGACCGCGAGCCCCTCGAGGCTGCGCTCGGGACCCTCGAACGTCGGGACGGGGCAGGGGACGCCGACCTGGCCCTGGGATTCGTCTCCGGGCTGCCGGTGCTCACCGACGCCCACGAGAAGCTCGGCCTCGCGCGGTTGCTGGGTCGTCACGCCGTGCTCCGCGCGGTGGACGCCGCCGAGGAGGCCACCTTGTTGCTGCACGAATGGGCGCACGTGCTCGGCGCGCCGCACGACCTCGACGCCGACAGCCTGCTCACCGCCCGCGCTTCGCCGCAGCGTACCCAGTTCGCGCAGGGCACCCTGGCGTTGCTCGCGTCCTCCCTGGCGCAGCGGGACGCGAAGGTCGAACGGCCCACGCTCGCCAGGTCTCTGGCGGCGCGGTTGCGTGGCGCGACCCCGGGCGCGTGGGAGCCCGAGGGCCTCGAGGCGACGCTCACGCAGTTCGACGCCATCGCGGCAGGCCAGGACGCGCAGTCAGCGGCGGCCCTCCACCGACAGGACCGGGCCCGCTTCGACGAGGTGACGCGGCTGACGGCCAGCGGCCTGCCCGCGGAGGCGCTCGAGGCGCTGCGACCCCTGCTGGACCGCACGCTGGTGGTGCCTGACGCGCGGAGCCTCGCCTGCCAACTGTCGGGCACGGTCGCCCCGGCGGCCCCCGAGACGAAGGCGCTGTGCCTGGCGGCCGCGGCGGCGTCCCCGGGCGATGGGCACCCGGGGTTGATGCTCGCCCAGGCGCAGGCTGCGACGGGCGACCTCGGGGCCGCGCGGGCCCACTTCGTCGAGGCGCACCGGCTCCTCTCCGACAGCGCCCCGGACGCGGCATCGCTGGCGAAGGTCGCGCGCAGCCTGGGCTTCGTGACGTGGGCCGAGGCGTCGGCGGCGCGCGCGGTCGATGCAGAGGTGGCTGCGTGGGCCCAGAAGAAGCGGCGTTGGTTTGGGCTGCCGGCAGGCACCAGCGCACCTGCGCCCGCGGACGAGCCGGCCTATCTCGAGCGCTTCGTGCAAGCGCAAGGCGACGTGGGTGCCGGCCGGCTCACGAAGGCCGACGTGGCCATTCGCGCGCTCGAGCAGGCCTTCCCCGCGCTGCCCGGGCCGCTGGGGCTGCGCTGCGAGTTGTTCCTGCGCCGCGTCCAGAACCGGCAGGCCCGCACCGCCTGTGCGAGCGCGGCGGCCGCCTACCCCGACTCGCTGCAGGCGCACTACCTGCTGGGGTTGCTCGACTCGCTCGAGGGGCAACACCGGGACGCCGCGAAGCACTTCGAGCTCGTGCTCCAGGGCGATCCGACGGTGGAGGACGCACGTCGCCGGCTCTCCCTCGAGAGAGCCCGTCGATGACCGGTGGTGTTCAGCCCCGGGCGAGCGCGTAGGGCCGCGCGGCGTAGGTGACGATCACGTCGGCGCCGGCGCGGCGAATCGACATCAACGACTCGTCGAGGGCGCGCTGGAAGTCGATCAGCCCCGCATCGGCCGCCGCGCGCATCATCGCGTACTCACCCGACACCTGGTACGCGAAGAGCGGGGCATCACAGGCCTCGCGAGCGTCGCGAATGAGGTCCAGGTTGCTCATCGCCGGCTTGACCAGCAGCGCGTCGGCGCCTTCCTCGAGATCGAGCATCAGTTCGCGGCGCGCCTCGCGGCGGTTGCTCGCGGGCATCTGGTAGCTCTTGCGATCGCCGAAGCCGGGGGCCGAGTGCGCGGCCTCGCGGAACGGGCCGTAGAACGCGCTCGCCATCTTGATCGCGTAGCTGAGGATCGAGGTGTCCTCCAGGCCGTGCTCGTCCAGCGCCTCGCGGATCGACGCGACGCGGCCGTCCATCATGTCGCTGGGGCACACGAAGTCGACGCCCCACTTCGCGAAGAGCACCGACATGTCGCTGAGCACCTTCACGCTCTCGTCGTTGAGGATCTTCTCGCCCTGCACCAGCCCGCAGTGGCCATGCGTGGTGTACGCGCAGAGGCACACGTCGGCGAAGATCGGCAGCGTGGCGGCCGCCGACTTCGACTCGGTGACCGCCTGGCGCAGCGGCTCCAACTGGGCCTCGAGGCCCTTCCCGTCGTCGCGCTTGTGCTCGGGCACGCCGAACAGCATCACCCCACCGACGCCTGCGTGATCCAGCAACCGCACCTCTTCGCCCAGCAGATCGGCCGAGAGCTGCCACAGGCCCGAACCCGGGCGCGTCTCCCGCTTCACGCCCTTGCCGGGCACGATGAAGTAGGGCTGCACCAGCTGGCGCAGCGTGACCTCGTTCTCGGCGAAGAGCGAACGGATGGCGGGGGTCCGGCGAAGACGGCGGAGTCGAACGGTGGGCTTCATGCGGTCACCTCGTGGAGTGTGCTGCGGAGATCGGACGTCGTGATGGCCTCGGGCCAGCCCGCGCGGCGCAGTTCGTTCCACGCGCGGGCGGTGCTGCGGCCGAGGCACACCACCTGGTACGGGGGGCGGGCCTCGCGAAGGGCCGCGAAGAAGTGCGAGACGGCGGAAGGGCTCGAGAAGGTGATCGACCAGCCGAAGGTCGTGGCCGCGGCCAGCGCCAGGGCCAGCCGCTCCGGCGCGCGCAGCTCGTAGACCACGCGGCGGTCGACCTCGCCCAGCAGGGACAGCAGCTTCATCGCGTCGCGCTGCTCGGGCGTCTGGAGGCCGGCGTTGCTCGTGGGGTAGCGCACCAGCGTCGGCGGGCGCCCCAGCACTTCCCAGCGAGCCACGAGGTGCTCGGCGAGCGCCACCACGCCGCCCTCGACGGCCAGCGAGGGCACGAGGCCGACCTCGAGCAGGGCCCGCTCGCTCGCCGGGCTCAGCGTGACGACGTCACCCAGGGGCGGGCGGCCCGCCTGGTCCCAGGCCCTGACGGTGCGCCGGCTGGTGAAGAGCGTGACGCCCGCGGCCTCGGCCCAGGGCCACGCGCGCCACGAGGTCTCGACGCACGGCACTTCGATGACGGGCAGGCCGCGCGCGTCGAGCGGCTCGCGATCGGAGCGCGCGTCATCAGCTTCACGGGTGAGCAACCACGTGCTGGGCATGGCGCAGATCTCTCAGGCTTTGCCCGCGCGTGCCCGGCCGCATGACCAATTCGTGACACTCCAACGATGTGCAACCGGCATTCATGCTGGAGATGGAACCCCGTGAACGATTCCTCGCCGCGCTGAATGGTGCCCCGGTCGATCGCCCCCCGGTCTGGTTGATGCGGCAGGCCGGTCGCTATCTCCCCGACTACCGCGAGGTGCGAAAGCACGCGGGCTTCTGGGAGCTGTGCCACTCGCCCGAGCTGACCACCCGCGTCGCCCAGGAGCCGCTGGCGCGCTTCAAGCTCGACGCCGCGATCGTGTTCTCCGACATCCTCGTGGTGCCCGAGGCCCTCGGGCTGGGCGTCACCTTCGGCGCCGGGGAGGGCCCGCAGCTGGCCCATCGCCTCTCGGGCCCGGCGGATCTCGCGGCGTGGAAGGTCGAGGGCGCGGCGCAGCGACTGGGCTTCGTGTCCGACGCCGTGCGCCACCTCAAGGGCGCGCTCAACGGCTCACACGGCATCCTCGGTTTCGCCGGCGCCCCCTTCACGCTGCTGGCGTATTGCACCGAGGGTGGTGGCAGCGACGACTTCCTCGAGGCGCGCGTGATGCTGCACCAGCAGTCGGCGCTCGCCGAGCGCGCGCTGGCGACGCTGGCCGATCTCACCGCCGAGTACCTCGAGGCCCAGTGCGCCGCGGGCGCCGACACGGTGCAGCTCTTCGACACCTGGGGCGGGCTGCTCGACCGCGAGGACTACATGCGCTTCTGCGTGCCGGCGATTCGACGCATCACCGAGCCGCTGCGCGCGAAGGGTCGCAAGGTGTTGCTCTTCGTGCGCGGCGGCCAGCACCTGCTGCCCGTGCTGGGGGAGGCGAACGTCGATGGCTTCTCGCTCGACTGGCGCGTCGACTGGCGCGAGGCGCGCACCCGGTACCCGCGGCACGTGCTGCAGGGCAACCTCGACCCCGCGTTGCTGCTGGCCGGCGAGGCGCCCGTGCGCGCGGCGACCGCGTCGTTGATCCGCACCATGCGCGAGGCCGACCACGGCACGCGCTGCATCCTGAACCTGGGCCACGGCATCCACAAAGACACGCCCCCCCAGACGGTGGCGGCGCTCTGCGACGAGGTCGCAGCCCATGGCTGAGTCCGTCGACGTCCTGGTGGTGGGTGGCGGGCTGGCGGGCATGACCGCCGCGCTCGAACTCCAGCGCCGGGGCCGTCGGGTGCTGATCGTCGAGAAGGGGGCGCGGCTCGGCGGCAAGGCGGGCTCCACGCACACCTCGCTGGGCGAGTTCCCCACGGGGCCGACCAGCTTCAACGGGCGCGTCGCGGCGTTCTGGCGCTTGTTCGCGCTGCTGGGTCTGCCCGAAGACGAGGTGGTGAAGCTGCATCCCCGCTCCGGCGCCCGCTTCGTGGTGCGGGGCGGCAAGCTGCGCGGCCTCCAGCCCAACCCCTTGAGCGTGGCCTTCACCGGCGCGCTGTCCTTCGGCGAGAAGTGGTCTCTGGTGCGCGAGTTCCTCGCGCCGAAACCGCGCCGCACCGAGACCACCGACGAGTCGATGCACGAGCTGCTCGTGCGCCGCTTCGGGGCTTCGGCCGTGGAGCACTTCTTCTCCGCCGTCTTCACCGGCATCTTCGCCGGCGATCTCCGCCAGCTCTCGGCCCAGGCCTGCATGCCCGCGCTGGTCACCGCGGAGAAGGAATACGGCAGCGTGCTCAAGGGCGCGCTCCGGGCGCTCGAACACCACGAGCCCGGCACCCGGCCCGGGCTCTTCACCTTCAAGCAGGGTTTCGGCGTGCTGGGCGAGCGCGCCGCCACGCTCGTGCCGTGCCTGCTGGGCACCACCCTCGACTCGCTCACCGTCGACGCTCACGGGGTCGCCGCCCAGGCCGGCGCCACGCGCATCACCGCGAGCTCCGTGGTGCTGGCCACCGAGGCCGAGGTCGCGGCGCCCCTGCTGGCGCCCTCGTTGCCCGCGACCGCCGGAGTGCTGTCGGGCTTCGGCTACGCCCCCATCGCCCTCGTGCAGTGGGCCGAGCGCACGCCCGGCGAGTCGCGCCTGCCCAACGGCTTCGGGTACCTCTCGGCGCCGGTGGAGGCGCTCTTCTCGCTCGGGGCGCTCTTCGTGGGCGATCTCCGAGGCGAGTCCCCGCGCCGCTTCTCCTCGTTCGTGGGCGGGGCGCTGCAGGCCGCGCGCGCGGCGTTGCCCGACGCCGAGCTCATCGCCGGGGTGCAGGCCGATCTCCTGCGCCTCACCGGCGGCACCCTGGGCGAGGTCGTCAACATCGTTCGGTGGGACCGGGCCGTGTTCCAGCCGGCCGTGGGCCACGCCGACTCGCTGCGCCGCCTCGAGGCGTCGCTCGCCGGGGTGCCGGTGGCGCTGGCCGGCAGCTACTTCGGTGGCGCTGCGATGAAAGACGCCATCCACAGCGGCTTCGCGGCGGCCGACCGGGCCTTCGCGTTCCCGGCCTCGGCGCCGGTCCTGCGGAGCGCCTCGTGAGCCCTCCGCTGGCGGTGGTCGGCGTTTCGTGGCGCTCGTCGAGCACGCTGGTGCGCTCGCAGTTCGCGTCCATCGCCCACGAGATCGAGCCGCTCGCCTCGCTGCGCGCCGCCGGTTACGTCACCGGCGCGGCGTGCATCACCACCTGCTCGCGCACCGAGTGGATCATCACCGGCGAGCAGCCCGAGTGGGCCGGCAACCTCCTGCGCAGCGCGCTGTCGTCGCGGCTGCCCGAGGTGATGCCCGAGTCGGTGCAGGTGCGCGCGGGCGCGGCCGCCATTCACTACCTGCTGCGCGTGGCCGTGGGCCTCGACTCCGTCGCCGAGGGGGAAGGGGCCGTCGGCCGCCAGGTGCTCAAGGCCTTCGAGCAGGCGCGCCGCGAGGGCGTGTCTGACGGCCGGCTCCACCGCGTGTGGCGTCACGTCGAGCGGCTCATTCACCAGCGCCGCGACGCGGTGCCCGCTTCCCGCAGCCTCGGGGTGCAGGCCCTGGTGCGCGAGGCGCTGCGGGACCATTCCCCGAAGACCGTGGCCATCCTCGGGCGCGGCGAGTTCGGGTTGGCCATGGAGCGCAGCCTCGCGGCCGTCAGCGGCTGGACGGTCAGCAGCTGGAGCCGCCAGTCCCTGCCCACGCTGCTCGAGACCATCGCGGCCTACGACGCGGTGGTGGTGTGCACCGGCGCCGCGAGCGCCTGGCTGGAGCTCCCCGCGCGGCACCGGGGGCTGTGCATCGACGCCGGCTCTCCGCCGCAGGTGCGCGCGGCCCCGGGGTGGACCTCGATCGGCCTCGACGCCTTGCTCGCCCGGCCGGAGCTCCAGCTGTCCGAAGGGGAGCGCGAGCGCCTCGAGGAGCTGGTGGAGCACGCCACCTCTTCGCTGACCTCCGAGCTCCATGCCCCGGCCCCGGCCTCCATGCTGGCGGCCCTCGACGCCGAGCGCTCGTCCTTCCTCAACGAGCAGCTCCCCGCGCTGCTCTCGAGTCTTTCCCCGAAGGAGGCGCGGCGGGTCCGGCAGGCCGTCGGCGCCTTCACCCACCGTTTGTTGCTCCGCACCCGTGAGGCGTCGTCATGAGGCAGTTCACCGTCGGCACGCGAGGCTCAGCCCTCGCCCTGTGGCAGACCCGGCACGTCAGCGCGCTGGTCACGAAGCACGGCGCCTCGGTCGTCGAGCGCATCATCACCACCCAGGGCGACACCAACCTGTCCGAGCGCCTCGTGGGCAAGCTCGAGAAGGGCTTCTTCACCCAGGAGCTCGAGACCGCGCTCCACGAGAAGCAGATCGACTGGGCGGTGCACTCGCTCAAGGACCTGCCCACGCGCATGCCTCCGGGCCTGGTGCTCGGCGCCGTGCTCGAGCGCGCGCCGGCGGCCGATCTCCTGCTGGTGCGACCCGAGTTCGTCGAGGAAGGCGGGGCCTTGCCGCTCAAGGCGGGCGCGCGCATCGGCTCCTGTTCGCTGCGCCGGGAGGCCATGCTCAAGCACTTCGCGCCCAAGGCGACCGCGGTGCCGCTGCGGGGCAACGTGCCCACGCGGGTCAACAAGCTGCGCGAGGGCCTGTACGACGGCGTGCTCCTCGCCGAGGCGGGCGTGTCGCGGCTCCAACTCCCGCTGGAGGGCCTCGCGGTCTTCCGGCTCAACCCGGCCCGCTGGCAGTGCGCGCCGGGGCAGGGCGCCGTCGCGGTGCAGTGCCGCGCCGAGGACGCCGAGGTGCTCGCGCTGCTCTCGCCGCTGAACCACGCGCCCACCGCCCGGGCCACGGGCCTCGAGCGCGACTTCCTGCGCGTGCTCGAGGGCGGTTGCACCACGCCCTTTGGCTGCTTCATCGACGGCAACCGCGCTTCGCTGGGCCTCGCCACCGAGCAGGGCTGGGCGCGACGCACCCTCGAGCTCCCGGCCGTACCTTCACCTGCATGGCTCGCCGCGCAGCTCGACGAGCTTCCCCACCACCAGGAGGACTCCAATGACTGGATCGCCCGGCGCGTCTGAGCGCCTGTTTGCCCGTGCCCGCACCCTGATGCCCGGCGGGGTCTCCAGCCCCGTGCGCGCCTTCGGCAGCGTCGGCGGCACGCCCCGGTACTTCGCCCGCGGCGAGGGCAGCGCGGCCTTCGACGAAGATGGCCGCCGCTACATCGACTTCTGCATGGCCTGGGGCCCGCTGATCCTCGGCCACGCGCACCCCGCGGTGATCGAGGCGGTGATGAAGGCCGCGAAGGACGGGCTGGCCTTCGGCACCTGCCACCGCCACGAGCCGCAGCTCGCCGAGCTGGTGCTCGAGGCCTTCGCCCCGGCCGATCGCGTGCGCTTCGTGGTCAGCGGCACCGAGGCGGTGATGACCGCCATCCGCCTCGCGCGCTCGCACACCAGCCGCCGCCTGCTGCTCAAGTTCTCGGGCTGCTACCACGGGCACGGCGACTCGATGCTGGTGAAGGCCGGCAGCGGCGTGGTGACGCTGGGCATCGCCGAGAGCGAAGGGGTCACCGTCGCGCAGGACACGCTGGTCGCGCCGCTGGGTGACGTCGAGGCCCTCGAGCAGGTCTTCCGCGAGCACGGCCGTGACATCGCCGCCGTATTGATCGAGCCGCTCCCCGCGAACAACGGCCTGCTGGTGCAGGAGAACGCCTTCCTCCAGCGCCTGCGCGCCATCACCCGCGAGCACGGCACGCTGCTGGTGTTCGACGAGGTGATCAGCGGCTTCCGCTTCGGCTTCCATGGCTACGCGAAGCTGGCCGGCGTCGAGCCGGACCTGACCACGCTGGGGAAGATCGTCGGTGGCGGGCTGCCCGTGGGCGCCGTGGTGGGGCGCGCGGAGATCCTCGACCGGCTCGCGCCGCTGGGAAAGACCTACCAGGCGGGCACCATGGCCGGGAACCCGGTCGCGCTGGCCGCGGGCATCGCCACGCTGCAGACGCTGCGCACCGGCGAGCCGTACCGCCAGCTCGAGACCCTGGGGGCCGCGTTGGTGAAGGCCGTGGAGCGCAAGGAGGCGCGTTCCTTCCGCCTGGTGCGCGTGGGCAGCCTGTTCTGGCCCTACTACGACCTGAATGGGCCGGTCCCCACCCAGGCTGAGAAGATCAGCCCCGGGGCCATCGCGGGCTTCAAGCGCCGGTATTCGCAGTGGCTCGACGCCGGCATCTACCTGCCCCCCTCGGCCTACGAGGTCGGGTTCCTCTCGGCGGCCCACACGCAGGAGGACATCGAGCGCCTCGTCTCCGCGCTCTGATACGTCTGCCACCATGAACCGAGCGAGACAGTGGTTGTCCCGAAACGTCGACGTCATCCTCTTCGCGGCTTCGCTCGCGAGCGTGGGGCCGTTGATGGCGTGGTGGTCCGTGCTGGTGCGGCGGAACATCCTCGGCACGGACGCCCTGCTGCGCGCGCAGATCGACGTCACCTTCACCGGCGTCGAGCGCTTCGCCCGGCTCGCTTCGCTCGACGCGGCGACCAAGCGCCAGCTGTTCATGATCTCCGGTGAGTCGGCGCTCGCCGGCTGCCTGCTGTGCGTGCTGGCGGTGGTGCTCTTCGCCGTGGCCCGGCACCGGCAACACGAGACGCAGCGGCTCCAGTCGATGCTGCAGCTCACCACCCACCAGCTCAAGACCCCGCTGGCAGGCGTGCGCGCGCTGCTGCAGAGCCTGGGCAACGGGAGCATTCCCCCCGAGCTCCAGGCGCGCTTCATCACCCAGGGCGTCGGCGAGTGCGACCGCCTCGAGCACCTCGTCGAGACCACGCTCGCCTACCAGCGGGCCGTGTCCCACCAGGCCGCGCGCATCGAGGTGGTGCCCACCGGCCAGCTCGTCTCCCGCATCCTCGAGCACCGTCGCGCCAGCTTCCCCGAAGACGAGGTGCGCTGGCAGCCGAGCGCCGCGCTGTCCGTGGCGTGCGACCCCGACGCGGTGCGGGTGGTGCTCGAGAACCTGCTCGACAACGCCCGCAAGTACGGCGGCGGCAAGGTGGAGATCGCCGACGCGATGAACGGCGCCCGCTGGCGCCTCGAGGTGCGCGACCGCGGCCAGGGCTTCGCGACCCACGACGCCGAGCGGCTGTTCGAACCTTTTGAACGTGGAGGAGGTACCGGCGTGGCGCACGGCAGTGGGTTGGGGCTCTACATCTCGCGGCAGCTCGCGCGGCGCATGCATGGAGAGCTGACGGCGAAGAGCGAGGGGCCGGGCAAGGGCAGCGTGTTCGCCCTCGAGCTGCCGGTCGCGCGGGAGGTGGCCCGTGGCTGACAAGATCCTGGTCATCGAGGACGAGGCGCTGGTGCGCGACCTCGTGGTGTTGAACCTGAAGCACGCCGGCTACGAGGTGGTCTCCGAGTCGACCTTCGCCGGGGGCGCCACGGGCCTCGCGCAGCCGGGCCTGAGCCTGGCCATCGTCGACGTCATGTTGCCCGGCGGCGAGGGCTTCCAGCTCGTGCGCGACGCGCGCGACGCCGGGGTGCGCTTCCCCATGATGATGCTCACCGCGCGCAGCGAGGTGAACGCCAAGGTCCGTGGGCTCGACTGCGGCGCCGACGACTACCTCACCAAGCCCTTCGACGTGGCCGAGCTGCTGGCCCGGGTGCGCTCGTTGCTGCGTCGCGCCGCCGGCTCGGTCGCCGCGGCCCCGAAGGCCCTCGATCTCAGCGGGGGCTTCTCGATTCGTTTCGACACCGGCCGCGCCATGACCACCGAGGGCGAGGTCACGCTGTCCGACAAGGAGCTCAAGCTGATGGAGCTCTTCTCGCACAACGTCGATCGCGTGCTCAGCCGGGCCGACATCCTGGAAGAGGTGTGGGGCATGGACGCGTTCCCCACCGATCGCACCATCGACAACTTCATCGTCCGGCTCCGCCGGCTCTTCGAAGCCAACCCCGAGACCCCGGTGCATCTGATCACCGTGCGCGGGCGCGGCTACTTGTTCCGCCCATGAACGCTCCCGTCGCAGTGTCCGCTTCTTCTTCGTTGGCCCTGCGACGCGCCGTCGTGCTCATCAACATCGGGACGCCTGACGCGCCGACCGTTCCCGCGGTGCGCAGGTACCTCGCGGAGTTCCTCGGAGATCCGAAGGTGATCGACCTCCCGGCGCCGGTGCGCTGGTTGCTCCTGCGGTTGATCATCTTGCCCTTCCGCCCGAAGCGCAGCGCCCACGCCTACCAGCAGATCTGGACCCCCGAGGGGTCGCCGCTGATGCTCAACGCGCAGGCCCAGGTGGCGGCGCTGCAGCAGGCGTTGCCCGACCGCGAGGTGGTGCTCGCCATGCGCTACGGCAACCCGGGGCTGCCCGCGGTGGTCGCCGAGCTGCGGGCGCGCGGCGTGCGCGAGTTGACCATCGTCCCCATGTACCCCCAGTTCGCCTCGGCGACGACGGGCACCACCCTCGCGCGCATCGAGCAGCTCGCCTCCGACCTGAAGCTGACCGTGGTGCCTGCCTTTCACGGCAAGCCGGGCTTCATCGAGGCCTGCGCAGCGCAGGTGCGCGAGACCGTCGCGGCGTCCGGTGCCGAGCACGTGCTCTTCAGCTACCACGGGCTCCCGCTGCGGCAGTTGAAGCCGGTGTGTGGCGCCCCCTGCAGTCCGCAGCCGTGTCCCGCCCTCGGGGCGACCAACGCGCAGTGCTACCGCGCCCAGTGCTACGCGACGAGCGCGGCGATCACCGCGGCGGCGGGCCTCACCCAGGCGTCGACGTCGTTCCAGTCGCGGCTCAAGGGCGCGACGTGGATCAGCCCCTTCACCGACGAGGCCGTGGTGGCGCTCGCCCAGCGCGGCGTCAAGCGCCTCGCCGTGGCCTGCCCCTCGTTCGTCGCCGACTGCCTCGAGACGCTCGAGGAGATCGGCCAGCGCGCCGCCGAGTCGTTCAAGGCCGCGGGCGGTGAATCGCTGACGCTCGTGCCCGCGGTCAACGCCGCCCCCCGCTTCATCACCATGCTGGCCGACGAGGTCCGCAGGAACTCCCCATGACCGCGACTGAGTTGCTGGCGAAGTACGACATCCCCGGTCCTCGCTACACGAGCTACCCCACGGTGCCCTACTGGGGCCGCGCCCCGTCGCCCGACGAGTGGCTCACGCACCTGGAGGGCGCCATCACCCGCAGCCGCGCCGCGGGGCAGGGCGGGGCGATGTACATCCACGTGCCGTTCTGCCGTTCGCTCTGCCACTACTGCGGCTGCAACACGCACATCGGCCGCGACACGAAGGTGAGCGCGGCCTACGTCGAGACGCTGCTCGCCGAATGGGCGCTCTACACGGCGCGCCTGGGCAAGGTGCGAATCGACGAACTCCACGTCGGCGGGGGCACGCCCACCTACCTCTCGCCCGAGCAGCTCGAGCGCATGCTCGGCGGGGTGCTCTCGACCGTCGACCTGGGACCCGGCGCCGAGCTGGGCATCGAGGCCGATCCCCGCGTGACGACCCGGGAGCAGCTCGAGGTGTTGGCGCGGCTCGGCTTCCGGCGCCTCTCGCTGGGCATCCAGGACTTCGACCCCGTGGTGCAGCACGCGGTCAACCGCCACCAGACCGTGGAGGAGGTGCGGGTGGTGACCGAGCACGCCCGCGCGCTGGGCTTCACCAGCATCAACTACGACCTGATCTACGGCCTGCCGAAGCAGACGGCCGCGGGCATCCAGCGCACCGTGGACGAGGTGCGAAAGCTGCGGCCCGATCGCCTCGCGTTCTACGGCTACGCCCACGTGCCGTGGATGAAGAGCTTCCAGCGCAAGTTCGAAGATTCCGACGTGCCCGCCGGCGCCGAGAAGCGCGCGCTGTACGAGCTGGGTCGCGAGCAGTTGCTGGCCACCGGCTACCGGGAGATCGGCCTCGATCACTTCGCCCTCGAGAGCGATGGCCTGTGGCAGGCCTACCGGGAGAAGCGCATGCACCGGAACTTCATGGGCTACACCGATCGCTCGACGATGCCCCTCTTCGCCCTGGGCGTCTCGGCCATCGGCGACACGTGGACCGCCTTCGCCCAGAACGAGAAGACCGTCGACGCCTGGACCGCGGCGATCACCCAGGGGGCCTTGCCGATCACCAAGGGCCACGTGCTCGACGCGGAAGACCTGCTGCTGCGCCGGCACATCCTCGACGTGATGACGCGCTTCGAGACGCAGTGGGACACCGCGGCGTTGCCGTACTTCGCGCAGCTCTCGCAGACCCTGGGGGAGCTCCAGCGTGACGGCCTGGTGCAGCTCTCGGGCTCGTCGCTCTCGGTGACCGAAGAGGGCAAGCCCTTCGTGCGCAACGTGTGCATGGCCTTCGATGCCCGGCTCGCGCGCAAGGCGCCGGACCGGCCGCTCTTCAGCCGCACGGTGTGACGCTCAGGGCTGCGGGGGCATGCCCATGGCGGCCCGCACCTCGAGGAACGCGGGCGTCCACTTCGACTGGGCGTCCCGCACCACGAGCTCGCGCGTGATCAGCGGCGCGGGCTTGCGGGCCATCACGTCCACCATCACCAGCACGTCCTTCCCCGCACGCGGCACCACGTCGAGGTGCTCGATGACGTGGAGCCCCGCGGCCTTCGCGGCGTTGACCACGCGGTCGGCCTCGAGCGCCGCGGTACACACCACGAAGCGCCCCTCGGGCGTGAGCCAGCGCGCGGCGGCGAGCGCGTATTCCTCGATGCCCCCGCGGGCCTCGAAGCGACAGGGGCCGGCGTGGGTCTTCTCGCTCTCCGGCCCGGTGCCGATGGGGAAGTAGGGCGGGGTGCCGGTGATCAGCGGGAAGAGGCCTTCGAGCGTGCCCGGCTCGCGCAGGTCGCCGTCGATGATCCGGCATCGCGACTCGGCGCCGTTGAAGGCGATCGATCTCCGGCCCATGGCGGCGCGGTCGTCCTGGGCCTCGATGCCGGTGACGTCCGCGTCGGGGAAGCGCCAGGCCATCATCATCAACACGCTGCCCAGCCCGCACCCGAGGTCGAGCAGCCGCTTCGCGTCGAGCGCCTGCGCGTGGGGGATGGCCACCCAGGCCGTCACCAGGTCGTCGAGGCTCCAGCGGTGCCCGCGCTGCTTCTGGAACAGGCGCCACTCGCCGGTGAGGAAGCAGAGATCTTCGTCGTCGGCGGGCTCCAGCTCGGGGCGACCGTCGGCACCGCGCGGCTGCGGTCCCGGAGGTACCCAACCCGTCGGTCGTCTCGCTGTCCTGATGATCCCGGCCACGGGCGGGACATACACGTTCACCTCACGCGGAGCACGGGACCGACGCGTCCGGGGCCTCCTGGGGCTTGCAGGGAGGCGCGTCGGAGAGCAGGCGCGCCGGCTCGGGGACGACGACGGCGGGGGGCTCCCGGTGGTCGTGCTGCCGGCTGACCACCCCGGGCTGACCGGCGAGCGCGGCGAGGGCTCCCGCGGCCAGCGCGGTCCAGCCGAAGAAGATGAGCGCTGCGAAGAGGACGAGGTTGGAGGGTTTCATGGCGGGACCGGGCACAGCAGACGGCGTGCCGCCCGCCGGGCTGACCAACGTCCCGAAACTTCGCCTCGAACCGGGGCCGCCGACGGTGTGGCAGGTGTTGCACCCGTGGCAGGTGTTGCACCCGGTCAGGTGCGGTAGTTGCGCGGGTCGAGCTGGTAGCGCGCCATCCACCGTTGAATCTGCATGCGCGCCTTGCCCATCGCCCGGGCCACGGCCGACACGTTGCCGCCGTGCCCCCGCAGCAGCGTCTCGAGCTCCCGCTTGCGCGCGTCGTCGAGCTCGTCCTCGTCGCCTTGACGCCGGCGCACAGGCACGGGGTTGCGCAGCGCCTGGGGCAGGTGCTCGAGTTCGATGGTGCCGCTGCCGGCCAGCACCAGGGCCGCCTCGATGGCCTTCTCGAGCTCGCGCACGTTGAGCGGCCAGTCCCAGGTGAAGAGCGCGCGCGCCGCGGTGATGCCCAGCTGCAGCGAGAACACCCGCTGCGGGGCGAAGCGGTGCAGCAGCGCGCTCAAGATGAGGCCCAGGTCTTCCCGGCGGGCGACCAGCGGGGGGAGCTCGGCCTGGTAGCCGGTCAACCGCGCCCGTAGATCGTCGCGGAAGAGCCCCTGCGCGGAGAGCGTCTCGAGCGAGCGGTGGGTCGCCGACAGCACGCGCACGTCGACGGCGATGGGCGTGGTGCCCCCCACGGGCAGCAGCTGCTTCTCCTGCAGCACGCGCAGCAGCGCCGGCTGGGCCTCGAGCGGCAGGTCGCCGACCTCGTCGAGGAACAACGTGCCCCCGTGGGCTGCGCGAATGAGCCCGGGTCGATCTTCGAGCGCCCCCGAGAACGCGCCCTTCTTGTGGCCGAAGAGCTGCGACTCCACGAGCTCGTCGGGCAGGGCGCCACAGTTGATCGCCACGAAGGGGCCGGTGCGCCCGCTGAGCACGTGGATCGCCCGGGCCAGCACCTCCTTGCCGCTCCCCGAGGGGCCGGCGAGCGCGATGCTCACGTTCGAGGGCGCCAGCTTCGCCAGCTCGGTGAACCGGGCCTCGAGCGCTGGAGAGAGCGTGCCCAGGCCCGCAGCCGGTGGGTGCAGCGCTTCGCTCTCGAGATCGCCGGCCAGCGGCTCCGCGAGGCGCACCACGAAGAAGGTCCGACCCAGCTCGATCACGTCGCCGTCGGCCAGCTCGGCGCGCGTGGTGGGCTCTGCGTTGCGCCGCAGCCCGTTCTTCGACTTCGTGTTTTCCAGCACCCAGGTGCGCATCACCCGGGACAGCCGCGCGTGCTGGCTCGACATCCAGCGGTCGGTGATGCCCAGCTTGAGGGTGCGCTTGCCGCCCGCGTCGGTGCGGGTGATCTCCCGGCTGTCGGCGCGGCCCAGCAGCACCTCGTCGAGGCCCTCCAGGCAGAAGCGGCCCGAGGAGGACGCGGGGCGATCGGCGTCGAGCACGCGGTAGAGGAAGGCCGCGGTCTTCGCGCCGGCGCGTTCGCCCAGCCCCTCGGTCAGCGTGCTGGTCACGTCAGTGGACTCCTTCGATCAGGTACAGCTCATCGAGCGACTGGTGCGCCGTGTACACGTAGTGGCGCCCGTCGGGGGCGAGCAGGCCCTGCCTGATGTGATCCATGCCCACCGCGTCGGCCGGGTGGAGGGTGGTCACCGGGATGGTCTTGCCCGTGGCCAGCTCGTAGCGCAGCACCTGCACGCTGATCTCCGCGTTGAGCTTCGGCTGCCGCATCAGCCACAGGCTCTTCCCGTCCGCGGTCCATTGCACGGGGAGATCTCCTGGGACCAGGCGCTCGAGCACCCGCGGCCCGCTCTTCGGGTCGCCGACGGGCACCAGCGTCGCGCGCTTCGACTTGCCGCTGTAGCCCACCAGCCAATTGCCGTCGGGCGACGGCGGCGCCACCAGCGAGAGCTCCTCGTCGGACACCTGCACCGGCCCCGTCTCCGTTTCGGCGTCGAGCACGCTCTGCACGTACAGGTGCTGCCGGTGGCTCGCGTCCACGGCGCTGAAGGCGATGCGCTGGCCGTCGGGGAAGTAGCGCACGAAGCCGATCGACTCGAAGTCGCCGCCGGGCAGCTCGCGCTGGGCGCCCACGCCGGTGGGCACCAGCCGCAGCGTGTTGAAGGGCGGGGTGGGGGTGATGATCGCCCAGCGCTGATCGGGCGACAGCGCGCGCCCCCACCCGAGGCTCAGCAGCACCGGCGTGTCGTCGGGCTGCTCGAACCTCCGGAACCAGGTCTGCACCTCGGTGCCGGCGGGCCCGAAGCCCTCGAGGAACAGCAGCGCGGTGCCGTCGGGGGCGAGGTCGAGGGGCATCGAGCCGTCGAGCCAGCTCAGCGATCGTTCCCGCGTGTCGCCTGCGACCAGGCCGAACATGCGCGAGCGCAAGATGCCGGTGACCGCGAGCAGGCGCCCCTTCGGGTCGATGTCCAGCAGCCGCAGGCTCCCCGGGCCGCCGTACACCAGGCGCTGCGTGCCCTCGAGCGAGAGGGCGTAGATCTGCCGCGCGACGTCGTCGTAGCCGGCCGAGAACCACACCTCCTGGCCCGAGGGCGCCCAGGCCAGCCCCGCCATCGTCCACGCGGAGTTCGACTTCGTCAGCAGCTTGCCGGTGCGATCGATGATCTCCACCGTGCCGCGGTCGTCGCCCACCACCGGGTGGCGCAGGAAGGCGATCATCGATCCGTCGGGCGAGAGCCGGGCCTCCTCGACTTGCTGCGGGCTCGAGACCACCACGTGCCCGGGTGGGAACTCGATGCTCCACATCGAGTCGGCGAAGCGCGTGAGCACCATCGCGTCTTGCGGCCCGAAGTCGGCCCACGTCACGCCCTCGTACAGGGGCCGCGCCGCGCCCCCGGCGAGCGACGAACGCGAGAGCACCAGCCCGGCCCGGGTCGACGCTTCCGCCCTCAGGTCTCCGAGCGCGAGTTCGTCCTTCTCCGAGACGTCGAAGAGCATCGTCCCCGGGCCACTGGCAGGTCGCAGCTGGGGGCCGTCGAGCACGCCCGAATAGACGCGGGGCGGGGTGCTCTCGAAGGCGCCGGCGTAGGCGATGCCCCGCCCATCCGAGGTGAAGCGCGCGTTGTAGATCGACCCGTTGCGGAAGGTGACGCGGCGGCTGACGGGCGGCTTCGCCGGCTCGACCACCGGGGGCGAGGCGGGTGTTGCCACGGGGGCCTCGCGGCGTACATCGGTGAGCACGGCCAGCACGCTGAGCGCCACCACGGCGCCAATGCCGGCGAGGGCGACGGTGGGCCACCGCGACCTGGCGCTGACTGCCTGCGGCGCGGAGCCCTCGGTGGCCGACTCGAGGGCGAAGGCGAGATCCCGCGCGGTCTGGAAGCGCTGGTCGGGGTCCTTCTCCAGGCAGCGGCGCACCACCCGCACCAATGCCGAGGGGGCCTTCAGCTCCGCCGGTTCCGCGTTGAGGATGGCGTAGCCCCGCTCGACCGGCGTCTCGCCCGGGAAGGCCCGCGCCCCGCCCAGGCACTCGAAGAGGATCGCCCCCAGCGAGAAGAGATCGCTGCGCGCGTCCGCCACGCGGCCTCGCACCTGCTCCGGGGACATGTAGCCCGCGGTGCCCATCACGGCGCCGGACTGGGTCAGCGGCAGGGTGCCCGTGGGCGGCGCCAGGCCCTCCGACGTGCGCGCCACGCCGAAGTCGAGGATCTTGAGCTGCGCGTCGCGGGTGAGGAACAGGTTCTCGGGCTTGAGGTCGCGGTGGACGATGCCCTTCTCGTGGACCGCGGCGAGTCCGTGCGCGACCTGCACGCCCAGCTCGATGACCTTGCGCGGCGCCAGGGGCCCTTCGTCGAGGCGCTCGCGCAGCGTCTGGCCCTGCAGCAGCTCGGTCACCAGGTACGGGGTGTCGCCCTCGCGTCCGACGTCGAAGACCGCCACCACGTTGGGGTGGTTGAGCGCCGAGGCCGCGCGCGCCTCGGCCTCGAAGCGCTGGAGCCGGGAGACGTCGGTCACGCTCTCGGGCGGCAGCGTCTTGATCGCCACCTCTCGACCCAGCCGGGTGTCCCGCGCCCGGTACACGATGCCCATGCCCCCGGCGCCCAGCGGCCCGAGGATGTCGTAGGGACCAAAGCGCTCACCCGCAGTGAGACCTGCTCGCGCCATCGTCGTCACCGGAAGGAAAGAAGGAGAGAGCGGGCGCGCGGACTACCGACCGCGCCCACCTTTGCTGCTCTTCGGCGCGGCCCTGGGCGAGTCGTCCGACGCCCCAGCGCCCTTCTCGAGGCGGTCCTGCTCGGAGGCGGCCTCCTGGTCCTGGTTGGTCTCGGACGGCAGGCCCTTCTCGACGGCCACCGCGCCGCCCTCGACTTCCTTCTCTTCGAGGGTGACCGGGTTCTCGTCGGAGAAGCCCTTCTGCACCTGGATGTCCTTGGCCGGCTTCTTCCCGTTCTTCGCGGCCTCGTCGGCGGCCTTCTTCTCCTTGTCGGCCAGGTCCTTCACCAGCGCCTTCTGCTCGGCGTAGCCGGCGCGGTCCTTCTTCATCGACTCGCGCGCCCACTGCTTGGCGTCGACGCCATTCTTGTCGAGGACGGCCTTGTCCGCGGCCGACTGGTCCTTGACCATCTGCCGGCGCTCGTCGGGGCTGAGCTCGGAAGACTTCTTGTTGCCGTACTTCGCGCCGACGTCGGCCTGCGCCTTCTGTTGCTCCCGCGTGACGACCGCGGCTTTCTCAGCAGGGATCGGCTCGTCGGAGACGAGGGCCAGACAGAGCGTGACGAGGTGAAGCGACATGACGACCTCCAGCGGGGGAGGCTACACGGTCACTTCTTGCAGGTGGAGCACGACTCGTTGAAGCGGGCGCACTCCTCCTGGGCGGTAACGCAGTGCTTCTGGTAGTCGGCGCGATCCGCGTAGCGCCCGGCGATCTCGCAGGCGGTCTCCGAGAGGCCGCACACCTTGGTCTTGAGCGAGCACGTCTCGGAGCACTCGGTGCCCGTCTTGGTGGCGTACTCCTCGAGCTTCGAGGCGATGGTGTCCATCTTCTCGTCGTCGGTGCCGCCGAAGGTCGGGCCCGGGGCCGTCTTGGGGCACGCGAGGAGCATCAACGACGCGGCAGCAGCCAGCAGCAGGCGGTTCATCGCTCGCGTGTAAACCGCGCTCCTGGTGACAGCAACCTTTTCACGGGCTGGCGGGCTGCACCGTGGGGCGTTTCTCGGGCGGCGGCCGGGGCTTGTGCTGCTCGCGCCAGTAGAAGAAGGCGGTGAGGGCGAGCACCACCACGATGGCCAGGCGGCGCAGCCACTCGTCGCGGTTCCGGTCGGGTGACGCCGCGTACGCCTGGGCCGCCTCCGCCAACCGCGCCTGGAGCGGCGCCCGGTGGGCCTTCAACAGCTCCAGCAGCTCCCGCTCCCTCACCCCGTCCCGCTCCGCGCCGTCACGCACGCGCTCCGACCCACCCGAGCGCACATCGACCAGGGCCCGGAACACCAGCACCTCGGCTTCGGGGAGGCCCACGTCGAACAACTGGGCCACCTGCTCGAGGCCCAGGCCGTCCAGGGCGACCCGGCGCACGATCTCCGCCGAGCGCGGGGGCGCCTCGGTCAACAACCGGAACAAGGCATCGACCTGGGACATGGGTGTCCCCGTCCTGCCAAATTCTTGAGCCCGTGTCGTGGGTTCGTACGCTGCGTGCTCCATGCGCGTCCTCCTGGCCCTGCTGCTCTCCTCCGCTGCCTTCGCCTCCGAGACGATGCGCATCGCGGTGGGGCCCGACTCCTCGAAGGTGGTGCTGGAAGGCGACGCGCTGCGCGTGGGCGCGGACTCCGACGAGGCGAGCTACGAGCCGTTCAGTGCCGCGAAGGTCACGCTGTCTCTGGCCGCCGGCAAGCTGCAGGTCGAAGGCGCGCCGTCCCCTTCACCGGCGCTGCGCTTCCGGTCGGGTGAAGACGGGGCGGGCATCATCCAGGTCAACGGCGTGCGCGTGCGCGGCGACGTGGTGGTGCTCTTCGGCAAGACGCAGCTCGCGGCGGTCAACGTGTTGCCCCTCGAGGACTACCTGGTGGGCGTGCTGGGCAGCGAGATGCCCAAGTCGTTTCCCCCCGAGGCGCTCAAGGCCCAGGCCGTGGCCGCGCGCACCTACGCGCTCAACAAGAAGCTCGAGCAGTATGGGCAGCCGTACCACCTGGGCAGCTCGGTGATCTCCCAGGTCTACAAGGGTCTCGACGTCGAAGACCCGCGCACCCGCGAGGCCGTGGAATCGACGCGCGGCCAGGTGATGACCTTCCAGCTCCAGCCCATCGAGGCCTACTTCCACGCGAGCTGTGGGGGCCGCACCGAGACCGGGCTCGACGCGCTGGGCCGCGATCTCCCGTATCTCCAGGCCGTGGACTGCCCCTGTGGCCGCCTCGCCACGAGCCACTGGACGCTCAACCTGAAGCCGGCCGACCTCAAGCCGCTGGGGGCCGCGAAGGGCGGGGCGATCAAGGTGCAGGGCCGCTCGTCGACGGGGCGCGCGCGGCGGGTCGAGGTGGGCACCCGCTCCATGGACGCGGTCACCTTCCGCGAGCGCATCGGGTACATGAAGTTGAAGAGCCTGAACTTCGAGATCGAGAAGTCCCGCGACGGCTGGACGCTCGAAGGCTCCGGCTTCGGTCACGGCGCGGGCATGTGCCAGTGGGGCGCGCGCGTGTACGCCGAGAAGGGCTGGGACTACCGGAAGATCCTCCAGCACTACTACCCGGGCACCGAGCTGCAGACCCTCTACGAATGAGCTGGGAACTCGCCACCCACGAAGGGCTGCCGTACCGGTACCTGCTGCCACCGGGCTACGACCCGTTTCACCAGCGCTACCCGGTGATCCTCTTCCTCCACGGGAGCGGCGAGCGCGGTGACGACACACAGGCCCACCTCAAGAACGGCGTCGAGTCGCTCGTGGGCCAGCCGGCGATCATCGTGGCGCCGCAGTGCCCGGCCGACGACACCTGGGGCGGCAGTTGGTACGGCGGCGACTCGCGCACCCAGCGCACCGTGGTGAGCCTGGTGCGGGAGCTCGGGCGAAGGCGCTCCGTCGACGCGGGGCGGATCAGCCTCATCGGCTACTCGATGGGGGCCATCGGCTCGTGGGCGATCATCGCGCGCTACCCCGAGCTGTTCTGCGCGGCGGTGCCCATCGCGGGCGATCTCGAGCCCGAGTCGGCCCGCGGCCTCGCGCAGTTCCCCCTCTGGGCCTTCAATGGCGCGGACGATCGCCTCGTGTTGCCCGAGCACACCCGGCAGGTCGCCTCGATGATGAAGCAGCTCGGGGGCGTCTTCCGCTACACCGAGTTTCCCGGGGTGGGCCACGACGCATGGAAGCCCGCGTTCGCCACCCCGGAGCTGATGCCCTGGCTGCTCAGCCAGCGTCGCTGAGCTTTTCCGCTTCGGATCTTCAACTGGGGCATGGTGGGTCCGTCCGGAAAGGGGCGTCCCATGCCTTCAGCCCACGACTTCCTCGTCACGCTCGCCCTCGTCCTGGGGGTGGCGGCCGTGACCACGGTCGTCTTCCACTCGCTGCGGCAGCCGGTGGTGCTGGGGTACCTGGTGGCGGGCGTGCTGGTGGGGCCGCACTTCTCGGCGTTCCCGCTCACCGCTGACACCTCGCTCATCCAGGCCCTCTCGGAGCTGGGCGTCATCTTGCTGATGTTCTCGCTGGGCCTCGAGTTCAGGCTGGGGGCGTTGGCGCGGGTGGGGCCCACCGCGCTGGTGACCGGGCTGTTCGAGAGCAGCGCCATGGTGTGGTTGGGTTACCTCGCGGCGCGCGCCTTCGGGTGGACGTCGCTGGAGAGCATCTTCACGGGCGCGGTGGTGGCCATCTCCAGCACCACCATCGTCGCGCGGGCCTTCGACGACCTGAAGGTGAAGGACCCGGTCAAGGGCCTGGTGGTGGGCGTGCTGCTGGTCGAAGACCTCGTGGCCATCGTGCTCATGGCCTCGCTGACGGCGCTGGCCACCGGGGCCGGGCTCTCGGCCGGCGCGGTGGGGCTGACCCTCGCGCGGTTGGGAGCGTTCCTCGCGGCGCTGCTGATCGGTGGGTTGTTGCTGGTGCCGCGGGTGATGCGCCTGGTGCTCCGGCAGGGCCGCGACGAGATGGTGGTGGTGACCGCGGTCGGGCTCTCGTTCGGCTTCGCGCTGCTCGCGTCGTCCGCCGGCTACTCCGTGGCCCTCGGCGCGTTCATCGCCGGCTCGCTGGTGGCCGAGACGGGCGAAGGGCACCGCGTGGAGCGCGCCGTTCGCCCGGTGCGCGATCTCTTCGCCGCGGTGTTCTTCGTCTCGGTGGGCATGCTGCTCGACCCGGCGCTGCTGACGACCGCCTGGCCCCTGGTGCTGGCCCTCGCGGCGCTGGTGCTGGTGGGCAAGGTGGTGCTGGTGACGCTGGGCGCCTTCATCACCGGCAACGGGGTGCGCACCGCGGTGCAGTCCGGCCTGAGCCTCGGGCAGATCGGCGAGTTCTCCTTCATCATCGCCGGCCTGGGTCTCTCGCTGGGCGCGACGGGACCCTCGCTGTACCCGGTGGCGGTCGCCGTCTCTGCGCTGACCACGCTGGTGACGCCGGCGCTCATTCGCGCCTCTCCGAAGCTGGCCGACGCGGTCGATCGCCGGCTGCCGCGCCGGCTGCAGACGCTGGTCTCGCTCTACGGGAGCTGGCTCGAGCGCCTCAAGCTGCACCGCCCGGGGTCGGTGTCCGCGGTGCGCAAGTACGTGCGCCTGCTGTTGATCGACGCGGGCTCGATCGTCGCCACCTTGATCGGCCTGTCGTTGCTCGAGTCGCGGCTGGTGGGCCTGTGGCGTTTCGGGTTGTTCGCGCTGGGCGGCGGCGTGCTGTTGACGGTCGGCTTCGGGCTGGCCCGTGGGCTGCGGGCGCTGGGCGACGCGCTGGCCACCCAGGCCTTGCCTGCGGCGGGGCGGGTGGATCTCGCGCGGTCTCCCCGGGCGGCGCTGGCGGCCCTCTTCCGCGTGGTGGTGATGGTGCTGGTGCTCGCGCCGGCCCTCGCCCTGCTCACGCCCTTTCTTCCCCCGCTGTGGCTGACGGCAATGACGGTGCTGCTGCTGCTCTCGCTGCTGGTGTCGTTCTGGCGTCGCGCGACGGACTTCGAGGGGCACCTGCGCGCCGGCGCCGAGGTGGTCGCGGCGGCCTTGAGCCAGAACCGCGCGGCGTCGCACGCCGACCCGCTCCACGCCGTGCGCGAGCAACTTCCGGGGTTGGGCGAGCCCGCGTCGTGCGTCATCTCCGAGGGCAGCGCCGCCGCGGGGAAAACCCTCGCCGAGCTCAACCTGCGCGGCCTGACGGGCGCGACGGTGCTGGCGATCCATCGGGGCGGGGGGGACGTGGTGCTGCCCACCGCGAAGGAGCAGCTGTCCGTGGGCGACGTGCTCGCGCTGGCCGGCACCACCGCGTCGGTCGAGGCCGCGCGCGCCCTGCTCGGCGCCGCGGGAGCACCCGCGGTCGGCTGAGCGGACCGCGCGTCGCTCACTTCACGGTGACGCGGAACACCTGGCGCAGCCCGTTGATGGAGCGCGCGGAGCAGGTCGTCGTGCCGGCCTTCACCCCGACGATCTGCAGGCCCTTCTGTCCCTCGCGCTGCGTGGCGACCGCGGTGTCGTCGCAGATGCCCGAGTCGGCCGGGCACACGACCTTCCCCGACGCGCACAGGTCGTACGTCTCGCCCACCTTCAGCGAGAGCGGGACCGCGTCGTCAGCGCGCACGCCGAAGCTCAACAGGCACAGCGTCACGGCGGCGGTGCGGACGGTGGAGTTCATGGCCCGACCATAACGGCTCGAGCACTTCCCACGGCCCCACGCGCACATTCTTCGCCGAGATAACGGGGCGGGGCGCTGTCGAGCGGGTGAGAGAGCCCCATGAAGTTCCATCGCACGACGGCGCTGCTGGTGTTGGCCCTTCTCTCGTCATCTGCGTGGGCCCAGCCGGTCCAGAGCGCTCTCGGGCCCGAAGATCCGGGGCGTCGCATCCGCCTGGGGTTCTCCGTCGACGGCGGCCTCCACCTGCTCGAGCCCATGGGCGTCTTCGGCGTCGAGGCGCACATCGGGTTCCAGGTCACCAACATGTTCGGCGTCTTCGGCGTGGTGGGGGGCAAGTTCGGCTTCGGCGCCCCGGGCACGCGGATGATCTCCGGCTACCTGGCCACGCTCTCGGAGCTCTTCCTGCTCGACCTGATCTACGTCGCCGCGGGGCCCGCCCTCGGGGTGACGGCGATCTCCACCCAGGCCTTCGCGACCACGGGCTTCGCCCCCGGCATCGACCTGCGCTTCGGCATCGGCATCGGGCGTGAACGCCTGGGCTGGTTCGGTCGCGGCGGCTTGAACGTCGGCCTCGACGCGCTGCTGCTGTTTCACCCGGCGGTCGGCCTCAGCTTCGTGCCCATGGTGCAGGTCGGCTACGAGTGGAGGTGAGCCCGCATCGAACTGATGCCATGGCGGCTCTCTCCGCGACTACGTCGCCACCCAGGTAGCAGTGATCACTGGAGTCGCGGTCGTGGCCCCGATTGCGCAAGGACCTCCTCGAACCGCAACACCCAAGGGGTCCACCATGAGCAACACCACGCTGATCCTCGTCATCGTCCTGGCCGTCGTCGTCTTCGGTGGTGGCGGCGGCTACTACTGGTCGCGCCGCGGCCGCTGAGTCGCCTACTTCGCCGTGACGCGGAGGTCCTGACGCAGCCGGGTCGGTCCGGAGATGCGCTCGACCTCCGCCTTCACCTCGCTGCGCAGCCCGAGCATGAAGCCGGCCTCGGCGGTGACGAACAACGGCCCCACCAGCAGCCCCACGAGATCGTCGACGAACGCGGGCTTCTTTCCCTCGAAGTAGTGGCCGACGAACTGGATCACCCAGCCCACCACGAACAGGCCCACCGAGCCGCCCAGCCAGACCGCCGTGGCCTGCGCCGCGAGGAACGACGAGGCGAAGGCACACAGTCCGAGCAACGCCGCCATCACCGCGCCGAAGCGCAGGTCGAGGCGCAGGTAGAAAACGGTCGCCGCGGGCACCGCCAACCACACCGGCGAGAGCACCACGCCGCCCAACTCGAAGCCCGGCCGTGACAGCAACGAGGTGACCGCGAGCACGATCATCGGCACCCCGAAGAAGTGGGTGGCGATGTTGCGCGGGTCGCGGTGGTACGCGGCGTAGGTCGAGAGCTGCTTGATGAGCGGGTTCATGGGCGGGTCCTGTGTGAGAGACTATGCACTCCCGGCCCCAGTCCACTCTGTCGGCTCCGCGACATTCTCTGAAGATGCCCAAATCTGTTCGTGATTACCGGCAGTTGTTGCTCGCGGGGCGCTGGTTCCAGGGGCTCCCGGCTCCGTTCCAGGACGCGCTGCTGGCGGCCGCGGTGCTCCGCGAGGTGCCCGAAGGTGGGCGCCTGTTCTCGCGGGGCGACGCGCCGGACGGGCTCTACGCGACGCTCGAGGGCGGCTTCTGCGTCACCGGCCTGGGGGAGGGCGGCAAGGAGGCGGTGCTGGCGGTGGTCGAGGCGCCCCAATGGTTCGGGGAGATCGCGGTCTTCGACGGGCTCGCCCGCACCCACGACGCCACCGCCGCCGTCGACTCCACGGTGCTCCACGTGCCGTCTGCCGCGCTCGATGCGCTCTTGCAGGCGCACCCCGCGTGGTGGCGCGACCTGGCGCTCCTGGTCACCGCCAAGCTGCGGCTGGCCTTCGTGATGATGGAAGACACCGCCCTGTTGCCGCTGGCCCCCCGGGTGGCCCGGCGCCTGGTGCTGATGGCCGAGGGCTACGGTGAGTGGAGCGATCGCTCGCGCCGCGTGGTGCAGGTGCGCCAGGAGCTGCTGGCGGCCATGGTGTCCTCGTCGCGCCAGACCACCAACCAGGTGCTCAAGGAGCTCGAGGCCCGGGGGCTGCTCAAGCTGGCCTACGGGGAGATCGAGATCCTCGACCTGGCCGGCCTGCGCGCGGTGTCCGCTGGCGGTGCCCTGTGAGTTGGCGTACGCGCTGACCCCGCCGTGCACACCGACGACTTCGACTTCTCGCTCCCGCCCGAGCTCATTGCTCAGGGCCCCCTGGCCGACCGCGACGCGAGCCGCTTGTTGCACGTGCGAAGGCCCAGTGGGCGGGTGCAACATCGCTCGTTCCGCGAGCTCCCAGCGCTGCTGCGCGCAGGCGACGTGTTGGTGTTCAACGACTCGCGCGTCATCCCTGCGCGGCTCCTGGGCAAGAAGAAGGGCAGCGGCGGCAAGGCCGAGCTGCTGCTCATCCGCCCCAGCACCGACGTCGACACCGAGGCCGCGCTCAAGGCCCAGGCCGGCGGCACCGTGTGGACCTGCCTGGGCCAGTCGTCGAAGGGCTTCCGCCCCGGCATGGAGCTCGAGTTCGACGCCGGCCTCACCGCCACCGTGCTCGAGGCCGCGGGCGGCGGCGAGTACCGGGTGAAGTTCACCTCGCCCATGGCCACCCTCGAGGAAGCCATCGCCCGCGCCGGCAAGCTGCCGCTGCCCCCGTACATCACCCGCGACGTCGAGCTGTCCGACGCCGAGCGCTACCAGACCGTGTTCTCCCGCCGCGTGGGCTCGGTGGCCGCGCCCACCGCCGGGCTGCACTTCACCGAAGGCACGCTGGCTGAGCTGGCGGCCAGGGGCGTCGAGGTGCGCTTCGTGAGCCTCGAGGTCGGCCCGGGCACGTTTTTGCCGGTGCGAGAGGGGCCTGTTGCAGAGCACAAGATGCACGAAGAGCGGGCGCGCATCAGCCCCGAGACCTGGGCCGCCATCGTCCGGGCGAAGGCCGAGCAGCGGCGGGTGATCGCCGTGGGCACCACCGTGGTGCGCACCCTCGAGAGCGTGCCGGCCGACCGGGCCCACTTCGCCACTTCGATCTTCATCACCCCCGGCTTCCAGTTCCGCGTGGTGGACGCCCTGTTCACCAACTTCCACCTCCCGAAGTCGACGCTGGTCATGCTCGTCAGCGCCTTCCTGGGTCGCGAGCAGACGCTGGCCGCCTATGCCGAGGCGATCCGCGAGCAGTACCGCTTCTTCTCCTACGGCGACGCCATGTTCATCGAGGCCGACTGAAAATGCCCCTTCCTTCCCCTGAGCTGCGCGGCGACCAGCGCGTGCCCCCGTCTTTGGTGAAGTTCGAGCTGCTGCACGTCTGCGCCCAGACCGGCGCGCGGCGGGGCCGGCTGCACACCCCCCACGGCACCATCGAGACCCCGGTGTTCATGCCGGTGGGGACGGCCGGATCGGTGAAGGCCATCGCCCCCGACGATCTCCACACCCTGGGGGCGAAGATCATCCTCGGGAACACCTACCACCTGATGCTCCGCCCCGGAGAGCAGCTGATCGGCGACCTGGGGGGGCTCCACAAGTTCATCTCGTGGGACCGGGCGATGCTCACCGACTCCGGCGGCTTCCAGGTCTACAGCCTCTCGGAGAAGCGGAAGATCACCGAGGAGGGCGCGGCCTTCCAGAGCCACCTCGACGGCAGCAAGCACATGCTCACCCCCGAGCGGAGCATCGAGATCCAGGAGGTGCTGGGCGCCGACATCATCATGGCCTTCGACGAGTGCCCGCCGGCCCTGTCGGAGCGCAGCTACATGGAGCCCTCGCTCGACCGCACCACGCGCTGGCTGCACCGCTGCGTCAAGGCGTGGAACCGCCAGCGCAGCTCGCTCTTCGGCATCGTGCAGGGCGGGCTCTTCGAGGACCTCCGCCGGCGCCACGCCGAGGAGATCTGCGCCCTCGACCTGCCCGGCTACGCGCTGGGGGGCTTCGCCGTCGGCGAGGAGCCCGCGCAGATGCACGCCGGGGTCGCCTTCTCAGCCCCGCTGCTGCCGAAGGACAAGCCGCGCTACCTCATGGGCGTGGGCACGCCCCTGGACCTGGTGACCTGCGTCGGCTCGGGCGTGGACATGTTCGACTGCGTGCTGCCCACCCGCAGCGCCCGCAATTCCCTGCTCTTCACCTCCGAGGGGAAGCTGGTCATCAAGAACGCCCGCTACGCCCGGGACGAGCGGCCCCTGGACCCGAAGTGCGGCTGCTACACCTGCCGCAACTTCTCGCGGGCGTACCTGCGCCACCTCTTCGTCTCGCAGGAGCTGGTGGCGATGCGCCTCAACACCCTGCACAACCTGCACTTCTTCCTGAACCTCATGACCGAGGCCCAGGCGGCCATCGAGGCCGACCGCTACGGCGACTTCCTCAAGGAGTTCCACGCAAGGCCGCAGACCCCCCCCTGAGGGCGGGTGTCGGCTCAGCGGGGCTGCGTCGCCAACCAGGCCGCCGACGGGCGGCAGGCGCTCTGGGTGCCACCCGGGTGCGTCAGCACGCACTCGAAGTTGGCCCGGCAGTCGCTGTCGAGCTGGCAGGGCGTGCTGCACACCAACTGGTCGGCGCCGAAGTTGCTGCACAGGGTCCCCGTGGGGCAATCCCGGGTCTGGCCGGGCTCGGTGCAGCCCCGGGTACAGAAGCCACCGGGCGCCGCGTGGCATTCCTGGGCCGGTTCGCAGTCGTCGCGGTTGTTGCAGGCCACCCCCGCACTGGTGAGGTTGCAGCCAGCAAGGACGAGCAGCGAGACCGCGCCAAGGAGCAGGTGCCGTTTCATGAGCGAGCGCGCGTAGCACAACTCTCATTTGTGTGCGCTTGCCGCGTACCCCCCTCGGGGCTATACGGCGCGCCTCTTGATCACCACGTCACTCCCGACACTTCCCGTGATGTTCGCTCAAGCCGCTCCCGGCGGCGGCGGCCTCATGAACATCCTCTTCTTCGGCGCGCTCTTCGCGATCATGTACTTCGTGTTGATCCGCCCGCAGCAGCGGCAAGCCAAGGAACAGCAGGTTTTGCTGTCCGCCCTGAAGAAGGGCGATGACGTGATCACCACCGGGGGAATCCTCGGGAAGATCTACGCAGTGGACGAGAAGGTCATCACGCTCGAGATCGCCTCGGGTGTGAAGGTGCGGATGCTCAAGGGCTCCGTGCAGGGAAAAGTCACCGTCGAGCCGGCGAAGTCGCCTGAGTCGACCGAAGCCAAGAAAGAGGAGAAGTGAGCGATGGACCGCAACTGGTACACGCGCCTCGGCGTCATTCTCGCCGTCACCCTGGGCACTTTGTGGATGTTGGTGCCCTCGTATTATTCGTTCTTCGTTCTCGACCGTGCTGATCGCAACAACGTCGAGAAGCTGAAGAACGTGCTCCCCTTCTGGGCCCCTCCGGCGAAGTACCGCCTGAGCCTCGGCCTCGATCTCCAGGGTGGCATTCACCTCGTGATGCACGTCGACATGAAGACGGCGCTCACCAAGCGCGCCGAGCGGCGCGCCTCGCAGATGGTCTCGTGGGTCGCCAGCAAGAAGCTGGGCGAGCTCGAGAACCCCGAGGTCGACCCCGAGAACAACCGGGTCACCTTCACCGTGAAGGACCCGGCGACGACCGACGCGATCGAGAAGGGTCTCGTCGACACCTTCACCGACTTCAAGCTCAAGGGCCGCGACGGGGCGAAGATCAGCATGGCCCTCGACGAAGGCTCCCTCGAAGGCATGACCACCGAGGCCCTCGACATGGCGCTGCTGCGCATCCGCGAGCGCATCGACAAGTGGGGCGTCGCCGAAGTGCAGATCGCCAAGCTGGGCAACGACCAGATCCAGATCTCGCTCCCCGGCCAGTCTGACCCGGAGCAGGTCAAGCAGCTGATCGGCGAGACCGGCCAGCTCGAGTTCCGCCTGGTGGCCACCGACTCGTCGGCCTTCGCCAGCATGTACACCTCGACCCCCCCGGCCGACACCACGCGCATCCGCCTGGTGCAGTCCGGCACCACCGCCGACAGCCCCCCGGGGCCGTTCCTCGAGAGCGAAGACCGCAAGGCGCTCCTCGAGTACGTCGCCGGCAAGGTCGCCGCCCCCCAGCGCGTGCTCACGCACTGCGTGAAGGACGTGGGCCCCAAGTCGAAGTGCCTCAAGTACCAGACCTACCTGCTCGACACGCAGTCGGTGCCCGGCGATCTCCTCAAGGGCGCCTGGTTCCCCGGGTCTCCCAACAACCAGGGCCAGTACTACGTGGCCTTCGAGATGCAGCCCGAAGGCGCCAAGCAGATGGGCGAGCTGACCGGCAAGAACATCCGCCGGCAGATGGGCATCATCCTCGACGACAACGTGATGTCGGCTCCCAGCATCCAGTCGGAGATCACCGACAGCGGCACCATCACCTTCGGCCGCATGGGCTCGGAGGCCAAGGAGTACGGCAAGCTGCTGAGCATCACGCTGCAGTCCGGCGCGTTGCCGGCGCCCGTGTCCATCGGCGAGATCCGCGTCGTCGGCGCTTCGCTGGGTGACGAGCTGATCAAGAAGGGCACCTTCGCGGCCTTGCTGGGCCTGGCGATCGTCGTCCTCTTCATGGCGCTCTATTACAAGGTGTCGGGCCTGGTGGCCGACGTGGCGTTGGTGCTCAACGGTGGGCTCATCCTCGCGGGCCTCGCGGCCTTCGGCGCCACCCTGACGCTCCCGGGCATCGCCGGCTTCGTGCTCACCCTGGGCATCGCCGTCGACGCCAACGTGCTCATCAACGAGCGCGTGCGTGAAGAAATCGCGGCGGGCAAGTCGGCCCGGGCCGCGGTCGATGCAGGTTACGACCGCGCCTTCTGGACCATCTTCGACGCCCACGTGACCACGCTCATCGCCGGCCTCGTGCTGATGTTCACGGGCACCGGCCCGGTGCGCGGCTTCGCCACCTCGCTCATCATCGGCATCGTCGCGTCGCTGTTCACGTCGATCGTCGTGACCCGGCTCATCACCACCTACTTCGTGCACGGTCGCAACGCGTCGACCGTGTCGGTCTGACTGGACTCAAAGCCATGCACATCATCGGCAAGACGAACATCGACTTCATCGGCAAGCGGAAGATCGCGCTGTTCATCAGCTCCGTGCTGAACATCGCGATCCTCGTCGGCATCGCCATCTTCGGCTTCAACTTCGGCGTCGACTTCGCGGGCGGTACGCTCGTGGAGATCAAGTTCAGCCCCAGCACCACGGCTGAGCAGGTGCGCGAAGGCGCCGTGAAGGGCGGCCTGCAGGAACCGCAGGTGCAGGCCATCGGCGAGCCCGGCAACTTCATCTTGCGCATGGGTGGCGTCACCCAGCTCAACGAAGAGAACGAGAAGGCGGCCGAGACCGCCCTTCGCGGCCTGGGCGACGTGACGTCGATCACCAAGAACCTCGACACCGGGCTCATCAACGTTCGCTACAAGGCGGCCGTGGACCCCGAGGCCATCAAGGCGGCCGTCGTGGCCACCGGCACCGGCGTCACCCAGGTCAGCAAGCTGGGTGAGTTCGACTACCAGGTGAAGGCCGAGGGCATGGCCGCCAAGGTCACCTCGGCGCTCAAGTCGGGCCTCGCGGGCGCGGAGTTCGAGGTGCGCCGCACCGACTACGTCGGTCCGCAGGTCGGCAAGCAGCTGCGCAACAAGGGCGTCATGGCGCTGGTCTGGGCCATGCTGTTCATCCTCATCTACGTGGCCTTCCGCTTCGACCTGAAGTTCGGTCCCGGCGCGCTGGTCGCCATGCTCCACGACGTGGTGATGGTCTCGGGCTACTTCCTCATCACCCGCCGCGAGTTCAACCTCACCTCCATCGCCGTGCTGCTGACCATCGTCGGCTACTCGATCAACGACACCATCGTGATCTACGACCGCATCCGCGAGGAGATGGTCAAGTACAAGGGCAAGCCGCTGCCGGAGATCATCAACATCGCGATCAACGACACGCTCTCGCGCACCATCCTCACCAGCGGCGTGACGGCGCTCTCGCTGGTCGGCCTGCTCATCTTCGGCGTCGGCGAGATCTTCGACTTCGCGGCGGCGATGCTCCTGGGCATCTTCGTCGGCACGTACTCGTCGGTGTACATCGCCAGCCCGCTCGTCATCTGGCTCGACGATCGCGAGCACCTGAAGGAAGCCTCTTCAGGCAGCACCGCGGCCCCCAAGCCGGCCTGAACCCATGACGGTGAGCGACCGGCTCACCGTCCATGCCGTGATCATCTGCGCCGTCGCCCTGGTGGGTGGCGGCGCAGTTTTTTTGGGCCGGGAGTGGAAGGCGCGCGAGGTCGAGCGGGAGCGCCTCGCCTGGCTGAGGGCCGAGTCCAATGACGGCGAGCGCTTCGCGGTGCGCCACGGGTGGAGCGCCTGCCTGCCCGAGGCCCTGCGCCGCGCCGAGCTGGCGCGAAACTGGGAGCGCGCGGTGTTCTCGCAGTTCTTGCCCAGCTGCCTGCGCGTCGCGCCCGAACCCCTCGACGGGGGCTGCGCGGGCGTGCCTGCGCCGGGGCAGGCGCGCGGCTGGATGGACGGCCAGTGCGTGGGCTCGAAGGCCCCCGATGATCGCTGCGCCCGGGTCGTGGGCGCGCTGGTGCGTCACTGCGACGAGGCGCCGGCGCTGCGCGACGCGGGGTTGCTCAGGGCGCGTTGACCACGTGCACGGTGCGGGTGGGGTAGGCCACGTGCGCGCCGGCCTTCTCCACCACCTCGAGAAAGCCCAGCAGCACCGCCTCGCGAATGCCGCGGTACTCGTTGAAGTCGGCGGTCCCGAACCAGGCGCCGATCTCGATGTCGAGCGACGAGTCGCCCAGGCCCACCAGGGCCACCGACATGCTGTCGGGCCAGAGCCGGGGCTGCGCCTCGAGCACGGCGCGGCAGCCCGCCATCACCTCCTTGAGCTGCGCTGCGGTGGCCCCATAGGTGAGCCCGAGCTTCATGTTGAGGCGGATGCGATCGCGCGCGGCGAAGGTCTCGAGGCGCATGTCGGCCAGCTTCCCGTTGGGGATGGTGATCAGCGTGCGATCGAGGGTGCGGATGCGCGTGCTGCGCAGCCCGATGTTCTCCACCACCCCCATGAAGTCCTCCACGCGCACCAGGTCGCCCTCGCGGATGGGCTGGTCGACCGCCAGGGCGAAGGCGCCGAACACGTTCTCGAGGGTCTTCTGCGCGCCTAAGGCCAGGGCGATGCCGCCGATGCCCAGGCCGGCCAGCACGCTGGTGACCGAGTAGCCAAACTCCGAGAGCGTCGCCAGCACGCCGAAGCCCACCAGGGCGAAGCGCGCCACCCCCGTGAAGAGGCTCACCAGCGCCCGGCTGCCCGGCCGCGAGAGGGCGAACTCGCTGGTGCCGAAGTGTTCGCTCCACGCGGTCACGGCCCGCAGCGCGCCCCAGAAGAAGGCGAGGCCCAGGCCGAGGCGGAAGCCGCGCTGCCAGACCGCCTCCGACTCAGCCGAGAGCGACAGCACCGGGAGGGTGATGCGTGCCAGGAGGGACGCCCACCACAGCTGCAGGGGCCCGTGGAGCCGGGCCAGCACCGCGTCCGCAGCCCCGCGCCCCCGGCCCAGGCGCCTGGCCACGAGGAGCGTGCCCCGCGCGAAGAGCAGGGTCAGCAGGGCGACCAGCACCAGGAGAATGGGCACGGCCAGCCACTGCCACCGCTGCAGCCCCAGCCACGCCGGCGTCTGCCAGCTGGCCGGCAGCAGGGCCTTGAGCCCGTCGCCGGCCTCGCCCATGGCCGCCTCGGCCTGCTTCACCGGCGCCGTCTGGGTCACGTCGAACAGCCGACGCGCCTGGGGGCCCGCGTCGGCCACCCCCGCATCGTCGGCGCGCGCGACCGCGGCCCCCAGCAACATCACCATCAGCAGCGATCTCATGGCGCGGCATGATGCCACCGTGCCCCCCGGTCGCTCGACTCTCAATGATGCTCTCGAAATGAGAGTCGTCTCACCTTTTTGAGAGGCGATGCAGCCGGGGCGAATGTCGGGCGCACAGAAATCAGTGGGTTAAACAGTGGCCGCAGCTTTGCTTTGTGTACGTCACCGTAGGCCGTCACCAAGACCCTCAACGCAGCACCTTCCAGGAGCCACACCCATGAAGAAGCTCATCCTCTCTGCCGCCCTGACCCTCTCGTCCTTCTCCTTCGCCTCGACCTGGGACATCGACGCGGCCCACGCGGCGGCGAACTTCGCCGTCAAGCACATGATGGTCTCGACGGTGAACGGCACGCTGGGCGACGTGACCGGCAAGGTCGAAGTCGACGACAAGGACATCACCAAGTCGAAGATCGACGTCAGCATCGACGTGAAGGGCATCAACACCAAGCAGGTCAAGCGCGACGAGCACCTGCGCAGCGCCGACTTCTTCGACGCCGAGAAGTTCCCGGCGATCACCTTCAAGTCGACCAAGATCGAGAAGGGCGAAGGCAGCAAGCTCAAGGTCACCGGCGACCTGAAGATCAAGGGCGTGAGCAAGTCCGTCGTCCTCGACGGCGAGCTCTCGGCCGAAGTGGCCAACCCCTTCACCAAGGCGAAGACCCGCGGCTTCTCGGGCTCGACCACCATCAACCGCAAGGACTTCGGCCTGTCGTGGAACGCGGCCCTCGAGACGGGCGGCGTGATGGTCAGCGAAGACGTGAAGGTCACGGTCGAGGCCGAGGTCACCAAGAAGGAAGCGGCGGCCCCCGCGGCGGCCCCGGCGAAGAAGTAATTCGCCTCCACGCTTCGTGAAGTGCGAACCCGCTCCGGTCCGTCGACCGGGGCGGGTTTTGTCTTGCCCGCGAGGCGGCCGGCTCAGCGCTGGTGCTTCTTCTTCTTTCCCTCGGGCACGGCGGCGACGGCGGCCGGGGCGAGCAGCAGCGCCGGCGGCTCCGCGGGCGCCACGGCGTCAGCGGCGAAGCGGGTGAACAGCCACCAGATGCCGCCCACCGCGAAGAGCGCCGCCAGCGACATGGTCACGTACTGCTCGTCGAGCCAGTGGGACATCCACGTGATGGGGCCCCAGTTCAGGTAGTGCGAGACGGCGGCCAGCGCGCACAACAACGCGCCCACCTCGCGCCTCTTCTCGTGGAGCACCGCGAGGCCCAGCAGGAAGCAGTAGTAGTAGTTCGTCAGCTCGGCGCCGATGACGATGAAGCCCACGCCCATGGCCGCGCCCACCCACGGGTCTGCGCCGGTGTGCTTGAGAGCCAGCCACACCAGCACCAGGCCGGCGAGGAAGGTGAGCCACATCACCGGCTTGGCTTCCTGCCAGTTCTCGAGCCGCGTCGACTTCCACAGGTGCCAGCTGTCGATCAGCCCGGGACGCACCGTCTTCTGCCCGATGGCGTCGGGCCGCCACGAGAGCGCGGTGCGCAGGCCCATGTGGTTGGTGAGCGGGGTGTTGGCGTGCTTGATGGTGTTCTGCGCGAGGCGCTGCCAGGTGGAGGGCCCGCCGAAGAAGGCGAACGAGGCGCCCACCAGCAGCCCCGTGGCCACCACGCCGCCCACCACGTAGCGCACGAAGCGCGGGTCGAGCTTCTTGTGGACCCGGAAGTACTCGAAGGCCGCCACCGCCACGCCGGCCGCCGCGAGCCCGGGGAAGAGGCGCAGCAGGGTGGTGTACGCGAAGGCCGCCCCCGCGAGCCCCGGCCGGTTCTTGCGCAGCAGGGCGATCGACGCGACGAAGTAGAACAGCCAGTCGTGGCGGAGGAACGCGCCCCCCGTCCAGTAGTACCGGTTGGGGAAGTGGCAGCCGAGCACGATGGCCGCGATGGCGAAGGTCCTCGGCCCGAAGGCCCACCAGATCATCGCCAGGGTCAGCGCGAGGTAGATGGGGTCGATGAGGTTGAGCCGCGTCAGCTGGGCCATCGTCACCGGGCCGTGGCCGTTGGTGAGGAAGTAGCCGGCCAGCGTCCACACCGGCGTGGCGTTGTACCCGTGGTCCAGGTGGATATCTCTCCAGCGCGGCTCGCCCACCATGGCGCGGAAGGCGAAGATGTCCTTGCGGTAGGCCTCCCAGCGCTCGGCGCTGAAGTTCTCCTTGCAGCGCTCGGGGTGGGCCAGCACCTCGTCGGTCTTCACGATGATGTTGGTGCGCAGGTCGGTGATGGTCTGCCGCACCACCTCGTCGCGGCGGCCGTTCTCGGCGTTGGCCACGGCCGCGCAGTCGTACATCTTCTCGTAGCCCAGCTCGGGGAAGTACTTGGCGCCCATCACGTAGTGGTACGTGTCCCACACGTGCACGAAGTTGCCGAAGTGCAGGTGCCCGAAGTTGAAGTATCCGAGGAAGCCCAGCAGCCCCAGCACCACCAGCACCCGGTCGCGCAGCAGTTGCTTGAAGCGGCCCTGGCCTTCCCACTGCAACTTGAGCCCCCAGCCGATGATGCCCAGCGCGCCCAGCGAGATGGCGAACTGCACCAGCTGCGCGGTGTTGTCGTTGTCGGCGGCGAAGTGCCAGCGGCCGAACTGGAAGTTGAAGGGCGTGCCCACGAAGCGCACCGCGAGCACGATGCCCAGGCCCAGCACCCCGAGGGGAATCAGCCAGTCCCTGTCGTCGTCGGCCGCGGCCACGCGCGGGGTCACCCCCGGGGGCTTGACGGGCGTCGACTCGACGAGGGCCTGCAGCTTCGCCCCTTCCTCGGGCGCGAGCACCCGCACCGCCTGGTCGAGGTCCAGCTGCCACCGCCGGCTCGCCTGGGCCGCGACGACGACGCCCAGCGGGGCGCCGAGCAGCAGCCCGACCTTGCCCAGGCCCCCCAGCGTCGCGACCACCCCGGTGAACAGCTCGCCGAGGTCCACGCCGTGGAAGGTGAAGAGCACGAAGAGCGTGAAGCCGGTGCACGTGGCCAGGGCCAGCAACGCGCGCTGACCCCAGAGGGCGGCGGTGCGATTGGCGCGCGCCTGCTCGTCGGCCTTCCCACACGCGGGGCAGCGGCCCAGGGGCCCGAGCTCCCGCGCGGTCTCCACGAGGCGCTGGGGTCGCACCTGCGGCGTGGTGACGACGGCGACGCTGGCCTTGCCGCAGTGCACGCACGTGAACGGCACGGCCTGACCCCCCTCATGGGGGATGGTCCAATCGGAGGGGAACGGCATGCGCGCCGTGTAGCACCGAGCCCAAACCCCGCGAAAGCTGAAGAGAAACGAAGGAATGTGAGATCGTCCGCGGCACTCAACCGTTGCAGGGGGCCTATGAACCGACTGATTCTGCTGGCGTGTGTCCTGGTAGCGCCGCTCGCGCTGGCGCAAGGCATGTTGAGTCCCACCGATGCGTCGCTGGGCCCGCTGGGCATCAAGTACCAGCGCGTGTCCGCGGAGATCGTCGACGGCGCGGCCGTCACCCGGGTCGAACAGGTCTTCGTGAACACCTCGAACCGGCAGCTCGAGGCGCACTACGTCTTCCCGCTCCCCAAGGGCGCCGCGCTGCAGGAGTTCTACCTGTGGATCAACGGCAAGCGCACCAAGGGCGAGATGCTCGAGAAGCAGAAGGCCACCGACATCTACGAGGGCATCGTGCGGCGCCTGCAAGACCCCGGGCTCCTCGAGTACGTGGACACCGACGCCTTCCGCGCCCGCGTCTTCCCGGTGCCGGCCAACGGCGAGCAGAAGATCGAGCTGACCTTCAGCCAGGTGCTCGACTTCAACGCCGGCCTCTACCAGTACCATTACCCCCTGGGCGCCTCGACGCGCGGCGCGCCGAAGCTCACCGTGCGCCAGGACTTCACGTTCTCGGCGACCATCAAGTCGAAGGTCCCGCTGCGCAGCATCTACTCGCCGACCCACAAGCTGGGCGTCTCGCGCAAGGGTGAGAACGAGGCGGTCACGGGGCTCGAGCAGGGGGCCGGCGCCGACATCTCGAAGGACCTCGACCTCTTCTACACCGTGTCCGACAAGTCCATCGGGCTCACCTTCATGTCGCACCGGCCCGACCCCGAGCAGCCGGGCTTCTTCATGGCGCTCATCTCGCCGAAGACCGACATGAAGGCTGACGAGGTCATCGCCAAGCGCATCACCTTCGTCATCGACACCTCCGGCTCGATGATGGGCGATCGCATGAAGATGGGGCGCGACTCGCTCAAGTACTGCGTGCAGAAGCTCAACGCCAAGGACGAGTTCAACGTGGTGCGCTTCTCGACCGACGTCGAGGCGCTCTTCGACAAGCCCCAGCTCGCCACCGAGGCCAACGTGAAGAAGGCCATCGACTTCGTCGCAGGCCTCGAGGCCATCGGCGGCACGGCCATCGACGAGGCCCTGGTGCGCGCGCTCAAGGACGGCGCCAACCGCGGCGACCGGCCGCACATGGTGATGTTCATCACCGACGGCCACCCCACGGTGGGCGAGACCGACGAGGCGGCCATCAGCAAGGACGCCAAGGCCGCCAACACCGGCTCGCGGGTGTTCACCTTCGGCGTCGGTGACGACCTCAACGCGCGCCTGCTCGATCGCATCGCCGACGAAGGCGCAGGCACGGCCGACTTCGCCCGTGACGGTCGCGACTTCGAGGTGAAGATCGGCGGCTTCTACGACAAGGTCGCCAACCCCGTGCTCGCCGACCTCGCGCTCGACCTGGGCGCCTTCGGGGCCTACGACGTGTACCCCAAGCGCCTGGGCGACCTCTTCAAGGGCAGCCAGCTGGTGGTCATGGGCCGCTACCGCACCCCGAAGGACGGCACCGTGCTGCTCACCGGCTCGTTCAACGGCAAGAAGCAGGTCTTCGAGTACCGCGGCGACGCCACGAAGGACTCGAAGCAGTTCGACTTCGTGCCCCGGCTCTGGGCCATCCGCAAGGTGGGCTACCTGCTCGAGGAGATCCGCCTGCGCGGCGAGAAGCCCGAGCTGCGCGAAGAGATCGTCGCCCTGGGCAAGAAGTACGGCATCGTCACTCCGTACACCTCGTACCTGGTGGTCGAAGACACCCCGATGCCGGTGGCGCAGAACCGTCCGCCGCCGCCCCCGCGCCCCGACCCGTGGATGTTCCGTGGCGAGGAGAAGACCGCGGCACCCAGGGGCTCGGCTGGTGGGTTCTCGGGGCTGGGCGCGGGCGGTGGCGGGACCAGGGGCCTTTCGCCTTCAGCGCCTGCGGCCGCTGCCGACAAGGCGCCTGACGACTTCGCCAGCGCGTTCAAGGGTGGCCCGGCGCGGGAAGAGGCGATGAAGAAGTCGGACGGCAAGGAAGGCATCGCCATGAGCCAGGCGGTGCGCAAGATGAAGGAACAGGTCGAGAGCGAGAACGTCTCGGAGCCGGTGCGCTCGGCTTCCGGTCGCACCTTCCTCTACCGCAATGGTGGGTGGGTCGACTCCGAGGCGCAGTCGGGCACGGCGAAGCAGCTGAAGGTGAAGTACCTCTCGGACGCCTACTTCGCGCTGCTCAAGGCCCGGCCCGATCTCAAGGCCGCGCTCGCCCTCTCGGACCGGTTGGTGATCGTGATCGGCAAGGACAAGAGCGTGATCATCGAGCCCACCGCGGGCGAGACCAAGGCCGAGGCCGTCACCGCGTTCCTGAAGTGAGCTGCTAGAGCGGCTCGTCCGCGCCTTCGGTCGGTGGTCCTTCGACCGGAGGCGGCTCGTCGGGGAGGTCGGCGGTGACGTACCCCCGAGGGTCGAACACCAGCACCCCGTCGATCTTCTGGGCGGGGCACATGGGCGGCGGCTTCGGGCTTTCGTCCGTCATTCCTGTACTGGACTCGGGTGGTCCAGCGCAGGCCACGCGCCGATGTGGGTTCAGGTCTGCATGCTGGCCCGGCCCGTGGCGATGGACACCAGCTGCCGGACCCGCGCGAAGACCGATTCCTGGCAGTAGGTCACGCCGTACTTCTCGCAGAGCGCCTTCACCTTCGGCTGCAGCAGCTGGTACTGGCGCGGCGGCAGGTCGGGGAAGAGGTGGTGTTCGATCTGGTAGTTGAGGAAGCCGTGCAGGTAGTCGTTGAGATCGCCGCCGGTCTTGAAGTTCACCGAGCCGCGCACCTGCCGCAGGTACCACTCGCGGCGGCTCTTGGTCGGCCCGGTGAAGCGCTGGAGATCGTCGCCCGCATGGTTCGGGGTGACGATGGCGTAGGTGTGGAGGTTGGTCAGCAGCTCCGCGCCCAGCGAGTTGAGGAACACCGAGAGGCTCGCCAGCGGGCCCAGTGGCGTGAACAGCGCCGGGATCGCCACGAAGCGGGCCAGCACGTAGGGCAGCAACGAACGGCGCCACAGCTCGCGCCCATCCTTCGTGCGCGGGTCGAAGGCCTCGAGGGTGGTCTCGGGCCCGCGGGCGTCGTCGCGCGCCGTCAGGTTGTCGCCCGGCTGCCGGCGGCGCTTGCGCTGGAGCACCTGCGTGGTGTTGGGCGCGTAGTAGCTGAACTTCCACGTCGCCGCGGAGATCGCGAGGATCAGCACCTTGACCGGCTGCGGCAGCTTCGAGCGGCGCATCGGCTCGAGGTTGAGCTCCACCAGGTCGGGGTCGGCCGGGTCGTTGGTGTACGCATGGTGGAGCACGTTGTGCTCGTAGGACCACGCCTCGGGCTGGAGCCAGTCGAACCAGTCGAGCAGGCGGCGGCGGCCCTGGGCGAAGCCGGCCGAGGTGAGCCGGGGCGGGGTGCCGGGCACCTGGTCCATGCCCTTGTGCAGCACGTGGTGCGCCATGATCGCCCAGCGCGACATCGCGCCCGTCGAGATGAGCACCATGCTCAGCGGGTTGGGGAAGAGCCAGGCCGTGGCGTAGCCGGCGGCGGTACAGGCCCGGCCCCAGCGCTCCATCTTCCTGAGGTGCGCGAGATCCGCGGGGCCCAGGGAGGCCAGGGCCTCGGTCTTCAGCGCGTTGAGCTCTCGCTCGAAGCCTTCCAGATCAATTTCAGTCGACTGCACTTGGAACTACCTCTCTCCCCAGCTCGCTGCCCCGTGAGGCGCGAGGGTGTTTCGGTCAATGGGTGCTTCGTGGGTCCACGGGACGAAGTGGGTGCGGGCGCGCTGGCGATCGAACCAGAACTGCCCCGAGACGCCCTGGACCCGCGGGCAGGCCGCGAGCCAGGTGATGGTGTCCGCGCCCTCGTCGGCGGTGCGCAGGAGCGCGCGGGTCACGGCGTGAAACCGCGGCAGCGAAGCCTTCACGCCCCCGGTGTCCGCCCAGCCGGGGTGCATCGCGGCGAAGGTGACCTGGGGTTCCCGGGCGGCCCACAGCTCGTTCAAGATGACCTCGGCGCGCTTGGTCTGGGCGTAGGCCGTCACCCCGTCGTATTTCTTCACGTCGCCACGGAGCGCCCGCAGGTCCAGCTTCACCGGGTACATGCCGCCGGAAGAGACGGTGATCACCCGGCCCTTCGTCGCGCGCAGGCAGGGCAGCAGCCCCTCGGTCAGCAGCACCGGCCCCACGACGTTGGTGGCGTACGCCAGCTCGAGGCCCTCGGGCGTGCGCTGGAGGCTGGTGGGCAGCACGCCGGCGTTGTTGATCAGCACGTCGAGGCGCCGGTCGCCCCAGGCCAGCACGAAGCGCTGCACGTCGTGGCGGGACGAGACGTCGAGGGCGAGCAGCTCGGTCTTCCCCGGCACCCCCGCCCGCGCCTGCTCGCCGCGCTGCAGGTCGCGGCACGCCATCACCACCGTCGCCCCGAGCTTCGCCAGTTGCTTCGTCGCCGCCAGCCCCAGGCCGGTGTTGGCCCCGGTGATGAGCACGGTCTTCCCGGCCAGGTCGACGGCGAGATCATTCTCGAGGAAGTGCCGCGCGTGCCGGCGGAACCCGTTTCGGTCGAACGAGAAGAGCACCGAGGCGTCGAGGGTGGCGTCGAACCAGCCCACGTCAGCTCCTCGTCACCAGCACGTCGCAGGGGGCATTGCCCAGCACCCACTCGGCCACGCTGCCCAGGAGGATGCGCTTGGCTCCCTTGACGCCGTGGGTGCCGACGACGATCAGCTCCGCCTGCCGGGCCTTCGCCTCTTCGATGATCAGCAGCCGGGCGTCGCCGCCGAGCACCCTGGCCTCGGCGCGCACCAGGCCCGACCGGGTCAGCAGCGTGGTCAGGCTCTTCTTCGCGGTCTTGATCGCCGCGGCGCGGAAGTCCTCGGCGCGCTCGGCGGGCATGACCACGAACTCCTCGTAGGGCACCGAAGAGGCGTGCAGCACCTCGAGATCCATCGCGTCTTCGACGAAGGGCCGGGCGGCCTTGAGTTGCTGGATGCTGCCCAGGGTCAGGTCGACGGCGATCACCGCGCGACGGTACATGTCCACGGGGGGCGTCCGCACCAGCAGCACCGGTACATCACCCAGCTTGACCATCTTGCGCGCGGTCGAACCCAGCAGCAGGTTCGCCAGCGAGCGACGGCCATGGCGGCCCATGCAGATCACGTCGGCCTCGACGGTGTGCGCGCGCTTGAGCACCTGCGCCGTGGTCTCGCCTTCGACCACGTCGGCCACGAACTGCCGCGGCGCCAACCCCTTGCGCAGCGCGAGCTGGTGTACCCGGGCCAGCGCCTTCTCGAGGCTGCGCTCGGCTTCGACGATCGCCTCCTTGCGCAGCTTCCCGGGGATGTCGTCGGGCAGCACGTGCAGCAGGGTCACCTTCGATTTCGGCCCCAGCGGAAGGTGGAGCGCGCGCTCGACGGCCTGCTGCGCGCCCTCGGAGAAATCAGTCGGCACGACCACGCTCGAGAGCACGTTTCGAGAAGCCATGCGGGGATTCGTAGCACTACAAGGGCACGGGGGCGCTGTGTATGGTCCGCCCGGTTCGCGACGTTGGCCGACGCCGCAAAGGATTTACACCCGTCATGGCATTTTCCAGGTGGTTGGGCCTCGTGGCGTTGGTCTCGCTGTCGTCGTGTTTTGCGCCGACGCGCGAGCCGGACTGTCTTCTCGACCAGACCTGCGAGTGCAAGGTGCAGGCGGACTGCGCCACGGGGGCGCTGTGCGTCAACGGGCAGTGCCTCACCATTCCCGACGCGGGGCAGCCCGGGGAGCTCGGCTGGCCGTGCACCGCCGACAGCGAGTGCCTCTTCGGGCCCTGTCTGCCTCCGGGGCCCGGGAACGGCCGGGTGTGCAGCGCGGTGTGCGCCGTGGACGGCGGGCTGGGGTGTGACAAGGGCTGGGAGTGCAAGCAGTCGCCGGCCGCGACGAACTTCCTCTGCGCGCCCCCCATTCGCGTGCAGTGCCTTGCCTGCGAGCGCGACGCCGACTGCAACACCATCGGCGATCGATGCACCCGCATCGGTGACGGCTCGTTCTGCACCACCGACTGCGCGCTCACCGGCCAGTGCCCCACCGGCAGCGTGTGCCGCTCGGTGCCCAACGACGGCGGGCTCGCGCTGCGCCAGTGCATTCCCCAGAGCAACACCTGCGAGTGCAGCGCCATCTCGGCGGGCCTGACCCGCGCCTGCAAGCGCACCAACCCGCGCGCCACCTGCTTCGGCGTCGAGACCTGCCAGCCCCAGGGCAGCTGGAGCGGCTGCGACGCGTTGGCCGCCAGCGACGAGCTGTGTGACGGCATCGACAACGACTGCGACGGGCTGACCGACCAGGCCGACCCCGACCTGGTGACCTCGTCGCTGCCCACGTACCCCGCCTGCCGCAAGGGCCTGACCTGCACCGGCGCCTGGAGCTGCGGTGGCTCCCCCGACGCCGGCTACGCGTTCTCGTGCTCCGCGCCCGACCCGAAGGCCGAGCTGTGCAACGGCGCCGACGACGACTGCAACGGGCAGGTCGATGACGGCCTCGTGGACGGCACCGGCGCCTACGTGAGCGCGCGCGCGTGCGGCACCTGCGCCACCGACTGCTTCGTGGTGCTCCACAACCTCGAGAACGACGCGGGCGTGGTGACCGACGGCGCGGCGGCCTGCGAGGTGCGCAGCAGCGTGCGCCAGTGCGTGCCCAGGAAGTGTGAACGCGGCTACTTCCTCTCGCCTCCGGGGGCGCCGCAGATCTGCGAGAAGGCCGTGACCTCGCAGTGCCGGCCCTGCACCACCAGCGCCGACTGCCGCGTGCCGGGCGACGAGTGCGTCACCGTGGGCACCGACACCGACACCTTCTGCGCCCAGTCCTGCGACGTCACCGCGGTGATGCCCAACTGCACCGGCCGCGTCGGCGAGCAGGGCTGCTGCCCGGCCGACAACACCTGCCAGGCGATCAACGGCAAGAAGCTCTGCGCGCCCAACGGCAACAGCTGCCAGTGCACGCCGGACCGCGCGGGCCTCTCACGCTCGTGCTTCGTGACCTCGGGCCCGGCCACCTGCATCGGCAACCAGACCTGCACCCCCCAGGGCCGCTACGGCGTGTGTGACACCACGCTCACCTCGCTCGAGTTCTGCGACGGCCGCGACAACGACTGCGATGGAGTCATCGACGACGGCTTCATCAACACGCGCAACACCGGCACCTACGACACCGACGCGCACTGCGGCGCCTGCAACAACAACTGCACGGCCCGCTGGAGCCCTACCATTCAGCACGCCAACGGTGGCTGCGCGGTGGGCGGCGGTATTCCCCCGAAGTGCGCCATCGCCAGCTGCACCACCGAGCGCGTGGGCGGCGGCGGGGCCTGTCGCGTGGACAGCGAGTGCACCGGCGGAGCGATCTGTCACCCCACCTACCGGCAGTGCGTGCGGGCCTGCAGCACCACGCAGCCGTGCCGCACCGGCGAGACCTGCGACACCGGCTTCTGCACGCGCACCTGCACCAGCGCCTCGGACTGCACCGCGTCATTCGGTCCCAACTCGGCCTGCACGCTGGGCACCTGCAGCCTCTCGTACCAGTTCGTCAACGCCGACCTCGACGAGACCAACGGCTGCGAGTGCGCCTCCACCACCTCGGCCGTCGACGAGCCCGAGCGCTACGCGACGTACCCCACGGCCGGGTTGCCCTACGTCGATCGCGACTGCGACCGCGTCGACGGCGTGGCCGCGCGATCGCTCTTCGTGTGGGCGCAGTCGACCAGCAGCCTCGGCACGCGCGCCGCGCCCTTCCGCACCATCGCCGAGGCGCTCGCCGCGTTCCGGCCGGCGGTGCACACCTCGATCCTCGTGGCCCAGGGCACCTACGCCGAGCAGGTGGTGTTGACCGACGGGGTGCAGCTCTACGGGGGCTACTCGGCCGACTTCACCCGGCGCGACATCATCCTCTTCCCCACGTTCATCGAGGCGGCCGAGCCCACGGGCACCCAGCCGCGCGGCACGGTCAACGCCGAGGGCCTGGGCTCGCGCACGGTGATCTCCGGCTTCACCATTCGCGGCTACGACGTGAACTCGCGGCCGCTCCCGGGCGTGCAGGCGAAGAACAGCTACGCGGTCTACGTGAACGGCTCGGCGGGACTGGTCATCCAGAACAACCACGTGGTCGGGGGGCGCGGCGGTGACGGCACCCCGGCGCTCCCGGGCATCGCGGGCTTCAACGGCGTCGCGGGCCAGGGCGGCGTCAACGCGCGCGAGTGCAACACTCCCGACTGCGCCGGTGAGACGCAGGCCGGTGGGCAGCCCGGGGCGAACCCCGCGTGCCCCACTCAGACGCGCGGCAACCCCGGCGCCGGGTCGGACCTCCAGCTCGACCCGCAGGCCTACAACGGCGGCGGGCTCAACGGCGCGGGCGGCTCGAACGCCGTCTACCGGCACTCCGACCCCTCGCAGACCTCGTTCTGCAAGTACGACTGCACGGTGCCCGGCAACGGGCTGGCCGGCGGGGCGGCGCAGAATGGCTCGGACGGCGTGCCGCTCGGCGCGGGCGTCGGCTGTGGCCTCGCGCGCGGGTCGATCGTCAGCGGTGAATGGACGACCGGCGCCGGAAGCGCGGGCAACGACGGCGCCGCGGGCCTGGGCGGTGGCGGTGGTGGCGCGGGCGGCTGCGTGCGCAACGCGAACCCGGCGACCTGCACCATCGGTCGGCTGGTGGGCGACCTCGGAGGCACCGGTGGTGGCGGTGGCGCAGGCGGCTGCGGAGGTGGGCGCGGGAGCGCGGCTTCGGGCGGTGGCGGGTCGTTCTCGATCTTCATCGTCGGCGCGGCCCCGGCCATCGACGGCAACCTCATCGACTTCGGCTTCGGCGGGTTCGGCGGCAACGGCGGCGCGGGGGGCTACGGCGGCCTCGGCGGCCAGGGCGGGCGTGGTGGGCTCAACACCTCGGTGGCGTGGTGCGCGGGGCAGGGTGGCCCCGGCGGGCGCGGAGGGAACGGCGGCGCCGGCAGTGGTGGTGGTGGCGGCTGCGGCGGCAGCGTGTTCGGCATCGCCGGTGAGGCGATCGCCGCGCAGAACTACGCGCCTCGCAACAGCATCCCCGCGGCGCCGGTGCTCGCGGTGGGCGCCGGTGGCGTCGGTGGGGCTTCGCCCGCTGGCACGGGCTTCAAGGGTGGCGACGGTGCTCCGGGCGTCCTCGTCACCGTGGAGAGCTTCTGATCATGAACTCCACGACCTCACGACGACTGCTCTTCCTGGTGCTCGCGGTGGCCGCGCTGTTCACGGCCTGTGGGCGCACGCTGTACTTCCCGCGCGAAGAGAAGTGCGTGTTCGACGCGGACTGCACCGACGGCCTGCGCTGCGTGAACCAGGTGTGCACGACGCTCAACATCCCCGACGGCGGGCCTGACTTCGGCAAGAAGCGCTTCGGCGAGCCCTGCGACGCGGGCACCCAGTGCGCGTCGGCCTTCTGCATTGGCGGCCCCACGGGCGACTTCTGCAGCACCCGGTGCGGCTTCGGGGACGCGGGCTGCCCGGGCTCCTATGACTGCAAGGACGTGCGCGACCCCAACCTCGGTGACGGGGGCGGCTTCGTGGACCTGTGCACGGTGCCCCAGCCGCTGCTGTGCCAGTCGTGCACGGGCGATCTGGACTGCGGTGCTTCCGGCGCCGACAAGTGCCTGGGCCTCGACGGCGGCGCGTTCTGCGGCCGCGACTGCACCTTCACGGGGTGCCCTGCGCAGTACAGCTGCCAGGCGTTCCCCGACGGGACGAAGCAGTGCGTGCCCGAGGGCCGCACCTGCGACTGCGTGCCCGAGACGGTGGGGCTCCAGAAGTCCTGCCGCGGCGAGGCCAACGCCTTCGGCCGCTGCCTGGGCAACCAGCTCTGCCAGGCGGACGGCGGCTTCACCTCGTGCCTCGCGCCGGTGGCGCAGCTCGAGACGTGCAACGGCGCCGACGACGACTGCAACGGGGCCATCGACGACTTCGTGCCGCCGTCCTGCTCGCGCACGGTGGGCAACGTCACCTGCGTGGGACCCCAGGTGTGCTTCGCCTCCGCGGGCCTGGTGTGCACCGCGCGGGCGCCGGCCTCCGAGGCCTGCAACTACGAAGACGACGACTGCGACGGCCAGGTCGACGAAGACTTCCGCAACCTCCGCGGCGCGTACACCACGTCGCAGCACTGCGGCGGCTGCAACAACGACTGCGCGAAGGTCATCCCCCACTCGGTGACCACCTCGTGTGACAGCAGCACCGACGCCCCCCGCTGCCGCGTGACGGCCTGCGAGCCGGGCTACTTCCCCTTCGACAACGGCACCATGTGCCTGCAGTTGCCCGACACACTGTGCTCGCCCTGCATGGCCGACGCGGACTGTGTCGGTCCCGGCAGCCGCTGCGTCACCGTCGACGGCAAGCTGGTCTGCGGCCGCGACTGCAGCGCCGCCAGCGTCTACCCGGCCGGTTGCCCGGGTGGCTACTCCTGCCAGGCCTTCAGCGGCGGCACGGCGCAGTGCGCCCCCAACACTGGCAGCTGCAGTTGCACCGCCTCCACCCTGGGCACCACGCGGGCTTGCCAGGTCACGGCGAGCGCGCGCACCTGCTCGGGCTTCTCCACCTGCGGCCCGGGGCCCCAGTGGAGCTCCTGCGACGTCAACACCTTCAACCCGGAGATCTGCGACGCCCGCGACAACAACTGCGACAACCGCATCGACGAGGGCTTCCTCAACCAGGCGACGGGTCGCTACGAGGCCGCGGCGCACTGCGGCTTCTGCAACAACGACTGCACCAAGTACTTCTCGGCGACGCTGCAGCACACCACCGGGGTGTGCGATCTCGCCCCGACGCTGCCTCGCTGCGCGATGGGTCCGTGCCTCACCGAGGTGATCGCGGGCACCACCTTCGAGTGGGTCAACGTCAACGGGGAGACCAGCGACGGCTGCGAGTGCCGGCGGGTGCAGGGCAACCTGACCGTCGATCTCCCCGACCGCGTGCAGGCCAACGGCGCCGCGGCTTCGTGGGTCGACGAGAACTGTGACGGCATCGACGGCGTGGTGGGCGACGCGATCTTCGTGTCGGCCAGCGCGGCCGCCGGCGGCAATGGCACCCGCACCGCCCCCCTGCAGACCATCGCGGCGGGCGTGGCGGCGCAGCAGGCACAGGCGAAGCGCTACGTGCTCGTGGCCCAGGGGCTGTACCGCGAGAACGTGCGGCTCTTCGACGGCGCGCAGGTCTTCGGCGGCTACGCCCAGGACTTCCTCAAGCGGGATCCGCGGCTCTACACCACGACCTGGCAGGGCGTGGCGCCCACGGGCACGGCCGTCGCGCCGGTGCACGCCGAGTCGCTGGGCGTCGCGGGCGCGGCGCGGGAGACCGTGGTGTCCGGCTTCTCCATCGTCGGGTGGGACGCGACGCAGACCGCGGCGCCGGGCGCGAACGGGGCCACGTCCATCGGCGTGTACCTGCTCAACGTGGGGCCGCGCTTCGTGCTGCAGTCCAACGACGTGCTGGCAGGTCGCGGTGGCGCGGGCGGGCGCGGGTCGACGGGCAGCCAGGGCTTCGGTCGCCAGTCCGGGGTGACGCTCAACGGGCAGCGGGGCATCAACAGCACCTTCTTCCCCAACGGCAGCTGCGCACCCGCGGACCATCGCGTGGGTGGCGTGCCCGGCACCAACGCGGCGTGCACCGGCGCCAACGGCGCGGCCGGCGGCAACGTGGTGTGCCCGGCGTACACCTTCACCGGCAACCAGGGCACGCAGCAGATGTACCAGCTGCCCACCGTGGCCAGCCGCAACGGCGCGGGCGGCTTCGACTGGAGCTTCGACAACCTCTCGTCGCCCGGCTGCAACCACGTCACCGAGTCGGGCTTCCCCACCACCATCCAGCAGCACGACGGCGAGGACGGGAAGCCGGGAGCCGATGGGACGGGCGGTACCGGTGGCGCGGGCGCGGCGACGTTGGCGCGCTTCGGTACCTTCGTCGCTGGACGCTGGGTGGCCTCGCCGGTGGCGGCGGTCTCGGGCCAGGCGGGGCTCACGGCGCAGGGCGGCGGCGGTGGCGGCGCCGGCGGCGGCGTCGCGCGCTTTACCTTCGGCGGTTGCCAGGGCTGGGAGATCGGCGCGACGGGCGGCGGGGCCGGCGCGGGTGGCTGCGGCGGCACGGGCGGCGACTCGGGCGGTGCGGGCGGCGGTTCCTTCGCCATCCTCCTGAGCTCGACCACGGCGGGCGCGGCCTTGCCCACGTTGCTCAACAACCGCGTGCAGCGCAGCGTGGGCGGCATCGGCGGTGACGGCGGTTTCGGCGGCGCGGGTGGCCTGGGCGGCGCCGGTGGCTTCGGTGGCGTCGCGGCGCGCTGGAGCAGCTCCGTCGGTGGCAAGGGCGGCGAAGGTGGCAACGGCGGGCCCGGCGGCGGCGGCGGCGGTGGTGTCGGCGGCCCCTCGTTCGGCGTGTTCTCCTTCAACGTGCCCCTGGGCTCGTTCTCGGCGACCAACACCTTCCTCACCTCGGGCGCGCTGGACACGGGCGGGCTCGGAGGCGCGGGCGGCAGCTCACCGGGCTCCACCACCAGCACGGGCACGTCGGGAGCCCGCGGGGCCTCGGCGAACCTCACCGCGCTCAGCAGCTGCGCGATGGCCTGCGCGGGGACCTGCGACGCCAACGCGGTGTGCGTGCCGAACTGAAGGTCAGCGCCGGGAGGTCAGTTGATCTGCACCGGCGCGCAGGTCGACACGCCGGCGCCGACGATGCGCCGACCCGACATCGGCACCACGTTGGTCAGCGCGCCGGTCTGCCCGTCCAGCTTCCACACGTTGGTGGAGAGGTCGGTGTCGCGCTCGAGGAACAGGAAGAAGTCCCCGCCCCAGAAGGCGAAGGCCCAGGCGCGCGGGGCGCCGGTGAGCTGCGGCGCGAGGAACGCGGAGACGGTCGAGCCGCCGGCCTTGGAGAGCTGGGCCACGCGCGGGGGCGAGACGTTCGGGAAGAAGGCCCACAGCTTGCCGTCACCGGTGCCGGAGATCTCCGGGGCGCCGGCCAGCGTGCCCAGCACCGAGACCCGGTACGGAGGCACCGTCTCGAGCGTGCCGAAGCGGGTGGTGGTCAGCGAGCCCGTCAGCTCGCTGCCCGCGATGAACAGGGTCTCGTCGTGCGAGCCGGCCGCGTTCGAGACGAAGCCCATGCCGAACTTCGCGACGCCGCCCTGCGGGGCGAAGGAGGTCTTCACGCAGGCCAGGGGCTGGGTGCGCACGTCGGCGGTGAAGAGCTCGCCGCTGTCGTAGATGATCCACGCCGTGGCGTTGCGATCGACGGCCATGGAGAACGGCTCGGCGCCGGCCTTCGCCGCGCAGCCCAGGTGGCCGACCTCGACGAAGGGGTCGCTGGTGCCGATGGCGCGGGGGTTGAACGAAGACAGCGTGCGGTTCTGATCGACGACGTAGACGAGCCTGGCCTCGGCCGAGCAGTCATCGACGCCGCCGTCAGCGCTCGGCGTGCCCCCGTCGGGCGAGACCACCGTGCCGCCGGCGAGGCACGCCCCGGCGCCGCACGACTGGCCCGTGGTGCACGCGACGCACGCGGCGCCGGAGGTGCCACAGGCCTGCTCGGTGGTACCCAACAGGCAGAAGCCCTGGGCATCGAGGCAGCCGGCGCAGGTCTGGCCCCTCACCGTGACGCTCGTTCCGCCGCACGACAGCACCAGGGCCGCCAGCACGACCAGGGAATGGGGGTGTTTCATCAGGCGCTCGCTCCAGCCACCAGCGACCTGTACCACCGCGGGCGCCGCTGTCGAGAGGACCTGTCCGTTCAGCGGTTCGCGGCGACGATCTGCGATGCGGGGCGGGCGCGGAAGCCCTCGATGTGTTCCCAGCGCTGCACCACGAAGACGTAGGGCTCGACACCCGTGCGCTCGAGCTGCACCAGCTTGTGCTTCACCTGGCTGCTGAGCATCGGGTCCGCGGCGGCCGTGAGCAACAGCTCGACGAAGGCGCGCTGGAGCATCGGCTTCTTGAACAGCGAGTGGAGGCTCATCGACACGTCGCCGTAGTCGCAGGCCGTCCCGCGGCCCTCGTCGCGCGGCCACGACGACCAGCCCGCCTTCTGCAGCCGCTCGCAGGCAATGCGCACCAGCTGCAGCGTGGGGCCCTGGCCGTAGATCTGCGCGCGCACCAGCGCGTCCACGCGGCGCTCGTAGGCCACGCGCTCTTCATGGCTCCCGAAGCCGGGCACGCCCGAGACGACCACGCCGTCGGCGTCGATGGCGTCGACCTGGTGCAACTCCCCCACGGCCTCGGCCAGCGCCGCGCGGGCGATCTCCGCGTCCGTCATCACGTCATAGGAGGTGGCGGCGAGCGCCTGGTCCCGGTTGACGTGCGCACACCCAACCACAGTGAATGACAGGAGAATTCCGAGCACGTTTCGCATGGCGGGGAAGAGACCCAGCCCGCCCCTCGCGTGTGCAAGGAATCACTTCACGTCGAAGAACAACCCCACCTGGAGCTGGATGGCCCCGTTCGAAAACCGAGTCGGATCGGTGAGATAGCCCAGCTGGACGCCGATGCCGGCGGGGTTGCGCTTGAAAATGCCCAGCGAAAAGCCGACCCGCGCAGTGTCGGTGGAGGGCGAGACCGTGGGGCTGTGGACGAAGCGCTGGCTCAAGGTTGCGCTCGCCACGAGCTCCAGGTGTTCGAACTGGAGACCGTAGAAGAGGGGCACGCCCCACTCGATCTGGGTCCACAGGGGGAGCGAGAGCCGGCCGGCCACCGCGGCGCCTCCCAAAAGCCCCACCGACACGAGGTGCGTGGGCCCGGAGGTGGGAATGCGCAGCAGTTCGCCCTTCACGTCGGCGGTGAGCCCGAGCTGAAACGAGCGCTCGGGGGCGATGAGCTGCCCTTGCCCCTGCAGCGAGAGGCCGACGTCGAAGGCGCGGGCGAAGCCGTAGCGGCCGTTGAGGCGCAGCTCGGGCAGCGGAATGCCGTCCGGGTATTCGGTGCAGCTGGTCATGCCCAGCACGCCGCCGGGGATCGAGCCGCAGAAGCCGGCCGCCGAGAGCTGACCTCCGAGGCGCAGGTGGCCGGGGTCGACGACCGACGCGGTCTGCATGGGAGTGACGGTGCTGCAGGCGCTCAGGCCGAGGAAGAAGACGACGCCGAAGGTCCTCATCGCGCGTGCCCCTCGAGCCAATCAAAGGCGGCCGCGGGCCAGCGATCATCGAAGGCCGGCAGGTGCCCCACGCCATCCATCGACCACAGCTCGAAGGCGGGCGTGCAGGTGATGGCCTCGCGGCGGGTCTCCGGGTCGGCGTTCCCCGCGAAGTCGGCCCGATCGACGTCGACCCAGGTGGGCTCGCAGCCGGCACGCCGGGCGAAGCGGGCGCCGGTCTCGTGCGCGCTCGGGTACAGGCCCTCCCGGCCTTCGTAGGGGATCACCGTGTCGGCCACGCCGTGCACCAGCAGCACGGGGATCTTCCGCCCATCAGGGCAACGCGCGAAGTCGTCCCACGTCGAGCCGGAGACGGCGACGATGCCGTCGATCACGTCGCTCGCTTCGCAGGCCAGGCGCAACGCCATGAACGCGCCGTTGGAGTGCCCCACCACGAAGACGTGACCGGGCTTCACCGCCCGCTGCGCCTTGACGTCGTCGATCAGCGCCCGGAAGAACGCCACGTCGTCGACCGGCAGGTCCTGGAAGTTGCAGCAGGCGTTGGTGGCGTTCCAGAAGCGCTTGCCGAGCCGGTCCGGGGTTCCGTTGGGCAGCGCGTAGAGGAACTGCTTCGCCTCGACCTGCTTGGAGAAGGCGAACACCGCGTCCTGGATGGCGCCGTTGACCGCGTAGCCGTGCGCGAGGATCAGCAGCGGCAGCGGGGTCTGCGCGTCGGCGCCCTTCGGGACGTGAAGATCATAGGCCCGCCCGAGCACGCTCTGCTCCGGCGCGCAGGCGAACAAGGTGACGAGGAACCCCAGCTGTAACGCACGCATGACACGCACCGTAATGGGCCCCGCGACCTCGCGCACGACGCAGGTGATACTGGGCGCCATGCGTCTGCCCGGCTGTCTCCTGCTGCTCTCCTCCCTCGCGAACGCGGCCCCACTGGTGCTCGAGGGCGAGCTCCCGGTGATGGGGCCGGACTTCGTGATGATCCCCTTCGAGGTGCCGGCGGCCACGGTGGAGCTCTCCGTCACCCACCCCAACCTGCAGCCGGAGAACATCCTCGACTACGGGGTGTTCGACCCGGCGGGCTTTCGGGGCTGGGGCGGGGGCAACTCGGAGCCGGCGGTGGTGGGCGCCGAGGCCTCGTCGCGCAGCTACCTCCCGGGCGCGCTCACCGCGGGGACGTGGAGCGTGCTCATCGGCAAGGCGAAGGTGATCAGCGCCCCGGCGCGGTACCGGCTGGAGATCGACCTGCGCACCACGCCGCTGCTCCCGGCGCAGTCGACCCGCGCGCCCTGGGGGCCCGCCCGCTTGAGCGACGAGGCGCGGTGGTACCAGGGCGACTTTCACGTGCACTCCCTGGAGAGCGGCGACGCGCAGCCCACGATGGACGCGGTAGCCACCTTCGCGGCCTCGCGGGGCCTCGATTTCGTCGAATTCTCCGAGCACAACACCACCTCGCAGCTCGGCTTCCTTCACGACGTGCAGGGCCGGCACCCCAACGTGCTGCTGCTCCCCGGCGTGGAGTTCACCACCTACGCGGGTCACGCCAACGGCATCGGCGCGACGAGCTACGTCGATCACCGGCTGGGCTACGGCGAGGTCACCCTCGACAGCGCGCTCGCCCAGTTCGCCACGCAGGACGTGGTGTTCTCGCTCAACCACCCGCTGCTCGATCTCGGCCAGTCGTGCATCGGCTGTGCGTGGAAGCACCGCATCCCGCGCGAGCAGATGAAGGCCGTGGAGATCGCCACCGGTGGCTGGGACAAGACCGGGGTGATTTTCACGAAGCAGACCATCGCCTGGTGGGAGCGGTTCTCGGCCCAGGGGCTCCACTTCGCGCCGGTCGGTGGCAGTGACGATCACTCGGGCGGGCAGGGCACCGGCGCCTTCGACAGCCCCATCGGCAGCCCCACCACCGTGGTGTTCGCCAACGGCCTCGAGGCGTCCGCCATCGTCGCGGGTGTTCGCGCAGGGCACACGGTGGTGAAGCTGCAGGGCCCCACGGATCCCATGGTCGACCTGCGCGTCGGCGCGGCCATGGTGGGCGACGACGTCGAGGTGAGCGAGGCCGACCTGGAGATCACCGTCATCGACGGCGTGGGCGCGAAGCTGGTGCTCTTCCGCGACGGCGCAGAGTACCGGACCGCCGACGTGACGAGCACGCCCTTCGAGTTCAAGGAGCCGCTCACCGAGGGGGGCCGGTACCGCGCCGAGGCCCAGCTCGACGGCCAGCCGCGCACGGTGACCAACAACCTGTGGGTCACCGTGGTGCCGAAGAAGAGCGGGTGCAGCACGGGCGACGGGCTCGCGCTGCTCTCGGTGCTGGCCTTCTTCCTGCGTTACCGCGCGACCTGACCTTCGGGCGCGTCGCGCACTTCGAAGCGCATCTCGTCGGCGGTGGCGGTGATCTCCGGGGCGTACATCGCCTCGACCCGCGCCGGCAGCGCCGCGAAGCGACCGGGCACCTCGGCGCGCAGCTCGTAGCTGAGCCTGGTGACGCCCACGGGGATCTGCTGGAGGAACATCGCCACCCGGTCGGTGCGCAGCTCGGCATGGGCGCACGCGTAGTTGCACACCGCGGGACCCGACTGGAGCTGCACCGCCTCGAAGCCCGCGGGCTTGAGGTCCTCGAGCATCACGAACTCCACGGCCTTGTTGGCGGTGATCTCCACGTCGACGCGCACGCGCACCCCTGACTCGACGGGCATGCCGTACTCGGCGCTGGTGGGGGCCGGGCGATCGGTGCTCGGCTTGCCCAGCACGGTGTAGGTGCGCTTGACCTTCACGTCGCCGCCCACGCCCTTGATGAAGTCGTTCATGTTGAACACGTCGACGGTGGCCCCGAAGTAGCCGGTGCCCGCGCCGTCGTGCTTCACGGTGACGGTGTTCTTCCCGGCCTTGAAGACCGAGTCGGCCAGGGTGATGGGCGCCGTCAGGTCGAGCCCGCCCTTGGTGTAGGCCACGCGCTTGACCTCCTTGCCGTTGACCAGCACCACGAAGACGCCGGTCTTGGTGGCGGCGTTCTCCTTCCGCGCCAGGTCGGCGAGCGCGTAGACGGCGAAGGCGGTGTCACGGGTGTTGCGCCAACGTCCTCCGTTGCGGCGCAGCACGAGGAAGTCGGTGAGCGGCTTGATGAGCGGCGACTTGATGTCGTAGCGGACGTAGGCCATCAGGGTGAACGCGGTGGCCTCGATGGCCGCCGAGGTGCTCCACGCGTCGGTGGCATCGCCCACGGCCGCGTCCGGGCGCGACGAGGCAGCCTTCACCACGTCATCGAGGTTCTCCACGGCCACGCGGGCGCGGGCATCGTTGGCGTGCAGCAACGAGAGCGCGAGCTGGGCGCGGGCGCGCGGGGTGAGCGTGGTGCGCCGGCCGTAGACGGTGTCGAGGGCGGCCTTGGGCGCGCCGCCGGTGCTCGCCAGCGCGTAGACCATGTACGCGTGGGTCTCCGGCGAGTTGAGGCCTTCCCCGAGGTGGCCCTTCAGGTACTCGCGGCCGCGGGTGATGACGTCGGGGCGCACGTCGAGGCCGGCCGACTTCGCCAGCGAGAGCGACGACACGACGTACGAGGTCATCCACAGGTTGGTGTTGTCCGTCTGCCACCAGCCCCAGCCGCCATCGGAGTGCTGGAAGCTGTAGAGCCGCTCGAGGCCCTTCTGGGTCATGTCGTCGAGCTCGGCCGGGACACGCGCCGAAGGCAGCCCGAGGTCCTTCACCGCGCGCCGCGCGATGGTGGCCGGGACGAAGCGGGAGAGGGTCTGCTCCACGCAACCGTAGGGGTACTGGGCGAGGTAGGGCAGGGCGTCGAACATCACCGCCAGCAGCGTCGGCGAGAGGCTCACCTCGAGCCGGGTGAGCGAGGCCTTGCGCTTCTCGGGCAGCTCGAAGTCGAAGCTCTGCGTCTCCTGCACGCGGCCGGCGAAGAACTGCCGCTGGGCCGAGCCGTGCACGAAGGCCGGCAGCTTCCACTCCATGCCGTCGGAGGTGCCGCCGCCCTTCACCGTGGCGCGCACCACGCGCTCGCCGAGGTCGACCACCTTGAACCGCGCGTCGAAGCGCAGCACCTGCTCGGGCTCCACGCGCACGGTCTTCTTGCCGGGCGTGAGCTCCTTGAAGCCGGGCGCGCCGAGGTTCACCTCGACGTCCACGGCCTTCGGGAGGTGGCTCTCGATCACCGCCGAGAGCACCACCTCGTCACCTTCGATGAAGAAGCGCGGGGCCTGCAGGCGCACCATGAGCGGCTTGGCGGTGCGGATCTGCGTGCTGCCCTGGCCGAGGTTTGCGCCTTCGGTGACCACGGTGGCGACGGCCTTCCACGAGGTCAGCGAGTCCTTCAGCTTGAGGCCCTGGCTCAGCGGCGCGCCGGCCTTCGAGGTGAGCGCCGAGTACCAACCGGCCGAGGTGCTGAAGTCGGTGCGCACCTTGATCGGCTCTTCCGCTGCGCCGCCCTCGGCCTTGTCCTTCGCGCCGCCGGGGCCCGCGGCTTCCTTCTTCGACGCCTTCTCCGAGGGCGCGCTGAGCGACTCAGCGGACGCGTCGTCAGCCATGGCCGACTTGGCCCGCGACGGGGCCGCGCTCGGGGCCGGAGCGCCACCCGCGGCTGACTTGCGCTCTTCTTCGCGGTTGGCGCCGACCACCACCGGGCTGACCTGGGAGTCGGGCTTGCTGTGCGCGACGACGACCGGCCGCGCGCGGTGGTACCGCTGATCGTACGAGGTGTGCATCACCACCCGCTGCTGCCGGCTGGTGCGGCCGAAGAAGGAGAGGAAGTCCTTCCGCTCGGGGGCGATGGCGAAGAGCGACTCGTCGACCACGGTGAGCGCAGTCTCCATCGCAGCTCCGGCCGGGGCACCCGTGGTCTTCACCACCGCGGTCACCGCGCTGCCCGGTTCCGCCGAGGCGCGACCGAAGTCGACACCGACGCCGATCTCCACCTCGCTGCCCTGCACGCGGAAGGGCAACTGGCGCTGCTGCAGGTTGATGTCTTCGAAGCGCACCGCGTGGAGCCACCCGTTGGGCGACACCTCGGCGGGTAGCTTGAACTCCACGAAGCGGGCGCGGCCCTTGAGCTCGACCATCTGCGAGGCGGCGATCACGTCGCTCTCGAGGGTGAGCAGCACGTGGCCACCGGGGCGCGAACCCGCGACGAGCACGCGCAGCCCCTGGCCGACCTTCAGCGGGGCGCGATCGACGAAGAGCTGGAAGCCCGGGGCGGGGACGATGGGCTTGGTGTCGCTGGTCAGCCAGAGGTCGGTGCTGGCGAGCACGGTCTCCTCGGCCTTGCTGCCATCGAGCACCTCCACGCGCACTTGACCGACGGCGTCAGCGTCGAGCACCGCGCGACCGATGCCCTTGCTCAGGCGGGTGCGGGTCTCGGTGATGCGGCTGGCCTGGCCGTTCTCGCCGATGCGCATCAGGCGCAGCACCACGTCGGGGTCCGAGGGGCGGCCGTTGGCGTCTTCCGCGCGGAGCTTCACCACCACCCGTTCGCCGGGCCGGTAGAGGAAGTGATCGGTCTTCAAGTCGACGAAGAAGTCGGGCTTCGCGAGCTTGATGGACCCCGTGCCCTGGATCTCCCGGCGCGAGCTGTCGGTCACCAACACCTGCACCGCGTACTGGAGCGCCTGGTAGCCGCCTTCCTGCGCGGGTACCTCGACCTCGGCCGTGCCATCGGCGCCGGTCTTGAACTGCAGCGTGTGCTGGGAGAGCACGCCGTAATACGGGTAGTAGCCGCGTCCGCCGCGCCGCGAGCCGTACTCCTCGTCGTCGTAGCCGCCGTACTGCTGCTGCTGATCTTCTTCGGTCGGATCGTCGGGCCACTTGCCGAACTGGTGCTGCCAGGGCTGCACGCTGACCATCGCCCGGCCGCTGGCGTTGGCCACGGCGCCACCGGAGTAATAGGCGGCCTTCACCTTGAACTTCACCTTGTCGCCGGGCTTCGGGCTGCCGATGGGCTCGACGGAGACGATGTACTCGGGCGGCTTGTACTCCTCGACGCGGAACTCCATCGGCGCCTGGACGAAGTACTGCCCGTCGGTCTGCACGTTGATGCGGTAGGCGCCCAGGGTGACGTTCTTCGCCAGCGCCAGGGTGAAGCTCGCGGTGCCAAACGAGTTGGTGGTGACCGTCTCCCGCACGAGCTGCTTGCCCGTGGGATCGGACACGGTGACGTAGGCCTTCTGCCCGGAGATGGGCGTCGACGGCCCGCCTTCACGCGAGCGCAGGAAGAGCTTGAGCCCCACGGTCTCGCCCGGCTTGTAGAGCGGCCGGTCGGTCATCACGTAGGCGAGGTTCTCGCGGTTGTAGTTGTTCCAGTACGAGCTGCCCGCGGTGCTCCAGGCGAGGTTGTTGCCCTTCTTCGTCCAAATCAGCATCGAGTCGTTGGTGTTCTCGGTCTTGAAGGTGGCGATGCCCGAGGCGTTGGTCTTGGCCGTCAGGCGCTCGGCGTTGCCGCTGCGGTAGAGGAAGAGCACCACGTCGGTGTCGGGCTGGGCCTGGCCGGTCTCGACGTCGAAGGCCGCGACCAGCACCTGGGTGCGATCGTTCTTGGTGACGAGGACGTGCTGGGAGATCAACGCCCACGCGCGGGAGGTCTCGGAGTCGGCGCTCGCTTCGATCACGTACAGGCCCGGCTCGGTGACCTCGAGATCGAAGCGCGTGCTGCCCGGCGCGTACTTGCCCGGGGCCTCGAGGGTGGTGTTCCAGTTCTTGATCACCGTGCCCGGGTACGCGGAGGGATCGTTGGGCCACGAGCCGCCCGGCAGGGCCATGGGGTCGGCGCGCTTGACGGTCCACTTCGCGTTCTTCACGTTGCGGAAGCTCACCTGGACCTGCGGCTTGACCCCCGGGAGCTCGTTGTTGGGCACGCTCACCGACAGGGAGGGACGGCGGATGTTCGCGGCGCGGCTCTCGGCGCTGCTGCGCATGTTGCTGGTCTGCGGGCTGAAGCGCTTGACGATGGAGTCGAAGATCTCGAGCGCCTCGACATACTTCGCCTCGTTCTCGCGGCGCTCGGCGAGCAGGTACAGCGCGTCGTCGGCCACGTCGCTCTTGCCGTCGCCCACGTCACGGAGCTCGGCCTCGGCTTCCTTGAACTTGTTGCCGTTGTTGAGCCGCGCCCGGGCCCGGCGGAACCGGTACGCCGCGGTGAGCTCGCCGTTGGACTCGAGCGAGAGCCCGAGCTCCGCGAGCTTCTCCACGCGCGCGAGGTTCCACGTGTTGTTGTCCATCTCGCGGATCACCGCGGCCTCGAGCAGCCCGCGCGCCTCGGTGCCGCGACGACCCGGCTCGCCCATCGCCTGCTTGAGCAGCGGGGCCATGGTGTCGAAGGCCAGGTTGCCGTTCTCCCAGAGCGCGTGCGAGGCGATGCCGCGGGCGAAGTCCTTCTCACCCTCGTTGGCCAGCTTGCGGAGCTCTTCGTACGAGCCCTTGCCCGCGCGAGAACACGAGGCCGCCTTCTTCGCCGAGGCTTCACGGGCGAGCGGGGCGGTGGGGTTGGCCTTCAGGAAGGCGGTGAAGGCGTCACAGGCGCGCGAATAGGAGCGCTCCTGGAGGTACTTGTTGGCCGAATCGAAGTCCTGCGCGAGTGCGGGAAGCGCCGCGATGAGCGCGAGCACGAAAAGACGTCGCATGTGAAGCCCCCGGGGAAGAAGTGCGCGCATGGAAGCACGGAAACGCGCGAACTCACCCGGGGATCTACCGTCAGCGCTCGATGTGCAGCTGCACCGAGAAGCCCACGGGCCCTCGGGTCCACAACACCTGGTCCCCCAGCACGTGTTCCCGCGGGGTGGCGAGGTCGAGGCCGACGCGCAGGCCGAGCTTGAAGGGGCCGATCTCCCGGAGCAGCGAGAGGCCCAGCATGCCGGTGAGGTCGGCACCCACACCACCCGAGTCGAGCTCGCTGGCCGTGTAGAAGTGCATGCGCGCGCCGGCGAGGATCTCGGGCACCAGGCTCCAGGCCGAGAAGACGATGGGGATGCGGAAGCCGATGGCGAGGGGCACTTCCCACACGGTCAGCGTCTTGCCCGGCGCGATGGTCACGCCCATGAGCACCAGCGGCTCGAAGGTGCCGCCCCGCAACGCGCCGTGGAAGGACAGGGTGGGGTCGGCGGAGGGCGGACGGATGAGCACGCCCGAGCGCAGGCCCGCGGTGACGTGAAAGGCCGGCGCCTTCGAGGTGGTGGGCATCGCGCCCATCTCTTCTTCGGGCGTACCGGCGACCAGCAGGAGCAGGAGCGCAGAGGCGAACACCCGCCTGCCTTACAGGATTGGCGCGGGGAAGGTCCTTTCGACTTGCGGTGCTCCATCAGGGCGATGGAGCACCTTCAATTCGACGGAGTGCTCAGGTGCGCAGGAAGCCCAGCAGGTCTTCGTTGAGGCGGTCCTTGTGGGTGTCGGCGAGGCCGTGGGGCGCACCGGGGTAGACCTTCAAGGTGGCGTGCTTGATGCGCTTCGCGGAGGCCCGGCCGGCGGCGTCGATGGGGACGATCTGGTCGTCGTCACCGTGGACGATGAGGGTGGGCACGTCGATGCGCGCGAGGTCATCGGTGAAGTCGGTCTCGGAGAAGGCCTTGATGCAGTCGAAGGTGTTCTTGTGGCCGGCGAGCATTCCTTGCCGCCAGAACGAGTCCATGACGCCCTGGGAGACCTTTGCTCCCGGGCGGTTGGCGCCGAAGAAGGGGCCGCTGGCGAGGTCGCGGTAGAGCTGGGCCCGGTCCGCGAGCGACTGGGCGCGCATGCCGTCGAAGGTCTTCATTGGCAGGCCACCGGGGTTGGCCGGAGTCTGCAGCATGAGCGGGGGGACGGCGGAGATCAGCGCCACCCGCGCCACGTTCTTGGTCCCGTGGCGGCCCACGTAGCGAGCCACCTCGCCACCGCCTGCTGAGAAGCCCACCAGGGTCACGCGCTCGAGGGCGAGCTGGGTGATCAGCTCCGCCAGGTCGTCGGCGTAGGTATCCATGTCGTTGCCCAGCCAGGGCTGCGTGGAGCGACCGTGGCCGCGGCGATCATGGGCGATGCAACGAAAGCCCAGGGACGCGAGGTACATCATCTGGGATTCCCAGCTGTCGGCGTTGAGCGGCCAGCCGTGACTGAAGACCACCGCGGGGCCCGTGCCCCAGTCCTTGTAGTGCAGCCGCGTGCCGTCCTTCATCGTCAGTCGTTTCATGAACGGGGGGCGGTGCATGCGACGGGCCGCTTCAGGCTTCGTGCTGGGGGCGGGTCGAGGGGTGCCTTAGGGTGCCGACCCTGGAGAGCGGCGGTGTTGGCCTGCTCAGGGGGCGCGCGATGGTGCTGTTGGGGTTCGTGGTGGTGATGGCGTTGGGTGGGACCGGTTGCGAGAAGGACACCGACTGCAAAGGTGATCGCATCTGTGAGAACAACCGGTGCGTGGCGCCGGCTGCGTCGAGTGCTCCGCCTCCGGTTCCAGCTCCTGCGCCGGTGGTGCGCGTTCCGCTCAGCGAGCCAGTGCCGTGCGTGGCGCAGGACCAGAGGCGTGCGCCGCTAGGCGTCGTGGTCGCGCCCTGCCCAGCGCCTGCGAGTGCCCCGCCGCCGCCCGCACCGGACGCACTCGTTCCTCCACCGTTGCCTCCGCCCCAGCAGCAGAAGCGCATGCCCCTGGGAGATCCGTCCCCCTTCCGCGCCCCGCCTCCCGTGGAGACCTGCGAGGAGCCGCTCGACGCGGAGGGTCGGCTGAAGCCGGAGTGCAAGGTGGCGCCGAACCCGGCTCCCGCGAGGTCGCGGCGCAATCGACGAGCCGGGGTCGATGACCAGCCGGTCGCGGAGCCGTTGGCGCGGGCGGTCGGTCTGATCGGCGTGATGTATGGCGGTCTGTTCGCGGGGAGTTCCGCGGTGCCGATCTTCGCGTTCACCGGTGCGGCGGGCGTTCGGTTCCGTTCCGGCGTTGGCGTGGTCGGCGTCGCGCACGGCCGCATCTTCGCGAGCTCAGCGGGGAGCATTCAGATGTACGGGCTCGGCCCGGGCGTTCGCTTCGGGAACCGGACGCAAGTGACGCTCGCGCTGACCGGCACGTTCTCCGCGGTGAACGTCGGCGCCATCCAGGCCGCGGGTGGCGGGCTGTTTTCGATGCTGGCGCAGATCGCCATCGTCATCGGCGATCACTTCACGCTGCTCGCCCAGCCGACGGTCGACTTCAACGCAGCGGGAGTGCTCGGATCGATCACCGGCGGCATCGGCCTCACGTTCTGAGTGCTCGCGTGGGACCGGAGCGCGCGTCGTTCACTCGGCACCAACTCCACGTTCCGTGCAGATCACTTCACCTGAGACCGGGGAGGGCGCGCACTCCGAAAGAGCGGGCCGAAAGCCGGGTTACTGGCGCGAGCCGTGAATCTGCGCGCGTGCCTCAGCCCACTCGGTCAAGTCGGCCTCGCCGTTCCGAACGTCCTCGAGTCGCACCCGAAGCTCTGCGGTCCACGCGGCTTCAACCGGTGCGGACCCCACGAGGCGCTGCCCCTGCTGGGGCGAGACGACCTGCGCCTTGCTGTCTCCAACGCGCTTGGCCATGACGTGCGGGGAGGGAAGGTGAGTGGGCCCACCAGGATTCGAACCTGGAACCTAGCGGTTATGAGCCGCCAGCTCTAACCGTTGAGCTATGAGCCCGCGAAGACCCTCCTAGACCGAAGGCGCTGCAGTGGCCACGTCGAGACCCCGAAAAAAGCGCGAGACGTACCACCATGGAGATCTCTCCAACGCGTTGGTCGCCGCCGCCATCGATCTCCTGAGCACCGGGGACGCGGAGCAGCTGACCCTGCGCGAGATCAGCCGCCGCGTGGGGGTCAACCACCGGGCCGTCTACCGCCACTTCGCCGATCTCACCGCGCTCCTCGCCGCCGTGGCGGAGCAGGGGTACCGGCAGCTGCTCATCGCCCTCGAAGCGAGCCTCGCCGGCGTCAAGCGCGCGGGCCCCGAGAAGCGCGTCGAGGCGCTCGCCTGCGCCTACGTCGCCTTCGCCCTGGATAACCCGGCGCACTACCGCATCATGTTCGGCCGCCGGCTCAACGAAGACGGGCGCTTCCCCGTGCTCGAAGATCTCGTGCAGCAGGCCTACGTGTTGATCGACGTGGAGATGGGCGCAGGCATCGAGCAGCGCCGGTTCATCCAGCGCCCCCGACGCGAGCTCGTCTTCGCCTTCTGGAGCCTGGCGCACGGCTTTGCCAGCCTCGCCCTCGTCGCCCGCATCAACGTCAAGCGCACGTTGGTGGAACCCTACGTGCGCCAGATCGTCGCCCCGTTCATCACGGGGCTCTGAGTCACTGGTGTTTAGCGGCCCGACTTCTTCTTCGCGGGCGCCTTCTTGGCCGCGACCTTCTTGGCCGCCGGCTTCTTCGCCGGGGTCTTCTTGGCGACGACCTTCGCCGTGACCTTCTTCGCGGGGGCCTTCTTCGCCGCGACCTTCTTCGCCGGGGCCTTCTTGGCCGCGGCCTTCTTCGCCGGCGCCTTCTTGGCCGCCTTCGTCGCCTCGGCCGCTTCGTCGGCCTCGAGATCCGCGCGGACCCCGTTCATGTCGAGCGCCGCCACGCCGGCGATGATCTCCTCGAACTCCTCGGCGGTCATCAGGCCCTCTTCGCTGGCCACGAGCACGCCATCGCGGATGGCGACGATGGTCGGCATGACCTCGATCTCGAACTCGTCAGCCAGCGCCTCTTCAGCGTCGACGTCGACGCGCCCGAACATCACGGTGCCGTGCTTCTTCGAGGCCGCCTCGAAGATCGGGGCGAACTCGCCGCAGGGCGCACACCACGTGGCCGTGAAGTCGATGAACAGCGTGCCGCCCTTCTGCACGGTCGCTTCGAAGTTCTTCTCCGTCAGGGTGATCAATCCAGCCATGTCGTTGCTCATTTCAGGGGACAGCGGGTTCACCTCGGCGGCTAACACACCTGCCGCGTTTCAGCGTCGACCCTTTCGCGAAGGTAGAACGACACCTTCAGCCGCCAACCGCTTCGCCTGCTCGCCTTCCACCTGCGGAGCCAGGGTGCCGTCGCTGCGGATCACCCGCCACCACGGCGCACCCGTCAGGCTGTGCAGCGCCCGCACCACCGCCCGCGCCGCGCCCGGCTTGCCCGCCCTCAGCGCCACCTGCGCGTAGCCCGCCGTCTTCCCCTCAGGGATCGCGCGCACTGCCTGGTCGACGGCCTGTTGCCACTCCGTGAGCGGGGTCTTGCGGGTGGTCATGAAGAAACCGTGAAGGACTCGTGAGCCCCTCGTGCAGCGGGTGGGGCGCAGGCATCGCATCGTCCTCCCCGTCTTCTCAAGGAGGAACACCATGCCCCGACTCGTCTTCGTCCCCCTGATCAGCCTCGCCGTGGGGTGCGCCGCCGCCCATGCCCCCCGCGCCGTCATGCCCGAGCTCGCCCCGGCGCTCCTCGAGGAGAACCACTTCCGCCGCGACCAGATGGCCCTGGGCGAGCCCGAGCTCCGGCAGATCCTCGCCGCGCCCGTGTTCCTCGAGGAGCACGCCCGAATCGGCGTGCTGCCCGTGAGCACCGGCTACGCCCCCGACGGCGAGGTCCCCGTCGAGGCCGCCCCCGCCACGCTCACCGACGCGCTCGAGGGCAGCGGGTTGTTCGAGCTCGCCTCGGAGCTCTCCTCCGAGTGGCCCACGTCCTCGGGCATCGGTGGCCTGCGAGAGCTCGCCGCGAGGTACCGCACCGAATACGTGCTGCTCTACCGCCAGCGCTTCGCCGACGCGACGCACGCCAACGGGCTGTCGGTGGGCTTCATCACCTTGCTCGGGGCGCTGTTCCTCCCCGGCACCACCATCGAGTCCGCCGGCGTGCTCGAGGCCACGCTCTTCGACGTGAAGACCGGCACCATCCTCTTCACCATTCATGAGCGCGTGCAGCGCGAGGCCATGGCCGCTCCGCCGGCAGTGGAAACGCGATTGGGCGTGATGCACCGCGAGATGGTGGGTGAGGCGGCGAAGAAGCTCGCCGTGCAGGTGATCGCGCGGTGTCAGCGGCTCGTGGCGTCTCGCCCCGCAAGCCCTGCACCGCTCGCCGAGCTCACCCCCAGTCGTTGAGAAGAGTTCGATGGGGCATGCGCGCTGCACTATGAGGCGCGCACCATGCGCCTTCTTCTCGTGCTCGCTCTCCTCGCTGCCCCGGCCTTCGCGCAGGGCAGCATCTTCCCCGACAAGGCCACCAAGGACGCCGCCCGCAAGCTCGAACCCGACGTGCTGTCGGAAGAGAGCAAGCTCTTCCTCAAGGGCAAGATGAAGGGCCACAACAAGGACATGCGCGACCTGTCCATCGCCGTGGCCATCGTCAAGATGAGCGAGATCGAGCGCCTCGCCCAGGGCATCGCCAACTCGCCCCGGCTGGACCCGAAGATCGCCCAGTCGGCGAAGCTGCCGCAGCGGTTCTTCGAATTGCAGGAGTTGATGCGCAAGACCGCCCAGGAGCTGTCAGACGCCGGCAAGGCGAACGACATGGTCGGCAGCCTCGAGAAGTACCAGCAGCTGATGGGCCACTGCGTGACGTGTCACGCGGCCTTCAAGGCGCAGGTACAGGGGAGGTAGTTCGGGGCAGGGTTGGGGACAGGCGGCCCCTCACCCTGACCCTCTCCCCTCGTTGAGGGGAGAGGGAACTTCGAGTTACTGACCTTCGACGAAGCTGCGCAGGCGCTTGCTGCGCGAGGGGTGGCGGAGCTTCCGCAACGCCTTCGCTTCGATCTGACGGATGCGCTCGCGCGTCACCTCGAAGTCCTGGCCCACCTCTTCGAGGGTGTGGTCGCTCTTCTCGCCGATGCCGAAGCGCATGCGCAGCACCTTCTCTTCACGGGGCGTGAGCGTCGCGAGGACCTTCCGGGTCTGCTCGGCGAGGTTCATGTTGATGACCGCCTCGTCGGGCTTCACGTGCGCCTTGTCCTCGATGAAGTCGCCGAGGTGAGAGTCTTCCTCTTCACCGATGGGCGTCTCGAGCGAGATGGGCTCCTTGGCGATCTTCAGGACCTTGCGGACCTTGTCGAGCGGCAGCTCCATCTTCTCGGCGATCTCTTCCGGCGTCGGCTCGCGACCGATCTCCTGCACCAGGTAGCGCGAGGTGCGGATGAGCTTGTTGATCGTCTCGATCATGTGCACCGGGATACGAATGGTGCGTGCCTGGTCGGCGATCGCGCGGGTGATGGCCTGGCGGATCCACCACGTGGCGTAGGTCGAGAACTTGTAGCCGCGCTTGTACTCGAACTTGTCCACGGCCTTCATCAGGCCGATGTTGCCTTCCTGGATCAGGTCGAGGAACTGCAGGCCGCGGTTCGTGTACTTCTTGGCGATGGAGACCACGAGGCGGAGGTTGGCCTCGACCAGCTCGCTCTTCGCCCGCTCGGCGCGACGCTCACCGGCCTGGATGGCCTCGTACTTCGTGCGCAGGAGCTGGATCTCCATGCCCGCGTCTTCTTCGACCTTCTTGATGCGGCGCAGCGCGGTGCGCACGTCACGGTCGAGCGACTCCATGTGCTCTTCGGTGATGTTCAGGCGCCGCTGGAGGCGCTTGCCCGCCTGCGGGTTGCCGCCGGCTTCCTTGAGGCCCACCTTCAGGTCGTTGAGCGGGATGCCGTACTGGCGCTCGAGGTTGCGCAGCTCGTCCTCGGCGCGATCGACGGTGTCGATCATGCCCTTGACGTGCTGGACGACGCGGTCGACGGCCTTCTTCGACAGGCGCATCTCCTCGACCTGCTCCATCATCTTGTCGCGGAGCTCCTTGTCCTCGACCTTGAGCTCCTTGCGCTTGACCTCGGAGAGCTTCTTGCGGCCGTTGAGGTCCTCGAAGGTGTCCTCGACGTCCTTGTAGAGCTTCTTGAGCTTGTCGAGCTGCTTGCAGAGGTTCTCGATGCGGTTCAGCTCGGACGCGTTGAGCTGGATCTCCTTGGGGCCGCCTTCGGCTTCCGCCTCGGCCTCAGGCTCGAACTCGCTCTCTTCCTCTTCCTCGCGCTGGGGCTCCTCGGGGGCGTCCTTGAACACCTCGCGAACGCGGAGCTTGCCGGTGCGCAGGCGCGGCCCGATGTCGAGCATCTCGTTGACCGCGACCTTGCAGTCGAGCAACGCGCGCATGACGTCTTTTTCGCCGTCTTCGATGCGCTTGGCGATTTCGACTTCGCCTTCGCGCGTGAGCAGCGAGACGGAGCCCATCTTGCGCAGGTACAGGCGCACCGGGTCGTTGGACTTGGTGCCCGCGTCGTCCTTCGCGGTGGTGGCGGCGGCGGTGCCGGGCGCGGCGGCGGCGGCGGGCTTGTCGTCGTCGTCGTCGTCGTCCTCTTCCTCTTCGGCCGCGTCTTCTTCGGCGGCGACGTTCGGCTTGACCTCGACCTGGCCCTCCGACTGCTTCTGCGCGTCGACGACCTCGATGTCGTTGTCGCCGAACATCGACATCACGTCGTCGATCTGCTCGGTCGAGACCGCGTCACCACCGGGGAGCGCGTCGTTGACCTCGTCGAACGTGACGAAGCCCTTCTGCTTGCCCTGGGCGATGAGGTCCTGGACCTCCTTGCGCTCGCCGATGGGCTCTTCCTGGTCCTGGTCCTTCTGCGCGTCGGCGTCGACTTCGGCGCCGCCCATCATCTCGATGGCCTTCTCCTCGACCTCGTCGTCTTCGACTTCGGTCGAGCTGCCGCGCTTCTTGAGCTTCTCTTTCGCCAGCGCCGTGGCGTCCGCCGACTGGGCGGCGTGCGCGATCGCAGCGGCCTTGGCCTCGCGGTTGCGCTTCTTCTCCTTGTCCTTGGCCTTGTCCTCGACCTTCTTCTTCTTCTCGAGGTCCTTCTTCGCCTTAGGGGTGGAGGAGCCTTGCTTCGTCGCCATGCGGGAGATCTCCGACAGGAACCGTCGTGGTACTGAACCGGCCGCCCTTAGCTCAACTACCGGGCGTGTATCAATGAACGGCTGTCACTTCACTTTTGTGACTTCAGCTTTTGCTTCAAGACCATGAGGGCACCCTGTTCGGTCAGGAGCTCCCTCGAGTCCTGGGTCAGCTCCGAGGTCCCGCCGGGCGTATTGGCGATCTCCCGGGCGATGATCTGCAGTCGGTCTTCCACCGACCTCAACTTGAGCCGCGCCGACACCGCGTCGAAGCCCCGCTTGAGCGCCTCTTCGTCGGACGGCAGCATGTCCTTCGATTTCGTCAGCTGCGCCTTGACCACGTCGGACGCCTCGTAGAGCGCGTCTTCGGGCGACCCGGTGGACTGGATCGCCGCCACAAGGGTCCGTAATCCCATGTGTTTGAGCTCGTAGGCGACCTTGTGCACGTCGTTCTCGAGGAGCCGCCGATCCTTCAGGATCGCCGCCACCCAGGTGGCCTCGTTCTGATCAGGCGGGGGCTCGTTGCTCACCGGCTTGGGGGTCGCCTTGACCGCCGGGGGGAGCTTGCTCTTGAGCGCGGTCTCCAGCTCGGAAGCCGGCAGGCCGAAGTGCTTGGACATGGCCCCGAACAGGGCGCTGCGGGTCAGGCCCACCGGCACCTGGGCGGCGATGGGGCGGAACCGGTCCAGGGCCGCCATTTTTTCTTCGAATTCCGACTGGATGCCGCCGGGGAGCAGGGTCTCGAAGAGGTGCGCGGTCAGGGACCGGGCCTCGGAGATCATCTTCTGCATGGCCTCGGCGCCGATCTTCCGCGCGTACGTGTCGGGGTCTTCGCCTTCGGGCAGCACCGCCACCCGCGAGTTGACCCCGCCCGCCAGCAGGGCCCCGGCGAGGCGCTCCACGGCCTTGCGACCGGCCTCGTCACCGTCGAGCAGCAGCACCAGCTCTTTCGCCTCGAGGCGCTGCAGCAGCGCCAGGTGGCCCGGGGTGAGCGCCGTGGAGCACAGGGCGACCGCGTTCTTCACCCCGGCCTGGTGCATGCCGATGGCGTCGAAGTAGCCCTCGCAGAGCACCGCTGACTTCTTCTTGCGGATCTCGTCCCGCGCCTGGTCCGTGGCGTAGAGGATGTCCGACTTGTTGTAGAGCCGGTTTTCCTTCGAGTTCAGGTACTTGGGGCCGTCGTCGCCCTCGAGCAACCGGCCTCCGAAGGCGATGGTGCGGCCTTCCGGCGAGCGGATGGGGATGATCACCCGGCCGCGGAACATGTCGTAGTAGCCGTCGCCGCGCTGGCGGGGCGCCACCAGGCCGGCCTTCTCGCCGAACGCCAGGAAGCCCCGCTCGCGGAGCTGATCCGCCAGCTCGGTCCACGCCAGCGGCGCCCAGCCCAGCCCGAAGGAGCGGATCAGGTCGTCGGTCAACCCGCGGCTGTGGAGATAGTCGCGCGCGTGGCGGCCGATCACCGGGTCCCACAGCTTCTCCACGTAGTGCAGCGCGGCGAAGTCGGTCGCGTCCTTGACCTGCTGCTTCTCGCGCATGCCCGGGTCGACGGCCGCCTCGATGTCGATGCCGAGCTCCTTGGCGAGATCGGACACCGTGTCCACGAAGGTCTTGCCCATCAACCGCTGCACGAAGCTGATGGCGTCCCCGCCGGCCTGGCAACCGAAGCACTTGAAGCGCTTCTCGTCGGGCCACACGTAGAACGACGGCGACTTCTCGCCGTGGAAGGGACACAGCCCCTTGTAGCTACGCCCCGACTTCTTGAGCTCCACCCCGTGGCGCTGGACGAGCGCGATCATGTCGACCCGCTCGCGCACCTCCTGGATCTTCGTGTCGGGGATGAGCATCGTCGGAGATCAAGGGTTCAGCTCAGCTCAGCTTGCCGAGCTGCAACCGGACCTCGTCGTTGATGGCCTTGCCCTCGGCCTGGCCCTTGAGGCGGGGGGTGACGATCTTCATCACCGCGCCGAGGTCCTTCGCGGACTTCGCGCCGGCCTCGGTGATGGCCTTTCCGATCTCGGCGGCGAGCTGCTCGGCGGTCAGCTGCGCGGGCAGGTAGGCCTGGAGAATCGCGATCTCCTGCTCTTCCTTGTCGGCGAGGTCCACGCGGCTGGCGTTCTTGTACTCGGCGGCGGCGTCGCGGCGCTGCTTCACCAGGGTCGTGATGACCGAGATGATCGCGGGCTCGTCGAGCACCTTGTTCTCGCCTTCGACTTCCTTGTACTTGATGGCGCTCTTGAGGGCCCGGATGGTCAACAGCTTGACCTCGGCCTTCGCGCGCATTGCATCTTTCAGATCGGAGTCGAGTCGCTCTCGGATGGTCGCCATGGCAGTGGTTCCTTTACCGGCTCCGTAAAATGAAAACCGGAGGTTGGCAAACGTCGCCAACCTCCGGGTAGACCTGACCGCGAGGCGATCAGTACGAGCGGCGGTTCTTCTTCACAGCGCGCTTCTTCGCAGCGATGGCCTTCTTCTTCTTCTTAACGGAAGGCTTCTCGTAGTGCTCGCGCTTGCGGATCTCGGAAAGGATGCCGGCCTTCTCGGTAGCCTTCTTGAAACGCTTGAGGGCCCCCTCGATGGACTCGCCGTCCTTGAGTTTGATGGTGGTCATTTGTCACCTCCTTCCGAGAGTTACAACTTTGGGTCGAGGCGTCTGACACAGGCCACGGGGCCCGCGCAAGGAATCATCGCGCGGTGACGCGGAAGACCGTGCTGCCCAGCCGCACGCGCATGCCTTCGAGCACGCGGCGCTCACCGCCGGAGGTCAGGGCCACGAAGGTGCCGATGCGCGCCGACCGGTCGAGCAGCTCGATGGCCGGGCCCGTGGGGCGGAGCTCGGCGTGGGTGCTGGCCATGGTGTCGTCGTCGCTGAAGCGAAGGGTGGTGCCTTCGCGGCCGATGGTGATCACCCCGCGCAACACCCAGGTGCGGCCCGCCCGGGCGCCGACCAGCACGTGCTCGAGGCGCCACGAGGCCGCCGGCCGGGGCGCGCCGTAGGGCCAGGGCTGGTCAGAGAGCGCGGTGTCCAGCGGCCCCAGGTAGAGGAAGCGCTGCATGCCCACCGAGAACGAGTCTCCCGGGGTGAGCCGTTGCGGGCCGTCGATGCTCAGCCAGGTACCCGAGGCGCTGCCGCCGTCGGAGATCCACAGGTCGCTGCCGCGCTGAAAGAACGACGCGTGGGCGTGCGAGATGAAGGGATCGGCTTCGACGTCGAGCACGCCCAGGCCCTTGCCGAAGAGCATCGGGCGCTTGGTCACCGGCATGCTCTTGCCGGTGTGGGGCCCGGTGAGCACCTCCAGCGACCAGCTCTTGCCCGCGGCCAGCGGCGCGCGGGGCAGGGCCGCCGAGGGGGCCTGGGGCACGGTGGTCTCGGCCGCGAACCGGTCGGCCACGGACAGGGCCAGGTGCTGATCGGTGCTCGCTTCGCGCTTCTCGGGCGGGCGCACCGTGTCGACCTGCACCCGCACCGTGGGTCGCTCGGCGGGCGGCGGGCCGGTGGGGGCGCTGGGCGTGGGCAGGAAGGGGAGATCGGCTCCGACCACGGGCGCTTCGCGGCGCTCGAGCACGGCCTGGGCTTCGTCGCCGGTGCCCGGCAGCGTGTGGCGGCGCATCAGGCCCGGCGGCACCGGGCGCTGGAGCGCGGGCAACGGCTCGAGCGGCGTGGCCTCGGTCACCCGGATGGTGCCGGGGGGGATCACCGGCTGGGTCTGGTGGGGGATCGGGGCCTTCGGCGCTTCCTGCCCGGGGCTGGTCTGCGCGCCCGTCGAGCGCATGGCCTGCCGCGCACGCTCGTGGGTGGGGTCGATGCGCAGGACCTGGGCAAGCAACTCCTCGGCGCCAGAGCGGTCGCCCTGCACCATGAGCCAGATGGCTGCTTCGACCATCTGATCGATGGAGCGCGTGCCCGTCACGGGGGCGCGCATAGCACGGCCCCGTCAGTGCGTGTCGAAGGCTGCGCCCCAGCGCTGCAACTGCTCTGCGGGGCTCAGCGGGCCGCGCGGGGGGGCGATCAGCGGCATCGGGGGCGGCACCCGGCTGCGCACGCGCATGAAGGGCGGGTGATCGTAGCCGTTGCCGTCGGCGTCGATGAGGATCGGGTTGCTGAAGGCGAAGGGGGCGTTGGTCGTGCCCGTGCCGGGGTACGGGTAGAGCACCGGGGCCAGCGAGCGCGAGCCGTAGACCATGGCCACCAGCCAGTTGTCGGTGGTGGGCGCCGGGAGCCGGAAGTTCACCACCTTGCGGTAGCGGTAGAACTGCTGCGCGCCGTCGGTGGTGACGAGCTGCCGATCACCGGGAGTCAGGGTGATGGCCTGGGTGGCGCTGACGCTCGCGGCCGGCCAGTTGGCGTTGGTGACGCCCGCGCACGAGACCCGCGTGGTCCTCGCCCGCGCGCTCATGGGGTCGAGCGGGCAGGCGCCGTCGTCGCCGGGCACGTGGAGGTACAGCTCCACCTTCGTGAGATCGAGGTACGTCGGCACCTGCATGTCGACCGTCACCCCGAGCTCGCGGGTGTCGGGAGGCACCGTGCCGCCGATGCCCACCGGGGCGGTCATGATGGTCCCGCTGGCGTCGACCCGGTACGCGGTCACGGACAGGAAGGGGCCGTTGGAGGTCACCGCCCGCAGCGCATTGAGGCGATCGCTGAGCACCACCGGCGAGAGCTGCCCGGGTTGATCCACGCCTACCTCGACCCAGGTGCGCCAGCCGGTGGCCAGCAGCGCGTAGTGGGTGTCGGACACGCCGGTGCCGGCCACCAGCAGGCCGCGCGAGAGCAGGGTGAACCAGTCGTTGAACTTGGCCCGCGCCAGGGTGGTGGTGGCGTCGAAGTGATCGTCGCCGGGGTTCAGGATCTCGAAGGCGTCGAAGTCGGCGCTGATCAGCTTGCTGTCGTCGACCGTGGCGCCGGGCTGGGCCGCCATGCGGAACACCGAGGGGTCCACGTGCGTGGCCAGGGTGTCGGTGTCGAGCTGCAGGGTGGTGAAGCCGCCCAGCGAGCCGCGGGCATGGTTGACCTGCACGGTGCGCGCGCCCAGGCGGCGGCCCTCGGCGAAGATCTCCCCGACGCTGAGGGTGGGGCCCTCGCCACCGGCCCAGTCCAGGGCGCCGCCGTTGGTGCGGTTCGTCGCGTCGAGGGCGAGGGGGAAGAGGTTGTAGTGCCCCCACTCCATGGGGCTGACCTCCTCACCGATGACCGAGGCGAGGAAGGGGCTGAGGCCGGTCTGCGAGATGATCGGCCCGAAGTCGGTGATCGCGTCGTGATCCGTGCTGACGATCACGTCGAGCCCGTCACCGGCGAAGGTGAGCGCGCGCCGGGCGTTGTCCACGATGGAGTCGGGGCTGTTGACCGCGTGCACGTGGAAGTCGGCGCTCATCCACCCCGTGGTGTCGAGCACGCGCGCGAGCACCGCGTTGACCGTGCCGTCGGCCGTGCGCAGGTCGACCGCTTCTCCCGGCGAGGTGGGGTACGCGTTGGGGTGCACCGAGTACTCGGGGCCGCGGCTGACGAGCGCGAGGTACTGGCCGGCCGGCAGCTCGAAGGTCGCGGTGCCGCTCGGGCCCACCCACGCGATGAGGGCGATCTGCTCGGGAATGGGGTCCTTGGTCACGTCGGAGAACAGGCCCAGCTGCTTCTGCGAGGTGGCGCAGGGGCCGTTGGGGCAGAGCACGGTGAGCTTCGCCGGCATCGGGCCTCCGTTGGCTTCGCGCACGGTGACCGTCAGCTTGCGCGGCGTGTCGAGGGTCAGCGGCACCGCCGCACTCGCGGTCGAGAGGGTGACCGACTGCTTGACGCTCGGGGCGTGCCCGGCGGCCCAGGCCGAGACCTGGAAGGTGCCCACCGGGAGCGCGCCGCTGAACTGGCCCGCGGCGTCGGTGAAGAAGACCGCGCGGCCGTTGGTGCCCTCGAAGACCACGCGGGCCTTCTCGAAGGGCTGGCCATTGCGCAGCACCGTGCCCGAGAAGTTCCCCAGGGTGGTGCCGCTGAGCGGGGCGCGGCTCGTCTCCACGAGGGTGGAGATCTCCCCGAGATCCTTCGCCACCCAGAAGTCGCGGGCGATCACCGCGTAGCCCCGGGGCGGGAGCCGCAGTTCGCCGTCGCGCGGCACGTCGCGGCTCTCCTGCACCCACGAGCCCAGGCCCAGCAACCCGTTGGCGCCGATGATCGTGCCGGTGATGCCTGCCACCGAGAGCGTGGCGTTCTGCGGCGAGGGCAACAGCGGGCTGCCCGCGCGCCAGGGGGAGTAGCCGTAGGCCACGCCGTCACCCTGGTAGCCAAACCACGTCATCTGATCGAGCGAGAAGCACACGCCGCCGAAGCCGAAGCCGTCGGTGCAGGCGCGCGGGTTGAAGAACTCGAGCACGTAGCCGGGGTCGACCAGATCGCCCACCGCGAGGGCCGTGAAGGTGCGCGTCTCGGTGCTGCAGAAGGCGGTGATCATCTTCACCCGCGACTCGCCGGGGTTGATCACGAAGTAGTTGGTGATGCGCAGCGGCGTGGCGACGTAGGGGTCGACGTAGGGCACCCGGCCCAGCGACTCGGCGAGCTTGTTGCGGATCGAGAGGTAGTCGTTGGCCGCGTCGTCGCCGGAGATGGCCACGATGCCCGGGCCTCCGCTCGCGCCGTCGGCCAGCACCTCGTACTGGTCCGGCTTCACCGTGCGCCCGAAGTTGTAGAGCAGCCCCACCTCGCCGAACTGATCGTTGCCAGGGCCCGGTCCCGCGAGATCGGCGTCGATGATCGTCCCGCCGTAGGGCAGGGGGCCGAACGCGCGCCCGCCGGCCTGCACCACCACGCGGATCTTCTCGTTCTCCAGCAGGTAGTCGCCCACCTTGCCCACCGCGTTGGGCCCCGCGAGCAGTTGGCCGGCGAACTCGATCTTCCGCGCGCGCGCCGTCCCGGTGCCCTCGAGGAAGGGCGTGAGGTCGATCTCGCAGCGCCCCGTGGGAGGCCCCGCGTCGAAGTCGCCGCCGCCGCCTCCTGCGCCTCCGCCCATGCCTCCGTCGTCGGAAGGGGTGACGCCGCACGTGCAGCCGGCCACCAACACCAGGAGGAAGGGGATCAGACGTCGTGACACGGGCGACACACTACTTCATCGCGGCGTTCTTCTTCGCGACCACTCTCCAGGCGGCGGTCCACAGCCCGGCTTCCTTCTTCGTGAGCCGCGCGCGGGCCAGGGATGCGAGCAGGTCGTCGACCGCGTGGCGCCCGTCATCGGCCTCGCGCAGGAACCCGCTGGCGGCCAGCCCCAGGCCCATGGACTCGCGCACCTGCCGCATCTGGGCGTCATCGGCCATGGCCGGCCCCGGAGCCGTCACCACGCCGCGGCGGCCCATGGCCAGCTCGTAGCCGTAGACCACCAGCGCCTGCGCGAGGTTGAGCGAGGGCTGATCATCGGACGACGGGATGAACGAGAGCGCCTGGCACTGCTCGAGGTCCTCGTTGGTCATGCCGTGGCGCTCGTCGCCGAAGACCAGGGCCCAGGTCTCGTCGGGGCGATCGCTGTCGGCCAGCTCGCGCGGAGTCAGGCGGCGCCGCCCGTCGATGATGCGCATGGTGGTGCCCACCACCCAGGTGCAGTCGGAGATCGCCTCGGCCAGGGTGTCCACCCGGCGCACGCTCTCCAGCAGGTCGCCGGCCTTCACCGCGAGGCGGTTGAGCCCCGGAACCTCGAGCAGCTGCGGGTTGGGCGAGACCACCACCCAGTCGGACAGCCCGAAGTTCTTCATCGCGCGGGCGATGGCGCCGAGGTTGTCCGCGTTGCGGGGCCTGAGGAACACGAGGCGAGGGGGCTTCATGGGAACGTCATTACCTCCCCTTGGCGCCAGTGCGGTATCTCTCGTCGCTCCATGAGCAGCAGTCCCGCGACGCCGTCGCTGTCGATCATCAGCCCGCTGAAGGACTTCCTCTTCTTTTTCGCCTCGGCCGGCGTGGTGCTGATCGCGTGGTTCGCCTCGTCGGTGATGCACGTGCCGGGGAACACCATCCTCGTGGTCGTCGCCGTGGCCTCCAACGGCCCGCACCTCGTCTCCACGTGGACCCGCGTGTACTTCGACCCCCAGGAGTGGCGTTCGCGCCGCTTCGCCACCGTCGGCGTGCCGCTGCTGATCTTCGCCCTGGTGTTCGTCCTCAACTGGAAGCTCGGCGAGCACGGCCCGCGGTTGCTCAACTCGACCATCCTCTACTGGGCGACCTGGCACTTCGCGGCCCAGAACTGGGGCATCTTGCGCATCTACCAGCGCAAGTCCGGCGAGCCGTTGACCTCGTGGGCCACGAAGCTCGAGCGCCCCCTGCTGCTGCTGATCACGCTCTTCTGCATCTCCCACCGGCTCTACACCGGCCCCCGCGTGCTCTTCGGCGTGGAGGTCTTCTACCCGCAGCTGCCGTACGCGCTGGTGATGGGGCTGCTGGCGCCGATGGCGGTGTTGCTGGGCGTGCTGCTGGTGACCCGATTCCGAGAGCGTCACGGGCCGTACGCGAAGGCCGCGTGGCTGCGCCTGGCCTTCATCGGGTGCTCGTTCGTCGGCTTCTTCGTGCCGTTCCAGTTGATCAAGAGCGACGACACCTCGGCCTTCGCGGCGGCCGCGGCGTGGCACGGGTTTCAGTACCTGGGCATGGTGCGCCACTACAACCTGAACGTCTGGAAGGGCGGGGTGCACGCGCGGGCGAAGGTGATCTCCTGGCTCTCGCAGCCGGGCTGGGCGCGCGGCTTCCTCTACTGGGCGCTGCTCATGGCGTTGGCCGGCGCGGTGTACGTGGTGATCTTCGCGCTCTCGCTGGTGACGCCGTGGTCGTTCTACACGTGGGCCGGGGTGATCTGGGTGAGCCTCACGCTCTCGCACTACTGGGTCGACGGGGTGATCTGGAAGCTGCGCCGGCCGGAGCTTGCGCAGCGCGTGGGCATCTCGGTGCCCGCCTGAAGTCTTAGAAGGCGAAGCCCATGCCGGCCGTGGGGCCCATGAACACGTCGCGGTGCACGATGCCGTCGACCACGCCGCGATCGTCGAGCACCTGCGTGCGCCACCCCAGCTTGAAGCCGATCGGCCCGGCGCCGATCACCAGGCCCGCGCGCCAGTCGAGCTGCCAGAACGGGTACACCGAGGCGTAGACGCTCGACTCGAAGGCCAGCGGCCCGACGATCCACAGCGTGCCCGAGACCCCGAGCGTGGGCGCGAGCAGCACCGCGCTGGGGGCGAAGACCACGTCTGCGCCCGCCTCGGCCCGCAGCCGGCCGTACTGACCGGTGAGGAACGCGAAGCTGAGATGCGCGCTCAACTGCTGCAGGTTGTCGGTGGTGCCCGACCCGTCGTCGGCCTTCACCGAGATGTTCTGGCCCGTGAGGTTGAAGCCGAAGCGCTCGCCCTCGAAGCCCGCGGTCAGCCCCAGGGTGAAGCCGCGCTGTTGGTTCGCCACGAAGACCATGAGATCGACGGCCGCGGTCGCGCGCACCGTCGACTCGGTCTCGGCCACCGGCGCCGGGGTCGCCAGCCGCACGCGGGGGCCGTAGCCGTACCAGGGCACGAAGGCGCCGCCGAAGTACCCGTACCCGTAGCCGGAGTTCGACCCGTAGCGCGTGCCCCAGCTGCTGCGGTTGCCCGAGCTCGAAGAGGAGGAGGAGGAACTCGAGCTCGACCCCGAATTCGCCGGGGCCGCGCCGTGGCTGCTCGATGAGGAAGACGAGGAGGACCGTCCCGAGCTCCCGCCGCTGCCGGACTTGCCGAAGCGCGCCTCGGCGACGCCCGCGTGCAGCAGGGCGACGGTCAACGAAGTCATCAGCCAGTGGGGACACCGCATGCGTCGCTCCTTTCACCGCACCTCATGGAAGTCGGCAACCGGAGCATTGTTCCTCTGCGCCTGCTTGTCGACCGCCGCCCCTGCTGGCCGCGAGCGCTTCGTGGCACAGTGACCCGGTGCCTGAGTATCCCGACCTCGAGCTCTACCTCTCGGCGCTCGCGCCGCGCGTCGTCGGGCAGGTGCTGCAGGGCGTGCGGCTCGGCAGCCCGTTTCTCTTGCGCAGCGTGGAGCCGCCGCTGGCCAGCACCTGGGGCCGGAAGATCGTGGGCCTGCGCCGCATCGGGAAGCGCCTCGTCTTCGAGCTCGAGGGCGAGCTGTACCTCGTCATTCACCTCATGGTCGCCGGCCGGCTGCAGTGGAAGCCCGCGGGGACCAAGCTCCCGGGGCGCGCGGGGCTGGCGGCCTTCGACTTCGCCTCGGGCACGCTGCTGCTGACCGAGATCTCCACGAAGAAGCGCGCCAGCCTCTTCGTCACCTCGGGCGAAGCCTCGCTGCGCACCTTCGATCGCGGCGGCCTCGACGTGATGCACGCCCACCTCGACGACTTCGCCCAGCGCGTGCGCCTCGAGAACCACACGCTCAAGCGTTCGCTGACCGACCCGCGCCTCTTCTCCGGCATCGGCAACGCGTACTCCGACGAGATCCTCCACCACGCGAAGCTCTCACCGGTGAAGCTGACGAAGACCCTCACCGGCGAGGAGATCTCCCGGCTCTACGACGCCACCCGCAAGGTGCTCACCGAGTGGATCGAGCGCCTGCGCGCGGAGGTGGGGGACGGCTGGCCCGAGAAGGTCACTGCCTTCCGCCCCGAGATGGCCGTGCACGGAAAACACCAGCAACCGTGCCCCATGTGCGGCTCGCCGGTGCAGCGCATCGTGCACGCCGACAACGAGACCAACTACTGCCCGAGGTGTCAGACCGGAGGCAAACTGCTGGCCGATCGCTCCCTGTCGCGGCTGCTCAAAGACGACTGGCCGAAGACCCCCGAGGAGCTGGAGGAATATGTGGCCTCGCGGGGGACCCCACAGTAAGCCCAAAGGAATCCATGGACTTGCACAGACACTACCGGGGGGCGCTGGTGTGCGCCTTGACCCTCATGTTCGTGGGCTCGACGCCCGCGTGGGCAGACAAGACCCTGTGGTTGGTGCGCCCGCTGTACCCGGGACAGGAGACGCTGGTCGACCGCACGGAGAAGGCGCTCGACAAGCTGATGCCGGCCGACGCGCGGCAGGACTCCGTCATCGGTCAGAAGGAGCTCGCCGCCGCCTTCAAGGGCCGCGTTCCCACCGAACTGCCCTGCTTCAGCGCCGAGTCGCGCTGCACGGACCCCATTGACCCCTTCGTCGCCAGCCTCGGGTTCGAGCGCATCGTGCTCATCCAGGGCGGGCAGGACGAGGCCGGCTTCAAGTTCCGCGTCGCCGCCTACGAGCCGAAGACCGGCAAGGTGAGCCCCGCGTCTGCCAGCAACGCGAACCTCGAGAAGGCCCTGCTGGGCGCCGTCGCCAAGGTCGTGCCCGCGGCCTCCACGCTCGAGGTGAAGTCCACGCCTCCGGGCGCCACGGTGTACGTCGACGACGTCAAGGTCGGCACCACGCCGCTCAACACCCAGGTGCTCCCGGGCGAGCGCGTCATCCGCCTCGACCTCAAGCTCCACCAGCCCGTCGAGGAGACCATCGTCATCCCCATTCGTGGGTCGGCCAGCCTCGAGAAGACCCTCGACAAGGTCGCCGCGCGCATCGTGATCACCGCGTCGCCTCCGGGCACGGAGATCTTCCTCGACGGCACCTCGATCGGGAAAGACAAGATCGACCGCGGCATCGCGCCGGGCGATCACACCATTCGACTCACCGCCGAGAACCACAAGGCGTTCGAGCAGACCGTCTCGGTGAAGGCCGACCAGCAGTACTCGCTCGACAAGACGCTCGAGCCGGTGCCCGGTGCGGGGGGGCTCATCGTGCCCATGCCGTTGCCCGGCAAGCCGGAGGAGCCGAAGGTGAAGCCCCAGGACGTGGCCGTGGTCGTGCGCGCGGACCCGCCGCCTCCGACGCCCCCGAAGCCGTCGAGCCCCGAAGACCTGATCTACGAGAAGCGCTCGTACTTCGACGTGTCGTTCGAGGTCGCCAGCCTGATTGCGTCGAGCCCGGCTGGTGCGACGCTCGTCGGCCGGCGGCTCGATCGCAACGCCTTCGGCCGGACGCACACCTTCATCGGCAACGCCCCCACCCTTGTCGGCGTGAGCGCGGAATACGGCACCTTCGGGAAGTACTTCGGCGTCACGATCTTCGGCCTCAGCTGGCTGACCAACATCGACGATGCGCAGATGAACGTGGGCTTCGAGCCCACCAAGATGCGTGAGGCTTTCTCTGGCGTGCAGGGCCCGAGGGGAATCCGCAACGTGCGCATGAACCTCGGCGTCGTCCGCGCGCTGCAACCGCAATTCCGCGTCGCGTTCTGGAAGTTCCAGTTCTCGGTGCAGGTCGGTCTCGAGTTCCGGTCAGGGCAGATCATCGGGCCGAACCGGGCTGACCCTGACCACCCGGAGATTGACCCAGCGGTCACCAGCTACGACTCCGGATTCCTCCCGCTCGACCTGCTCGTCTCCGGCCGGCTCAACCTCCGATTCTTCATCGCGGAGGGGTTCTTCATGCACCTGCAGGGCAACTACAGCCAGATCATCATCGGCGAGAAGGCCTTCGACGATGTGAGCGGCAAGACCTTTGGCTCGTCGAGCAGCGCCGGCGCCAACCTCGGAGTCGGCTATGCGTTCTGAGTTCCTCCTCGTCGCGCTCGCGGCTTCGATCTCCTTCGCCGACCCCATCGTCGGCGCGGGCGTAGGCAACGCCGACACCTTCGTCTCCGAGGGCAGCAAGCTCTTCAACAAGAAGCAGTACGTCAAGGCCGCCGAGCAGTTCCTCAAGGCCACCCGGGCCAACCCGGCCAACGCGCAGGTCTACGTGCAGCTGGCGCGGGCCGAGATGCTCAGCAAGCAACTCCAGCGCTCCTGCTACGCCTACCGCGTGTACCTGAAGGCGACGCCCGACAGCCCGGATCGCAAGAAGGCCGCGGCCGAGAGCGACCAGTGCGAGCGCCAGGTCAAGACCATGCGCAAGATGCCCGAGGACCCCACCAGGGGCTTCGTGGATCTCCGCGCGGCGTTCTTCACGGCCCTCGACGCGAGGGACCTCCTCGGCGCGAACTCGGCGTCGGAGACCCTCAAGACGCTGGTGCACGACGGCTTCCTCGGGCCCGAACTCGGCGAGATGGCCCAGAAGCTGGGCACCGTCGCCACCTCCGAGGCTGACGGCATTCACCGCCGCGCGCTGTCCGGCGAGAAGCTGACCTCCGAAGTCCTCCGCAGCGCCCGGCCGCTCTACCAGGTGGCCCAGGAGGTCGGCGCTTCGGTCACCGACGCCAAGGGACGGATGGCCTTCCTCGACGGCCTCGCGGAGCTCAACGACAAGGCCTGGAAGCGCGCCGAGACGCACTTCTCCGAGGCGGCGAAGAGCGACCCCTCGAACAAGGAGTACGCCTACTTCCGCGCGCTGGCGCTCTTCCAGTCAGGTGATCGCGGCCAGGCCCTCAAGGTGCTCGAGGCCGAGCTGAAGGACGACCCCCGCACCGTCGTGTTGCGTGCGTCCGTGGCCCTGGGCGATTCTCCCGAGGCCGGCGCCGCGGAGCTCGAGAAGCTCTTGTTCAGCACGCGCTACCCGCCGGAGAAGTAACCGAGAGAGAGAGACAGTGGCCGTCTTCATTTGCCAGGGGTGCGGCGCCGAGCACCAGAGCTGGGGCGGCAAGTGCCCCCAGTGCGGTACCTCCGAGACGATTCGCCTGTCGCCTTCCACCGATCGCATGATCGACCGGGTGGTGAAGGGGCGGTTCAAGATCATCCGCAAGCTGGGGCAGGGCGGCATGGGCGCCGTCTACCTCGCGGAGCAGCTGGGCATCGGCCAGAAGGTCGCGCTCAAGTTCCTCAAGTCGGAGTTCTCCACCGACGTGGAGATCGCCCGCCGCTTCTTGAACGAGGCCAAGTCCTACGCGCGCGTCGCGCACCCCAACGCCGTCGCGCTCCACGACTTCGGCCAGGACGATGAAGGCAACCTCTTCATCGCCATGGAGTACTGCGAAGGCGTCGACCTCAAGAAGATGATCGCCGAGCACGGCCGCCTGCCGATGAACGAGGCGATCGAGATCGTCCAGCAGGTCGCCGAGGTGCTCGCCAACGCCCACACCAAGGGCGTCATCCACCGAGACCTGAAGCCCGAGAACATCATGATCCGCCGCGGCATCCGCAGCGTGCACGCCAAGGTGCTCGACTTCGGCATCGCCCGCCTGATGGACGCCGGCACCAAGCTCACCGTCGCCGGCGCCATCGCCGGCACGCCCCGCTACATGTCCCCCGAGCAGGTCGAGGGCAAGGAGGTCGATCTCCGCGCCGACATCTACTCGCTGGGCATCTGCCTCTACGAGGCGCTCACCGGGCGCCAGCCGTTCGACGGCAACACCATCACCGAGATCCTCCACCGCCAGGTGCGTGACCCGCTGCCCGCGCTGACCCTGCACTCGCCCGACCTCATCTTCCCGGAGATCGAGGCCGTGCTTCAGCGCGCCTGCGCCAAGCGCATCGAGGACCGCTGGCCGGACATGGTCGCGTTCTCCAACGCGCTCAACCTGGCGAACCCCACGCAGACGCAAATCCCGGTCTCGTCGTCGCAGCGCCTCAACGTCACCGGCGGCGCCATGGCCACGCCGCTCCCGGGCTCGAACCTCTCGGGCATCGCCACGCCGGGCACCATGCCTGACGCCGCCTCCACCGATCGCACCGTGATGCGCACCGGCGAGGCCTCGGCCGTCGAGCGCAGGCCCGTGGGCGTCGGCACCCAGCCGATGACCCTGGACATCGGCGCGGCGCCCCTCGATCACCGCCCCGGCACCTCCACGCAGGTGGCCGACAGCTCGCTGCCACCCACCGTGCAGAAGTCGAAGGGGCCGATCATCGCCCTCGTGGTGGTGATCGCGGTCATCGTCGGCGGCCTGGCCCTCGTCGCCACCCGGCCCCCCGAGGCGAAGCCGGTCGAGCCCGTGGCCGTGGTGAAGCACGACGCTCCGAAGGTCGAGCCCATCGACGGCCCCGCCGCCGAGGCCCTGCGCCTGCTCCGCGAGCAGGAGCTGCGCACCCGCGAAGAGAACGCCCGCATGAGCCTGGGCAAGGCGAAGACCGAATTCGAGAACGCCAAGCTCGACGAGGCCGAGACCTACTTGAAGGGCGTCGACCCCACCACCGGCGCCGGGGCCGAGGCGAAGACGCTGCAAGAGAAGATCGAGACCATCCGCCAGAAGGTGAAGACCGCGCAGGGGCTCAGCGCCGCGGGTAAGTGCGACCAGGCACTGCCCCTCTTCAAGTCCGTGCTCGAGCTCAACGACCGGCTCCAGGACGCCCGGGCCGGTGCGCAGAAGTGCCGGGACAGCCTGGTCAGCCCGACGATGGAATGAGTCGCGCGGCCTGGCCTTCGCGCGTCGCCGTGGGGGGCTCCCTCGCGCTGTTGCGCTCGCTTCCCCGTCCGCTCCGCGAGGCCTTCGCCCGCTTCGTGGGCTGGTTCGCGTGGACCTTCCACATTCGCCGCGCCATCGCCTTCGACAACGTGCGCCACGCCTTCCCTGCGCTGAGCCCGGCCGAGCACCGCCGCGTGGTGCGAAAGGCCTACGGGGCGCTCTCCCAGGCCATGCTCGAGTCGGTGACCTCCGATCTCCTCTCGGCCTCGGAGCTCGACCAGTTGGTCCAGGTCGATGACTGGAAGGGCCTCGACGCGCTCCTGGCGGCGCGCCAGCCGGTGCTCATCGCCTCGGCGCACCTCGGCAGCTGGGAGCTCTTCGCCGAGGTCATGGCCCGCCGCGGCTTCGTGTTCTCCGCCGTGGTGCGCCCCCTGGCCGGCGCCTTCAACGAGTGGTTGGTGCGCAGCCGTAAGCGCGCGGGCGTGGAGCTGCTGCTCCAGCGGGGCGCGCTGCGCGGCATGCTCAAGGCCCTCAAGCGCGGCCGCGCCGTGGTGCAGCTGATCGACCAGGCGCTGCCCGGGCGCGAGGCCGTGTGGGTGCCGTTCTTCGGGCGCCCGGCGTCGACCACCCCGGCGATCTCCATGGCCGCGCTGCGCTCAGGCGCGCCGGTCTACGTGGTGATCGCCGTGCGCGAGGCGGGGCGCCTGCGCATGTCCGTCGACGGCCCCATCGCCCTGCCCGCGGGTGACGACCGCCGCGCGATCATCGAGGCGCACACCGCCCAGCTCACCGCGGTGATCGAAGGCCACGTGCGCGCCCATCCCGAGCAGTGGTTGTGGCTCCACCGCCGTTGGAAGGGCGCGCCCCCTCAGATCGACAAGCGCAGCAGCACGCCGGCCTGAAGCATGGGCGGGTAGCGCAGCGAACCCAGGGACGTGGTCACCGCGTCGCGCTGGGCCTCGGGGGTGATGCTGGTGATCTCGCCGATGGTCTTCGTGCTCAGGCTGAAGCGCAGCTGCCCGCCCGTCTGGCCGTAGAACACCGACGCGAAGGCCTGCACCGAGAGGAAGTTGAGCACCCGGAAGATGACGTCCACGCGGGTCAACGCCGACGGATCGTTGATGATCACGATGTTCGACAGCGAGATGGTGATCCAGTCGAAGCCCGGAATGCCGGGGGCGGCGAGGGTGACGGCCAGGTTGTGCTTGCCCTGGTACAGCGCCACGCTCTGGCTCGGGTCGAGCGTCTGGCTCAGCAGCGCCGGGGCGAAGGTCTTCACCTGGTAGCCGGTGGGCGTGTCGTAGCCGGCGGGGTTGTAGAAGTACTCCACGCCCAGGATCCCGAAGTTCTTGTCGGTGTAGTTGAACTGCCAGCTCGCGCCGCCAGACACCTGCACCATCACGCCCTTGGGCCGGTACGCCTCGATGTCCCCCAACTTCGAGATGAAGTTGTCCGCGTTGAGATCGCTGGGGTAGCGGAAGAGCACGAAGTCGCGCGCGTCGCGAAACGCGGCCTCGGCGTAGAGATCGATGGGCCCCACCGCCGAGCTCACGTCGATTCCGTAGCGCCCGTAACACTCCTTGGGGTCCACGCCGCAGTAGCCGCGCCCCTGCTGCCAGACGCCCGACAGGCCGATCTCCGCGGGGCCGACCACGAACTCGGCTCGCACCGCGCCGCCCAGTTGCTCGAACTTCAACCCCGACGAGCTGACGTTCACCGCGTCGAGCAGCCCGTAGGCGTAGAAGTTCCAGCCCAGCGACTCCACCGGTACGTGCACCTTGATCATGTTCACCCCGAGCCGCACGTCGAACGGGTTGAGCGCGTCGCGGGGTTGCGAGTTGAGGAAGTCGGTGGGGTACCAGATGCGCGAGACGCCCCAGCGCACCTTCTGCCGGCCGACCGTGAAGTACACCTTGCGGGCGATGTCGAAGCGCAGCCAGAGCTGGTCGAGGAACACCGACGGGTTCGCGCGCGTCGCCGGCGTCAGGCCCACCAGCGCACCGGGGGCCGTGGTGGTCGTCGCCGCCGTGGTGCTGCTCCCGTCGCCCAGTGGCTTCGTGGGGTCGAACTGCAGCCGCCCCGCGGCGTACGCGCGCAGCCGGTCGTTGGGCCGGCCGTCGAGGTACACGTCGAGGATCATCGGGGCCGAGAACGATCCCTTGAGGAACGGGCGCGTCTCCTGGAAGTAGCCTTGGCCGTTGATCAGCAGCGTGCCGCCGATGCGCAGCGGGTCAGACACCGCCTCGGCCGTGTCGAACTTCGACTGCATCGGCGCCGCGGAGAGCTGCGCCGAGTCGCGATCGATGCCCGCGTCGGCGGCCGACGTCGGCACCTCCACGCCCGCGTCCACCACCGGCGCGTCGGAGCTGCCGAAGAGATCTGCTTCGTTGGGCCGGTCCTGCGCGAGGGCGAGCGCCGGCACCAGCGCCGCTGCGATCCAGAAGTGACGCATGGGCAATGTCCTCAGCGGCTCTTCGACTCGAGCCACGCCTTGGTGAACATGTTCTGGTCGAGGCTCGAGAGGTCGATGGACTTCATCAACACCATCGTGGAGTTCGACTTCTCGACCTCGTCGAAGAAGCGCATCTCGCCGGGGAACCACACCTCGGCCTTCTTCGACTCCGAGTAGAGCTTCTGCCACTTGGGGTAGTACGCGGTGCGCATCTTGCGGCCCGACAGCGCGTACTCCTCGCGCTTGAGGATGTTGTGGTTGACCTTGTCGACCCACAGCTTCACCACCGGGTAGGCCACGTCGACGCCCGGCTTCACGTTGAGCTCCAGGCACACCGTTTCGAACTTGCCGAGCTTCTCGTCGCCCACGAACTTCGCGTCGAACTCCTCGGCCAGGCGCGACTCGTCGAAGTCACTGCGCCGCGAGTTGGTGCCGCCGATGCGCTCGCGCTCCGTGGCCCGCTCCCACTTGCCGGTGCCCGGGTCGTAGCTCCACAGGTTCTTGTCGAGGCGCAGGTAGCCCTTGCCCTCTTCGCTCTTGGGCTTGGTGAAGAGCATCACCAGCTTGTCGTCGCTGTCGCGGCGGAAGATCATCACCTCGCGCACCACGTCGGCTTTGTCCTTCTCCTTCTGCTCGAGGTACGCCAGCGCCTTGTAGTCGCCGCCGTTGCGCTGCCGGTCGTCGAGCTCGGTGAGGAGCTTGCCCAGCTCCTCCTTGGTCATGTCGGCGAAGGCCGGCGAAGCCAGCGTGAGGGACAGCGTCAAGAGGATCGCGTTGCGCATGGTCGTTTACCCGACGTGAGACATCGCCGTGATCGGCTTGAGCCGCGCGGCGAGGAAGGAGGGGATGATCGAGATCGCGGTGATCGCCGCGGTGATGAAGCCGACGCTGAAGAACACCCAGAACGCGGTGGGCGAGATCACCAGGCGCTCCGAGAAGAAGATGAACTGCCAGCTGGGGGGCAGCGAGATGTGCGCCTGGGTCAGCCCCACCGAGAGCAGCACCCCCAGCACGCCTCCGCCCACGGTGCCCATGAAGCCCAGCAGCGTGCCCTCGGCCATGAACATCGCCATCACCGAGCCGCGCTGCATGCCCACGGCGCGCAGCGTGCCGATCTCCCGGGTGCGCTCGCGAATGCTGATCCACATCACGTTCATGATGCCCACGCCGATGATCGCCACCAGCGCGACGATCACCATGGTGGCCAGCACGGTCAGGGCGGTGACGATCCACTGCACGAAGCTGGTCTCGTCTTCCCAGTTGGTGACGTCGAGCTTCTGCCCGGTCCAGTTCTCGCGGTTCACCGAGTCGAACTTCGCGAAGTAGGGCCGCGGGTCGGGGTCGAGCAGCTCGAAGCCCCCGGCCGCCAGCACCTTGCGCAGCCGCTCCTGCACCGGCTTCACCTGCTCGATGTCCTTGAGGTACAGCTGCAGGGCGCCCGTGGTCTCGTCGTTGAGCTGGTAGAGCTGGCGCAGCCCCTGGTCGTTCATGAAGGTGTTCCAGCTCGAGAGCATCCCGATGTCGGCGGCGATGGCCACCAGGGTCACGTCGAGCGTGTTGTTGGTGCCGCGGAACGTGGGCGCGACGATGGTCATGGTGTCGCCGACCTTCACCCCCAGCTTCCTGGCCTGGGCCTCGAAGATGAGCATCGCGTTGGGCTTCTCGAGATCCTCGAACTTGCCCTCCTTGATCTGCACCACCTTGCGGAAGCCCGGCTCGTGGTTGATGTCGATGCCGCCGATGCCCACCTGCTGCGAGCCGGATTCGCTCACCAGCTTCGCCCAGCCGCGACCGCGCTGGACCACGTAGTCGAGCTCCGGCACTTCCTTCGCGATGATCTCACGCACCTTCTTGTAGTTGGTCACCACCGGCGCCGCCGAGGTGGGGCTCGACTTGTAGAAGCCCGCGACGTTCACGTGCCCGCTCATCAGCGTGGTGGCCGACACCAGCAGCGTGGTCTTGATGCCCACGAAGGCGCCGGTCAGGGTCACCAGCAACGCCGTCACCCCGGCGATGGCGCTGCCCAGCAGCAGGGTGCGCAGCCGGTGCTGCATCAGGCTGCGAAAGGCGATCACCCACAGCATTCGATCGAAGAGGTTCATTCGTCCGCCTGCATCGCGCGAAGGGGGCTGATGCGGGTGGCCATCACCGCCGGCAGCAGGGTGGAGAACACGGTGACGAAGAGGATGATCACCAGGGCGATGATCAGCGGCGCCCCCGTCACGTGCGGGATCAGCCTCGGCCCGGAGAAGAAGAAGTACATGACATCGTTGGGCGCGGCGATGCCCTTGGCGGCGATCGCCCCCAGCACCCCCGACCCGGCCAGCATGCCCAGGCCCCCGAACAGCAGCCCCAGCACCATCGACTCGACCAGCACCATGGAGAGGATGAGGCCGCGCTGCGCCCCGATGGCGCGCATGGTGCCGATCACCTGCGTGCGTTGGATGGTGGCCATCATCATGGCGTTGTTGATGATCACCATGGCGATGAAGAAGATGATCGCCACGGCCACGAAGAGCAGGGCGCGGAAGACGTTGATGATCTGCCCCAGCAACCCCGACGCCTTCTGCCAGCTGATGGCCTTGATCCCCAGGTTCTGCTCGTCGGACAACTTCGAGATCCGCGCCAGCGTCTCGTCGAGCCGGGTGGGGTCGTTCAACATCAGCGCCGCGTTGAGCACCACGCCGTCGTTGAACTCGTGCTCGGTGTAGACCCGGCGCACCAGGTCTTCCTCGCGCAGCTTGCGGCCCGCACCCGACATCGCCGTGTCGGGGTCGATCACGCCGGCCGTGGCCTCGGCCACCACCTCCGCGCCTTCCCCGAAGAGCTCGTCCTCGGCGTTCTCGCGGCTGATGGTCTTGGCCCCCGTCTGCTTCTGGATCTCCTTGAGCTCCTCGGCCTTGTCCGCCGTGAGGTACCCGTAGAGGTCGCGGAAGCTCATCAGGTCCATCAAGCTCGTCGACCCCGCCAGCGGCGACTTCTCGAGGCCGGTGAAGGCGAACGTGCCGTACACCTTCACGTTCACGTTCTGGATGTAGCCCGACTTGGTGAAGGCCTTGATGGTCAGCATGTCGCCGACGTTGACCCGGTAGAGCTGCACCTGGGGCACCACCAGGCCGTAGAACTGCTGGTAGCGCTGGTCGAAGTTCTCGTCGGTGGTGGTCATCAGCTCCGAGAGCAGCGGGCCGATGGCCGTCTCCTTCGAGCCCAGTGCGTCCTGCAGTGACTTCGTCAGCGCCTGGGTCTTGATGCCGTCGAGCTGCAGCACCAGCTCGCGGGTCTGCAGCCGGTTCTCCTTCACGAAGCGCTTGAGCTCGTCGTCGGTGGCGATCAGCCGGCCGTTGGCCCGCGCGTCCTTGATCTTGTCGAGCCGCCGCGCGGTCTTGAGCTTCATCTGCTCTTCGTGGATGAGGTCGGCGATCAGGAACCCGCGGTGGCCCCTGGGCACCGGCGTGCCCTTGATCACCCGCATGCGGTCGAACGACTGCTCGAACTTGTCGAGATCGGTGCCCACGTAGCGCAGGAACACCATCGAGGTGTCGGTGACGATGGGGGCGATGCGGTTCTCGAGGAACTCCAGGTTGGCGTACGGGTCCTTCTCGAAGTCCGCCCAGAACTCGTCGTGCTCGACGCGCCGCAGGGCCTCGAGGTTGTAGGGGTCCACCGCGGTGCCGTTGAGCATGTCGGTCATCGCCTTCTCGGCGTCGCCGCGCAGCACCTTGATGATCTGCCGCATGTGCGAGGTCTCGCTGACGATGCGCCGGTCGAGCTCGTCGCGGGGCAGGGCGGCGAGCTTCGGGGGGCTCGGCTTCCCGTCGCGCGCCTTGTAGAGATCGCGCAGCTTCTCGAGCGTGGTGTCCACGATGTTGCCCGAGGTGATCAGCGCGCCCGACACGCCCATGGGCACCACCATCTTCACGTTCTCGACCTTCGACAGCGCCTCCTCGATGCGCGGGAAGTCGGTGATCGCCTTGAGGTCCGGGTCGCTGCCCATCTGCCCGTAGAGCGTCAGCTCGTCCTTCGACGCGGACGAGTAGATCTGGATGTGCCCCGCGAGGCTGCCCACCACCGAACGCTGCATCGACTGGTTGAGCGAGTCGAGCAACCCCCCGAGGATCACGAACACCAGCGTGCCGAACAAGATGAGCCCGCCGATGAGCAGGTTGATGGGGCTGGCCAACAGGTTGCGGATCGCCATCCGCACCAGGAGAACGACGCGGTCCATCACGGGGTCCGGACCTCGGCGTGCTTCGGCGTCTCGAGGCCCATGGCGTGCGCCACCGCGTCTTCAGGCGACTCGCGGCCCAGCACCTTGCCGTCGGCCAGGCGCACCACCGCGTTCGCGTAGCGCATCACCCGGTGATCGTGCGTCGAGAAGATGAAGGTCGTGCCCTTCTGCTGGTTGAGCGACTTCATCAGGTCGAGGATCGCCTGGCCCGTCTCCGAGTCGAGGTTCGCCGTCGGCTCGTCGGCCAGCACGATCAACGGGTCGGTCACCAGCGCCCGGGCGATGGCCACGCGCTGCCGCTGGCCGCCCGACAGCTCGTTGGGCCGGTGCTTCTGGTGCGTCAGCAGGCCCACCTGCTCGAGCAGCGCCTCCACCCGCGCCTTGCGCTCCTTCGCGTTCAACTTGTTCTGCAGCAGCAGCGGGAACTCCACGTTCTGGAAGACCGTGAGCACCGAGACCAGGTTGAAGGACTGGAAGATGAACCCGATGGTGTTCAGCCGCAGGTCGGTCAGCTCGCGCTCCGAGAGCTCCGCGGTGTTCTTGCCCGCCACCTCGACCCTGCCCCGGGTCGCCGTGTCCACGCAGCCGATGAGGTTGAGCAACGTCGTCTTGCCGCTGCCCGAAGGCCCGGCGATGGAGATGAACTCGCCCTTGTCGACCGTCAGCGAGACCCCCCGGAGCGCCTGCACGACCGTGGCTCCGAGGTTGTATTCCTTCACGACGTCCTGAATGGTGACGATGGCGCTCATGGGTGCGCGGATTGGTAGCCCAGCCGCTGCGTGGCGGCATGAAGAATGATGAAGCGCGCACATTCATTGATGAACCGGGGTGATTCCTCTACCGTTCGCGCTCCCCGAACCCGACACCCGAGAGACCCGCCATGGCCGCCAAGAAGAAGGAAGAGAAGACCGCCGAACCGCAGAAGCTTCCCGAGCCGAGCTACCCGGTGATCGAGGGCTTCGTCGAAAAGGCCACCGCGGACGGCATCGCGGCCACCTTCAAGGACCTCCGCAGCCAGCTCGCCGGCCTCAAGGGCCCCAAGGCCGAGCAGGCCAAAAAGGTCGCCAAGGCCATCGACCGGACCGAGGAGCTGTTGTCCTACCTTTTGCAAGTCCGCGAGAAGCTTGAGGCGGACCGCAAGGGGAAGGGCGGCGGGCGGAAGTAGAGAGCTGATCCGCTCCGCTCACGCAACTCGCCTTCTCAGCCCGCGATAATCAATTCACAGGGCAGCGAAGCCTGGACACTTTCCGCAGTAATCCTCTGGAGGAAACACCCATGAGCATCAACGGAATCAACGGCAACAACCCCGCTGGCATGGCGAACCGCATCTCGATGAACGTGACGGTTGGCAAGCAGACCCAGGGTTCGACCTTCGGTGAGAAGGTGAACAACGGTCTCCACGCCGCGGGCTCGGCGCTGTCGCAGGGCGCGTCGCTCCTCGGTGCCTCCCTCCCCGGTGGCGCGGTGATCTCGGCGGCGGTTTCTTCGGTCAGCACGATGGCGGGCGGCTCGGGTGGCGGCGCTGCGGCGGCCAGCTACGCGGCGACCGGCATGGTCGGCTTCGCCGGCGGCAACGGCAGCGCGGCCGGTGGCAGCACGGTGCAGATCGGTGGCGGGCAGCAGGGCGCGGGCCCCAACCTCACCGCGGGCGCCGGCACCAACGGCATGGGCGCGTACAACACGGACATCGCCTCGATGTCGGCCCAGAACTCCCAGATGCTGCAGGTCCAGATGGCGATGCAGCGCGAGAACACCATGTTCTCGTCCATCTCCAACGTGCTCAAGACCAAGCACGACACGGCGAAGAACTCGGTGAGCAACATCCGCTGATTCGCTGACGTCAGCCTGGTGTTTCCGGAGGGCGGCCCTGGTGGCCGCCCTTCGTGTTACTGTCGCCTGCAGTTCTCACCGAAAGGACGAAGAGCCCCATGACGGAAGCGAAGTCAGACATCGCGGGAAGCCTGGTCACGATGACCAAGCAGCAGGCGATGTTGATGCTCGAGGCGGCGTACCTGTGGATGGACCTGGGCAAGTTCGATCACGCCCGCGAGCTGCTCGGCGGTGCCGCGGTGCTCATGCCCAAGAGCGAAGTGCCGCAGCTGGCGCTCGGGACGCTCGAGTTCAACCAGGGCCACTTCGAGAAGGCGCTCCCCGTGTTCCGCCGGGCCCAGCAGCTGGCGCCCCGCGCTTCCCTGCCGCGCGCCCACGTCGGCGAGACGCTGCTCTTCATGGGCAAGGTCACCGAAGCGATGAAGGAACTGAAGTCGGCCCTCGATCTCGAGCCCGGCAGCGACGGCGCGAAGTTCGCCGAGGCGCTGATCGCCGCCAAAGAGACCGGCGCCCTTCCTCCCCCCAACAAGCAGTCGGCCAAGAAGTAAGTAAGGGAGCGTCATGTCCGTTCGAGGTGTCGGCCGTGGTGGCAAAGCGGGCGGAGCACGGGGCGCCTCTGGTGCCGCGGGCGCCGCCAAGACGTCGGGCGCAGGCTTCGGCGCCAAGGTCGACAAGGCCGAGTCGCTGGTCGGCCCGTCCGGCGCCGTCGGCTCGAGCAACGTGGGCAACGTGGGCCCGACCGACCCGGTCACCGCCCAGGCCATGGACCTCGTGCGGCAGTTGCGCAGCGGCCAGTTGAAGAGCCGCGACGAGGCGACCAAGAAGCTCGTCGCCGACATTCTTCGCGAGAAGGTGCGCACGCAGTCGAAGAAGCTCACCGAGAAGGTCTTCGAGCAGCTCAAGGACGATCCCCGTCTCAACCAGACCCTCGAGCGCTTGTGGGACCGCGCCGAGGAGCAGGAGTAAGCCGCGTGGCGCTCGGGGAATCCAAACCACAGATCCTCGAGAAGTACGGGCCGTACGTCCGGTCGCTCGCGGCACAGGTGCGTAAACAGTTCAACTCGCAGTTCGAGATGGACGAGCTCGTGGCCTGGGGCCAGATCGGCCTGCTCGAGGCCGCCGAACGCTTCGACGCCCGCGTCGGCGCCAACTTCCTCACCTTTGCCCACTACCGCATCAAGGGCGCCATCTACGATGGGCTGCGCAAGATGGGGGTCTTGAAGGGCGGGGCCGCGGCTTCCGAGCGCGCCAACGCCTACATGACCAACCTGTCCGATCGCGGCGGCGGGGGCTCGTCGGTCGAAGACGACGTGCGCGAGATCAGCAACGCCGTCACCGGCCTGGCCATGGTCTTCGCGACCAGCCTCGAGGGCACCGAGGGGCTGCAGGTCTCCGACGAGTCGTTGCCGGCCGACGAAAAGATCCAGCTCGAGCAGATGCGCCGCCGGGTCCGCGCGGCCATCGAAAAGCTCCCGGAAAAAGAGAGAAAACTCCTGCAGGGCTACTACTTCCAGAACAAGACCCTGGAAGAAGCCGGCGCGGAGATAGGACAATCAAAGAGTTGGGCGAGCCGCCTTCACGCCCGAGCCGTTGAGACGCTGAAGCAACTCCTCGAAGAAGACGACGATAACCCCACTGAACAGCAGCGGAGGAATGACCATGGCCGGACCCCTGGCAGGAATCTCAGCAGCACAGATCGCCCAGCAGAAACTCCCCGACCAGGCCGCACAGCAGGCTAACAAAGCCGGTCCCAGCAAGTTCGACCAGAGCATGAAGGGGCAGGGTGTCGACCCCTCCCAGAAGGCCGGCCAGGTCCAGCAGGCGCAGCAGGTTCAGAAGATCGACCACGCCAAGCAGATCGATCAGGTCCAGAAGATGGACAAGACGAACCTGGCGAAGCTCGACAAGAACGTCACCGGCAAGGGCATGGAGCCCGTCGCCCAGAAGGCCGAGGTCAGCAAGTCGACCTCGATGATGAAGTCGATGATCTCCAGCCTCGAGAAGGGCCAGCTGAACATCGACAAGATGATCAACGGCGGCTTGAGCGGCAAGTCCATGTCGAACCAGGAGCTGCTGCAGATGCAGGCCGGCATGTACAAGTACACGCAGGAGCTCGACCTCTGCTCGAAGGTCGTCGAGAAGGCCACCAGCGGCCTCAAGGACACGCTCAAGACCCAGGTCTGACGGTCTTCGTCCCGGTCATGCCTCACCAAGGCGGCTCCCAGCTCGGGGGTCGCCTTTTTCGTTTGCGATGCATGCGCCCGGCGCGCCCGTAGTATGGTCTGCGCCCTCATGAGCCGGTCCGTGCGCCTCGCCACCTTCGTCGGTCTCCTGTCCTTCGCGTCGGCGTGTTCGACGAACCTCCAGCACGACCTGACGGAGGACGACGCGAACGACATCTACGTGCTCCTGCAGAAGAAGAGCATCGACGCGACGAAGATCAAGGAGGGCGAAGGCAAGGAGGCCCGGTACATCATCTCCGTGCCCAAGGCCGACGTGGCCACCGCGGCCCAGCTGCTGCGCGAGCACTCGCTGCCGCGCCCGAAGTCCGACGGCCTCGCCATCTTCAAGATGACGAAGGGCATGATCCCCACCCAGACCGAAGAGCGCGCCATGTTCATCGAGGCGCTGGGCGGCGAGGTCTCCAACGCGCTCAACCGCATCCCCGGCGTGCTCGAGGCCCGCACCATCGTGATGCTGCCCGAGGTCAACGATCTCACGCAGCCCGAGAAGAAGCCGCTGCCCTCGGCCTCGGTGCTCATCAAGTACATGGCCGTCGACGGCCGGCCGCCGGTGGCCGTGGAAGACGTGCAGTCCTTCGTGGCCAACGCGGTGTCCGAGCTGAAGAAGGAGAACGTCAAGGTGCTGATGACCGAGGCGAAGTTCGTCACCGAGGTCAGCGAAGAGCCGCGGCTCCAGCGCATCATGACCGTCGAGGTCAGCAAGGCCAGCGCGGGCACCTTCAAGGCGATCATCGGCGTCTTCGCGCTGTTGTTCATCGCGATGGCCGGGGTCACGGTGTTCATGGTGTTGCGCAAGCCCGCGGCCCGTCCGCCGCCGCGAGCCAAGACGCAGGAAGGCTGAGCACCCCTCCCCGGGGCGTTCAGAGGGTGAGGCGTGGAGCAGTTCTTCACGTCGCTTTCCAAGCGACAGACCATGCTCTTGCTGACGTCACTGGCCTTCGGTGGGTCAGCGTCGGTCGCTGCCTTCGAGCACCTCGACCCGGCTGAAGAGGAGCTGCTCAAGCACCGCGCCGCCTCGCTGCTCCAGATCCCCCGCGACAAGCGCATTCCCCTGCTGGTGCAGGAGATCAAGCGGCTCGTCACCCAGCGCCGCCGGCAGCTCGCCAGCGCCGAGCCCAAGCGCCTGGCCACGCTGCTCAAGAAGGAGCGCGCCTCGATCGTCGAGGTGGTGCTCAACGCGCTGCCCTCGGAGCTGGCCACGGCCGTGCGCGCCGAGATGGGCAACCCCGCGCCGGTGCGGCTGCTGCGCGACGTGAAGGCCGAGGTGCTGTCCATCGTGCGGTGGAAGCTCGAGGACGCGCTGCGCTCGAACGGGCCGCAGATCGGCAGCTTCCGCTTCACCGACGTGATGATGATGCAGCACCGCGAGATCCTCGCCGTCGCCGACCGCATGGGTGCGCGGGTGCTGGCGACCGCCATCGCGGGGCTCAACGAGGAGGACCGGGTGACCTTCCTCACCACGCTGCCGCCCGACCAGCGCAACCTCGCCGCCCGCGCCGCCGAGGCCGGGGCCACGCGACGGCTGACCGAGAAGGACGCCCGCCTCGTGCTCGAGATGCACGGCGCCCTCGAGAACCCCTCGGCCGGCATGCGCAGCGCCGGGGTGCAGCGCATCGTGCGCGCCTGCTACGCGCAGGGGCCCGAGTTCGCGCAGCGCCTCTCGGAGCGCCACCAGGGCGATCTCGGCAAGCTCCTGGGCCGCTGGCTGCGCGAGGAAAAGAACAAGCCGGTGAAGGGTGACGGCGGGCGCCTCGACATCGTCGAGCAGCTCGAGCGCCTGGCGCAGAAGGGCATCGTCGACCGGCCCATGCGGCTGCCCCCGCCGGTGAAGCCGCCGGCCCCGCCGCCCGCGCCCGCACCGCCGTCCGCGCCTCCCCGCGCCGCGACCTCGTCGCCGGCGAACCCCCAGTCCCGGGTGCTGGTCGCCCCCCCGCAGCGCCGCCCCTCGGTGCCGCTGCCCCCGGTGGAGGCCCCGGTGGCCGCCGCCGCCCCGTCCCGGCCGCCGCGCCCCGCGACCGCGCCGCCGCAGGGGGCCCGTCGTGACCCCGTCGCCGAGCGGGCGGCCCGCCGCGCAGGGGCCTCCGGGGGCGCGCCCCGGCCCCCGCCCAACTCCACCGACTCGCAGATCAAGGGCCAGCGGGTGCTGCGCGACGGCAAGCCGCTCGAGCGCAACGAGGCCCTCGACACCACGCCGCCCAGGCGCCAACCGAGCCCCCTGCAGGCCGCGCCGCGACGCAAGGACCCGGCCGCGCCGCGGGGCACGAGCCCCACCAACCCTCACCGTTCTCCGGTGCTCAAGGGGACTGGTCGTGGACCTCAGGGTGGTTCGCGTTAGACTGAAGTTCGATGGATGACGGGCCGCGCGACGATCGAAGACCTTCTACGGGGACCCCCCGGGTGATCGGTAAGGTCATCAAGGGTGACGGCGGCGAGAGCCCGTCCCTCCACGAGAAACCCATGCTGCCTCCGCCGCGCCGTGGCGTGCTGAACGCCGAGGAATACGAGGCGAAGACCGCGGGCAAGCAGATCCTCGCCGAGGCGCAGGCCCGGGCCGAGGAGATCAAGGCCGAGGCCTTGCGCTTCAAGGAAGAGGTCTTCGCCAAGGCCCGCGAGGAGGCCAAGGCCGACGTGCAGGCCCGCGCCGCCGAGGAGATCGCCCGGGCCAAGATGCAGGCCGGCCAGATCATCGCCGACGCCGAGAAAGAGATCGTCGACCTCGCGCTGAAGGTCGCCGCGAAGATCATCAGCCGCGACCTCGAGCGGGACCCCGACCTGTTGCTGGAGATCGTCGCGAACTGCGCCGAGGCCGCCCGCAGCGCCAAGTCGATGGTCTTCAAGGTGCACCCCGAAGACGGCAAGCGCCTGCGCGAGAAAGCGCCGCGCCTCATCGAGCTCATCGGGCGCACCATCGATCTCGCCATCCGCGACGACGTGGACGTCGAGCGCGGGGGCTGCATCATCCAGACTCCCTTCGGCACCATCGACGGGCAGATCCGCACGCAGTTCGAGATGCTGCGCAACGTGCTCATGCCGACCGAGTCGAAAAAAGAAGTGAAGTGAGCCGCTGATGGCCATCGACCTCCGCCGCTACGCAGACCTCGTGAAGACGACGCAGACCGTGCGCGTGCGCGGGCGCGTCGTCGAGCTGACGGGCCTGGTGATCAAGGCCTCGGTGCCCAACGTGCGCATGGGCGAGGTGTGCCTCATTCGCCGCGGGCGCGAGGAGGTGCGCTCGGAGGTCGTGGGCTTCCAGGGCGACATCGTGATGCTCATGCCCCTGGGCGAGCTCTCGGGCATCGGCCCCGACTCCGAGGTCATCCCCACCGGGCGGCCGCTGACCATCTCGGCCGGCGACGGGCTGTTGGGCCGGGTGCTCAACGGCCTGGGGGAGCCCATCGACGGGCGGCCCCTGCCCACCGAGGCGATGATCCCCTGGGCGGTCGACCGCGACTGCCCCGACCCCTTCAAGCGCCAGCGCATCACCCGGCCCCTGTCGCTGGGCGTGCGCTGCATCGACGGGCTGCTCACCGTGGGCGAGGGCCAGCGCATCGGCCTGTTCGCCGGCTCCGGCGTCGGCAAGTCGACCTTGATGGGCCAGATCGCAAGGCAGACCTCGGCCGAGCTCTCGGTCATCGCCCTGGTCGGCGAGCGTGGTCGCGAAGTGCTCGAGTTCATCGAAGACGCGCTGGGTCACGAGGGCATGAAGCGCTCGGTGGTGGTGTGCGCCACCTCCGACCAGCCCTCGCTGGTGCGCCTGCGCGCCGGCTACGTGGCCACGGCCATCGCCGAGTTCTTCCGCGAGCGCGGCGGCAACGTGCTCTTCATGCTCGACACCGTGACCCGCCTCGCCCGTGCCCAGCGCGAGATCGGCCTCGCCATCGGCGAGCCCCCGGCGCGCCAGGGCTACCCGCCGTCGGTCTTCTCCATGCTCCCGCGCATGCTCGAGCGCACCGGCAACTCCGAGAAGGGCAAGTGCACCGCCATCTACACCTGCCTCGTGGCCGGCGGAGACATGGAAGAGCCCATCGCCGACGAGGTGCGCGGCATTCTCGACGGCCACTTCATCTTGAACCGCGCCCTGGGCGAGCGGAACCAGTGGCCCGCGATGGACGTGCTGGCCTCGCTGTCTCGCGTGATGAGCCAGATCGTCTCCAAGGAGCACAAGAAGGCCGCCGGCAAGCTCCGCGAGACCCTCTCGACCTACGAGAAGCAGCGCGACCTCATCCTGTTGGGCGCCTACCAGTACGGCACCGACCCGCGCACCGACTACGCCATCGACAAGTACGACTCGATCATCAACTTCCTCAAGCAGGACACCTTCGAGAACTCGCCCTTCGAAGAGACCGTGCAGCGGATGGTCGACATGTTCTCCGACGCCGTCGACTGATGTAGGGCGCTGACCGACCTTCGTTGCTTCCCGCCCACCCAACATCGGCGGGGTGCGTGTAAGCTCGACGGGTCATGCCTCCGTATCGTCTCGAAGCGCTCCTCGACATTCGCACCAAGGCGGAAGACGCCGCGAAAGACGCGTTCTCGGCCGCCATCAAGGAGGCCGAGCGCGAGAAGAAGCAGCTGGCCACCATGATCCAGCAGCTGGAGCTCATGAAGGTCGAGCGCAAGGCGAAGGTGCAGGCCTTCCTCGAGGAGATGACCAGGAAGGGCGGCGGCATCAGCGGCTTCCAGCAGATGGGCCGCTTCGAGCAGCGCCTCAAGGACGAGGAGGCCCAGTTCTCGCTGGAGGTCGAGCGGCAGAAGGAGCTCGTCGACCAGGCCGAGAAGATGGTCGAGCAGCGCCGGGCCGAGATGGCCGAGGCGGCGAAGGAAAAGAAGGCCATCGAGAAGAACAAGGAAGCCTGGGCCAAGCAGGTTCGCGCCGAGCGCATGACCAAGGAAGAGATGAACCAGGAGGAGATCGGGAACGCGCTGCATCTCCGGCGCACCCGGGAGCAAAAGTCATGAGTCGAGTCGACGACGATCGCGATGCCGCCCGCGTCGCTGCGCGGATGGCCGAGGCCAAGCGCAACGACGAGGCGCAGAAGGGCAAGAAGGCCGCCGAGAACAACGCCTTCTCGAAGCTGGTGCAGGGCCAGAAGCAGGAGGCCCACGTCGCCCAGGGGTCGAGCCTCGCCCGCAGCGCCATCGCCCAGCTGATCGAGGCCGCCGAGGCCGGGCACGCCGACGAGGCGAAGCACCTCGACAAGGGCTCCCAGGGCACGCAGCAGGAGAGCGCCTTCAAGTCGAAGCTCGGGGTGAAGGGCCAGGAGCAGAAGACCCAGCAGAACACCCGCACCGACGGCGAGCACTCGCAGCACACCAAGCTCGAGAGCGACCAGGGCACCGCGCAGACCTCGAGCAGCCGCCAGACCGACCAGTCGAGCGCGGCCAAGAGCACCCAGGGCCGTGGCTCCGACGCAAAAGTCTCGCGAGAGAAGATCGACGAGCGCAAGGAAGCCGGCGAGTCGAGCAGCACCTCGGCGGCGGCCGGCGGCGCGTCGGGCGCGCGCGGCGAAAAGGGCGACCTCAAGACCGACACCGACAAGGGTGGGCAGCAGGGCGGCGGGCAGAAAGACGGCAAGGACAGCCCCGCGGCGGCGAACCCCGGGTTCCGCTTCAACCCCGCGCTCATGGCGCCGGTGCCGGTGGCCAAGACCAAGGAAGCCTCGGGCTCCGACCGCTTGCGCAAGGTCGCCAACGAGGTGGCCCAGAAGATCGTCGACAAGGTGCGCATCGGCACCAACGCCATGGGCAAGACCGAGTTCCAGATCGACCTGCGCAGCGACGTGCTGTCGGGGCTCTCGGTGAAGGTCTCGGCGCACAACGGGAAGATCTCCGCGGTGTTCCAGGGCTCCGACAAGGACGTCCTCAAGATGATCGAAGAGCAGGGTGAGGCCCTCAAGGCGGCGCTGGGCGCGCGGGGGCTGACGCTGGAGAACTTCAAGATCGAGGCGAAGGGTTGAGCTCGAGGACGCCCGGCCGAGCGCCGGAACACACCATGCTCATCAAGGCGCCCACGTTCTCCAAGTCGGGGCGCGCGTGGCGGCCGTTCACCTTCAACAACCTCGAGAAGGTCAGCAAGCGGCACGCGCTGCTGATCAAGAACCTCGAGTGGATGTTGCCCAACGTGCGCGCCACCGGCGAGGTGTCGAGCTCGGTGCAGAAGCGCCTCGAGGAGATGCTCGAGGAGCAGATCTCGATGCGCGTCGAGTACGTGCACGTGGTGCCGATGTCGCAGCTCCAGCACTACATCGGCGAGACCACCTTCCTCGCGGTGCTCACCCCGCAGCCCAACAAGACCCGCGGGCTGCTGGAGGTCGAGCTGGGCCTGGCGCACCACGCCATCGACATGCTGCTGGGCGGGGCAGGGGAAGCCGTCGCCCTGCGCCCGCTGACCGACATCGAAGAGGGCGTGATGACCTACGTCATCATCGAGACCCTCAAGGCGCTGGCCCCCTCGCTCGACCCGTCGCTGCCCAAGCTGCGCATCGAGGGCGTGGTGCGGGGCTTCAGCGAGATCCAGGGCCTGATCCCCGAGACCGAGAACCTCGCGGTGGTGCAGCTCAAGGCCATCTTCGGCGGCCAGTCCGGCTACGTGCGCCTGGTGATCCCCGAGGACGTGCTCTCGGCTGCGAACCCGCCCGTGGACGCCAGCGTGCGCCGCTCGCGCCGCGCCGCCGATGCCGAGGAGCACCTGTCGCGCCTGCGCAACGTCAAGACGCTGGTGCGCGCCGAGATCGGCAACGTGGAGATCTCCGGGGCCGACCTGGCGCAGCTGCGCGAGCGCGACGTGGTGCTGGTCGACGCCCTGAGCTGCCGGCCCGACCAGGGCGAGGGCGGTACCGCGAAGCTGCGCGTGGGCCTGGGCCGCACCGGGCACCTCGACGCCGAGGTGGTGGTGGAAGACGGCCGCTTCCTGGCGCGGGTGACGGGCGTCAGCCTGGGGGCGCCGCCGCCGCCCGGCCTGTCAGACGAGAACGGTGACGCGGCACCTGCGGAGATCGAGGCCGGATCCAACGACCCCGACGCCGACGACGAATCGACGACACCTGGTTCAGTGCGAGGGAGAAACGACGTGGAAGACGCGCAGGGCGCCGGTGGCGCCGACTTGATGAACGACATTCCCCTGCAGATCGCGGTCGAGCTGGGCCGCGTTTCGACGACGGCCGAAGAGGTGGTCGCCCTCAAGATCGGCCACGTCTTCGACCTGAACCGCGTCGCCGGCGAGCCGCTCGACCTGTCCGTCAACGGCAAGGTGGTGGCCCGCGGCGAGCTGGTGGAGATCGACGGGAACCTCGGCGTGCGCATCCTCTCGCTCGCAGGGTGACCTCGCCCTGCGCGTCGGGTAGCTTGCGCCGGTGCTCCGGTCGTTGTTGCCCCTCGCGTTGTCCTTGACCTTCGGTTCGATGGCGTGGGCTGACGCGCCCGCCGACGGGGGCGCGCTCGTGGCGCCGACCATGCAACCGGCCGTGCCCGTGGACGATGGCCGGCGCCTCGCCGAGCCCCAGATCCCCATCTCCGAGCCCCCGGAGCTGGCCGCCGACGAGCTCAACCTGGGGTGGACGCTGGCGCGCACCATGCTGGTGCTGGCGATGGTCATCGGCCTGGCCTGGCTGACGCTCAACGTGGGCCTGCGCCGCCTGCTGGGCATTCGCCCCACGGTGGGCACCTCGATGGTGACGGTGCTCGAGCGGGTGATGCTCGATCAGAAGCGCTCGCTCTTCGTCGTCGAGGCGGCCGGCGAGGTGCTGCTGGTGGGCGGTGGTGACGGCGCGCTCTCGCTCATCGCCAAGCTCGACCGCGCGGAGGTCGATCGGCTGCGCGCCGAGTCGGCCAGCGGCAAGCCGGTGCAGTTGAGCCCCTTCCTGAAGAAACTGCTCGGGCGCAAAGACGTGCCTCCGCCCCCTGCCTCATGAGGAATTCCCCAGTGACCGAACGCCTCTCGACCGTCATGCGCGCGCGCGTGTGGTTGTTCTCGCTTGCGCTGATGCTCCAGCCCGCCATCGCCTTCGCCCAGGGTCGCAAGGGCAAGGGTGGGGGAGGGGGCGTCGCCGACGCCGTGACGGGTGGTGGCCCGCTCGACGGCAGCGACTCGTTCGCCAACCGGCCGCTGGTGCTGATGGTGGCCTTGACCGCGCTCGGCCTGGCGCCGTTCGTGCTGTTGATGGTGACCAGCTTCGTGAAGATCTCGGTGGTGCTGTCCATCGTCCGCTCGGCGCTCGGCACCCAGCAGATCCCGCCCACGCAGGTGATCACCGGGCTGGCGATCATCCTCACGGTCTACATCATGGCCCCGGTGGGCCAGGCGATGTTCCGGGCGGCGGACGCGGGTGACGTGACCCAGAACGGCAGCCTGCTCGACGCCAAGTCGGTGGACGTGGTGATCAAGGCGGCCCTCAAGGCCCGGGAACCCTTGCGGGACTTCCTGCTCAAGAAGGTCACCCTCAAGGACCGCACGCTCTTCTATTCGCTGGCCCTCAAGCTGCGAAAGCCCGAGGACCGCGTGGGCATCGAGGAAAAGGACTTCCTGGTGCTGGTGCCCTCGTTCGTGGTCTCGGAGCTCAAGGAGGCCTTCCAGATCGGCTTCCTGCTCTTCGTGCCCTTCCTGGTGATCGACATGGTGGTCGCCAACATCCTGCTCGCCCTGGGCATGCAGATGCTCTCGCCCACCACCATCTCGATGCCCTTCAAACTCTTGCTCTTCGTGCTCGTCGACGGTTGGTACCTGATCGCGAAGGGCCTGGTCGTCGGCTACCTCTAAAGGCACCCATGCACCACATGACCTATGTCATCCAGCAGGCCCTCATCCTCGTGCTCGTGGTGTCGGGTCCGCCGATCATTCTCGCGCTGATCATCGGCTTCGTGATCTCCGTGTTCCAGGCGGCGACGCAGATCCAGGAGCAGACGCTCTCGTTCGCGCCCAAGCTGGTGATCATCTTCGGCGTGCTCGGCCTGGCGGGCCCGTGGATGGGCTCCAACCTGCTGCGCTTCACCTTCAACATCTACGATCGCTTCCCGGCGTTGATCGGCCACTGAGTCCATGGGCGCTGCCGAGGCACAGGAACTGGTCGCCGCGCTCCGCCACGAGCTGGGCATTCAGACCGACTTCACCCAGCTGCTGCTGGCCTTCGCGTTGCTCATGGCGCGCGTGCTCCCGGTGATCATCTTGACCCCGTTTCTGGGCGGCGAGACGGTGCCCCAGGAGGTCAAGCTGGGCCTGGGCGTGATGCTGGGCATGGTGCTCTACCCGGTGATCATCGCCCAGGTGCGCGAGATACCCGTGTCGGCGATCTTGTTCGTCGCCCTGATGTTGAAGGAGCTGTTCATAGGCCTGACCGTGTCCTTCATCGTGGGCCTGGTCTTCGACGCCGCGAACTCCGCGGGCACGCTGGTCGACACCATGTCGGGCACCAACCAGGCCCAGCTCATGGTCCCGCAGATGGGCCAGAACGCGTCGCTGTTCTCGAACCTCCAGCTGCAGATGACGGTGGTGATCTTCCTCTCGCTGGGCGGGCACCACATCGTCATCCAGACGCTCGGGGACAGCCTGGCGCTCATCCCCCTGGGGCAGTACCCGAAGTTCAGCCACGGCACCTGGGCGTTCTTCGAGACGGTGCTGCGCGTCTTCGGCGACCTGGTCCGCATCGCCCTGGCCCTCGCGTCGCCGGTGCTGCTGGCCACCTTCCTCGTGGACCTCGCGCTGGGCATGATCAACCGCGTCGCTCCGCAGGTGCAGGTGTTCTTCATCTCGATGCAGATCAAGCCCGCGGTGACGGTGCTGATCATGGTCACCTCGATTCACCTCATCCTCGACCGGTTGGTCGGCGAGTACGGGGTGATGCTGCGCTGGCTCCGGCAGGCCCTCTACCTGCTGTCCTGAGAGGCGACCATGTCCGAGGGTGGCGACAAGACGGAAGAGCCGTCGCAAAAGAAGATCGACGATGCCCGCAAGCAGGGCAACGTGTGGAAGAGCAAGGACCTCTCGGGCGTGGTGGCCTTCGCCGTGGCCATGAGCGTGGTCAAGGCCACCTGGGGCAGCTTCGAGACGCGCATCAAGGAACTCTTCTACTTCGCGATCGACCACATCGCGCACCCCGAGAACCTCGGCCTCGCCACCTCGCAGTTGATGATGCTCGCGCTGCAGGCGCTGCTGCTGCTGTGCGTGCCCATCGCCTTCTCCGCGGCCATCGCCGGCGGGCTGATGGAGTTCCTCCAGGTCGGCGCGCTGCTGGCCCTCGAAGCGGTGATGCCGAAGTTCGACAAGCTGAACCCCATCTCCGGCCTCAAGAACATGGTCGGCAAGAAGCAGCTCGTCGAGCTGATCAAGTCGATGCTCAAGCTGGGCATCACCGGCTACGTGGTCTTCGGCGTGGTGCGCGACTCGATGAACATCGTGGTGGCCACCATCAACGGCGACGCCGCGCTGACCATGATGGTGATGGGCGAGCTGGTGTACCGCGTGTGCAACAAGGTGGTGTTGCTGCTCGTGGCCTTCTCGATCTTCGACGTCTGGTGGCAGCACAAGAGCTACATGAAGGACCAGATGATGTCGAAGGACGACGTCAAGAAGGAATACAAGGAGTCGGAAGGCGACCCGCACCACAAGGCCAAGCGCAAGGAGCTGGCCCACGAGCTGCTCGAGGGCGCGCAGATGGAGGCGGTCAAGGGCGCGGACGTGATCGTCACCAACCCCGAGCACGTGGCCATCGCGCTCAAGTACGACAAGGTGCACGACGGCGCGCCGCGCATCATCGCCAAGGGCATCGAGCTGAAGGCCGCGAGCATTCGCGAGCTGGCCAAGCAGTACGACGTGCCGATGCTGCGCAACATCCCCCTGGCGCACGCGCTGCTGCGCTTCGACGTCAACCAGGAGGTGCCGGAGGAGCTCTACGACGCGGTCGCCGAGGTCTTGAACTTCGTCTACCAGCTCAAGCAGGCCTCGGAGCAGCCGGCCGCTTGACGGGCCCCAGTGGGCTGCATGCTAGGGTTCGCCGGGCATGCCCGAAGATCCCGACATGGCCATCGCCCTCAAGTACGACCGCGAGAAGGACAACGCGCCGCGGGTCATCGCCAAGGGCATGCGGCTGAAGGCCGAGAAGATCCGCGAGATCGCCAGGGAGTACGGCATCCCCTTCATGAAGAACACGACCCTCGCCGGCGCGCTGTACCGGGTCGACGTGGGCCAGGAAGTGCCCGAGGAGCTGTACGACGCGGTGGCCGAGGTCCTGAACTTCGTCTCTGCGCTGCAGCAGCAGGCCGCCAACAAGAAGTAAGGAGTGACGCATGTCGAAGATCGGTGGACAACAGCCCCGCGCCCCGGCCTGGCCCTGGGGGGGGCCCCGCGAAGTCCGCGGCAAGCTCGTCGATCGCGCGCAGCTCGAGCGCAAGAACGTCCGCAAGAAGGGCGACCCCAAGAACCCCGCGCTGGCCTCCGCCGCGCTGCTCGACTCCATCGGCCCGGCCCACTCGGCCGAAGAGCTCCGCCTGCCGCTGCCCCCGGGCCCGGCCGGCCACGACGCCGACGTCGAGGGCTACCTCGATCGCGGCGCCCTGAGCACCGTCGCCGAGCGGCTCGCCGACGCCCACCAGGACGCCCTGCAGCGGGGCCTGGGCACCCTTCGCGCCGCGCCTGACCGCGTCGAGCGCCTCAAGTCACTGCTGGCCCGCGAGTCGTCGATGCTCGAGCTGGTCGGCGGCGTGAGCAACGACATGGCCGAGATCGAGCGTCGCCGACGCGAAGAGACCTCGACCGAGGGTTACTGATGTCGGACGACGCGGCCCTCGCAGCACGGCTCCAGAAGTGGGCAGACGGCAAGGCGACCTTGAAGGAGGTGCGCGGCTACAGCGATGAGGAACTCTACTCAATCGCCCGCACCGGCTACTACTTCTACTACCAGGGCAAGGTGAACGAGGCGCGCACCGTGTTCCAGGGCCTCTACGCCATCAACCCGATGGATCCGTACTTCGCCAAGGCCCTGGGCGTGGTGGAGATGGCCGCGGGCAACCCGGCCGGCGCCGTGGCCGCCTACGACGTGGCGCTCAAGCTCGCCCCCCAGGACGCCACCGCCTACCTGGGCCGCGCCGAGGTGAAGCTGCTCCAGGGGCAAAAGGTGCAGGCGCTGGAGGATTTACGCCGCGCCCAGCAGTATTCGCCGCCGCAGTCTGCGGAAAGTCTCAAGGTTTCTGCGATGTTGCAGGCCCTTGCCAGAAAATGAGAATGATCCACGAAACTGCCGGTGACGAGTTTCGATAACCTTTTCAGCAGCGCCGGGGAAATCCTTCCTCGGAAGAACCAACCAAAAGAGGCTCACCATGGGTTTCCTCAGCAGCATCGCGAAGTCGGTCACCAGCGCCATCAAGACCATCGCCCCGGCCATCATCTCTGCGGTTGCTCCCGCGGCGAAGAACATCCTCTCCGGCATCGTCGGTGACGCCTTCCAGGCTGGCGGCTCGATGCTCAGCAAGCTCGCTGGCAACCTCCCGGGCCCCTTTGCCGGTCTGGCTCAGAAGCTCCTCGGCTCTGCGCTCCCCAAGCTCCAGGACATGGCGCAGGGCGGCATCGAGAAGCTGATCTCGTCGCTCGCCAGCAAGCTGACGGAGCGCTTCGCTCCCGGCGTCGGCAACATCGCGACCCCCGCGCTGCCGGATCGCGCTGACAGCATCGTCGCCAACACCCCCGCGGCGTCCTCGTCGTCGGCGGCGGCCACGGCGGCTCCTGCGGCGGCCTCCTCCTCGGCTGCGGCCACCGGCGCGGCGGACCTCGGCGGCACGGGCTCGTTCGGCGGCACGAACCTCCCCCCGAAGATGCCCACCGACTGGACCAACCAGGCGGAAGTCGCGAAGTTCCAGGCCCAGATGCAGAGCTACCAGCAGGGCATGCAGCAGATGCAGAACTACTTCCAGATGATGTCGAGCATCATCAAGTCGCAGGGCGACGCGATGAAGAGCGTCATCGGCAACCTCCGCTAATCTCGAAGTCGCGACAAAAAGTTTCAGCTCGAGCCGGGGCCCAGTGGCCCCGGCTTTTTGCTTTGTGAAGAAGTACCCCTGTGTTTCACTTCTGCGCCCACGGGAGGGGCAATCAACATGGCAGCGACGAAGAATGAAGCGGGCAAGGCCACTGAGAATCGTGCAAACGGCACCGAGGTCGTCGGTGCGGTGACTCCGAACTGGGAGAAGCTCCTCTACACCGAGGATCGCAAGGCGCAGGTGCTCGCCGGCAAGATGACGCTGCGTGACTTCCACGCGATCAGCGGCCCCGAGATGCTGCAGATGGCCCTCATCGGCTTCCGCATGTACGAGCAGGGCAAGTACTCGGAGGCGCGGACCATCTTCTCCGGGCTCATCCAGCTCGACCCGACCGAGTCGTACTACTGCACGGCGCTCGGGGCGGTGTACCTGGCCGAAGAAGAGCTCGAGATGGCGCGCGCCTACTTCGACATCGCCATCGGCCTCAACCCCAAGGAGATCGCCCCGCTGGTGAACCGCGGCGAAGTGAACCTCCGCGAGGGCAAGATTCTCGAGGCGGCCGAAGACTTCGCCAAGGCCGTGCAGCTCGACCCCAAGTTCGAAGACCCGCTCACGCAGCGTGCGCGCGTGCTCGCCGCGGCGGCCCTCGAGATGCTGGAGAGCGTGGAGAAGGACAACAAGAAGGACGCCCCCAAGGCGGCTCCCAAGAAGTAGTCGTCGATGGCTCGCGCTCCGTCGAAGCCAGTGGAGATCGTCTACTACCCGAAGAAGGCGCGGGGGCCTGTGCCCCGGCGCCTGCAGACGGTGGAGACGGTCGTGACGGAGATCGCCGAAGAGCCGCGCCCCTCTCGCAAGGGACGCCGCACGTTGACCGACGAGACGATCGACCCCGGTGAGCAGGCCTTCGCCGACCTGGCGCGCCTGGGCCACGAGGCCTTCCAGGCGGGCCGGGCCGGGGAGGCGAAGGTCATCTTCGAGTCGCTGGTGGCCCTCGGGCGCCACGACGCCTTCGCCCACACCATGCTGGGCACCATCCTGCTGGGCGCCCAGGAGCTCGACGCGGCGCTCGATCAGTTCGAGACCGCGCTGTCGATCGACCCCGAGGATCTCGCGGCGCTGGTCTACCGCGGGGAGATCCGGCTCTCGAGGCGCAAGGTCGCCCGGGCCGAGGAAGATCTCGGCCGCGCGGTGAAGCTGGGGCCACCGGGTGATCCCTTCGTGGCCCGGGCGAAGAAACTGCTGACGCTGGCGCGCGCAAATCGCACGGCGTGAGTCGTTTCGATTAACGTCCGCCGCCGATGGCTTCCTCCGTCGGTAAGAATTTCATCAACAAGTATTCGGACATCGTCCTGGCCCTGGTGGTCATGGCGATCATCGGGATGTTGATCGTCCCGCTGCCGACGTTCCTGCTCGACATCCTGCTGACGCTGAACATCAGCCTGTCGGTCATCATCTTGTTGATCTCGCTCTACATTCCGGGCGCGCTGCAGATCAGCGTGTTCCCCACGCTGCTGCTGATCACCACGATGTACCGGTTGGCGCTGACGGTCTCGACGACCCGACTGATCCTCTCGGTCGGTGACGCCGGCGAGGTGGTCTACGCGTTCGGTAACTTCGTCGCCCGCGGCAACTTCGTGGTCGGTGGCATCGTCTTCGTGATCCTCGTGATCGTGAACTTCATCGTCATCGCCAAGGGCTCGGAGCGCGTCGCCGAAGTGGCCGCCCGCTTCACCCTCGACGCCATGCCCGGCAAGCAGATGTCCATCGACGCCGACCTGCGCGCCGGGTCCATCGACATGGACGTCGGCAAGAAGAAGCGCCGCGACCTCGAGCGCGAGAGCCAGTTGTTCGGCGCGATGGACGGCGCCATGAAGTTCGTCAAGGGCGACGCCATCGCCGGCATCATCATCACCGTGGTGAACATCGTCGGCGGCCTGTCGATCGGCGTGCTGCAGAAGGGCATGACCGCGGGCGAGGCGGCCAAGAAGTACGCGCTGCTCACCATCGGTGACGGCCTGGTGGGCATGATCCCCGCCATCCTCATCTCCACGGCCGCCGGCATCATCGTGACGCGCGTCGGTGGCGAAGAAGAGGGCGCCCACCTCGGCAAGGACATCAGCACCCAGCTCATCGCCTACCCCCGCGCGATCGCCATCGCCGGCGGCATGCTGATCGTGCTCGGCCTGGTGCCCGGGCTCCCGAAGATCCCCTTCCTCCTCCTGGGCAGCGCGGCCTCGGCCGGCGCCTACCTGATGTTGAAGCGCCAGAAGAAGATCGACTCCGGCGAGGTGGGCGAAGACGGCGAGGCCATCGAAGAGGGCGCGGACAAGGACGGCCAGGCCATCGAGCCGCAGCCCAAGGAGCAGATCAACCCCGACTCCGAGCTCTTCATCCCCGTGGTCACCCCGATCGTGCTCGAGGTGTCCGACGCGGTGGTGCCCTACGTCGACTCGCGGCAGGACGGCGGCAAGTTCCTCTTCGAGCTGGTGCCCTTCATGCGTGACGGGCTCTTCGTGGAACTCGGGGTGCGCTTCCCCGGCGTGCGGGCCCGCGGCAACCCCGGCCTGCCCCCCGGCGCGTACCAGATCCAGATCAACGAGGTGCCGGTAGTCACCGGCCAGGCGACCCTGGGCCACATCCTGGTCAACGACACCGTCGACCGCCTGCGCTTGATGAACGTCGAGGGCTTCGACGCGGTGAACCCCGCGACCCGGCAGCCCGCCGCCTGGGTGCCCGAGCAGAACAAGGACATGCTCGAGGCCGCCGGCCTCACCACCTGGGACGTGCCCGGCTACATGATCCTCCACCTGGCCTCGGTGCTCCGCCGGCACGCCCGCGAGTTCGTCGGCGTGCAGGAAGTGCAGACCATGCTCGACCAGCTCGAGAAGGCCTTCCCGGCGATCGTCAAGGAGGTCGTGCCCAAGGTGGTCACGGTGCTCAAGCTGACCGACATCCTCGGGCGCCTGGTGGAGGAGGAGATCTCCATCCGCGACCTGCGCGGCATCCTGCAGGCGCTGGCCGAGCAGGGGCAGCTGGAGGCCGACAGCGTGATGCTCACCGAGCACGTGCGCAGCTCGCTCAAGCGCTACGTGTCGCACAAGTACGCGCGCGGGACGAACACCCTGGTGGTCTACCTGCTCGACCCGCAGATCGAAGACGCGATCCGCAGCTCCATCAAGCGCACCTCGGCGGGCACCCACCTCGCCCTCGAGCCCGACATCGCGCAGGAGATCGTCCAGGCGGTGAAGAACGAGTGCGGCCACCTGCCGCCCACCGCGCAGCGCCCGGTGATCCTCACCTCGATGGACATCCGCCGCTACGTGCGCAAGCTGCTCGAGTACGAGTTCAACCCGCCGTTCTCGGTGGTGAGCTACCAGGAGCTGTCGCCGGAGCTCAACATCCAGCCCGTGGCGCGCATCAGCACCCGGTGAACCGCGGCCTCGCCGCCTTTGGCTCAGGCGCCGGCGACGAGCATGATGATCAACACCACGCCGACGATGACCATCGCGCCGCCGATGCCCAGGGCGACGAGGTGCTGCTTGTTGCTGAAGTCGATGAGCTTGCGCGGCCCCTCGTCTTCCTCGTCCTGCCGTGAGCCGTAGTCCTCGGGGGGCGCGGGCGCGTCCTCTTCGCCGCCCTGGGGCGGGTCGTCTTCGGTGCGCTGGGCCTCGTCACCGCCGGCGGGCGCTTCGGACTGCGGCTCGGGCTCCTCGGGCGGCGCCTCTTCCTGCTGCACCTCGACGGAGGGCGGCTCGGGCGCGTCTTCGGGCTTCTCGGCCAGGGTGCCTTCTTCGGGGTCGTCGCCCGTGCTCGCGGGGAGCACGAGGGCCTCTTCGCGCACCTCGCTGGGGTCGATGAAGAGCAGCCGCACGCCGCCGATCTCCAGCTCGTCGCGGTCCTTGATGGTGGCCTTGCGGGTGCGCTTCTTGTTCAGCTTGATGCCGTTGCGGCTGCCGAGGTCTTCGACGTGGGTGCCCGACCAGTCCCGGCGCACCTTGACGTGCTTGCGCGAGACCAGGTCGTCGTTGAGCACCACGTCGGCGTCGGCCTCGTCGCGGCCGAAGATGTACTCCTGGGCGTCGGCGATCTCGATGCGCTGGCCCTCGGTGGGGCCGTTCATCACGCGGAAGTAGGCGTTCTCGCCGCCGGCGGCGAGGCCCTTCATCACGTCCTTGACGACCTTGCGCGAGAGGAAGCTGGTCTTGCCCGAGGCGTCGTCGCTGCTGACGTCGGCCACGCGGTCGAAGGTCACGTCGAACTGGGCAATGGCGATGGTGTCGCCGTTGCGCAGCAGGCGCTTCTCGCCCTTGGGCAGCTTCTGGCCGTTGACCTGCGTGCCGTAGCTCGAGCCGAGATCTTCGAGGAAGAAGAGGGTGCCGTCGCGGGAGATGCGGGCGTGCGCGCGCGAGACGGCCTGCTGGGCGAGCACCACCTGGCACGTCTGCTCGCGGCCGAAAGTGATGACCTCGTCGTCGAGCAGGACCGTCCTGGTCTGCTCGGCGCCACTGCCGCTCTTCATCTTGACTGTGAGTCGGACTGCCATCAGTCGCTGACGTACTGCTTGCAGGTCGCCACCTGGGTCGAGAACTCGGTCTCGCTGGCGAACTTGAGGAAGTTCTTGCAGGCGATCGAGGCCTTCTTCTCGTCGCTGCGGTTCTTGAAGATCTCGAAGAGCCCGTAGTGGCACAGGGCGTACTTGGGGTCGTACTTGAGGCAGCGGGCGTAGGCGCGCTCCTCGTCGTTCACGAGGCCCTTCTCGCGGGCCTGCAGGGCCACCGAGTATTCACCGTCGGGCGTCTTGGTGCCGGCGGCGCGGGCCTTCACGTCGTCGAGCGCCTTGTCCTGCAGCTTGCACTTCTTCTCGGCCACGATGATGTTGTTGCGGCACTGCGGAAAGTTCTCGTCGGCCTCGATGCAGCTCGAGAAGGTGTCCTTGGCCTCGCAGGGCTTGCCCGACTCCATGAAGGCGTTGCCCAGGATGAGCCAGGCGGCGGTGAACTTGGGGTCCAACTGGGTGGCCTTGGTGAGCGACTCGACGGCCGACTCGGTCTCGCCGTCATCCAGGGCGAGCTGCCCCAGCTGGGCCCAGGCATCCGCGAGGTCGGGCTTCACATGGAGCAGGGTCCGCAGCTCCTTCTTCGCCTTCTCGGGCTGGTTGAGGGCCTTGAAGGCGAGGGCGAGGTTGTAGCGGGCCTCGAGGTAGTCGGGGTTCACGCGGAGCGCGCGCTGGAAGTTGTCGTGGGCTTTCCCGTAGCCCTGCTCCTTCAAGTACAGCATCCCCAGGTTGTTGTAGGCCTGCGCTTGCTCCTGGTTCAGGCGCAGCGCCTTGATCAGGTACTCCTTGGCCTTGTCATCCTGCCCGCGGTTGAAGGCGATGACGCCCTTGTTGACCCAGAGGTCGGCGTACTGGGGCGAGAACTGGATGCCGAGGTCGCACTGGTCTTCGGCGGCCTGGAGGTTGTTGAGCGAGATGTACTGGGCGCAGAGCTCGTTGCACTCGAGCGCGCGGGGGTGCGGCGCTGGATTCGACGCACAACCCGCCGCCAACACGATCAGCGAGAGCGCGAGACTCAGTCGATTCATCACGTTGCGAGTGTAGAGAACGGGCCTCGTGGTCGCAATCGCGCCGAACATCGAAACGCGGGCGATTTCCCGATGTTGCGGGGTACGATGCCGTTTCATGCGCAAGACGCTCTCGATGTGGGTGCTGGTGATGAGTCTGCTCGGTGCGACGAACGCGATGGCCTCGGCCAGCTTCGCCAACCGCAGCCTGGGCCTGGGGGTCTCGGCGATGAAGCTGCTGGGGGACTCCATCCACATCGACTGGGCGGTGCCCATCGCGCTGGAGGGTGGGCTGTACGTGGGGGAAGGCTTCGAGATCTTCCTGCGACCCCAGTTCTTCATCGTCAACACGACCATCGGGGCCAACACGGCCAGCGGCGCGGGCACCATTCTCGGCGGCGGCGGGCACGCGGGCGTGCGCTACCTCTTCCTCGAGGAGTCCATTCGCCCCTACGTGGGCATCCAGATTGCGGTGATCGCCCTGGCGCGGCAGCCGACCGTCGACGTGTACCCCGGCGCGGGCATCCAGGCGGGCATCGACTTCTTCGTGGCCGACAGCATCTCGCTGGGCGCCCGCGGCTACTTCGACGCCTACGTGGTGCTCAACTTCCCGTGGAGCTTCGACGTGGGCGGCGGCATCAACGTGACCACCTACTTCTGATCAGCGCTGCAGGAACCGGCGCGCGGGGGCGGCTTGCCGCTTCTGCGCGTTCTTCGCGGCCAGCGCCGCGGTGACCAGCAGCACCAGCTTCTCGTCGGAGAGGTGCGCGGGCTTGGTGAAGCCCAGCTCGCCCTCCAGCCGGCGGGCGAGGGTGGCGAAGAGGTTGAGGCGCGCCTCCATGCCCAGCTCTTCGCGCCGCAGCGCCGCCGAGAACAACACCGTCTCTTCTTCGGCGCTGAGCTTGGCCACGCGGGCGCGGAAGTCGAGATCTGCCAGCAGCGAGGTGTCGCCGTCGGGCCGTTCGAGCGCCGCGGGGATCTTCAGGCGCCGCTCGCGCACCACGATGGTTCCGGCGAGAAGATCGCCCAGTCGCTGCTGCGAGCCCGAGAACAGGGCCGCCACGCCGCCCACGAGGTAGAAGAGCGGCATCTTGTCCACGGGCCGCACCAGGTTGCGCAATAGCGACTGGTAGACGCCGACGCGCACCCCCGTGTCCTGGATGACGCGCAGGCCCATCACGCGCTTGCCCACGGTCTGGCCGCTCCACGCGGTCTCGAGCAGGACCATGTAGCCCCAGTCCACGAGGAACCAGACGACGAACTCGGCCGCCACGCCCACGCCCATCAACTGCTGGCCTGCCTTCGCGCCGCCCAGGGCCGTGCCGCCCGCCGAGAGCAGCAGCGAGAAGAGGAACACCACCGTGAAGAGGATGGCGGTGATCACCACGCTGAGCACGGTGTCGATGAGCAGCGCGAGGAAGCGGCTCATGAGGCCGGCGAGCACGAAGTTGAACTCGACGTACTCCGGCGTCAGCACCGTGTGGGTGCCGTCCAGCCGGGTGGGTGCATCGACCGCGAGCGCCATCGCGCGATCAGTCTAGACTGCGGCGCCATGGAACTCGCGGAGTTCGTCGAGCAGCGCCGGCCGAAGTGGAGCTCGCTCGAGCGCTTGTTGGACTCGGCCGAGCGCGAGGGCCTCTCGAAGCTGACCCTCGACGAGGCGCGGTCGCTCTCGCGGCTCTACCGCTCGACCTCGTCCGACCTGCTGTGGGTGCGGGCGCGCGCCGGGGCCGCCGACGTCAGCGGGTACCTGAACGATCTCGTGGGCCGCGCCTACGCCTTGACCTACCCGGGGCGGAAGGTGCGGCTCTCGGAGATCGGCCGGTTCCTGACCATGGGCTTCCCCGACGTGATGGCCCGCGAGTGGCGCATGTTCGTCGCCTCGTTCCTCTTGTTCTGGGCGGGCGCCGGCTTCGGGTGGATCGGCATGATGTTCGACCCCGACGCGGCGCCGTACCTCGTGCCCGGGCAGCACCAGCAACTCGACCCCGAGAAGCGCAAGGAAGACGAAGCGAAGAACCAGGGCGCGGGGGCGGGCGAGCAGGCGATGTTCACCAGCTTCCTCTTCACCCACAACATCCAGGTCGCGTTCCTGTGCTTCGCCCTGGGCCTCACCGCGGGCCTGGGCACGGCGATCCTCATGTTCTTGAACGGGGTGATGCTCGGCTCGCTGGCGTGGGTCTACACCTCGAAGGGCATGGCGGGCTGGTTCTGGGCGTGGATCCTCCCGCACGGCATCCCCGAGATCTCCGCCATCGTCATCGCCGGGGCCGCGGGCTTCGTGTTGGCCCGCGCGATGGTGGCCCCCAGGGGGCTGTCCCGGCGGGTGGCGCTCAAGCGGGAGGGCCAGACGGCGCTGCAGTTGCTGCTCGGCACGCTCGCGCTCTTCGTGCTCGCGGGCTTCATCGAGGGCACCATCTCGCAGATCCACCCTCCGCGGCTCTCGGTGGCCTTCAAGGTGTCGTTCGCGCTGATCGTCGGCAGCGGCGTCTACGCGTACCTCTGGTCGGGCGCGGTGCGAAAGGCGCTGGGCGCTAGAGCTTCCCCAGCAGGCTCATGACGAGGGAGCCGATGCTCACCAGCAAGCCGAAGCCCCCGAGCACCATGCCGATGATCGCGAACTCCCGGCCGCGCTGAAGCCCGTGGGAGGCGGCGATCTGGTTCTGGGCGACGGCCCCGGTGACGATGGCCCCGATGGAGGCGAAGGGCAGGCAACACAGCACCCCCAGGACGAGGGACACCACGGCCAGCGTATTGAGCGGCCCGCTGCTGCTGTTGTTGCCCAGCGAAAAGCCCGAGGGCGGTGGGCCCACGTAGCCCGTGGGGTACTGCGAGGCCTGGGGCAGGACCACCGGCGGGGGAGGCGCGCTCACCTTCGCCGGGGCGACGCTGCCGCCTTCTTCCCGGGGGATCTCGAAGCTCGCCGTGCACGCCTTGCAGGTGGCGCGCCCTCCGGCCATGCCCTCGTTCTGGGTACCGCAGTTCGGGCAAAACGCCTTCATGGTGGGCCTCTCTACAGCGTGCCCCGAGCCTTGATCTCGAGGTACTGGTTCACGGCGGCCAGCGAGAGTTGATCGGCGTCGACGTCGATGACCGTCACCCCGTCGCGCCCGACCTTGCGCTTCATGGCCTCACGCTCGAGCAGCAGTTCGCTTGCCACCGCGTGCTGGTAGGCGATCTCCGCGTCGGGCGGCTGGGTCTCGAGCAGCTCGGCCAGCGCGGCGTCCTTGACCGAGAGGCACAGCGGCACGTGCCGGCGCGCCAGGCGGCGCATGGGCTCGACCATGGTCTGTGCCTGGTCTTCGTCGATGAAGTCGGTGAACACGCACAGCAGGCTGCGCTTGAGCAGCCGGGTGTTGAGCTCCTTGAAGAGCGCGAGGTAGTCGACGTACGTGAGGTGCGGCTTCGCGGTGTAGAGCGCGTCGACGATCTTCCGGTACTGCAGGCGGCCCGCCGCGGGCGCGAGGTAGGTCTTGATGCCGTCGGCGAAGACCACCAGGCCCACGCGATCCCCGTTGCGCACCGCCACGAAGGCCAGGAAGAGCGCCGCGTTGACCGCGTGATCGAGCTTGGTGAGGCCGTCGACGCGCGCGGCCATCGAGCGCCCGGCGTCGACGCCGATGAGCACCGTCTGGCTGCGCTCCGACTCCATCACCCGGGTGACGGGGCGGCCTCGCCGGGCGGTGGCCTTCCAGTCGACGTCGCGGGCCGAGTCTCCCTGGGCGTAGTCGCGCAGGCGGGCGAACTCCGAGCCACGCCCGTCGCGGCGCAGCTGTCGCAAGCCCAGGTTCACGAAGTCGAGGGCCGCGTCCGAGAGCAACAACCGGCTCGCGCCGCGCATGTCGGGGAACACGCTGACCGCCACCGAGGCCGGCACCACGCGCTCGTGCCAGGTGAAGCCCAACGGCCCGCGCACCCGGAGGTGGAGGGCGCCGAACTCGAACTTGCCGCGCTTGCCCGGGGTGGTCGTGTAGTGGACCTTCGCGCGGCTACTCGGGGCGATGGTGACCGAGAGCAGGCCGGGCGTGCTCTCGAATTCCTGCGGCGAGTCGTCGCGCAGGTCGAGGCGCAGCGCCACGCGGTTGGCGTTGACGAGGTGAATGGTGACCGGGTTGGCCACGCCCACCTGCAGGCGCGCGGGCAGCTCGCGCCAGACCTTGAGCGGGGCCCTTCGCGCGAGGAGGAAGTCGACCCCGGCCACCGCCAGCAGCACCACGTCGGCCAGCGCGATGAGGGGACCCAGGCCCGCAATGAAGCCCGCCGCGATCGTGGGGAGCGCGAGCAGGCACAGCAAGAGCCACAGTCGCCCGGAGGGGATCACTACCGGGGCACCTCGATGGAGTTGATGACCTCGCGCAGCACGTCGGCCGGGGTGGCGCCGTCGAGCTCCGCGTCGGGCGAGAGCAGCAGCCGGTGCTTGAGCACCGGGCCCGCGAGGTAGCGCACGTCGTCGGGGGTGACGAAGCTGCGGCCGCGCAGGGCGGCCAGCGCCTTCGAGGCGAGCAGCAGGTGCACCGCGGCGCGCGGGCCGGCGCCGAGGCGGATGCGCGGCGACTTGCGCGTCGCGGCCACCAGCTTGCGCAGGTACGAGAGCACCGGCGGCTCGATGCGCACCTCGGCCATCGCCAGCCGGGCCTGCTTGACCTGGTCCTGGGTCACCGCCGGCTGCACCCCGGCGCGCTGGAGATCGCCCGAGTCGAAGCCCTTGTTCACCGACTGGAGGATCGCCTCTTCTTCCTCGTCGCTGGGGTAGCCGACGTCGATCTTGAACAGGAAACGGTCGAGCTGCGCCTCGGGCAGCGGGTAGGTGCCCTCGGACTCGACGGGGTTCTGGGTGGCGAACACCGTGAAGAGCGGCGAGAGCTGGATGTGCCGGCCCTCGAGCGAGACGGCGCGCTCCTGCATGGCCTCCAGCAGCGCCGACTGGGTCTTGGCCGGGGCGCGGTTGATCTCGTCGGTGAGCAGCAGGTCGGTGAAGATCGGCCCGCGCACCAGCACGAAGGACTGGGTCTTCAGGTCGAAGATGCTCGTGCCCAGGATGTCGGAGGGCATCAGGTCGGGGGTGAACGAGATGCGCTTGAACTCCGCGCTCACGCTGCGCGCCAGGGCCTTGGCCATCAGGGTCTTGGCGACGCCGGGCACGCCTTCGAGCAGCACGTGACCTCCGGCGATGAGGCCGCAGAGCATGAGCTCGAGCGCCTCGTCCTGGCCGACGACGGCCTTGCGCACCTCGGCGAGGCTGGCCTCGCGCACCTGGGCGGCGAGCGAGACGGCCGCCGACACGGGCGCGGGGCCCTCGAGCGGCGGCGGGGCAATGGGTCCACCAATGGGGGTCATCGTTGTTTCCTCAGGTGATGGTTCAGGGTTTTCCGGGCGGTGGCCGCGAGCGAGGCGACCTTCTCGACGTCTGCTTCGGAGGTGGTGGCGCCGGCGGCCTGGGCGATGTCCAGCAGCGCGCGGGCGAGATCCTTGCGGCCGCGCACCTCGAGGGCCGCGCCGATCTCCGCGGGCTCGAGGCGGCCGCTGACCCCGGCACGCGAGGCGAACTCGGCCGCGAGCTGCCTCAGGATGCTGGCCGAGGCGTGCGCGTGGTGCTTGCCCTCGCGGTACAGGCGGCTGGTGGCGAAGAGCGCGTCGGTGCTGCCCACGCGCAGCTCGTCTTCGGGCACCCGGGGGCTGCCGAAGCGCCGCAGCGCCAGGGCCCACAGGGCGATGCCCAGCAACAACTGGGCGACGGCGTAGTGCAGGCCGTAGCGCGCCGCGAACTCGCCCATGGAGCGCTCGCCAGTGAACCCATGGTGGAACTCGTCGAAGGCCACCGGCCCGCTGGCGGCGACGGCGCCGATGAGCGAGTGCCAGAACTGCGCGTTGTCGGCGACGGCGAGGGCGCGGTTCATCGCCAGCTCGGGCGCGCTGATGAGGATCACCCGGCCCTGGCCGTAGGGGAGCAGGGCGGCCACCGGCTTGTCGAAGGTGTCGTCGACCAGCAGGGGCACGGCGCCGGCGGGCAGCTCGAGGAACGCGCGCACCTTGGTCACCACGCGCTGGACGCCCTGCACGTAGCGGCTGGGCTGGGCCGGCACCAGGGTGCGCACCTCGAGGGTCGTGTCGGCGCGCTCGAGGGTGACCCCGAGATCCTCCAGCAGCTGCGGGTCGCGGTAGCTCGAGGGCACGTAGACCAGGGTCGCGCCGTTGCGGATGTGCTCGAGCAGCTTCTCGCTCTCGTCGTGGCTCAGGGGCGGTGACTTGAGGGCGCTGACGCCGCGGGCCTCGAACTCCGCGTCGTCGGCCTCGTGGTCGTCACCGTCGACGCCGGCGTCGCTGCCGTCGAAGGCGCGCTTATCGAAGCCGCGCTCGGACGCGAAGCGGGTGCCCAGGAGCACGAGGTTGCGGGTGGGGGGGATGACGGTCAGGTCCTGCTGGCTGCGGCTGACCGGGAGCCCCGACTCTTCGAGCAACAGGTATAGGCCGCGGGCGCCGTCGGGCTCGCTCTTGAAGGTCGAGAGCTGGTCGGCGAAGCCGCCGCGCCGGGCGCCCTGCAACAGGAACCAGCCGAGCACGCCCAGCAGCATCAGGCCGCCGACGACGAGGAGCGGGAAGCGATCACGCACGGGTGGGCGCTCCCTCGGGGCTCGGGGCGAGCAGGGGCTCGGCGACCTTCCGGAACATCGCGTAGGCCAGGGCGTCGACGCCGAGGTTCCCGTACCAGGCGAAGTCGAAGCGCCGTGTCAGCTCCTTGAAGGCGGCCTTGAGCGTCGAGGCGCCCTTGAAGGCGAAGAGGTACTCCCAGTTGCTCAGGGTGGGGTCGTAGTCGATGACCCCGTCGCGGTGCAGGCGCGAGAGCAGCGCCAGGTAGAGGTGCCGGATGGCGTCGCGGTATTCGCCCTTCGCGGCCAGGGCGTCGGCGAGGCCGGCCCAGGTCTCGGGTGGCTTCGACAGGGCGCTCATGGCGTCGTGCTCGAGGGGCTGCTGCGAGAGGCCGCCCGACTCGTCGAGGCCCGTCTGCTGGGGCTTCTTCTTCTTCATCGAGCGCACGAGGATGAAGAGCAACACCGCGGTCACCAGCACCAGCGCGCCGATCATCACCGCGTTGGCGCCGGCCATGTCGGGGGAGCTGCCGGTGGGGCTCTCGACGGGCGCCTCGCGGGGCTTGCGGTCGCGCTGCTCGAGCCACTCGAAGAGCTTCTTGAGGAGCCGCGCGAACCAGCCCTGCTCGTCGGCCTGGTCACCCTCGGCGGTGGCCGGGCGCTCGACGACGGCCTGGAACTCGGGCCGCTCGAGGATCTGCTTCGCCTTGCCCTGGGCGTCGATGCTCGCGGGCTGGGCCTGCACCTCGGCGTAGAGCCGCAAGCCCTCGCGCAGGTCGGCCTCGGCGGCGTCGCAGTCTTCGTCGTCGTACACCCGGTGCTCGACGCGGGTGAGGAGCCGGCTGAGCGACGACTGGTCCCCGGGGGAGATGTCCTGCAACGGCGTGAGATCGACGTGCATGCCGCAATCGTCGGAGGCGGTGGCGGCGCGCTCGGCGAGGGCCGATTCGCCGCGGGCAGGCAGCGCGACCGACAGCAGCGCCGCGAGGGCCGCGATGGTGACGCCCCGCATCTTCCGGCGCGTCGGCAGTTGCTCGACCTGGGCGATGAGATCGAGGCCCTCCTGGCGCACCCGCCCGTCGATGAGCATCAACGTCGCCGCGGCCGCGCGCACCGGCTCGAAGAGGGCGAAGGTCACGGCCGCCAGCGTCGCCAGCCACGTGGTGTTGTCCACGGCCACGAAGCGCTCGGCGAAGGTGACGTCGAAGCCGAAGAGGTCGCGCCCCAGCGAGAGCACCAGCTGCGTGGAGAGGTGCAGGTTCACCGCGAGCAGCACCTGGCTGAGCCCGCACGCCCGCACCCACGGCGCGATGAACCGGGTCGGCCCCAGGAGCTTGGCGCAGGTGCCGTAGAGGCCCAGCACGCTGCCCTGGCCGCGCATGGTGACCGCGTAGCCGGCCACGTGCGCCCCGAGGAAGAGGAAGCCGATGCCCAGGGTGAAGCCCCACAGCAGCGCGTTGAGCCCGGCCATGACCGCGGCGGCGATGACGAGGCTCGGGGCGCGCTTGACGGCGGCCCACAGGCTCTGGCGCACCGAGGGGGGCGCGGTGCCGAGCACCTGCTGCTCGACGTAGTGACAGGCGGCGCCCTGGGTCAGCGCGCGCAGCACCCAGGCCAGCGTCCACAGTGCCACGGGGACGAGGAGGTCTTCGTGGCGCCGCGAGGCCTCGACCAGCGAGAACATCGCGGCCACCAGCAGCGCGCCGGTGGGCAGGGTGATGGCCCAGGCCCCGGTGGTGGTGGCGGTCAGGCGCACGGCCGCGTCGAAGAGGGCGACGGCGTTGCGGGGGCGGAGCTCGAGGGCTTCGACGGCCATCGCTCAGCGCCCGGCCAGGAACGTGAGCCCGTAGAAGCCGCCGAAGAGCAGGGCCACCGCGGCCAACGCCAACACCACGTTGCCCGGCGACCAGTCCTTGCGCGCGACGAGGGTGCGCGCCTTCGCGAGGCGCTCACCCAGGCACTTCGCGCAGCGGTTGATGCCCTCGAACTGCGTGGTGCACTCGGTACAGATGACGTTGCGGCACTCGACGCAGATGCCGAGGCCAGCGCGTTCCGGGTGGTAGTGGCAGCGCCCTGATCCGAGAGACATCAGGGCGCCGAGCCTATACCGCGACCCCTCAGAGTTCTTCGAGGAACTCGTCGTTGTACGTGTAGCGGCCGAGGCGCTTGAGCAGGGCCTCCATCGCTTCCACGGGCTTCACGCTGAAGAGCATGCCGCGCAGCTTCTTCACCTTCTCGTACTCCTTGAAGACGAAGAGCTTCTCTTCCTTGCGCGTGCCCGACTGGGCGATGTTGATCGCCGGCCAGATGCGCTTCTCGGCGAGGAGGCGATCGAGGGTGACCTCGGAGTTCCCGGTGCCCTTGAACTCCTCGAAGATCACCTCGTCCATGCGGCTGCCGGTGTCGATGAGCGCGGTGCCGATGATGGTCAGCGTGCCGGCCTCTTCCGTGGCGCGCGCGGCGCCGAAGAGCCGCTTGGGCTTCTCGAGCGCCCGGCTGTCGACGCCGCCGGACATGGTGCGTCCCGACGACTCGACTTCCTTGTTGTACGAGCGGGCGAGGCGGGTGATCGAGTCGAGCAGCACCACCACGTCCTTGCCGGCCTCCACGAGGCGCTTGGCGCGCTCCATGGCGAGCTCGGCGACGCGGAGGTGATCGGCCGTCTTGTGATCGCTCGACGACGCGAGGATCTCGGCCTTGATGTTGCGCTTCATGTCCGTCACTTCTTCCGGACGCTCGTCGATCAACACCACCATGAGGTGCATCTCGGGGTGGTTGGTGAGGATCGCCTGGGCGATGCGCTGGAGCATGATCGTCTTGCCCGTCTTGGGCGGGGCGACGATCAGCGCGCGCTGACCCTTGCCCAGCGGCGCGATCAGGTCGAGCACCCGGGTCACGAACTCCTTGTGGCCGTTCTCGAGCTTGATGCGATCGATGGGGTCGACGGAGGTCAGGTCGGCGAAGTGCGGGAGCCGCGTGGCGACCTCCACCGGCTGGCCGTCGATGCTCTCCACGCTGATGATGGTGCCCTTGAGGCCCTTCATCTGCGCCTTGGCGACGACGTACTGGCCGGCGCGCAGGCGGAGCTTCTGCACCAGGTTCTTGGGGATCTCCGCGTCGTCCGGCCCGGGCAACAGGCTGCGCTTGATGCTGCGCAGGGCCGCGTTCTGGCCCTTGACGTCGAGATCGAGCACGCCCTCGACCTGCTGCACGGGCACCGAGACCGGCAGGCCCTGCGACTGCTGCTGCCGCATGGTGGTCTGCTGCTGGGTCTGGGCCTGCGCCTGCGCGAGCCGCTGCTTGTACTGGTCGAGTTCCTGCGCGGTGAGGAAGACGTTCACCACCTGCCCGTCGGGCTGGATGATCTTCCGGAACGCCTGGCCGTCTTCCGCGAAGAAGACCGGGTTGCCCTTGCGACGACGACGCCTGCGCTTGCGGCGACCCTGGCCGGCCTGGCCTGGCTGCCCGGGCTGTCCACCCTGGGGCTGCCCGGCGGCACCGGCTTCGCCACCTTCGTCGGGACCGTCGTCAGGACCCTCGTCGTCCCCGTCATCACCCTCGTCGGACTGCGGCGCGGGCGGCGTGGGAGACGTCGGGTCAGTCGGGTCAGGCAATTCCTGTTCACTCATGCTTCTTCACCGCTGAACGCTCCAATGCCCGGAGCGACCGGCGTCCTCTTCTCGCTGTGGGGCAGGGTGCAGACCACGGGGTGCAGACCAACCGTGCGCGCCCTGAACCGGACCGGGGCCCCCCTTCACGAGGCGCCCGAACGACCCGGCCCGTTTTTCGTAGCAGCGGACCGGCGAAACTTCACCTGATTTCAACGGAGTACTCGAGCCGGGCCTGGACTCCGGGCCGGTCGAGCAGCCACGCGGCGGCCCCGAGGCGCTCGGCGAGCGACTGGAGCCCGGGCGGGAGCAGCGGTGTGGTGGGCAGGGCGGTCTCCAGCAGCGACTGGGGGGCGGTGGCGCCGAGCAGCGTAGGCAGCAGCCCGCCGGGCGCCTGGGCGATGGTGATCGCCAGCTCCCCGGTCACGCCCGACTTCTCCTGGGCCAGCGCGACGGCGTCCATCAGGCCCCCGAGGCGGTCGACGAGGCCCCGGGCCTTCGCGTCCTCGCCGCTCCACACGCGCCCGCGGGCCACGGCGTCCACGTCGTCCTTCTTCATCTTCCGGCTCGTGGCGACCTCGGTGATGAACGAGTCGTAGAAGTCGTCGATCCACTTCTGGGCGGCGACGCGCTGGTCGGGCGTCCACGGCTCGAAGTTGTCGGTGAGGCCCGCGAGCTTGCCCCGCGAGAGGCTGACCTGGGTGGTGCCGAACTCCTCGGCGAGCTTCTGGATCGAGGGCTTCACGTAGAACACGCCGATGCTGCCGGTCAGCGTGGTGGGCGAGGCGATGATCTCGTCGGCGCCCATGGCCACGTAGTACCCACCGCTCGCCGCGACGTCGCCCATGGAGGCGATGACCGGCTTCTTCTTCTTCGCCTCGAGCACCGCGCGGTACATCAGGTCGCTGGCGAGCGCGTCGCCGCCGCCCGAGTCGACGCGCACCACGATGGCCGCCACCGAGCTGTCGTCGGCCGCCGCGGACAGCGCCTGGATGAAGCTCTCGGCCCCCGCGGTCTCGCCGGTGATGGGGTTGCTGCCGTTCTTGCCGCCGCTGATGCCGCCGAGCACCGGCACGATGGCGATGGACCGCTGCGTGCCCCAGCGCTCGTCCCGGGTGTCGAAGGGGCGGTAGCTGCGGGCCACGCGCGCGCCGGGCAGTTGCTCGCCGATGAACTCGTCGAACTGCTGCGGGGTGAGCAGCGCGTCGATCTGCTTGAGGGCCACCGCGCGCTTCGGAGGCTTGAGCCCCTCGTCGACGGCCGCCTGCCAGGCCGCGGGCTCGATGCCGCGTGATTCCTTCACCCGGGCGGCGATGATCTTCGCGTTGGTGTCGAGGTACGCGTTGATCGTCTCGCGCTGCGCGTCGCTCATGTCCATGCGGGTGAACTGGTCGGGGAAGTTCTTGTAGGCCCCGACGCGGGCCACGTCGACGTCGATGCCGAAGCGCTTCGCGGTGCCGCCGAAGAAGGTGATGCTGGTGCGCAGCCCGTCGATGAGCACCATCGCCTGGGGCGCGGCGTAGATGCCGTCGCAGGCGGAGATCATCAGGTACTCGGGGTCACCCACCGACAGCACGTAGGCGTAGACCTTCTTGCCCGCGGCGCGCAGCTTGAGGATCGCGGTGCGCACCTCGTCGGCGCGCGAGAGCCCGATGCCGGCGCCTTCCACCTTGAGCACCAGGGCCTTCAGTTCGGGGTCCATGGCGGCGCGCTCGAGGAAGCGCAAGAAGCGCAGGTAGCGATCTTCACCCGCGATGCCCAGCAGCGAGCCCAGGGTGCCGCTGGACGAACCGCCGAGATCCGAGAGTGAGACCACGGCGATCTTCTGCTGCGGCACGATGGTGTCGGAGGCGTCGATCGAGACGCGCGCAGCGAACTGCCAGTTGAGCTGCCCGTCACCGTACGCGACGCCCTGCGTGTAGCCAAAGTTGTCGATGTCCACGCCCACCGCGGCGTGCACGAAGAGCGGCGAGGTGCCGTCGAAGGCGTGGCTCACGCCGGCCATCAAGCGCAGCCCCTTCACGACCTTCGCCTGCAGCGTGTACTGGAGCCGGCTGCTGGCGATGGGCTTGTGCTCGGGCAACACCCAGTCGACGCCCAGGGTGACGCGCTCGCCGAAGGGGCGCAGGCCGAAGCCCACCGTCCACTCGCGGCCCAGGGTGGTGGTGGCCGTGTGCGGGGTGTTCAGGTTGCGGACGAAGGCGGCCATGGACAGCCAGCGCAGCGGCCGTGACTGCAGGCCCACGTCGAGGGAGGTCAGCGACTGCACGTCCCCGCCGAAGAACCAGTTCACCGTGGCGCCCACCGAGAACTGCTGCGGGCCCACCGAGAGGCCGAGGGCCGACTTGGCGCGCTCCGGGGCGCCGGCCGGGCGCAGCCACTCGAAGCCGACGCCGAGGCCCACGAGGTCGCCGATGCTCGACGCGAACCACACGCCGTCGTTGTCCTGTGAGCGCACGTTGCTGCGCTCGTGCAGGTACCAGGCGTTGAGGCGCCCCACGCGGCCGAGGCCGGCGGGGTTGTAGACCAGCGAGGTGGCCTCATCGCTCCAGGCCGCCGAGCCGGGGAGCTGGGTGGTGCCGCGCGAGAGATCGACCCCGCCGACGGCCGCGGTCTGGGCTGAAGCGAGGCCCGCGAGGAGCAGGCCGACCAGCAACGACGAGCGCAAGATCATGCGCCGCGTCTACTACGGCTCACCAGTCTTCAGTGCCGTTCTGGTTGTCGAGCGGGTCGCCGCCCTTGCTCTTCTTCTCGCGGGTGATGTTGCGGCCACCGCGGTCTTCGCCCTGCCACTCTTCCATGCCGTGCTTGTTGTCGAGCGGGTCGGCCGAGCGGCTGACCTTCTCGCCGGTGCCCTCGGCGTTGAGCAGGTGGTTGACCATGCGGGCCACCTCGCCCTTGAGCTGGCCGAACTCGTCGCCCTGGAAGGAGGCGCGCTTGATGGCGATGCGGCGGCCGGTCTTGAGATCGAAGTAGGCCATGGTCAGCTCGGTCGACTCGCCCGACTCGGCCTCGCGCAGCACGCCGATCACCGCGCGGTCGAGCTTGAGCGAGCTGGCGACGCTGCTCATGGTCTGGCCGCCCTTGTCCTTGAGCGCCTCGCCGGCGAGCCGGTCCATCAGCGCGTCGAAGGCCTTGTATCCGGCGGTGGCGGTGAGCTCCTGCGTGATGTCCTGGTCTTCGGGGGTCACCTCGAGCATCACGCCCAGTTGCTTGAAGCCGGGGCGCTCGATGCGCATGAGGTGCTTGCCGATGGGCAGCGTCTGCATGGTGAGGGGCGAGTAGCCCTGGAGATCGCCGTTCAGGAAGACCCGGGCGCCGGCCGGCTTGGTCTTCACCGTGACGTTGCCGCGCAGCTGCGCGTTGCGGCTGGTGGCCACCAGGGCCTTGAGCGCGAGGAAGTTCTGGGGGTAGCGCTTGCGGTCGAGGTCGAGGGTGGGCGCGAGCGCGAGCAGGTCGAGGATGGCGATCTTCGACTCTTCGACGTCACCGCGCGCCTGCAGCACCGAGGCGTACATGGCCACGGCCTCGCACAGGTTGCCGCAGGTCTTCATCGCGCCGACGGACTTGCCGTATTCCTTGATCGTCGCGCGCAGCTTGCGCTCGGCGTCTTCGTAGTTGCGGTCGTCGAAGGCGGCCTTGCTCTCCTTGAAGCCCGTGTCGGCGCGCTTGAGGGAGGCGACCGCTTCTTCGTCGGGGGTGATGCCGAAGAGATCGTCGCTGGAGCGAACGAGCACGCCGGCGTACTCGCGCAGCGCCTCGTTGGCGAAGGCCTCGACCTTGAGCGTGAGCCCCTCGGAGCCCTTGTCCATGGGGAGGATCAGCGCGGAGGTGCGCTTTTCAGCGGGCGCCGCGGCGAAGGCGGTCGCCGCGACCAGACAACCGAGTAGCGCGAACTTCATTTGCACCTCAGGGGGAACCAAGCAGGACGTTGAACGGGCGCGGGCCCGGATTGTTCGCAGCCACCACGCCCGCCGCCGTTGCGCCGCCCACCGCCACCACGCCGATCGCCGTCCAGAACCACCACTTCTTGTACACGGGGCCACCGGCCGCCGGTTCCTCCACGCCCTCCACCGGCGCGTCGAGCGAGGCGACCATGGCCGACCCGGGCTTGGCGATGAAGCGGCTGATCTTCTTGGCCGTCTCGGCCAGTTCCTCGCTGGAGATCGACAGGCCGCCGAGGCGGTTGCCGGTCTCCACGTCCCACACCTCGGCCAGCGAGCCGTCGGACATCACCAGGAAGCGGGCCTTGACCGTCTCGCCGAGCTTCCGGGCGTTGGGCGGCAGCTTGCCCTTGGCGCCCACGCCCTTGCCGATGGCGCTCGTCGCGCCGTCCCGCACCTCGGCGTAGCCCGGCGCGGCCTTCAGTTCGGGCTTCACGCTGGCACCTTCCTTCGTCACGTCGGCGAAGACGCCGGTGGACTCGTAGCCGGCCTTGGAGAGCAGCAGCAGGTGGCGGCCCACGGGCACCGCGGGCGCGTCGCTCAGCGGGGTGACGCCGAGGGTCTTGCCGCGCAGCGAGATCTGCGCGCCCGGGGGCGTGGAGTCGACGGTGAGCTTGCCGGTGGGCTTGTTGTTGACCTCGGCCAGGGCCTTGTCGAAGGCCTTCTTCACGTCGTTGCCGTAGACCTGCGGGTCGCACGTCAGCTCGGCGTTGTGGAGCAGGGCGCGGGTGAACTCCTCCTGGCCCTTCTTCAGCTGGCTCTTGCCGCCGTTCTGGATGGCGAGGGCGCCGATGAAGAAGTGCGCGTCGGCGAGGCTCTTGGCGTCGCTCGCCTCGGGGTGCTTGACGAAGAACTCGAGGGCGGCGGTCCACTTCGCGGCGGATCCTTCGTAGTCGAGGTCGTCGTAGGCCTGGCGCGCGTCCTTGGCGAGCTTGTCGCCGGTGTCGTCGCGGGGCGGCGCGGGGAAGTCATCGGCCACTTCGACGACGCTCACCGACTCGGAGTCGAGGGCCTTGCCCAGCTGCAGCTCGAGCCTGGTGGCGGCGGCTTCATCAGGCGACGAGACGAACACCGCGGCCTTCGACGGAAGGGACGGCTTCGACGGGGCGGCGGTCCCCTGGGGGGCGGCCAGCACAAGAAGGAGAAGTGGGAGCACGGGCGGGCAGCCTAGTCAGATCCGCAGCCATTCCGCGAGGTTGGCTTGCGATTCTGTGTTGCCGGCGAGATCGGGGCTGGTAAGGTCGCCCGCGATCAGCCCTGTAGCAGGTGCATCAGGGCCCGCAACGACTGAAAAGAACGAGGGATTTCGTGAGTACTACTGAACAGATGAACATGTTCTCAGGTGGAGGCGGGAAAGGTCGTTCCAAAGGCGGCGAATCGGGCTCCGGCGGTGGCGGCGAGCGCCAGATCAACCTCTCGGACGAGGCCCGCCGGCGGTACCTGAACTACGCGTTGTCGGTCATCACTTCCCGCGCCTTGCCCGATGTGCGCGACGGGTTGAAGCCGGTGCAGCGCCGCATCCTGTTCGGCATGTGGAACGAGAACGTCACGGCCGACGCGAAGTACCGCAAGTGCGCGAACGTGGTCGGCGCGGTCATGGGCCAGTTCCACCCCCACGGCGACCAGTCCATCTACGACGCGATGGTGCGCCTCGCGCAGGACTTCTCGCTGCGCTACCCGCTCATCGCGGGCCACGGCAACTTCGGCTCGCTCGACGGCGATCCGCCGGCGGCCATGCGTTACACCGAGGCCCGGCTGGCCCGGTTGTCCGACGAGATGTTGATGGAGCTGCAGCAGCAGACGGTGCTCTTCCGCCCCAACTACGACGGCACGAAGTCCGAGCCGACGGTGTTGCCCGCGAAGATCCCCCAGCTGCTGATGAACGGCACCACGGGCATCGCCGTGGGCATGGCGACCAACATCCCGCCGCACCACCTGGGCGAGCTCATCGAGGCCTGCCTCGAGCTCATCAAGGACCCGAAGCTCGAGACCAGGGACCTGCTCAAGGCGATCAAGGGCCCCGACTTCCCCACCGGCGGGCAGATCCTCAACTCCAAGAAGGAGCTGCGGGAGATCTACGAGACCGGCTCGGGCGCGGTCCGCCTGCGCGGGGAGTGGCGCCTGGAAGAGCGGCCGCGCGGGGGCGTGAACATCATCGTCACCTCCATCCCCTACGCCGTGAACAAGTCGACGCTGGTCTCGCGCATTGGCGAGATCATCACCGAGCGCAAGCTGCCGGTCTTGGTCGACGTGCGCGACGAGTCGACGAAGGAGGTGCGGGTGGTCATGGAGATCAAGAAGGACACCGACCCCGAGCTCGTCATGTCGTACCTCTTCAAGCACACGCCGCTGCAGACGAACTTCAACGTCAACCTCACGGCCCTGGTGCCCACCGACAACCCCGAGGTGGGCGCGCCCAGGCGGCTCAACCTGCGCGACATGTTGTGGCACTTCCTCGAGTTCCGCCTGGAGATCGTCACCAAGCGGCTGCGCTTCCAGCTCGAGCAGCTCAAGGCGCGGCTCAACATCCTCGAGGGCTTCGAGAAGGTCTACGACGCGCTCGACGAGATGATCCGCATCATCCGCAAGTCCGACGGCAAGGACGACGCGGCGAAGAAGTTGATCGCGCGCTTCAAGCTGTCCGAAGACCAGGTCGACGCGATCCTCGAGATGAAGCTGTACAAGTTGGCGCGCCTCGAGATCCTCGTCATCCAGAAGGAGCTCAAGGAGAAGCGGGCCGAGGCGAAGGCCCTGGCCGAGCTGCTGCGCGAGGACAAGACGGGGCTCAAGTCGCGCTGGGGCATCGTGCGTGACGAGCTCGAGGCCATCGGCAAGACCTACGGCGACAAGCGGCGCTCCAAGGTCTCGGGCCCGATCGAAGAGGTCGAGTACAACGAAGAGGCCTTCATCGCCGATGAAGACTGCCAGGTGGTGGTCACGCGCGACGGCTGGGTCAAGCGGGTGCGCGAGCTGAAGGACCCCACGTCGACGCGCATGCGCGAAGGCGACGAGCTGATGACGCTCGTGTCCGGATCGCTCAAGTCGAGCCTGGTGTTCTTCTCCAGCGCGGGCTCGGCCTACGTCACGCGCTTCAACGACGTGCCGGCGTCCACCGGCTACGGCGACCCGGTGCAGAAGCTCTTCAAGTTCGACGACGGCGAGCGGGTGATCGGCGCGGTGTCGCTCGACCCCCGGCTGCCCATTCCCAGCATGCTGGTGGCGGTCTCGAAGGACGGCTACGGGCTGCGCTTCGCCATGGCGGCGCACACCGAGGTGTCGACGCGGTCGGGTCGGCGCTTCGCCAAGTGCGGCGCGGGCGACGAGATCATCGGCATCTCGGCCTGCACCGAGAAGGACCTGCTGGCGGTGGTCACCAAGAAGACCAACGCGCTGGTGTGCAAGGTCAACGAGGTGAACGAGCTGGCCGGCCCGGGTCGCGGCGTCACGGTGATCAAGACCGCCGACGACGACCAGGTGATGGCCTTCCTGTGCACCTCGAAGAAGGACGCGGAGATCGTGCTCGAGACCACCAAGGGCAAGACGCTCAAGCTCTCGCCCGGCCGCTACGAGGTCACCGGCCGCGGCGGCAAGGGTCGCGAGATGTCCAAGAAGGACGAGGTCAAGACCGTCACCCGCGCGCTGGAGTTCGTGTTGCTGCCCGACGCGGCGAAGTCCGACAAGCCCGAGAAGAAGTGAGGAGCTGAGAACATGGCTGCCAAGAAATACGACGCGTCAGACATCCAGGTGCTCGAAGGGCTCGACCCGGTGCGCATGCGCCCGGGCATGTACATCGGCGGCACCGGCGCCGACGGGTACCACCACCTGTTGTGGGAGATCGTCGACAACTCGGTCGACGAGGTGATGAACGGTCACGCCTCGCGCATCGAGGTGCGGCTCCACAAGAACGGCACCACGATCACCGTGGATGACGATGGCCGCGGCATCCCCGTGGACATGATGAAGAAGTACGACAAGAGCGCGCTGGAGGTGATCCTCACCACGCTCCACTCGGGCGGCAAGTTCGAGAAGAAGAACTACACCCACTCCGGCGGCCTGCACGGCGTCGGCTCGTCGGTGGTCAACGCGCTCTCGACCGAGCTCATCGCGCAGATCAAGCGCGACGGGAAACACTACGAGCAGACCTTCAGCCGCGGCAAGGCGACCTCGAAGCTGAAGACCGGGGCCAACGCGCGCGGCACGGGCACCTCCATCACCTTCACGCCGGACCCGGAGATCTTCGGGAACAAGCTGAAGTTCGACGTGGAGCAGATCAAGGAGCGCCTCGAGTCCAAGAGCTACCTCCACAAGGGCCTGGAGATCGTCTTCTTCGACGACACCGCGAGCCCCAAGAGCGAAACCAGCTACCGGCACGACGGCGGCATCGCCGAGTACATCAACAAGCTGATCACCGACCGCAACAAGGGCCTGGTGCCCGCGGGGTCGACGCCGTTCTACAAGTTCCACGAGAACGGGGTGAAGCTGGAGTTCTCGCTGTGCTGGAGCGAGGCCACCGACGAGCTGGTCAAGAGCTACGTCAACGGCATCCCCACCAAGAACGGTGGCACGCACGAGAACGGGCTCAAGTCGGGCGTGGTCAAGGCGGTGCGCAACTACATCGAGACGCACGAGCTGACGCCCAAGGGCGTGACCCTGACCGCCGACGACATCCGCGAGGGCATGGTGTGCGTGCTCTCGGCCTACGTGGTGGAGCCGCAGTTCCAGGGCCAGACCAAGGAGCGGCTCAACAACCCCGAGACGCAGGGGCAGGTGGACAACGTGATCCGCCCGGCGGTCGAGAAGTGGCTCAACGACAACAAGACCATCGCCGAGGCGGTGGTGGCGCGGATCATCCTCGCCGCCCGGGCCCGCGAGGCGTCACGCGCGGCGAGCCAGGCGGTCACCCGCAAGTCGGCCATCAGCCACAAGCTGAACCTGCCGGGCAAGCTCGCCGACTGCTCGTCGACGGACCCCGAGGAGAGCGAGCTGTTCATCGTCGAGGGCGACTCCGCAGGTGGCTCGGCGAAGCAGGGGCGTGATCGCAAGACGCAGGCGATCCTCCCGCTGCGCGGCAAGGTGCTCAACGCCGAGCAGGCCAGCAACGACAAGATGTCGGGCAACAAGGAGCTGCAGGACATCGCCAGCGCGCTGGGCTGTGGCCTGGGCGCGGATCTCGACGTGACGCGGCTGCGCTACGGGAAGATCTTCCTGTTGATGGACGCGGACGCCGACGGCCTGCACATCTCGACGCTGCTGCTGACGTTCTTCTACCGGCACCTGCGCCCGCTGATCACCGGCGGCCACGTGTACATCGCGCAGCCCCCGCTCTACCGCGTGGACATCGGCAAGGAGACCTACTGGGCGCTCGACGAGGAGCACCGCGACGCGATCATCAAGGAGAAGGGCCGCGCGAACTCGAAGCCGAACATCATGCGCTTCAAGGGCCTGGGCGAGATGCCCGCCGACGACCTGAAGATGACCACGCTGGATCGCAAGAACCGCATGGTGCTCAAGGTGGCCATCGACAACGAGCTGGAGACGGACCGCACGATCAACGACCTGATGGGCAAGGACGTGGGCGCGCGCTTCCGGTTCATCATGGAGAACGCGAAGGACGTGCAGGAAGTCGACGCGTAACCCCCTCGCCCTGCGAAGCGGGGAGAGGGCCGGGGTGAGGGGCCGAAGGTGCCCCACCCCCAATCCCAACCTCACACCAAATTACTCAGCGCCCCGCGGCAGAACGAAGCCTCGCCGTACGTGCTGACGTTCCCGCCGAACCCGTTGACGATCGACACCAGCAGGTCGTTGTGGAACGCGTGGGTCCACTTGACGAACCTGCCCATCCTGAACCCCGCCCCTCCGCCGGCGAGCATGAACGGCATGTCGTCATGCGCGTGCACGTTCCCGCGGGACACGTCGGAGCCCCAGAAGATCAAGCTGTGATCGAGGGCCTTGCTGCCATCGGCCTCCTGGATCGAGTCGAGCTCCTGCATGAGCGTCGCGAGCACTCCGGCCTGCCACGTGTCGCGCACCCCGACCTGGGCCCGGGTGGGGTCGCCGTCGCTGTAGTGGGTGAGGTTGTGGATGTCGGAGTTGATGTTCAGGTGCGGCATGCTCACGTGGTTCATCGCGTCGCTGAACATCACGGTGGCGACGCGGGTGAGATCGCACCGGATGGCCAGCGTGAGCAGGTCCATCTGCAGGCGGGTGACGTTGGGGATCTCCGCTTCTCGCTGGAAGTCGATGACCCCGGGGTCGGTGGGCTGCTGGCAGGTGCCCGCGGGCAGGGCGGTGAGCCGGTTCTCCAGCTCGCGCACCAGGGTCAGGTGCTGATCGAGCCGTGCCTGGTCTGACTTGCTGACGGCCTTCTTGAGCGACGCCAACTGGCCCTGCACCGCGTCGAGCACCGAGCGGCGGCGCACGCGGAGCTTCTCCATCTCGGTGGGCGGCGTGCCCGAGTCCTGGAAGAGCGCCCGAAACGTGAGCCGCGGGTCGTTCTGGGGCAGCAGGGGCTGGTTGGCGGCGCGGTAGCTGACGACGCCGGCCACGTTGGACAACAGCGAGTGCACGCCGAGCTGGAGACTCGGAATCCGGGTGCCCTGGCCGATCAAGTCGACGAGGGTCTGGTCGATGGAAGGGCCCAGGGCGTAGCCGGCGCGGCTGCCGTCGTTGCCCACGAAGGTGCCCATGTCGAGCTTGGCGCCGGTGAGGAACGCGCCGATGCCGCGCTGGTGCTGCTCACCGGGGCCGGAGACGGCGACCTGCATGTCGACGCCGCTGGTGAAGAGCAGCTTCGACTTGTACGGCGCCAACGCCTGGTGAATGGGCCCCAGGGTGAAGTTCGCCTCGTCCCCGGTGGGGAACCAGTTGGGCGTGAAGACCCCGTTGGGGTGGTAGATGCCGATGAAGCGCTTCTGCGGCAGCGTATCGGCGCGGGCCACCTTCGGGGCGAGGGCCTCGAGGAACGGCAGCCCGACGAGAATGCCCCCGGCGCCCCTCAGTGCCTGGCGTCGTGAGAACTTCATGGCGTCATCTCCGGGTTGGCGTTGCTGCGGAACGAGTCGGCCTCGACGATGGCGAGCATGAGCTCCTTGAAGGAGCCGCCCGAGCCCATGAAGCGATCGCCCAGCCGCGTGGCGGTGCAGGTGTCGGCCTGGGTGAGGGGGCGGCCCAGGGCGAAGCGGTAGAACTCCTTGGTGACGCAGTCGTGCACGTTGCGGCTGGCGGCGAGCTTCTGGCTCAGCTCGCCCACCCCGTTGACCGCGCCGAGCACCGTGGCGTCCCGGGAGGCCACCACGCCGCCGGTGGAGTCGATGACCTGCCCGTTCTCGGTGTCCCGCCACTGCCCGAGGCCGTCGTAGTGCTCGAAGGTGAAGCCGACCGGGTCGATGAACTGGTGGCAGGCCTTGCACCCGGGGCTCAGGCTGTGGGCAGCGAAGCGCTCGCGGGTGGTGTTGGTGACCGAGGGGCCGGGCGGGGTGATGTTGGCCCCGGCCGGCGGCGGGGGCGGCGGCTCGCACATCAGCTTGTCGAGCACGAAGACCCCGCGGCGCACCGGCGAGCTCCCGTCAGGCAGCGACTTGAAGGCGAGGAAGCCCGGCTGGGTGAGGAGCCCGCGGCGCGTGTCGCCGGGCATCTCGTTGCGCACGAACTCGGCGCTGGGGGCCACCGGCCCGTACATCGCCATGGAGTCGTTCGAGTACATGACGTTCGAGGTGAGCAACGCCGCGAGCGTGCCCTCGTGGGTGAGCACGTCTTGCACGTAGAGCTCGAGCGAGCGGCGCCAGGAGCGGGCGAGGGTGGGGGAGAACTGGGGGTAGACCTGGGTGTTCTTCTCCGTGGTCTCGACGCCGTCGAGGTACAGCCACAGCGAGAAGAAGCGCATCAGCCCGTCCATGGACTTCGGGTCGGCGAGCATGCGCTTGGCCTCCGCGCTCAGGCCCTCGGGGGTGTCGAGGGCGCCGTTGGCCGCCGCCTCGAGGAGCGCGTCGTCGGGCATGGTGGCCCACAGGAAGTACGAGAGCCGCGAGGCGATCTCGAAGCCGCGCAGGGTGACCACCGGCTGGGGCACGGGGCCCAGGGCCTGCTCGTCGCGGTAGAGGAACTGGGGCGACTGGAGCATCGACTGCAGGGTCACCTCCACCGCGCCGTCGAAGCCCTCGGTGGCGAAGATCGCGCCGAAGAGGGTGTTCAGGTTCGAGCGCTCTTCGGCGGTGAGCGGGCGGCGGAAGGCGCGCAGGCCGGCGGTGGCCACGAAGAGGTCCCCGCAGGCGAGATCGGCGGTGGTGCAGGGCACGATCTTCGCGCGGCGGTTGGTGAGGGTGTCGAGGGCGAGGAACTCGGCGGCGTCGAGGTAGGCCGAGACGTGCGAGCCGGTGACCTGGGTGAGGGTGGCGTCGTTGTCCAGGCCCTGGGCGAGGGGCTCGCGGGGGAAGTCCTTCGCGGGCTTGGCGGTGGCGCCGAGGAGATCGCGCACGGTGAGGTTGTACTCGGCGCGCGTCAGCAGCCGCAGCGGGGTGCCCATGGTGACCTCGGCCGCACAGTCGCTGGGCACGGGGTCGGGCGTTACCGGGTCCGGGTCGGTCGGCCTGGGGCCAGGCTTGCACCCGCACATCGCTGCCACACCAAGGAGAACCAGAGCCGGGAGCCGCACGCCGCGCACACTGCCAGCAGCGCCCTCCCCGGGTCAAAGGCTTGAGAATCTCTGAAGGAACCGGTCAGTGTGACGAACGCTTGCGCGTCACGAGGCCATGGTTCAAAAGGCAGGGCAACGAAGCGGGGCGTAGCGCAGTCTGGTAGCGCGTCTGCCTTGGGCGCAGAAGGTCGTCGGTTCGAATCCGGCCGCCCCGACTTCAGTAGTTTTTGTGCCCGTAGCTCAGCTGGACAGAGCATCGGCCTTCTAAGCCGAGGGTCACCGGTTCGAGTCCGGTCGGGCGCGCTGCTCGAGGCGCTGAAACGAAAGAGGCGTGCTCCCGTGGGGGAGCACGCCGCCTTGGCGAACCTCGAAACCCGGCTTTTAGCGCGCGGGGGGCGGGCTGGTCTGCTCGAGACCGATCTTCGCCTTGAACGCGGGGTCCGTGGGGGCATCGACCGTGAAGTGCGCCGACAGCGGGCCGAGCGCGTGGATGCCCGATTCCCACGCGATCTGGATCTGCACCTTGCCGTTCTTGTCGGTGGTCAGCGCGAAGTTCTCGTTGACCGTCGCGCGCAGCGCGGCCTTGTCGAGCATGTTGAAGGAGCTGCCCTCGACGTCCTCGGGGCCCTTGAGCTTGCCGAGCTTGGCCTCGATGTCGTTGACCAGGCTGCTCATCTGCTGCTGCGTGAGGAGCGAGTCGAGCTTCACCTGCTTGCCGGTCGACGCGTCATAGGTGGAGATGGCCGTGCCCGAGTTGGGGTGCGCGCCGCCGGTGTACGAGGAGGCGGAGTCGCTCACGCTGAACATCTTGCCCACGGTGCCCACGCCCGAGGTGGTGTGGCTGCTGTCCCAGCTCAGGTTCATGTACTCGTTCTTGGGCTCGGCCTTGGCGCTCTTGATCTCGGACTTCCACTCGGCCTCGGTGCCGGGCATGTCGCCGCCGGCGCCGATGGTCATCTTCTTGCCCTTGGGGCTGGTGAGGGTGACCTGCTGGTCGCTCTGCTCGAGGGTCACCTTGGTCCCGTGGACGGTGTCCGAGGCCTTGCGGGCGAGCTCCTTGACCGCGACCGAGTAGCCGGCGGGCACGGCGATCTTGGGCAGGGTGGCGATGCCCTCGTCGAGCTTCGCCGAGGAGATCTTCAGGCTGGTGGCGGGCTTGGTGCCCGTGCCCCAGGCGCCGGCGGCGGCCGTCGATTTCGGGGCGACCTTGGCCTTGGCGGCGGGCTGCGAGGACACGGCGGCGGGCGTGCGGAGCGGGGCGGCGGAGATGCGACCAGTCATTTGGGGTGGCCTCGAGAGGGTGAGTACGCCGGACTCAACCCCGCAGGAGCCGGGCTGTGCAACAGAATCGTCGCCTTCCGTCGATTTCCGGTTCAGGGCGGCGGGGGCCCGTGCGTCGAGACTGCGAACCAATGGGTTGACGTGGTGCGATGCATTGGGTACTCCGCGCGCCGCAGCATGTTGCATCGTCTCAAGCGGCCTTAGCTCAACTGGTTAGAGCGCAGGACTGTGACTCCTGAGGTTACCGGTTCGATCCCGGTAGGCCGCCCTCGCCGTAGCTTGCGCCTATAGCTCAGCTGGATAGAGCATCGGCCTTCGAAGCCGAGGGTCGGGGGTTCGAATCCCTCTGGGCGCGCTGGTGATTCCCTATTTCGAGCTCCCGGCGCTGAACCTGCCCTTCGGGCAACGCATCGACGTCTTCGGCGTGCTCTCGGCCGCGGGGGTGGTGACCGGGGCGTACCTGGCCTCGCGGGAAGCGCGAAGGTACTGGCCGGGCAACGACACGCCGCTGCGCGACATGGTGACCTGGGCGGTGCTCTTCGGGCTCTTCGGAGGGCACTTCATGCACCTCTTCGCCTACCACCCGGAGCTGGTGACCTCGGCGGACCCCTGGGTGGTCTTGCGCTTCTGGGAGGGCCTGTCGTCCATGGGCGGGGTCCTGGGCGCGCTGGTGGGCATCTTCATCTACTTCCGGCGCATCCAGGTGCCGGTCTCGCCGTACCTCGACGCGCTGGCGCTGGGGACGGCGCCCGGGTGGATGGTGGCGCGCATTGGCTGCTTCTTCGTGCACGATCACCCGGGCGTGCGGACTGACTTCTTCCTCGCGGTCGATTTCCCGGTCCGGATGTACGGCGGCCCGCGGCACGACCTGGGGCTCTACGACGTGTTCGTGCTCGGGGCGCTCTCGGTGGTGCTCTACGCCCTGAAGACGCGCAGGCCGGCCCAGGGGCGCCTCATGGGCGTCCTGGCGGTGGGGTACTGCGTGCCCCGGTTCTTCCTCGATTTCCTGCGGGCGTCAGACCTGAGCTTCGTCGACCGTCGCTATGCGGGCCTGACGCCGGCGCAGTACATCGTGGTCGGGCTGGCGGCGACGGGGGTCTGGCTGTTGACCCGAAAGGCACCAGAAGTGAAGTCGTTGTAGATCGTCGTTGACAGGATCGGCCGCAGAGTTTTATACGCGGCGCCGCAGCACGAGCAGAACGGAAGCGTAGCTCAATTGGTAGAGCAATGGACTCTTAATCCATAGGTTGAGGGTTCGATTCCCCCCGCTTTCACAGTACGAAACGGCCGGTGACCCCAGTGGTCACCGGCCGTTTTGTTTTGGCGGCCGCACCGACGCAGTCCGGGCAGATGGCGTAACTGGTAGCCGCGCCAGACTTAGGATCTGGTTCCGCAAGGAGTGGGGGTTCGAGTCCCCCTCTGCCCACACCGCTTCGGCGCACTCACTCAGGGTCGGGGCTGCTGGATGCTCCGGCCCAGAGGGACTCGAGTTCCGCGGCGCGCTCAGGATCGTTGGCCAGCAGGCGGAGCAGGACCACCAACTGGGCGCCGGGCGTCTTCTCGCCGCGGATCTTCGAGAGGTAGCCGACGCTCAGCTTCAGCAGCCGCTCCCACTCGTAGAGGGGCCGAATCGCCGCGAGCACCTCGAGGTCGGCGGCCACGAGGCTCGAGAGCTTCGCTTCCCAGGCCGCCTGGAGAATCGGGTCGAGCGATTTCGCCGTCTTCCAGTCGATCGGCCGAGCACCGCACGAGCTGCACTCGGGGAGCGCCAGGTCGTCGGGCAGCGGCACCTCGAGGTTCCGGTGCTTCATGGTGCGGCCTGGCCCCGCCCGCAGTCCGAGCGTCCGCTTCTCACATACCGGGCAGTTCACGAGCTTCATGGCGCCTCAATTCGTCCGCAGCCCGCATTCGTAGTCTGGACTCAGTCCAGTATCAACGCGCGCCCGTCCGCGGTGTTTCGAGGGTGATGTCAGTGGGTTGGCGGAAGGCTCACGCCCCGAACAACCGCTCCTTGAGCCTGCCGAACCACGACTTCGGGACCGGGACGAGCTGCGGCTTGCTGTGCATCTTCACCTGGGCGGCCTTCACCGCGGCGGCGATGCGGTTGTTGCGCTCGAGCCGGGCCTTCACCACTTCGGGCGTGTCCCGGGTCGAGAAGGTGGCCTTGACCTCGATGTTCTTCGAGACCTCGCGGGCGGTCACGGTGAGCAGGCACTCGGCCGAGAGCGCGAACTCCACGGCCAGGGTGACGCTGCCCCGGGGGCCGAGGGGGAGCGGCGCGATCTTCAGCGTGCCCAGGTATTCGTTCTCGTCGGTGGCCTCGGCTTCGCCCTGGTAGATCGCCAGCTCGAGCTCGGCCTGGTCGTCCTTCACCGTCTGGATGCCGTAGGCCTTGGCGTGGGGGAGGGGCGTGTTGCGCTCGATGATCTTCTTGTAGCGCCCGCGCGGCAGCCCGACGCCGATGGACATCGGCAGCACGTCGATGAGGGTGATGCCCTCCTCCTGTCCCAGCGACGCGGCGAAGAGCGCGGCTCCCAGGGCCACGGCCTCGTCGGGGTGGACGGCGTTGGTGGGCTTCTTCCCCGTCAGCGCGAAGATCGCCTCGTGCACCGCGGGCATGCGCGACATGCCGCCGACCAGGAGCACGTCCTCGAGATCGGAGACCTGCTTGCCCCCGGCGGCCAGCACCTCGCGGCACACGTCCATGGTGCGCGCGATGAGGGGCGCGCAGAGCGTCTCCAGCTCGGGGCGGGTGAGCACCAGGTCGAGGTCGAAGGGCTGCCCCTCGGTGACCACGAGGTAGGGCACGTGAATGCGGGTCTCCGCCTGCTGGGAGAGGGCGCGCTTGGCGGCCTCCGCGGCCTCCACGAGCCGTTGCCGGGTCGAGGTGTCGGGCTCGAAGGTGCGGCAGAGCTTCTGGGAGGCGTGGGCGACGAGGTGCTCGACGATGCGCTGATCGAAGTCGACGCCGCCGAGGAAGGTGTCGCCGCCGGTCGAGAGCACCTCGTAGACCTTGTCGTCGAGGTGGAGCAGCGAGGCGTCGAAGGTGCCGCCGCCGAGGTCGAAGACCAGCACCAGCTTGGCCTGCTTGCGGGCGTGGCCGAAGGCGAGGGCGGCGGCGGTGGGCTCGTTGATGATGCGCTCGACGTGGAGCCCGGCCAGCTTGCCCGCGGCGCGCACGGCCATGCGCTGGTGCTCGTTGTAGTAGGCGGGCACGGTGATCACCGCGCGCTGCACCTCGACCCCGAGGGCGGCGGTGGCGAGCTCGCGGGCCTCGACGAGGATCATCGCCGAGAGGTGCTGCAGCGACCACACGTCGGCGCCCAGCCGCACCGCGGCCTCGCCGTCGGGGCCTTCGACGATCTCGTATTGGAACTGGTCCTTCACCTGCTGCACCGTGTCCGACATGAACGGCCGGCCGACCAGGCGCTTGGCCGCGAAGACGGTCTGCGTGGGGTTGGTGAGCATCTGCGCCTTCGCCGGGTGACCGACGACGATGCGGTGCTTCGTGGTGAGGGCCACGATCGAGGGCATGGTGTTGTGCCCCTCGCGCGAGGGCACGATGGCTGGCTTCCCGTCCTTGACGATCGCCACGCACGAGTACGTGGTGCCGAGGTCGATGCCGATGATCGGGCCGGAAGGGGCGCCGGTCAGGCGCTTCACGCGCGACAACGGACTGGTGACGGAAGAATCGGAGGTGTCGTCGGGGGCGTGCGGGGGCACGGTCATCGAGTGGCGCCTGGCTGGGGTGGTGAGACCTGCCCCATGAGCTTAACGGGGGCTCGATTTTCGGCGCATGTCGGTACGGTGCCGCTCAGGTCGCACCTCGGGGGCTGTGTCCCCACCTGACACCCCGGTGCGATGGATTGGGGCCATGCAACCCCTGCTCAGCCGCAAAGAGGTCCTCCTGGCCGGCGTCGGCGCCGCCCTGTTTCGTCCTGGCATCGCTGGCGCGTCGTTCTTTCACGAGGCCGACGGGCAGGGGCTGGTGGCCGCGGCGCTGGGGTGGGACGCGCAGGCGGCGTTGCAACGGGTGGGGGCGTTCGCGGCGTGTGCGACGCCAGCGCGCGAGGCGGCGATGACCTTCGTGCTGTGCGGGGCGGAGCCGCGGGAGGCCGAGCTCGCTGCGGTGTTGCGCCAGGTCTCGGGGCCGGACGTGCGTCCGATGGTGGGGGTGCGCGACTTCGGGGGCTCACCTTCGCGGGCGTGGGAGTTGGCTCGGGCCCTCGAGGCGCCGATCATCATCGCGTCGAACTCGAGCGACGACGCGCTCGCGGACGTGGTGCGGTTGGGTCACCCGCTGGCGTACTCGGGGGCTTGCGGCCTCGACCCGGCCGACTTCGACGCGGTGTGCGGCGGCCGGAGGGTGGGGCGGATGTTCCAGTGGGTGGACGGTGGCGAGGTGCCGGCGCTCCCCACGGAGCCCGTCACCGGGGCGCTGCTGGTGGCGGTCGGTGGGCGCGCGGTGAGCCTGCTGGAGTTCAGCGAGCTGGTGACGCGCGTCCAGGCGGAGATCACCCCGGAAGCGGAGCTCCTGTTTCAGCTCCACGTGGAGGAGGTCGAGGCGCCGCTGCGGTGCTGGCTGGTGGTGTTCCTGGCTCCGCCTGAGGGTCGGTAGGACGGTTGGTCAGGCCTTCGGTTCCCACAGCTCGATCTTGTTGCCCTCGGGGTCGAGGAGCCACGCGAACTTTCCGTTCTCGTGGGACTCGGGGCCCTGGAGGATCTCGATGCCCGCGGTCTTCAGCTGGGCGAGGAGCGCGGTGAGGTCATCGACGCGGTAGTTGATCATGAAGCGCGCGGTGCTCGGGTTGAACCACGTGCTGTCCTTCGCCGCGACGTTCCAGACGGTGACGCCCTTGTCGTCGGCGAGATCCGCGGGCCACTTCAGCAGCGCGCCTCCCCAGTCCTCGAGCTGCATGCCGAGGTGCTGTTGGTACCAGGCCGACAGCGCCTTGTGATCGTGGTTGGAGAGGAAGAAGACGCCGCCGATGCCGGTCACCTTGGCCATGCGCGGGTTGTAGCGCCGAAGCCCCGTGGTCCGAAGCGGGGCGGCGCCTCAATGGCTTGAGGTCACGTCGCTGTGTTGGGCCTGAACGAATCGATTGAAGAGCGTCGTGAGAAGGCGGTCGGGCGCCCGGGTGCGACCGCTCAAGTCGGGACCCAACCGCACCGAGGACCGCAATCGCTTGACCCTCGCCGACAGGGGGCCGGCGCTGCGTCGGCTTCGGTCGTCGAGTAACAGCTCGCGGCGCAACGCAGCTCGGTCGGAGTGCGAGAGCACGTGCGCGAATTTCTCGAGCCGGGGGGCGAACATCGCGCCGGCAAACCCGAGTTGTCGGCACTCGATGACGACACCGAGGTTGAAGCGTTCGAAGTTGTGCTCGAACTGGATGAGACGGCCGGAATAGGCGGAGGAAGTGGTCATGGTGCGATTCTAGAAACTGGCACTGACAGGTCGGCCGCTAGTTCGCTCCGAGGAGTTGGACAATCTCGTCCGGGGCGAGGCCGTCAGCCTGAAGCACGAGTCGGATGCGCTTCGTGCTGTTGCCGCTTCCCCTTGCGCCCGGCTGTCGGCCAATGCTGGCCTGAGCCGCGCTCATCGCTCGTCGGAGCGTCTGCGCGTCCTCGATTGTGATTGGGTAGGGGAAGTCCGCCATCTGCAGGCGCCGGTCTTCGACGGGCACGGTCGTCGTGCCCCTCGACTCGACAAAGGCGTCGGTGATTCCAATGCCTCTCGCACGCAGGCGCTCGAGCATCACGCCCAGGGCTTTGGCGTAGTCGGTGTTTCGCTCCGCCGCGGTGCCTCGCGTGCCGCCTCTCGATTCGAAGACGATGCTGAGATTCTCCCCGACCGGTTCGACTCGAAACGACGCATTCAGGGGCCGGTCATCGAGGCCACGGACATTGCGGAGTGGGGTGGCTCCACCGCCCCCGTTCCGAACCAGGCCCTTACCGAGCTTCCATGCAGCGAGTGCCCACGCGGTGTCGATCCACCGGGTCGACTCCCTGGGCGTTCCCTCAAGGTACCTGGCGCGATTTACGAGCGCTTCGTCCAGCACGGCCCTGGACTGACGAGCGGCGTCGTCTGCCACGACGACCCACGCGAGATCAGTGAGCGAGACGGTTCGGGGCCCAAAGCCAGCTTCGCCCCCGTCAATTCGCAGTCCTCCCTGATCGGCCGCGCCGAGGATTCGCGCCCGCCGACCGTTGTCTTGGGTGAGCCAGCGTTGTTCGGTCGCAAGGCCGATGACGGCGTCGACCACCAACTGAGCGCGCTGGAGCGCACCTTCAGGGAGTTCTCGAGAAACCTCTCGGCCTTCGCCCCACTCTCGCCACGTCCCGAGATCGACTTCCGGAATTTGCCAGCGGGACTCCTCCTCGAGCCACCGCCCGACTCCGAGGTACTTCCATGCCCCAGTCGACTTTCGCGCGAGGACGAACGCTGTTTCCCCCGGCCGCTGCGGCTCGGGCATGAAGCGAACGCGGTCGGGTCGTTCGAGCAGCTTCTTCTGGTCGATGAAGACGAACAGATGGCCGCCACTGCGACCCGACTTCGGATCCAACGATACGAGCCCGAAAGTCGTGGGAAGCGCGTCCTCAGAAATGAGGGTGCCGAGTGCCGGCGCAAGTTCCTCGGGCCGGATTGCACGTTCCAAGCGGGCGACCGCGACTGTTTCCCCTCCGGTCTCGAAGGTCGGTCCGGCGGGGTTGTCCGAGGTCAGTAACCACCGGCTGTCAGCTCGTTTCAGGCGCTTGATCTGGTACTGACTGTCGGTCGACGCGGTAGGGACCTGAATCAGCACGACCCGATTTTCGAGTGCGCTGGCGGCGGCGCTTCGCGCGTGACGCATGACTGCCCAGTCGCCGTCTCGAAGCGGATTCTTGCCGCCGTCCATCGAGGTCCCCGAGACGCGAACCGCGAACAGATCAGGATCGGCGTTGTCGACGGGCAGCATGACGAGCGCGCGTTCAGTAGTTTCCCCTCCCTCGCGCACGTGTCC